>NZ_JBIWFO010000002.1:281812-638142 GCF_044763125.1 Streptomyces sp. NPDC096310 | reverse complement strand
AGACGCCACCAGGCAACAGCCCGACGCAGCCACTACAAACGGCGGTCCGCCGACGAACCCGCTGGATAGATCACGAAACCGCACTGGAGTACTAGCGGTGCCATAACCGGGAGTTCGGGGCACTCCCCACCCCTCAACTGCGCCTTCCTCGAACCCATCTGACAGCGTTTCCACAGGTCAGCGAGATAGTGGGGCGGAAAAAGGCGTTACACCCAGCGCGCGCGTTCCGAGCTGGAGCAGGGATCGCCAGCCAACGCTTCACCTGAACTTTGAACACGATCCCCCTCGGGTCCGGACACGAGAAAGACCGCCCACCACCACGGGTAGACGGCCTCTCAGGTCTGGTCGGATCACTCCGCGTCGGCAAGCGCCCGGTACAACGTCGCCCGGGACACACCCACCGCCTTGGCAACCGCCGTGACGCTCTCCCCCTTCGCACGGCGCGCCTTGGCGGCGGCAAGCTTGTCAGCGTCCATCACGACCGGACGCCCACCCGTACGCCCCTGAGCCTTGGCAGCGTAGAGACCCGCACGCGTCCGCTCCTGAATCAACGACCGCTCGAACTCCGCCATCGCACCCACGACTTGAAGCATGAGACGGCCATCCGGAGTGTTTGGATCGATGCTCGCCAGCGCCCCCGTGAGCACCTTGAACCCGACACCCCGCGCGGCAAGAGCGTCCACCATGTTCACCAGGTCGATCAGCGACCGCGCGAACCGGTCCAGCTTCCACACGCACAAGGTGTCTCCGGGGCGGACATAGTCGAGAACGGCCGTCAACTCCGGGCGCTCCGTGTTCCTCCCGCTCGCTTTGTCGGTGAAAACCCGGGCGCAACCCGCTTCCATGAGAGCGTCAAGTTGCAACTGCGCCTCCTGGTCGTCCCCTGAGACTCGCGCGTATCCGATGAGGTGCCCCGTGTTCGTGTCCATGAGGAGACCGTCTCATAACTCGTCTCAGAACAACAAGGGCTTGCGGCAGGTTTTGAGACGGGTTTTGAACGCCGATCCAGCCCCCTGGGAGCGTTCGGCGGACCGTCTCATAAACCATGCGAGAAATTCCCCTCCCACACGTTCAGGGTGCAGCAGGGAAGGGGGCCCCCGCCTGGGGGTCACGCAGGCAGGGCGACGCCCCGCCAACCCTCATACCCCGACAGCTTCCGGCGCGCGCCAAAGCGCTTGTCCATGGCGGCAAACAAGGCACGCTTGCCTGTGACTGTGCCCAACGAGCGGGCCAAGACGGGTTCAGCCGTGACGAACGCCTCCCACACCACAGAGGTACGCACATGCATGCCGTGAGGCGCAGCGCCCAGGTTCCGCACCCAGGTTGCCGGATCACTCAGCGACGCCCGGAAAGCATCAAACTGTGAAGCCAGCGAAAGGAGTTGAGTCGCACGCCCGTCGGACGCCGACTCGATCTCCGACGCCACGTCGCGCACACGATGGATCACGCCGGGCGCAACGCCGGCAGGGGCGGGGATGGAGTCCAGTTGCTGACGCAGTGCCCCCAGGGAGACCAAGAGGCGTTCCTCCTCCTCTTCGGTGGCCGCATCGGGCAGCGCGTCCCGAGCCGCTTCCAAACGGTCACGCAGCGCCCTACGACGTCCCTCGTTCACCTCCTCGGAGTCCAGCGCATCGGCCAGACCGCGCAGCCACTCACCCATGCCCCGCCGAATCAGCGGCCAGTCCCGCCACTCTCCGCCCGGCGTCGTCCACTGCGCCCCCGACCACACGAAAGGCACCGGCCCACTCGCCCCGTCGGCGCACCGTGCCGCCGCTTCCAGCGCATCGCGTGCCGACGTGTCAGCTATGTACTTACTCAAAATCCCCAAACCCCCCACAGAGAGATATTGAAGCCACATCATCCCCGCTGTCTGACCGATCACCGACCAAGACAGGTGACCAAGGTGACCCGGCAACCACCCAAGAGGTGATCTCAGAGACTAAAAAAACGCCAGCTCACACGCTGTTTAGGTGAAGAGAGAGCAACAAAAACAAACCTCTCTGACGTTAGAACGGAGACCGGACTCCAAACCGTCATTCGTCATTCCGCCACCACCCTGAGCCGCACGCGCCCCCAGGAACGCCGAACGGCCCGCCACCGGAGAGATCGGCAACGGGCCGCGAACGGCGCCAGGGCGGGCTTACGCCCCCAAGTCCCCCGAATGGTCCGCCCACGCGATGTCACAGCGCTCATGACCGACGAACCGCGCCCCCCGTCGCCCCTTGCTGACGGACACGGAGTCCATCGCGAGCCGGAGCCGTTCCCGCCGCCCCGCCGTATCGCTGGCTTTCCACGCTTCTCGGAGAAGTTCCCCGTCCAGCAGTGGGGTTATATCGATGGTCGGTGCGGGCATCTCGGCAAGACCGATGCGCAACCCCTCGATACGCCCTCGGAGCCTTCCCGCAAGCCTGTTGTACCGGTCGATGGCGTCCGGTCCGCTGAACTCCCCTCGCACATAACGAGCTTCCTCAAGGTCGGCGAGACGTGCTTCCTCTTCCCTGATCTCCGCCTCGATCGCATCGCGCTTCGCGAACACTTCCGGGTCTTCCTGCTTCACCCAGCGCTCCGCGATGACGGCAAGAAGGTCGTCGTCAGGCTCAAGTGCGGGAAGACGGCACAGAAACGCATCGCTCACATAGGTATCAAGGCTCTCGACCATCGCGGTGACTCCGGGGCAGCCACGTCCCATCCGGTTTGAGGAGCACGCATACGACGTTCCCGCCTGGCTCATGCGCGCCCCGCACAGACCACAGCGGGCAATCCCAGTGAGGAGAGCCTTCCCCTGCTTGTGTCCGTGGCGCTTTCCGGCAAGCGGGAAGGTGCGGGATTCAAGCTGCCTGATGATGAGTTCGCGTTCGCCCACCGTGATGATGCCTTCACCGATGCTCACGGTGTCCAGCGTCTCGGGATCGCGGTACGGAATGACCTTCGATCCGTACTTCCGAGTTCCGTCCGCCGCCTCTTCGTACGTGGTCTGAGGCATGAGACCTGCGAAAGCGGGTCCGCGAAGCAACTGCATCACGCTGGACGAATTCCACTTCCCACCACGCGACGACTCAATCCCGTGCTCATTCAGAAAGCGCGCCACATGGACGAGCGCCTTCCCCGAGAGCGCTTCGTCGGCGATCAGACGCGCGTACACGGCCGTCTCCGGGTCGTGCACAAGCCTCTTGGTGTCCGGGTCCACCTTGAGCCCGTACGGGGGCTGACCACCGATCCATTGACCACGCTGACGCAGGAACCGCTTCGCGCTGCTGACACGCATGCCCAGGTTCCGGGACTCGTTGCGGGCAAGCTCAGCGAGGAGCGCGATGGTGACGCGGGCGCTGTCGTTCGCCGTATCGAGACCGTCCATGACGGACACGAGCCGTCCGCCCACACGGCTGAAGTCGTCCACCGCCTTGCCGACTTCACCGATTCCCTTGCGGCTCAACCGGTCGAGCTTCCACACGATCAGCACGCCGACGACTCCCGACGTCACAGCGGCGACCGCAGCGTCGAAGCCCTTCCGGCTGACGCTCTTGTACCCGGACCGCCCCCGGTCGATATGGACCTTGCGAACCGTGATGCCGTTGCGCTCCGCCCACGCGCGGCAATCCGCTTCCTGGCGGTCGATCGCTGTCTTTCCCTCCCTGTCCAGCGACAGGCGTAGGTACAGGTCAGCGATGGTGTGGTGATGCACGGCCTCACCCTATCTGGAGTTCCCTCAATGGTTCAGGACGTCCAGAAGTCGAGAATGACGATGTGTCCCCGCAGGTCGGCCAGGGTGTAGGAGGTGTCGCCCGTATTGAGCCAGCCGCCCTTGCCGATCAGTTCGGGGGCGCGCACGCGGGCGCGGCGGGCGGGGGCGGGGGTCGCGTCGTTCATGGTTCAAGGGTGCCACTCCCGGACCGGCGCTCCCACCCGCACCACCTGCGTCCGGAGGCCGCGGCGCCGGGCCGCCCGTACTGCGGGACCACGGGGAGCCGCTGTCGCTCGGCGGCGCGTTCTTCCCGTACCGGCGTGGCAGCGCGCCGCCCGAGGGATCCGGCCGATTCGTCCGGATCGACCGTGCTCCGGACCGGCGAAGCGCGCACAGTACCACCGTGCTGGCATTCGAGCCGTCAACACGGGCCTACGATCGTCACACGAAAGCACTGCCGGGGTGCCATCGGGCAGCGTAACTTAGCTGCCGAACCTCCCACGCAGCCCGCAGCCGCCCGCCAGCCCGCGTACCGCAGAACCGCCGAGGGGTCCCGTGACCGTCCATCCCAGCCTTCAGAACTACGCCGATGCCTGGACCCACTCCATCGAGGCCATAGCCGAGCTGGTGCAGCCGCTCGTCGAGGGCGAATGGAACCGGCGCACCCCGTGCCCCGGCTGGTCCGTGCGGGACATCGTCTCGCATGTCATCGGTCTGGACTGCGAGATGCTCGGGGACCCGCGGCCGATCCACTCGCTGCCCCGCGACCTCTATCACGTACGGGACGACCACACCCGCTACATGGAGATGCAGGTCGATGTGCGGCGCCACCACACCGCGCCGGAGATGACCGCCGAGCTGGAGTACACGATCATCCGCCGCAACCGGCAGCTGCGGAACGAGACCCGCGCGCCCGACACCCTGGTCCGCGCGCCGCTCGGCGCCGAGCAGACGCTGGAGACCGCCATGCGGATGCGGGCGTTCGACATCTGGGTGCACGAGCAGGATCTGCGCTCCGCGCTGAACAGGCCGGGGAACCTGGACTCCCCCGGCGCCCTGGTCGCCCGTGACGTGCTGCTGGCCGCGCTGCCTAAGGTCGTCGCCAAGGACGCGGGCGCGCCGCCGAATTCGGCGGTTGTCATCGATGTGAGCGGCCCGCTGGAGTTCCTCCGTACCGTACGGGTGAACGCGGACGGCCGCGGTTCGGTCGACGGCTCGCCCTCGCTCGGCCCCGTCGTCACGCTCGCGACGGACTGGGAGACGTACTTCCGGCTGGCGTGCGGACGGGTGCGGGCGGCGGCGGTGGAGGACCGGCTGAAGGTGGACGGCGACCAGGAGCTCGCGGAGGCGATCCTGCGGAACTTCGCCGTCACCCCGTAGGGCAGAGGCCCGCGCGGTCGGCACCGGCACCGGCACCCGCACCGGTTGCCCACGCGGGCTCAGGACTCAGGGCTCAGACGGGTACGTGCACGGCCTCCACCCGGCTCGCCACCAGCCGCTCGCGCTCGCGCCGGGCGGTCCGCGAACGCAGCCGCAGGATCTGCGCGATCCCGACCGTCTGGAGGACGAAGACGGACGAGAACGCGATCCGGTAGTTGTCGCCGGTCATGTCCAGCAGGACACCGACCGCGAGAAGCGTCGTCATCGAGGCGGTGAAACCACCCATGTTGACGATTCCGGAGGCCGTGCCCTGACGCTCGGGCGGGTTCGCGGGCCGGGCGAAGTCGAAGCCGATCATCGACGCGGGCCCGCAGGCGCCGAGCACCGCGCAGAGCGTGACCAGCAGCGACATGGGCGCGTGGTCGCCCGGGTACAGGACGATCGCCGCCCAGACCAGCGCGGTCGCCCCGACCGTACCGAGGGCGAGCGGCACCCTGGCCGCGTGGTGGCGGGCGATGACCTGGCCGTACACCAGCCCGACGACCATGTTGGAGAGCACGATCAGGGTCAGCAGCTCCCCCGCGACGGCCCGGGACAGGCCCTGCGCCTCGACGAGGAACGGCAGCCCCCAGAGCAGCAGGAAGAACATCGCCGGGAACTGGGTGGTGAAGTGCACCCACATCCCCAGCCGGGTGCCGGGCTCGCGCCAGGACGCCGCGATCTGCCGCCGTACGTACGCGGCGCCCGCGTGCTCGGCGGGCGGCGGCTCGTGCCCCTCCGGGTGGTCCTTGAGGAAGAGCAGCAGCAGGACGAGGACGACCACCCCGGCCAGGGCGCTGCCGGCGAACGTCGCGGCCCAGCCGAGCGAGCCCAGGGTGCGGGAGATGAAGATGGTGGAGACGAGGTTGCCCGCCATCCCGAACAACGCGGCGACCTGGGCGATCATCGGCCCGCGCCGGGCCGGGAACCAGCGGGTGCCCAGCCGCAGCACGCTGATGAAGGTCATCGCGTCGCCGCAGCCGAGGAGCGCGCGGGCGGCGAGGGCCGTGCCGTACGAGGGCGAGAGCGCGAAGCCGAGCTGGCCGACGGTGAAGAGCACGACGCCGAGGGTGAGCACCTTCTTCGTGCCCAGCCGGTCGACCATCAGGCCGACGGGTATCTGCATGCCCGCGTACACGAGCACCTGGAGGATCGAGAACGTCGACAGGGCCGAGGCGTTGATGTGGAAGCGCTCGACGGCGTCGAGACCTGCCACGCCCAGGCTCGTACGGAAGATGACGGCGACGAAGTAGACGGCGACGCCGATGCCCCACATCCAGGTGGCGCGCCGGCCGCCGGGCGGATCGCCGGGCAGGGTGACGGAGGCGGCGCTCACCGGTCCGTACCCCGGACCAGCACCTTGACCCGGCTGACATGGCGGCGCACACAGGCGGCGGCGCCGTCGGCGTCGCCCGCCCTGATGGCGTCGAGGAGTTCGGCGTGCTCGGTGACGTTCTTGGCGATCCGGTCGGGGTGCGCCTCCAGCACGGCGACCCCCATCCGCAACTGCCGGTCCCTGAGCTGGTCGTACAGCTTGGAGAGGATCTGGTTGCCCGCGTTGCGGACGATCTCGGCGTGGAAGCTCCGGTCGGACACGGCGACGGCCCCGAGATCCCCCTCCTCGGCCCGCAGCCGCTGCTCGTCCAGCAGCTCCTCCAGCCGCGCGAGGAACGCCGTGGACGCGGGCACCGCCTTCCGTACGGCGAACTCCTCGACCAGCAGCCGGGTCTCGACGACATCCGCGATCTCCTGCGCGGAGACGGCGAGCACGAGCGCGCCCTTCTTCGGATAGAGCTTGATCAGCCCCTCGACCTCCAGCTTGAGCAGGGCCTCGCGCACGGGGGTACGGGACACGCCGACCGCCTCGGCCAGCTCGCCTTCGGTGAGCAGCGTCCCGCCCTCGTAACGGCGTTCGAGTACGGCTTCCTTGACATGGCTGTAGACACGGTCGGCGGCGGGAGGTTGTTTGATGGGGACGGCGGGAGCGGGGACGGGCGGCATGCACGCATCATAGATACAACACAGGTGCAACAGAAAACCCATTCCGCCATACGGACGCACACCTCCGCCGCACTACCGCGACACGCCCCTCGCGCCCCGGCGGAGCCCCCAGAATCCGGCCATCCGGCCAGGACCGACCGAGCGCGAGGAGAACACACATGGCCGAAGACCAGAACGCGGCAGACGCCGAGGGCCCGCCGAACGGGACGGACGAGGCGAACGCGGCACCGGACAGCAGCGCGGTACGGGTCGCCCTCTGGCGGGCACTGCACGTACAGGCGGACCCGCCGCCCCCTGTGTTCGAGGACGAGATCGGCCTGCGCCTGGCCGGCCCCGACGACGACTGGCGGCGCCGCCCGGACATGGACCCGAGCGCCACCAGCGGATTCCGGGCGGCCATCGTGGCGCGCGCCCGTTTCATCGAGGACCTGGTCGCGGAACGGACCGGCCACGGCGTCACCCAGTACGTCGTCCTGGGGGCCGGCCTGGACACCCTCGCCCAGCGCAGACCCGAACTCGCCGCCCGTCTGCGCGTCTTCGAGATCGACCGGCCGGGCGCCCAGCGCTGGAAGCGGCGACGCCTGATCGAGCTGGGATACGGGGTCCCCGACCGGCTGCGGCTGGTACCGGTCGACTTCGAGGCGAACGAGGACTGGTGGAGCCGCTTGTCCGCCGCCGGCTTCGACCCCGGGCTGCCGGCGGTCGTCGCCTCGGCCGGCGTCACCCAGTACCTCACCCGGGACGCCACCGCGGCCACCCTGCGCCGGCTCGCCGGGCTCGCCCCCGGCTCGACGCTCGCCCTGACCTTCCTGCTGCCGGCCGAACTCCTCGACCCCGCCGACCGCCCCGCCCTGGAGGCGACCGCGCCACAGGCGCGCGCGTCCGGAACGCCGTTCGTCAGCTTCTTCACCCCGGGGGAGATGCTGGCGCTGGCCCGGGACGCCGGATTCCGCACCGTGGAACACGTACCGGGAACGGACCTCGCCCACCGCTACTTCGCCGACCGGAGCGACGGCCTCCGCCCGTCGACCGGCGAGGATCTGCTGCTGGCCACCGTCTGACGCCCTCCCACTGACGGGCCCGCGGGAAACCGCGGGACTCGGAGGGAAACGCGGGACTCGGAGGGAAACGCGAGACCCGCAGGGAAACGGCGAGACCCGCAGGGGAACGGCGAGACCCGCAGGGGAACCACCGGACCACGGGACCGGCAAGGAAAAGGGATGCGACCGTCGTTCCACGCTGTCAGGCTGCGCGCCATGGACCGTGAAAAGATCTCCCGGCTGTCCCACACCGACCACCCCATCAACAGCCCCCTCGACGACGAGTCGGTACGCCGGCTGCTCCGGCGGACCGTGGACCGGGGCGGCGAACGCGTGCTGGACCTCGGCTGCGGCGAGGCGGCCTGGCTGCTGCGCGCCCTGGCCACGCATCCGGGAGTGAGTGCCGAGGGCGTCGACACCTCGGCCCCGTCGCTGGCCAGGGCCCGTAAGGAGGCGGCCGGTCTGGGGGTGGGGGAACGGCTCGTCCTCCACCACGAGGACGCCGCCAAGTTCACGTCCCCCCACCTCTTCGACGCGGTGCTCAGCGTCGGCGCCACCCACGCCTTCGGCGGCCTCCTGCCCACCCTCGACGCCGCCCGCCGGCACCTCGCCCCGGGCGGCCGCGTCCTGGTCGGCGACGCCTACTGGGAGCGCGAGCCCAGCACCGAGGCCCGCGCGCTGCTGGGCGAGTACGAGGACCTGGCGACCACCATGGACCGGGTCGCCGCCCACGGCTGGACCCCGGTCTTCGGGCACCTCAGCACACGCCAGGAACTGGACGACTTCGAGTGGTGCTGGACCGGATCCCTGGCGGCCTGGGCGCTGGACCACCCGGAGGACCCGGACAGCGCCGAGATCCTGGACGTCGCCTCCACTCACCGCTCGCAGTGGCTGAGCGCGTACCGCGAGAGCTTCGGCTTCCTCACCCTGGTACTGCGCCGGACCCCCGCATGAGGCGACGCCCGCCGGAGCGAGTATCACGAAAGTGTCGTGCGAGTGGTCATGTGATTGCCCACGTGTGACGGATGCGCGCGGCAGAATATACCAATTCGATCTCTTCCGGGCGGAGAATTCCTCTTTTCTTCCGAAAGGATGAGAGGTCTCGATGTTTGATTGCCTGCACATCATGCAGCGATGGGACGACGTCGAGCTTCGCCGGAGAAACGAAGACCAATACGGGTGTCACCGAGATCGCGACGCCGCAGGCCCTCGCCAGTGTCGTCGACGCTCTGCGACCCTCGTTTCTACTGTTCCGCAGGTATGGATGCCCGGAGCCACCATTAACCTTCACCGCGTTGTCTCCCACCCAGACTCGGGCATCGGAGAAATTCTTCGTGTTCAAACAGAAAACGCCGCCGGGGCCAATCAGTAAGTGATCTATGTCTGCACCACTTGGCAGGGGAATTGAGTGCAGCGCCATCCAGCCTCGGGACCTGAGCCGATCGAGCTCAGCACCGACGATCTTCTCTCCGGCGAGACCCTTACGCCATGGGGCGCTTTCATCTTCCTGCCCAAGCAAGCGCATGAGTAGTCGGGCAAACCAAGAAGGGGCATCCTCCAGGTGGCGGAGTAACTGTGCGCCCGGTCGGTTCCACGCAAGGTCGTCGTCCGGAGCTGGGCGGGAGGATCCTTCAACTGCCAGGAATTCGGAGGCGGCGGGAGGTTCGACGTTGGTCAGATAAGGAGCCAGCGCATCTAAAACTTGCCTCCGGTACGACACGTCGAGTATTTCAATGTGCCCAGATTTTAGGTCGCACCAGGCGACGCTTTCACCGCCGACGACACGCACGTAGAGCCTGTTGTGCCCGTACCGCTTCCATGGGGATACCTCCAAGTTGTCCATTCTTGCCCTCCATTGCCGACGTAACGCCTCCAAGAATCAGATCAGCTTCTGTGCTGAGCGACAAGACGGCGTCGGGTTCCAGGCAAAACCGTGAACGAACCGGTGGGACGAGGCTGTTAAAGATTTCTCCACCTCATCAAGCCACACCCTGCGCGGGTGGGGAGGCGGAGGCCCTTGGGAGCCCCCGCGCGAGAGGGCCGCTGCTTCCGGAAACCTGTCGGACAGAGGACGCCTTCCCGGCCGGGAGGTTCAGGCCCAGGGCCAGGCGGAGCAGGACGGCGAGCCGGAGAACTCGGACGTTCCGGGGGCGCGGGTGGCCGGCCGGGGGACTCAGAACTCTGAGATGGGAGGAGGGCCGGCCGGAGGGTGCGGGCCGAGTGTGGCGGAGGTGGGCTGCTGCCAGGGCGAGTGATGGGTCGAGGTGATCAATCGCCTGACGTCCTGTCAGCCGAGTTCACCCAAGGACCCCAAGATCAGAAGGCCACCGACCACCGCGCAGCAGAAGGCAAGCACGGCTCCAGCATGAGAAGCCCCGCCGTAAGGAAGCTCGGCGGGGCGGCCATCAGCTCAGTTCCTTCTCGATGGCCTCGAAGATGTCGGCGTCGGTCTCCTGCTGCCAAGACGGGAGGTCGGACCAGTCGGCCACGTAGCCGGGCTTCGGGTCCTCGAAGTGCTTGAACATCTGGGCCGTCCAGCACGTCGCGACGAAGCGGCTCTTCTGCTCGCGGGACAGCCGTGCCGTGGTGCCGCCGCTGATCTCGACGAAATGGCGGACCTGCTCGTAGACAGAGCCCGCCGCCTCGCGCTCCCACTGCGGGGTGTCGTCCCACGGCGTGACGTAGCCGGCCTTCGGCTCTCCCGGAAAGTACTGATCGACTCCCGCGACCCAGGCTTCCCGGAACAGTCGTGCACCCTCGGTCTGCGACATACCTACCCCTCTCGTCACGGCGTGCTCAGAACGGCGATCTCGGCCCCCAACTCCGCCACGCGGTGATCGCGGCTCAAGGGACCGAACTCGTCGCACAGGGCTTGGAGTCTACGGGCGACGTACCCGGACGCGGAGGCTCGGGCCAGGCCGATGGCTTCCCTGCCGTACGCCACAACTTGCTCCACGTCCTGCCGCTTCGCGCCGATGGTGGCCAGGTCGGTGAGCACTGCTCCGCGTCGCCGGTACGACTGCCCGGATGCCAAGGCTGTCTGCTCCAGTGCATCCTTCAAGGCGTTCTCCGCCAGGTCGAGACGGCCGAGCTGTACGTAGCGCGATCCCCGTTCCTCGGCCAGCCGCGCGCCATCGAACCGAAGCCATCCGCCGTTGACACTGTCCGCGGTGAGGTCGCGGACGGTCTCAGCCTGATCCATCGCACGCTCGCACGCGTCCAGGTCGCCAAGGCCGGCGTATGCCTCGGCTTGGACGGAAGCGACCCAATACCGAGTCGAGAGGTTGTTGTCCCCCCGGCTGGCCAGTCGCTCGGCCGCGCCGAGCATCTGCGCCGCCTGGCGGTGGCGCTGCTCGGACATGTCCACGTAGGCGTGGCGGACGAGCGCGCATGCCCACAGGTCGTACGCCTCCGCGTCCTTGCTGATCGACGCCGCGAGCGAGTACGACGCGGCTGCGTCGGAGTACCGGTTGCTGTCGAACGCCACCTCGCCGGCCAACTGGAAGAGGTCGGAGGCCGCGTTCAGAAGGGGCCGCGCGCTTCCACGGTGGCCCGCCAATGCCTCGTTCAGTGTCGTGAGCTGGTCTCGGATGACGGGATACACGGAGCCCTTGGAGCGGGCCAGTTGGTAAACCTGCCAGAGATGGCTGTTCATGCGTGCGAAGTCGGCAGGCGCCCCCCGACGGACGCTCTCGGTGAGGGCCTCGGCCTCTTCGACCGGCAGGGTGGTCAAAGCCCCGCTGACAGTCAGTATGCGGAGGAATTCACGGCGGATCATTTCGTCGGGGTCTCCCGCACTCGGGGGGGGGTCACTGGACTGGTGCCCTGCGGCTCGTGGCGGTGCCAGGAGGGCGCCCAGCTCTTGGAGGCTGACTTCGAGGGCGGTGGCCAAGGGCCGTCGCTGGGGCGGCTGAGGAGCGACTTTGCCGCTTTCCCAGCGTCCGACAGTTGTGCGGTCCACACCAAGTAACTCGGCTAACTTCTCCTGACTGTAGCCCAGGGTCCTGCGTCGTCCCGCCAGTCCCATGGCGCCCCCTTCCTGCAGCTTCGGCATCTTCGGTGCCCGTGCACGAACCTGCGTCAAGACTGCCGCATGGATGCCGTGGAGACCCTCGACTCCTGGCGCTTTCCTGGATGTTGCCCCGGACGAGCAGCGGGATTCACAGAGGAGTTCGGTCGTGACGACGAGAGACGAGGCCCTGGCGCGCGAGCCGGACGCTCATGCGCGAACGCAGGGCCTGGGCTCTGCGCAGAGAGTCCTCATGACGCTCAGGGTCTCCCGCGACTCCGGCCGGACTTGGGGCCAGGTGACAGAGGTACAGGAAGACGAGAATCCGGTATTCCTCGACAACCCTGGTCGCTTTCCGCCGTGCACGTGTCCACGCTGCACGGACCACTCCCCACGCTCCGGAGCCTTCTCTCGGGTGGAGTCGTGATGCGGTGTACACACTGGCGCCGGGTGCCCCTGGACCTGGTGCGGGAAGCGCGGGAGAGGTTGGCCGCCGAGTACGTCGACAGGACTGTGCAGTGCCAACTGGCCGTGCACGACGATGGTGAGCACTACGGCCTCCTCGACGACGTCGGCGAGTACGGGACCGCGCTGTGGCTCCGCTGGCAGGAGAGGACCGAGGTGGACCTGGTAGTGCTGCCGGACTGCCCGGTGGTCGCCCCGGGGCCTGATGGTGAGGGCTGCTGTCTGTTCGCCGACCACACCGAGCAGCACACCTGGGAAGACACCCGGGAGGAGGTCTCGTGCCCCAGCTGATCACAAGCCCGCACGGCAGCACGGTCCTCGTCGCTCGCCCCAACTCTCAAGCCGGAATGCAGACCCGGCCCCTTTCGCCCTCCTCGCAACGAGAGCTGCAGGGGACTGCGGTGGCAGCGGTGCCAACTCGTCCGGCAAGACCTGCGGCACCTGCAACGGCTTGGGCGAGATCCACTGCCGCGCCGGCCACCAGGAGTCTCTTGTGCTGTCCCGCTCCGTGATCTCGAAGGAGGGCCACCGATGGCCCACGCTCTGATCGCCTCCCCGTTCCTCGACGGACACCTTCTCCTCAAGCCGGGAGCAAGGGCCGGCGCCCGAATCTCAGCCGGCCACTTCGAGGGTCTGCGCCAGGCCGTCGTCGACGGCGAGCCGCTGCCCGCCTGGGCAGCGCAGACTGCCGCCGGCATGTGGGGTCTCGACCTGAACGGCCGACCCGCGCGGGGCACAGTGCTGGTGCGCGAGCCGTCCCCGTACGGCTATTGCCGTGCCTCCTGGGAGATCAACCTCGGCTGCAATTTCGGCTGCAAGCACTGCTACCTCGGCGAGCGGCCCTTCTCCGGGCTCGGCTGGGAGGACAAGGTGCGGCTGCTGGACATCGTGCGCGAGGCCGGCGTCCTCTGGCTCCAGATCACCGGCGGTTGTTCGCGCGGACACGGTGTCCCCCGCAGGTCGTGTCGCTTCAGTCTCGGGTGGAGAGACCCGTCCGTGTCGCCGTGAGGACTCGCATCATGTCCCTTTCGAAGGCGGCGATGACCGTAACACGTGAGGAAGGTCACCTCGACCGCCGGCTGCTCGTCGGTCCCTCTTGGTGTCGTGGCTCGAGGAACATCCGTTACGCATCCTCCGGTCGGTCAGACCGTCACGGGCAGGCACTCGGCGAGCAGGTCGACGACGTCGTGCCAGGCTCGCTCCGCATGCCGTGGGTGGTATCCGACGCCGGGGAGCACGGTGTGGTCGACCGGCGGGTGGTGGAAGGCGTGCAAGGCGCCGCCGTAGACCACGAGGCGCCAGTCGACGCCCGCGGCCTGCATCTCGGCCGTGAATGCGTCCCGTTGCGCGGGCGGCATGATCGGGTCTTCCGACCCGACCCCGGCCCACACCGGGCAGCGGATGCGCGCCGCCTCGTCCGGTCGGCCGGTGGTCAGTGCGTTGACGGTCCCGATCGCGCGCAGGTTGGCGCCGTCGCGCCCGAGTTCCAGCGCGATCGCGCCGCCGGTGCCGTAGCCGACGGCGGCGATCCGGTCGGGGTCGGTCCGCGGTTCGGCGCGCAGCACATCGAGCGCCGCGTGGCCGATGCTCCGCATCCGGTCGGGGTCGTCGAGCAGCGGCAGGCAACGGGCCAGCATCTCCTCGGGGTCGCCCAAGTAGCGTCCGCCGTGGATGTCGAAGGCCAGCGCCACGTACCCCAGTTCGGCGAGGGTGTCGGCCCGGCGGCGTTCGACGTCGCTGAGCCCCGTGCCCTCTGGGCCAAGCAGCACTGCGGGCCGGCGGTCGCTACCGGCCGGGAGCGCGAGGTGCCCGATCATCGTCAGACCGTCGGCCGGGTACCGGACCGTACGTGTCGTAATCGTCGTCATGAGACTGGACGGTAGTGATCGTCGAGTCCGGGCGGGCCGGTGTTCTGCCGCTGGCAGAACAGCGCGGGTGTTCCTCGGGCCGCGCCAGAAACCGCTGAAGATACGGATGTTCTTCAGCTGCCGTGTCCGTGGGATGTCAGCTGCAGGAGCCGATCGTCCCTGGTGCCGGCTGCCTCGGTAGCGGAGTGACCTTGTTCCCTGCTCCGATCTGAGCACGTAGGCGCTCGATCTCCTGGTGTTGTGCGGCGATGCGAGAGAGTGCGCGCTGCTTGAACTCGGTCAACTCGGAGATCTGCAGGTTGCGTTCGGCGACCCGTTCCTTGAGTTCGCCCACGTGATCTTTGAGTCGATCGATCTGCGCGGCTCGTGGGTCGACGATCTGGCCGGCCGCTTCGAGGGCCAGCAGGCGGCGGCTGAATTCCTCGGCGAGGTGTTGGTAGGGGCCGGGGCGGGAGGAGCCGTCACGGTTCTTCTTCGGGTAGAAGCCGGTGCGGGTGACCCCGGCCATTGCGGCGAGGGTCTTGAGGTCGCGTCGGCTGTCCTCGGGGAGGTCCCCGGCGAGTAGCCTGTCCATCGCGGCGCGGATCGCCGTCTCGTTGTGCTGGCGGTCCTGATCGGTGATGCGTCCCATGTCAGGCTCCGTTTCCGGCGGTGCTGTCGATTTCGGCGAGGACGTGCTCGCAGCGGGCAAGGTCGGCTTCCAGGCGTTCGCGTTCGGCTCTGTGTCCGCGGCCGAGGTTGCCCAGGAAGACCTTGGTGGTTGTCTGGTGCTCGGCCCAGACGGGTCGATGGCAGGCGTGGTGGGTGGCCTGCGGGCAGCGCGTGGAGTCGCACATCCCGATCAGCGGCTTCTTGGCGTTCGGGGTCTGGGCGAGCTTCAGGCAGAGTGCCCGCGACGGGTCGGTGAACCAGCAGTAGTTGGCGACGCCGAGGTGGAGGGAGGAGGCCCGCTTGGAGAGCATGGTGCGGATCTGCTGATCGTTGAGCACGACGTGTGGGGCCTTCTTCGTCTGTTCGTGCAGGGCGCTGTCCACCGAGTCGAAGAACTTCACGAGGTCCCTCGCGCCCGGCCCGGAGGGCTGGATCCCCTGTTGGTGCTTGCGGTATTCGGCAAGCGTCAGGTCGAGGTTGCGTTGCTGTTCCTCCGCGGTGACCTCGGCCAGGAGCCGGGACTGAGCACCGCCGGGCCGGTTCGCGTACCCCTCCGTCGTCGCCACGGACACATGCTTCAAAGCAATCTTGGTAGCGAGCACTCCGCCGGGCCGGTAGGCCAGGGCCACGGCCAGCGTCCTGCGGAACATACGCAGGCTGACCTGGTGCTCAGGGATCGGAGATAGGCCGAGCCTTTGCCCGCTGGGGCCGTTGACCCAACGACGGAAGCGTTTGTAGAGCAGGTTGAAGGCGAAGTTCCCGAACAACAGGGTTCCCGGTTCCTCGGAGCCCATGAGATCCTCGGCGACCTTGACGGCGCGGTGGACCTCTTCCGTGACGATCCACTCGTCATCCGTGCCGCCCAGCGGCTGTCCCTTGATCACCTTGCTTGCCAGGCGATAGCGGACCATGCCCGGGATCGGCTCCTCGGTCAGACGGCAGCCCACGGCGAGCTCGGCGATCTCGCTGATCCTCATCCCGGAGACCGCCGCGGTGACGATGATGCATGCCGTCCGCAGCTGACGCTCCAGAGTCCTGACCTGATCTTCGGGAATCGGAGCCGTCCACGGGATCTCGCCTTGTTCGTCCGCCCGGATGACCGTGGCGGCGTCCCGGCCCCATGGCTGCTCGACTCCCACCGCGTCCAGGGCCCGCAGGAGCACGGGACGTAGCGCCGGTAGGTGGCGGTAGTTGAATTCGGAGCGTCCCGCTTCACGGGCGAGCGAGTCGAGTGACACCTGCAGGAGTGGATCCTCCGGCGCGAACGTGCCCTTGGACAGACGCAGGGTGATACGTCCCTGCGGGAGTCGGTCGAGGGGCCGGGCCTCGGCGATCCGGCGGCGTACGACTTCCTCCAGGACGGCCACGCCTCGGACGCGTGGTTCTGGACTCGGTGCCGGCTGCTGAAGGTCACGGACCTGGTCACGCAGCGCGAGGATGTGCGGGGCGAGGACCTGCACCATGTAGAGCGCGGCACCGAGCAACGGCTGCAGGACCTCGTCGGGGACGACGGGGGTGGAGTTCTCCCCGTTCCTGGTCCTGCGGAGGCCCGCGACCGTGGAGGCGGCGCGCCCGTCGAAGGGCTGCAGGTCAGCTGGATAGCGGTCGGTACTGAACAGCTCCTGGTAGTAGGCGAGTTCGATGACAACGTTCGCGGCCCTGGCCATGGTCGGGCTCTGCTGCCCGATCACCTCGCCGCCCTTGTCGAGACGTCGTGCACGTTCTGCTGCGTAGGCGGTGCAGTGGTACTCCGTTACGTCTCCGAGCCGGGAGATGCCACGGCTGGTGAGCCAGTTCAGCCACCGAGCGGCCTCCTTCAGCTTCAGGTTGCACGTCTGCACGGTATGGGGTGTGCGGACGGCTTTCGGGAGTTCCCGGACCCGTTCATGGCCCGGGAGCATCAGGGCCGCGACGTACTCCTTGGCGACCACCCGCCAGAGCGGGTTGCGGATCGAGGTGAAGTCCAGGATTCGATCAGCCGTCTTCATGTAGGCGGGGAGCCCGGTGACCTGACTGAAGTCCCAGACGTCCTGCCCGAAGACGGGCCCGGCCTGCCCGGGAGGAAGCGCGAATCCGACCGCCGGGCAGAGAGCGAGCCCGGCGAATGCGGAGCCCGGGGGCTCCGCGGTGCTCACGGCGGTGTGGCGTCTGATCACTGTGTGCGCTCCTCGGGAAGCAGCGGCAGTTCGTCGTCGGTATCGGCCACCGTGGCGGCCGCGCGGAGGACCAGTTGTGCGTCACGCGCGCGGAAGGCATCGAGGACTTCATCGACGCGTTGCGCGTAGGGGCCGAAGACGGCCATGAACTGGGCGGCAGGCGTCTGCTTCCACTGGCGGGAGAAGAACGCCTTCATCCGCAGCAGATTCGGGACGTGCCGTGGCGCGAAGATCGCCAATGGGCAGAGCAGGCAGATCCACGGTCGTGCCGGGCAGGGCTTGCCCGCCGGACCGTGCAGGCCGCTGAGCGGATCGGTGCAGGCAGCGACGAACACGTCGCGCTCGCCGCCGAGCAGCTCGGCAAGCGCCGAATCGTCCAGGTCCATCCCGGCGACCAGCCCGGGAAGTTCCCCAGCAAGGTCCGCCGCCTGATCATCCGTCAGGATCAGCGGCGGACGGGATTTGCGGAGCAGGTCGGCCTGAGCTTCTTCGATGATGGTCTCGACGGCGTCCTTCTGGGCCGGTGTGGTCACGGTCAGGTAGTGATCGCCTTCCACCCGGGGAGTGTGGTTCGGGTCCACGGTGGCCCGGGTGCTGCCGAACCAGCTTCGCCGTTCACGCAGAGACTGGTAGGTGGTCCGGATGCGGGACTCGTGGATCTTGAGCGGCTTTCCGTCGTCGCCGACGACTTGGTGTTTGGTCATCCAGGCCCGCACCGGATACGTCGAAATGGGGGTCGTGTGCCACGGCCCCCCGACGCTGCCGGGCACGTGCCGCAGCCACAAGGCATCACGGAACTCGCGAGGAGCGTGGCGCCGGGACAGTTCGGAGTGCCGCAGCCACTGTTCCAGCAGGCGCACGCCGCGCCGGTTCAACGTCGTACTCTCCTTGGCCGTGCGGCCCTTGAGGTAGTCGAGCAGGACCACCCCGTCGCCGGCCCAGTCCAGGCCCTCGACGCTGAGATCGTCGACACCGTCGGGAACGACCCCGGTGTAAGTGGCGAACAGGAGCCGGTAGGCCAGCGCCGCAGAGACATCGGGGAACAGAGCGGTGGTCGCCCGCCTGAGCTCGGGGATCTGCCGGTTTACCCACGGCGTGCTCCAGCCGAGCTCCGCGCCGATCTCGGCAGCGGTGGTCGGGCCGCGGTGAACAAGCTGCCAGTGCGCGTTCGGTTCGCTCCACCCACCCTCGCGGGGATCCTGGCCGTCCTCGGCGGCGGCGAGCGCCCGCTGGTGAGCGGCGTAGGACTCTCGAACCACAGCACGGCATGCTTCCTGCAGTCGCTGCCACTCCCGCTCTCCGTAGGGAGCCAGCGGTGCCCTGGCCACGGTCCGGTTGAACGCCCGGCCGCGGACGAGTTCACGCACCTCGGGCCGCAGTACCCGTACGTCCTCATCGAAGACGGTCAGCATGCGACGGCAGGCCGCTTCAGCCTGATGAGACAGGCCCCACAAGTACTCCGCGAGACGTGCCCGGGAAAGCCCCGCAGCAGACCCCGTGAAACCGTCGGCGTCCAGGGTCTTGACCATCGCGCGGGCGGCGTTGACGTACATCTCCACGGTGGAGGGCGCATCGACCCGCCCGTGCGGGTGGACCAGTCCGACCAGGCCGCTGAGCAGCTCGCGGGCCAGGACCGGATTGGGGCACGTGCCGAAGGTCAAGGTGACCGTGGTGGCGTTGCTCAGGACGCATTCGATGCCCAGCGGCTCGTCGACGATACGCGCGGGCATCAACACTCCTCGTCTTCGTCGAACTCGTCGTCGACCTCGTGGGCGACTGCCTCGCGGCCGGCGGGATCGTAGAGGCGTTCCGCCCGGTCGTAGGCGTCCTTGTAGATGCGGGTCATGTCCAGGCGCCGAAGATAGGTTTCCGTGACGAGGACACTGGAGTGACCCAGCAGGTCGCGCAGCACCATCAACGGATCGGCCTTGCTCAGGTAGAGCGCCAGCGCGGCGTCGGCATCCGTATCGCGAACGAGCTTCGCCGCCTGCGTGTAATAGCCGCCGACCAGGAGTTCCAACGTGCGCATCGCGAAGCTGTGACGCAGCCGGTGGGCGAAGACGTGAGGGAACCGGGGTTCGTGCCGATCGCGGATCCGCGTCGAAGTGCGGGCGAAGACGGTGGGCCAGGCCGTGAACGGGCCACCGTCGTGCCGGACGGCCAGCAACATGCTGCCTCCGTCGGGGGCGACCAGGCGCCGTCGCTCGACCGGCCGCAGCGAAGCCCACTGCGTGCGCTTGCCGTTGACCCTCCCGCCTCGCGCATCCGCTTCGGTCACCACCAGCGGCTCCCCCCATCGCGCAGGCGGACGCCACGACGAACCCTCGGCGGAGAGGGGCCGGAACAGGTCCATGTAGCCGTGTACTTCGGCCAGCGCCGCATAGTCGATCCAGGTCGTGCGGAACTTGCGTCCCTTCGTGATGCCGGCCGCCACCGGGAAGGGGATCGGCAATGCCGTCGGCGCGGGAGGAAGCGGCGGAACCTCGGGCGTAAGCAAGTAGGTGAACTCCTGTCGGCGCAGGCCAGTCGACAACGCCAGCCGGCCGACCGCCGCGTTGCGGGCCGTCTCCCTCCCGCGGAAGCCCTCGTCCTCGCCTCCGTCGGGCCGCAGCCCCGCCAGAGCACGCAGGAACAACTCGGCGAAGTCGTCCTCCAGGTACTTGATCGTCACGTGAGCCTTCGGGGTACGACGGTTCGCCAGGTTCACCGACCGCTCGCGTACCTGATCGCCGTAGAACGTCTGAGCCTGCTTGTAGGTGAACGGCTCGGCCGACGCGACGCCTTCAGCCACCGCCCACCGGTAGAAGCCGGACAGGATGCTCATGTGCTGGTTCCACGTCGTGGCCTCGATCCGCTGCTCCAGCGGACCGCTCGCCCGGAACACCGCGTACGAACTCAGCGCGGCCTTCAGACGGGTCCGCTCCTCAAACGGGCCGAACCCGTGCGCGGCAAGATGCTCCAACCATCCACGCAACACCTGCGCGTAGTACCGCCACGACCGCGGTGACGGGCAGCCACTCGACGGCAGCTCGCTCAGCCACCGATTCACGGCGACGGTCGGCCGCAGTACCCCTCCATCCTCAAACAGCAGGTCGTCATCGACGAGCACCGGCATGCCCTCAGGGATCACCGGCCTGTCATCGAGACCCCAGGACTCCCAGCCATCAGCCGAGAAGAATGTCTGTTGCATGACGGGCGACTCTAGGTATGAGACACAGTCGACTGCAAACGACAGAACACTTTTGAGCGAACCTCAATGCTTGCGCAGGGCTTGAAAGAGACACCGCAGCTAAGCGGCGACAACGGCGGCGAGCCCACCATGGATCCGCACTTCCAGGGTGCCTACCGGTACGCCTGGCAGGCCGGGATGATGCTCACCATCTCCACCAACGGCTCCCTGCTCTGGCGGCCGGACCTCCTCCAGCTCTTCCGCGACTGCCTGCCCTACCGGCTGGTCGTCAGTATGTACGGAGCGAGCGAGGAGTCCTTCGACGCGCTCACCCAGCGGCGCGGAGCGTGGAAGGCGTTCCGACGCGGCATGGAGGCCGCACGCGAGGCGAGCCTGCCACTGCGTATCAACGTCGTGGTGACCGAGGACAACGCCTCCGAGGCCGACGAGATGGCCGCCCTCGCTGAGGAGTGGAACGTCGAGAACCACGCGTACACGAACATGACGCCCACGATCTACGGCGGCGGAGAGCCGCTGCTCGCCCAGTCCGCCGCCCACTTGCGGCAGCGCAAGCCGTTCGCCGGCTGCAACGCGGGACACACCTTCTTCCACGCCGACCCTCACGCCAAGGTCTCGATCTGCAAGGTCGGCCGCGACGACCGGATCGACCTGATGACCGAGGGCATCGACGGCCTCACCCGGCTCGGCGCCATCGCCGACCGCCTCATGCTTCGCACCGGTGGGTGCGAGGGCTGCGCCTTGTCCGGCACCTGCCGGGTCTGCCGCCCCCTGGCCAAGCACTACCAGGAGGCGAAGGCGCCGCTGCACAGCTACTGCCAGCACGGAGACAAGGAGAACGCCTCATGACCCCGCCCGTACCGGTGACCATCCTCCCCGGCCCGCCGGCCTCGGCCCGCCGCGCGGCACCGCCCGTCGCGACCGCGTCGATCACCGCCGTCCAGGACCTCGACGTGATCGTGGAGAGCACGGAATGCTCCTGCGATGCTGGTGACGACAACCCCCACTGACCGAGACGATCCAGTCAACACTGTTCAGGCCCCGGCGTACTCGCGTCGGGGCCTGAGCCCTGACCGGCTCACCGCTAGGGTGCCGCTCATGTTCTTCCGCTGGGACTGGCTCCAGCCCCAACTGACCGCGCCGATCGTGCCGAGTCTCGGTCCCGTCCACCCCGACGCCCTGACCGTCAGCCTCTTCGAAGACGTCTTGCGAGCGGCCGACACCGCGGACTTCCTTCCCTATGACAAGGACCGACGCTGGGGCGGCGAAAAGGACGAGAGAGTCCTCCGCAGCGATGTGGTTCACCAATCCGAGCACACCCTCATCCCGACCCTGGCCCGGCGCGGACGCGGCACTGTGAAGGTCTTCGCCTACGGGCTCCCCGACAGCATCGTGGATGAGGCCTCCGAGCTGGCCGCCAAGCTCGCTGCCAGGCACGACGTGGTCAATGCCCGGGTCGTATGCCCCCTCGGCCCCGAGACCGCGCACCCGCGCGGCACCCGTATCCAGCTGAAGGACTTCGCCACCGGCCCCTGCCCCGCCCCGGATGGTCCGGTCCGGCCCGTCACCACCTGGTCGGCCGCCGTGCAGGAGACCTTCGCGCCGTTCGCCGAGGCGATGGCCACCGATGGCCTGACCTTCCTCCACACCCAGATGCAGGCCGACCGGTGCGGCCCGGTCCTCGCCGCCGCCGTCGAGGACCGCGTCGTTGGCGCGATCGGCCCCATGGAAGTACGCCTCGACGCGATCAGACGCCCCCAGCTCATGCCCCAGTACTTCGCCGTCCTGCCCGAGGCCCGAGGACAGGGCCTGGGCCGCATCCTGTGGCGGGCCGCGATGCACTGGGGCCACTCCCACGGTGCCGCCTACCAGCTCCTCCAGACCGAGGTCGGCGGCCCCTCCGACCGGCTGTGCCAGGCCGAAGGACTGACCTCCCTCGGCTTCACCCACACCACACCGGCGTAGCGCAACCGCCTCGTTGAGCAGGGACTTCGCGCCGAGGAGTAGGGCCGATCTTGGCCCGCACATGGCCCGCACGCCCTGGTCAACACCGGGAAACAGGGGCACGAGGTGAGACAAGGCGAACACAGAGGGCGGGCCTCGTTTCGGTGACCCGCCCTCTGACCTGCCACTTCTCTCACCTGGCGGTGGGTGTGGGATTTGAACCCACGGTGACATCGCTGCCACGACGGTTTTCAAGACCGTTCCCTTAGGCCGCTCGGGCAACCCACCCACGCCCCGCCCACCAGCGGCGGAGCGGCTACAGCCTACCGGCTGACCGGCTCGGGTGCGTATGCGCAGGCGGGCAGGGGGCAGCCCGTCCGATGCGGACTGGCTCATATGGCTCGTGGGTGCAGGTTGAGGGCGCTGCTGGACGAGCGTGTGGCGCTGCGGCCGCGGTTCGTCCGGGGGCCTCCGCGACGGCGCACGAGCTACGGAGAAACCGGACCACGTGGTCGTGGAGCGCGCCGATCGGGTCGGTGGGGCGACACCCCGAGCGTGTCCGTGCGTGAATAGCTCAACAGTGGTTCCCGCGTCCTCATAGCCGTTCTCTTCGGCGTTACGGTTCGCGTGGGACCGGACGGAGGGGACATCGGATGACCAGCCACACCTCGGACACCCTGGGCACGCTCGGCCGGGGCTATGTGCGTGACGCCCCTGGCTCGTTCGGGAAGGCGTGGCTCGCCGCGAGGTATGTGAATCCTCGGTTGCGGGACCGCCCGCGGCAGCGTGTCGTACGGACCCGCTTCGGCGCCCGGTTCGCCGTCGACACCCAGGACTTCATCCAGCGGTACCTGTATCTCTTCGGGGTCTGGGAACCGCACATCACGCGGTGGCTGCAGGGCCGGCTCCGCCCCGGTGACACCTTCGTCGACATCGGCGCGAACATCGGGTACTACAGCGTGCTCGCGTCGGGACTCGTGGGGAGCGCGGGCCGGGTCGTGGCCGTCGAGGCGTCGCCGGCGTTCCATCAGCGGGTGGTGCAGCATGTACGGCTCAACGACTGCCGCAACGTACGAGCGGTCAACGCCGCTGTCTCCGACAGCCGGAAGAAGGTCACCTTCGTGCTGGCCAGTTCGGCGAATCTGGGGGCGAACAGCATCGTCCCCTACGACGGGCCCGCCGAGTCGTCCTTCGAGATCGAGACCGTTGCGCTGACGGAGCTGCTGGAGCCCGACGAGATCACCCGCGCCCGGGTCATCAAGATCGACGTCGAGGGCGCCGAGGGGTCCGTCGTACGGGGCATGGTGCCGCTGCTCGACAAGCTGCGGCCGGACGTGGAGATCGCGATCGAGGTGGCCCCGGGCCGTATGGCTCAACTCGGCGACTCCGCCGAGGAATTGCGGGCGACCCTGCGCGAACACGGCTTCAACGCCTATCAGATCGCCAACGACTACCTGCCCGACAGCTACCCCCTGGCGATCCGCAGCACGTCGATCGTTCCCGAGCGGTGGCGTGGACCGATCGCCGGGCAGTGCGACCTGATCTTCTCCCGGGTGGACGCCGAGACGCTGGGCTGACGCGAGGGGCCTTCCGTGGAGCGCTGCCGGCCATCGGTCGCGTCGTGCGGTACGGCGCCAGCGGAGGTGATCCGTCCGATGAGCGTACGGCAGCGGGCTCAGCCGGCGGTCGGTGAGCTCCAGCGGAGGCCCGCCAGGGCTCGTGCCCGTGCCTCCACCACCGCCATGCGTGCGTCGCGCTCGGCCGGGTCGGTGTGGGCCGCCTGGCCGGTCGCCTGGCCGGGCCATTTGCGGTAGAGCAGCCCTGTCCCGGACGAGAACCAGCCCCGGCTGACGGAGTCCAGCGCGAGGAGCAGTCCGGTGTCCTCGGAGGCAGGCAGGGCCATCCAGCCGCCGAGTGCGAGCACGAGATGGCGGCGGGCGAAGAGCGTCGCCGGGTGGACCTGGGCCCGGTAGCCGTGCGTCGACCAGTACGCGAGGACGGCCCCCTGCTCGATCACGCCCTCCTCCGGGTCGCCCTCGAAGCCGACCGTTGAGCCGTCGGGCAGCAGATCCAGCGCCCGTGACGTCGCCCAGCCGATGGTCGGGTCGGCTTCGAGCGCGGCCAGGTCACGGGCGAGCGCCCCCGCCGTCAGCTGGTCGTCGGCGTCCAGGACCTTGACGTACTCACCGTCCGCCAGCGCGAGCGCGAGCGTACGGGCCGTACCCGGGCCGCCGGGCCGGCCCTGCGTGAAGGTCACGCGGGGATCGTCGGGAACGTACGGGGCGACCTCGTCGCTGCGGCCGTCCTCCTGGATCAGCCAGTGCCACTCCCACCCCTCGGGCAACTCCTGCGCGCGCAGCGACGCGTACGCCTCCGGCAGGAAGTGTGCGGACGGCGCGTGAACGGCGGTGATGACGATGACGCGCCGGCGCACGGCACTCACCACCTTTCCAGGGGAGTGACGAAGAGCATTTCGGTGCGGTCGCCGGAGAGCGTGACCTCGGACATCTCCACCACACGGCCCTCGGTGTCGTACGACGTCTTCCGGCACAGCAGGACCGACGTCCCGGGCGGCAGCCCCAGCTCCTCCGCCTCCTCGGGGGTCGGCGGCCGGGCGGTCACGCGCTCCTCGATGCGGTCCAGCTCGATACCGACGGAGAGGAGCTGGTTCTGCGTACCGCCGGGCCACGGCTCGTTGGCCGCGTCCAGGAGCTTGGGGTTCGACTCGACCAGCACGCGGACGAGGTAGGAGGTGACCAGCGCGAACGGCGCGGTCTCGGCTGCGTGCCGCGTCCGATACGTACGCTCCACCAGCGCACTTCCCTCAGGAACATCGAGCGCCTCGGCGACCCTCGCGTCCGCCTTGGTCTCGCGGTACGCCGCGTGGAAGACGAGATCACCGACGCACAGGCCGGTGTCGTGCTCGGTGGAGCCCGTCTCCAGCCGCTTGGCCTCGGGCTGGTGCGCCCGGTCCTTCTCCCACTGGTGGCGGGCGTTGCCGCGCAGCACCTTCGTACGGGCCCTGCGGACGAAGTTGCCCCGGCCGTGCTGCTTCTCGACCAGGCCCTCGTCCTGAAGCACCCGGAGAGCGTCGCGGATCGTGGGGACACTCCGGCGGTAGCGCTCCGCGAGCCTGGTCTCCGAGGGCAGACGGTCACCGGGCCGGAGTCCGCCCGCGCGGATGGACTCCCGCAGCTCGTCCGCGATCCGCTCGTACGCCTTGGCCATGAGTGCTCACCGCCCTTTCGTACAACGACGCCAGGATACGACTCCTCAGGAGGTCCTGACGACTCGGACGACGCGGCATACGAGGCAGTCGATCATGGGTGATCATGGGTGGCCGGCCACGGCTGCCGTACGGACGCGCGGAGGCGGGGCACCGGGATGGTCGGTGCCCCGCCTCACCTGCGGCGACGGGGAGCCGGGGAGGTGGCTCCCGCACTCGCGTCCGCGTCGGTGTCGGTGTCGGCTTCGGTGTCGGACCGGGCCTCGGCCTCGGACCTTGGCCCGGCGTCGGACCGCGTGCTCTGCCTCAGCTTTCGCCTTCGCGTTCGCCCAGCGTGACCTGGGCCGTGGACTCCTTGCCGCCGCGCTTGTAGGTGAGCGTGACCTTGTCGCCCGGCTGGTGGGTCCAGATCTGGCCGATCAGGGTCGGGCCGTTGTCGATCGGGATGTTGTTGAACTTCGTGATGACGTCGCCGGCCTTCAGCCCCGCCTTGGCCGCCGGGCCGTTCGGGGAGACCGCGGGCGTACCGCCCTCGCCCTGCGCGGCGATCGTGGCGCCCTCGCTCGTGTCGGTCATCGTGACCGTCGCGCCGATCACCGGGTAGACCGGCTTGCCCGTCCTGATGAGCTGCTCGGCGACGTTCTTCGCCTGGTTGACCGGGATGGCGAAGCCGAGGCCGATCGAGCCCGCCTGCGACTGGCCCAGGCCGCCGCTGCCCGCCGACTGGATGGCCGAGTTGATACCGATGACCGCGCCCCGCGCGTCCAGCAGCGGGCCGCCGGAGTTGCCGGGGTTGATCGACGCGTCGGTCTGGAGGGCGCTCATGTACGAGTTGCCGGAGCCCGAGCCGTCCCCGGAGGCGACCGGGCGGTTCTTGGCGCTGATGATGCCCGTCGTCACCGTGTTGGAGAGGCCGAAGGGCGCGCCGATCGCGATCGTCGTGTCGCCCACCGCGACCTGCTCCGAGTTGGCGAGGGGAAGGGGGGTGAGACCGGAGGGCGCGTTCTTCAGCTTCACGACCGCCACGTCGTAGCCCTCGGCCCGGCCGACGACCTCGGCGTTGTACTTCTTGCCGTTGGAGAAGGTCGCCGTGAGAGCACCGCCCTCGGCCGCGGAGGCCACCACGTGGTTGTTGGTGAGGATGTGGCCTTCCTTGTCGTAGACGAAGCCGGTGCCCGTACCGCCCTCGCCGTTGCCGCCCTTCGCCTCGATCGTGACGACGCTCGGCAGCGACTTGGCGGCCACCGAGGCGACCGTACCCGCGTCACGCTTGACTTCCTTCGGGGCGTCCGCGGCGGAGACGGTCGTGGAATCCGTGGCACCGCCGTCGTTGTTCTCCGCCGCCCAGTAGCCGATGCCGCCGCCGACCCCGCCCGCGACAAGTGCGGCGACGAGCACGGCGGCGATCAGCCCGCCCCCGCGGCCGCGCGGCGGCTTCGGTTCGTGGCCCGGCGTCGGCGCGCCCCAGACGGCGCCGTCACCGCCGCCTCCGTAGGAGGGGAGTACGGGCGGGGGCGGCGGCCAGCCGGCCCCGGCGGACTGCGCCGCGGTGGGCGCGCCCACGGACGCGCCGGCCGGGACGGGGCCCGGGGGCGGCGTGGGCGCCGCGTACTCCGGCGCGGGGTAGGCAGGGGCGGGGGCCGCGTACGGGGGCGGCGGCGCCTGGCCGGGCCGCTGCGGGGCGCCCGCGGGCTGCTCCGGCGCAGCGCCCGGCGTCTGCGGGGCGGGCGGCCGCGCACCTGTGGGCGTGGCCGGCTGGTGGTCCGGCTGCCGACGCGGGTCCGGCTGCTGCGGGTCCGTGGGCTCGGACGCGGCCTCTCGTGCGACCTCTCGCGGAGCGGACGCGGGTGTGCCCGCGGGAGCGGCATCCGGTACGGGAGGTACGGACGGGACGGCGGGGCCCGCGGTGCCCTCGTTCTCGGTGCTCACAACTCTTTCTCCTCGGTTCCACTCGGTCTTCGGCAAGAGTCCGCTGTGCACGTGTCTGCGGTCAGCTTTTCCCACAGCACGTCAGACCACTGTAAGCAGGACCTGTGCATCTGCCCGCCAACCTTTACTACGGACATTACGGACGCGCTTGGCGTAGGCCCCGGAACGGCCCCCGTCGAACACCCGTCTACCCCGTCACGATGGCACCATGACGCGGTGACTCAAGCACGACAGCACAGCATCCAGGTCGTCGCCCACCGCGGAGCCTCGGAGGACGCCCCCGAGCACACCCTGGCCGCTTACACCAAAGCCATCGAGGACGGTGCGGACGCCCTTGAGTGCGACGTACGCCTCACCGCCGACGGCCATCTCGTCTGTGTCCACGACCGGCGCGTCAACCGCACCTCCAACGGACGCGGCGCGGTCTCCGCCCTGGAGCTGGCCGATCTCGCGGCGCTCGACTTCGGCTCCTGGAAGGACAGCGAGGAGAGCCCGGACTGGCGGGACCCGGAACTCACCTCCGTACTGACACTGGAACGGCTCCTCGAACTCGTCGCGGACGTCGGCCGCCCTCTCCAGCTCGCCATCGAGACCAAACACCCCACCCGCTGGGCCGGCCAGGTGGAGGACCGGCTGCTGCACCTGCTGCGCCGCTTCGGCCTGGACACCCCCGGCGGCCCGGACGCCTCCGGCGGCCCAGGCGCCACCGGCCGTGCGGACGCCACCGGTGGTGCGGATGCCCCAGGCGCCGCGGAATCCCGCGTACGGATCATGAGCTTCTCGGCGCGCTCGCTGCACCGGATCGCGAACGCCGCGCCCCAGCTCCCCACCGTGTACCTGATGCAGTTCGTCTCCCCCCGGCTGCGCGACGGACGGCTGCCCGCCGGCGCGCGCATCGCCGGGCCCGGGATGCGCATCGTCCGTAACCACCCCGGCTACATCACCCGGCTCCAGCAGGCGGGCCACCGCGTCCATGTGTGGACGGTGAACGAACCGGAGGACGTCGACCTCTGTGTACGTCTCGGCGTCGACGCGATCATCACCAACCGCCCCCGTCAGGTGCTGACCCAGCTCGGCCGGCCCGTCTGACGCCTGCCACAACCGGCCACCGCGCCGCTACGGATGGCGACGGGGTGTGCACCGGCGCGTTCGTCGTAAAGGCGATCGGTACGAGTGCGTCAAAGCCTCGTGTCCGGCCGGTTTCCGGTTCAGGCCGTTGGGGCATTCACACCGTGGCGTGGGGCAAAGGAGGTCTCGGGGGTGGCGTTTGTGGTGACACAGGAAGTACCCACGTCGTCTTGCATGGCCGTTCCGC
Source organism: Streptomyces sp. NPDC096310 (assembly GCF_044763125.1). Taxonomy (NCBI): domain Bacteria; kingdom Bacillati; phylum Actinomycetota; class Actinomycetes; order Kitasatosporales; family Streptomycetaceae; genus Streptomyces; species Streptomyces sp. NPDC096310. The sequence continues at coordinate 609,250 of NZ_JBIWFO010000002.1, read as the reverse complement.
ATGGCCCTGCGGGCGTGGGTCAGGCACGGCACCGTATGCGGGAGCAGTTGAGCCGCAGCGGGGTGTCGGAGTCGGTCGTCGACGACGCCGTACTGATCCTTTCCGAACTCGTCAGCAACGCGTGCCGGCACGGCAGACCCCTCGGGCATGCGGAGATCGGCGACGGCGACATCCGCGCGGAGTGGCGCGTCGACAAGGCGGGGCGGCTGACGGTCGAGGTGACGGACGGCGGCGGCCCGACCCGGCCCGTCCCGGCCACGCCCTCGGTCACGGCCCGCGGCGGCCGGGGACTCAACATCATCTCGGCGCTGGCGCAGGAGTGGGGCGTACGGGACAGCGCGACCGGTGAGGTCACCGTCTGGGTGATCGTCACCGAGGGCCACCGCCGCGAGGACTTCGCCACCCGCGTCACGGCCCCCGCCCTGACCGGGCTCGGTGACCTCGACGACCTCGACGGGCTGGACGGCTTCGAGGGGCTGGACGGGCTCGACGGCCTCCGCGGTCTCAGCCGGATCGACGATCTCGGCGGACTGGATTTCGCGGACTCCCGCAACGACAAGGACTGACGCGCGTAGCCACCGTGTCCCTCGTCAGGACGGACGTACGGGACTACAGACGTACGGGCGTTCGTCCGGACGAGGGGGTACGGGCGCGCCCGGAGCGCCCCGCGCTCCCCCGTGAGTGGCGTACGGCCGGGGCCCGTCCGAGCGGGACGCTAGGCTCGCGCCGACACCGCATCGCCGTTCCCGGGAGAAAGCCACCATGGCCAAGAAGCGCCCCCAGACGAAGGCCGCGAAGGCTCAGCTCAAGGACGGCCCCGTCCCGGTGGTGGGGGCCCGCGAACCCTGCCCGTGCGATTCGGGCCGCCGCTACAAGGCGTGTCACGGCCGGGCCGCCGCGCACGCCGTCACCGAGCTGGTCCAGCGGCCCTTCGAGGGCCTGGCCGGTGAGTGCGACTGGGTCGCGCTGCGCGAACTGGTGCCCGCCGCCACCGTCGAACTGACGCTCAAGGACGGGCTGCCCGAGGGCGTGCCCTCCGTGACGCTCGCGACCGTCCTGCCGATGGCCTGGCCGGCGCTGCGCCGTGACGACGGCTCCGTGCTGCTCGCCCTCCAGAACGACACGTCCTCCGGCGACCTGAGCCGCGACCTCGCCGACACCCTGCGGCGGGCGCTGGCCGCCGAGCCGGGCCGGCCGGTGGCCGCCCACCGGGTGCCCGCCGACGGCCCGCGCCTCCAGGACCTGCTGGACCCCGCGGCGCCGTTCACCCCGGTCGTGCACTCCGGTTTCGAGTTCTGGGTGCCGGACGCGGAGAACAGTTCGGCGGAGGTGACCGCCTCCCTGGAGCGCGCCAACGCCGCCGCCATCCCGACCGCCCTCCTCTCCGGCACGGACGCCGCGTACTGGTGCGAGACGCCGGAGAAGAACCACCTGCGCTGGGTCATGCCGCACCCCGAGGAGAAGCTGCTGGACGCGCTCGCGCGGCTGCACGCGGCGGGCACGTCGAGCCTCGGCGAGTCCACCCGGCTGGTCGGCTCCTTCCGGGCGCACGGCCTGACCGTCCCGGTGTGGGACCTGCCGAGCGCGATGGGCGCGGAGGAGTGCGAGAAGCCCGCGGCGGAGTTCGCCGAGCGGCTGGCGGCGGCCCTCGCCGTCGACGCGCCGCTGACGGGCGACGAGCGCCGGGCGCGCGGCGGTCTCACCAACCGACAGGTGACGCTGAGCTGACCGGAGCCGCGCGGAGCCGTACGGGGGTGGCCGGCCCTCCCCGAAGGCTCCGCGCGGCCCCGAGGGGTTGCGATCCCAAAGGGTTCCACGGAAGTCCACAGAAGTTCACAAGAGTTCGGTGATACCAGTCACACCTTGCCGTACTGGCAAGTAATTCGTTGTCCGAATACGCCGGATCGAATTTGCTAACGGCCGATCTCTTGTTACCGTTCTAGAAGCCCGGTCGCTGGTGCATCCCCCGTCGCCAGCGACCGGGCGTCCGCGTTCCCGGTCCCGTCCGGCCTGGCCGACCGTCGGGTCAACGGGCCGCCGAGCCGGGGGAGTTGCTTCCCGAACGCAACAGCAGCGGCCCGTCGTGCGCCCCGCTCCCGTCTTCCCCCGTCGCCGCGAACTCCGCCATCGCCAGATAGCCGGAACGCTTTCCCCGCGACGGTTCACGCGGCGTTTCACAGGTCGCCGGTTCGTCGTCGGCGGCGATCACGCAATGTGTCTGTACGGTGCGCCCGCGCGGGCCCATCAGACTGAGTACGGCGAGCACTTCACCGCCCGTCGCATTGCGATAGTAAGTACGGCCCCAGGTGTCCCCGTCCCCGGCGGGACTGTCGGACAGGACGCAGGTCTGCGCCTCGACACCTTCGGAGGAGGCGACTTCAGGCCCGCACAGCTCGACGGTCCGCACCACCGCGTCCACGGGTGCCCTGGCGTCCTCGGGAGCTTCGGCATCCGCGCGCACCTCGGCCTCCCCGGACGGGCCGGCGGCCGTGCGCGACCCCGCGTCCGTGGTGCCCGGCGCGGGAGCCCGTACGGGGGCGGTGGCGCTCCCTGGGGCGGCTCCCGGGCCGGAGGAGCCCAGGGAGCCCAGGGAATCCGGAGGAGGGCCCAGGGGGCCCGCGGAAGCCACCAGAGGCACCAGTGCGGCGCACACCACGGCGGCCGAGAGTCCGATCATGCGGAGATTCATGGTGGGCCGAAGATAACGGCGGAACAGGCCGCTCAGGGACACCGCGCGGCCGCTTCCCGGACAACTCGGCCCGGCTCACACCCGTACGAGTGACGCGGCCGGCCTCCGTGCCGGCACGCCACCGGACAACCGGCCGCAGGCGGACGGCCGCACGCGGCGGCGGTCCGGGCGGCGGCATCCCGGGCGGCCCGGCCCGTGCGGACCCTCCCGGATCCCGGCCGTCCGCCCGGCGCCCCGCAGGTCGCCTCAGTACGCGAGCCGGCTGCCGCCGTCCGGCGCTCCGGTGCTCGCCTCGACCAGCGCGTCCACGACCGCCTCCACGTCCGGCAGCCAGGGCGCCGCCGACCCCGCCAGGGGCTCCCGCTCCCAGCGGACCTGCCCGCCGGCCGCCTCGGACGGCGGCAGGACGAGATAGCCGCCCTCGCCGTGGAACCGCAGCGAACTGGGTACCCAGTCCTTCGCGTACAGCAGCTCGCCGAGCCGTTCGAGTGTGTACGGGGCCACCAGCAGCGACCAGCGCGTGGGCGTCGCCACGACCGGGCCGAGCCGCATGCCCATCCGGTCCAGCTCCACCAGCGCCCGCGCGCCGGCGACGGCCGGCAGGCTCACCGCGCACGGCGCGGCGCCTCCGGTGGCCAGCACGATCGGGGCCGTGGGGCGGTTGTTCCACCACCAGCGCACCATGCGCTCGTCGGTGGTCGCCGCGAGGAGTCCGGGATCGAAGGGGTGGGCGCCTGGTACGACGCATTCGGGGTCGGGGCAGGCGCAGCCCTGGCCGCGGGTCCCGCGTCCGCCGGCCGCCTTGAGGCCGGCACCGGGGAGTACGGGCCAACCCCATTCCGAGGCACAGATGAGCGCCGCGTCGAGCTGGGCAGGACTCTTCTTGCTCCCCTTGCGCCGGAGCCGGAGCCTGCGTCGCCTTCCGAGGATCTCGCGCATGAGCGCTCGTTCCTTTCCGTTGAACGCCGAGGGTCCACATGACACTGACACCCTGCGTGTGCATGTGCGTGCATCACTTCACCGTGCGTACTTCCAGCGCTCGGCCGCCCCTGCCCGAGGCGCGGACAGTCGTTCCTGGTCCGCGGCGCGTCGCACCGTACCTGGACCGATCACGGACGGTCGTCGTTACTTCTTCGCTTCGCTTCGTCGCGTGGTTCGAACGGGGTGGAACGTGGGGCGAGGAGTGGCGTGCGCATGGCGCTTGCTGTTCCGCTGTCGCGTGTCGCACTTGGTAGGGCGCTTGGTTTCCCGCTGTCCCGCTGTACTTTTCTCGCCACTCCGGGGGACGGGGTGTGGCCTACGGCGGTTAAGACGCCATGGCCCGCCGCCAGGTTCCGGGGCGGTCCCAACTGCCCCTGTCCGTCACCGTTTACGTACCCAGCACGTTCGGAATGACGCTCGCGTTCGGAATGACGCTCTATGACGCTCCACCAGGGTTGTTGCGGAACCCAGCCCTGACAGATCCCCTGTTGAACGCCTTCAGTCGATCGCAAAACATGGTCAGGGGGGTCATTTTTTGGACAAGTTCAGGATCCCACAGAAACCCACCGCTGCGCCAGGACAATGCTGGACATTGCATCCGCTGTGCGTGTACATGTGGATGCAATGCCAGCCGTGCAGAATGACATGGGGGTTTGCGATGCTATCGAGCGAAACGCACCCACCGGGGAGCGACCGTCATGAGCGCCCCTAACCTGCCGAAAGTGGCTGGAATCGATTCAGCGATCACCGCTTCCGCGCACACTGCCGCGCCGCGCGATGTCATTCCGGGCCCGCCGGGCGCGCTGATCCAGGACCGGCTGGCCGGCTGGGTCTCGGACCTGACCACACTCCACGAACTCGTGGAACGGCTGTCCGGAACCGCTTCGCCGGGCGCCGCGCTCGACGAACTGCTGCGCGCCGGGGCCGCGCTGGTCGGCGCCCGGCGCGGCCTGGTGGTACTGGAACCGGCCGACGGGCTCGGCCCCGTCACCACCGTCGGTCTCGGCCTCTCGCACGCGGATCTCGGCCATCTGGAGACCGTGCCGCGCCACGCGAGCGCGTACGGCAGGCTCCTCCTCGACGGTGCCGGCTCCCCCTCCGCCGCTCGGACGGCCGGCGGAGTGGCCGAACCCGATCTGTTCGGTGACCCAGCCACCGACCATCGGCAGCGCGAAGTCGCCGCCCGTCTCGGCTACGGGGCGAGTTACGCCGTCCCCCTTCACGCCGTCCCCCCGCGCATCGATCCGGCCACGGGCCCGTCCCCGGACGCTTCCCCGGCGCGATCCGGACAGCTCGGCGTGGCGGTCTGGTTGTACGACGGGCCCGCCGAACCGGCGGAGCGCCTGCGCCGTCTGGTCGGCCTCTACGCCCGCCACGCCGCCGCCCACCTCGCCGGGCTGCTGGAGCTGGAACGGGCCCGTGCCCGGGCCGCCGCGCTCGCCGAGGAGCTGCGCCCCGGCGCGCTGCCCCGGATCCCCGGCGTACGGCTGGCCGCGCGCCACAGCACCCCACGGCCGCCCGGCCGCGCCCCGTCCTGGCCCGCGTACAGGCATCCGTACGGCGGCGACTGGTACGACGCGCTGCCGCTGCCCGAGGGCGCCCTGAGCCTGTCCGTCGGCTCGGTCAGCGGCTCGGGCCCCGCCGCGCTCGCCGCCACCGCCCGGCTGCGCGCCGCCCTGCGCGCGTACGCCGTGATGGAGGGCGAGGACCCCGTCGCCGTCCTCTCCGACCTGGAACTGCTCCTCCGGCTCACCGAGCCCGCCCGGACGGCCACCGCGCTCTTCGCGTACGCCGAGCCGGGACCGCGCAAGATCCTGTTCGCCGGGGCGGGGCACGCGCCACCGCTGATCGTCGGGGACCGGCGTACCGAGTACGTCGAGACGACCCTCTCCGCACCGCTCGGAATGCTCTCCTGCTGGCAGGCGCCGAGCGTGGAACTGTGGGCCGCGCCCGGCGAAACGTTGCTCCTTTACACAGATGGGCTGCTGCGCCGTACCGGCGCCCCCATGGACCGCGCCTTCGCGCGGCTGCACGCGGCGGCGGCGAGCGTCCCGCCGTCCGCGCGGAACGACCCGGGGGACGTCGCGGACCACGTCCTGCGGGTCCTGTTCCCGGAAGGACGCCGGGAAGAAGGACGCCGGGAAGAAGGCGGCGAGGACGCCGTATTGCTCGCTGCCCGCTTCGACTGATTCCTCACAGAAATCCGGCCCCGCTTCCCCTCACACATACGATGGAAAAAATGGGCTTTCGTACGAGGAGAAGACGTGGCTGAAGAGCTCACCCCGGAGACACCCGAACCGGAACCGGAGACCCCTGAGTCGGCGGAAGAACCCATCAAGCAGCGGAAGAACGGTCTGTACCCGGGCGTGTCCGACGAGCTCGCAGAGAACATGAAGTCCGGCTGGGCCGACACCGCGCTGCACGGCCTGCGCCCCGTCCCGCAGGCGGCCGAGACCGCCGCCCGGCGCGCCGCGCTCTCCGCGCGCTTCCCCGGCGAGCGTCTGGTGGTCCCCGCCGGGAACCTGAAGACCCGCTCGAACGACACCGAGTACGCCTTCCGGGCGTCCACGGAGTACGCGTACCTCACCGGCGACCAGACCCAGGACGGCGTCCTGGTCCTGGAGCCGAAGGCCGAGGGCCACCAGGCGACGATCTACCTGCTGCCGCGCTCCAACCGCGGGAACGGCGAGTTCTGGCTCGACGGCCAGGGCGAGCTGTGGGTCGGCCGCCGCCACTCGCTCGACGAGGCGGAGCAGCTTCTCGGCCTGCCCGCCAAGGACGTACGGGAGCTGCCCGCGGCGCTCCGGGCGGCCACCGGCCCGGTCCGTACCGTCCGCGGACACGACGCCGGGATCGAGGCGGCGCTGGCCGACAAGGTCACCGCCGAGCGCGACGAGGAGCTGCGCGCCCATCTCTCCGAGGCGCGCGCCGTGAAGGACGCCTTCGAGATCGGTGAGCTGCAGAAGGCCGTCGACTCGACCGTACGGGGCTTCGAGGACGTCGTACGGATCCTCGACAAGGCCGAGGCGACCAGCGAGCGCTACATCGAGGGCACCTTCTTCCTGCGCGCCCGCGTCGAGGGCAACGACATCGGTTACGGCTCGATCTGCGCGGCGGGCCCGCACGCGACCACCCTGCACTGGGTGCGCAACGACGGCGACGTACGCTCCGGTGACCTGCTGCTGCTCGACGCCGGTGTGGAGACGCACACCCTCTACACCGCCGACGTCACGCGCACGCTGCCGATCAACGGCACGTACAGCGAGATCCAGCGGAAGATCTACGACGCGGTGTACGCGTCCCAGGAGGCGGGTATCGCGGCGGTCAGGCCCGGCGCGAAGTACCGGGACTTCCACGACGCCTCGCAGCGTGTCCTCGCCGAGAAGCTGGTCGAGTGGGGGCTGCTGGAGGGGCCGGTCGAGCGGGTCCTCGAACTGGGGCTCCAGCGCCGCTGGACGCTGCACGGCACCGGCCACATGCTCGGCCTCGACGTCCACGACTGCGCCGCAGCGCGGCGCGAGGCGTACGTGGACGGGACGCTGGAGCCGGGCATGTGCCTGACCGTCGAGCCGGGTCTCTACTTCCAGGCCGATGATCTGACCGTGCCGGAGGAGTACCGGGGCATCGGCGTCCGGATCGAGGACGACATCCTCGTCACGGAGGACGGGAACCGGAATCTGTCGGCGGGGCTGCCGCGCCGGGCGGACGAGGTCGAGGCCTGGATGGCGGCGCTCAAGCAGGCCTGACCGGGACGGCCCGCCGCTCGCGGGCCGGGCCCCGGCTTGTGTGCGTACCCGGTTCCGCGGCCCCTTCGGAACCGGGTACGCACAGGCGTCAGCCCACGCTCAGCAGGGCGTCCCCGCGCCACTTCAGGACCTTGTCGAAGCTGACGACGGCGCCGTGCCCCGGCCGGTTGCGGAAGTGCACGTGGTCGGCGAACTGCTCGATCATGCGGAGCCCGCGGCCGTTCTCGGCGGTCGCGGCGGCCGGGGCGCTGCGGCGCACCACCCGCCGGGACGGGAAACCGGGGCCGGAATCGGCCACTTCGATACGGCAGCGCTCACCGTCGAGATACGCGGTCACCCGGTAGGCGCCGGGCGCCTCCCCGGGGGAACGTTCGTCCCCGCCGTGCTCGACGGCGTTCGCGCATGCCTCGGTGAGGGCGACCGAGAGGTCGAACGAGACGTCCGGGTCGACCCCGGCGGTCCGCATGGCGTCGAGCAGAAGGCGCCGGGCGAGCGGAACACTCGCTGCTTCACGTCGCAAGTGGAGAGACCACCAGATGCTCATGTGTCAGCCTCCTGGCTGCGGCTGTTCAGGCTGCTGCGGCTCGACATACCGATACGTATTGCCCCTACGGCCGACCCGTAAGCACACGATTGACGTGATAGCCCTCATTCGGCGGATGCGAGGGGGATGCACGCCGTGTATAGGGCGAGTCCATGCGTGGAAAGGGCTGACCTCATGCATGGAAAGGGCTGACATGGGGCAGACGACGACCTTCCGGACCTGCCCTACGGGACCCGGCGCCGCAGTGCGATGATGACCCGGCCATGTCCAGTCCCGTCCGCATACGTGCCGGAGCCGCCCCGCGGCTGCTGAGGGCCGCGGTGTTCACCGCGGTCTGTGTCGTGCTGTCGGCGACGGGACACGCCATGGCGGCCTGCGCGCCCGTTCCCTGGTGGACCCTGCTCGTCGGGTTCCTGGGGGTCTTCGCGGTCGCCGCGCCGCTGGCGGGCCGCGCCCGCTCCACAGGGACCATCGTCGTCGCCCTGGCGGGCGGCCAGCTCGGTCTGCACACCCTGTTCGGCATCGGCCAGCACAAGCTCCATGTCCCGGCCGGCAGCGACGACGTACTGATCCGGATGGCCGCGCGATTCGTCTGCGGGGCGGGCGCCAACTCGATGAGCCCCCTCGACGCGCAGCGCGTCCTGGCCGACGCGGGCGTCCCCGCACCGGGCCCGGCGGCGGGTGGCGTCCATGACCACATGGCGACGGTCGGGTCCGCGGCCACCGGACCGCTCGGCGCCCCGGCCGACGGGCTGCTGCCCTCCGTACCGATGATGCTCGCGCACCTGCTGGCCGCCCTCGCGGCCGGCTGGCTGCTGCGGCGCGGCGACCTCGCGCTGCTCCGGCTCGGCAAGCTCTCGGCGGACGGTATCGGTGAGGTCGCGGAGAGCGCGCCACTGCGCGCCCTGCGCGCCGCTCTGGCGCTCGTACGGGCCCTGTGCGCCGGGCTCCCCGGCGTGCCCGCGCCCGGTCCGCGCGCCGCGCACGCCGCCGCGTACGGCGCTCGTCCGGTGCCGGCCGGGGAGACACTCCAGCACACGGTGATCAGGCGCGGCCCGCCGGCCGGCTGCGCTCTCGCGGCCTGACGCGACAGGCCCCGCCCGCCGCACGGCCCACGGCATGCGCTCCCGCGTGCTGTGCCGGTCCGTTTCCTTCGGTGCCCGTGCGGCCGGGGAGCATCGCCGTGCCGTCGCGCTCGCCCACGCGCGCGCCTCGGCAGGTCCGGGCCGGGTGAGCCTCCGGCACGCCCACCGACCGATCACCGCTTCCCTCATCCTGTGGAGTGTTCCGTGTTCCGAGCCTTCCCCTCGTCGTCGTCCTTCTCCTCGTCCTCCTCGTCGTCGTCCTCCGGCTCCCCGGCCGTCGCCCGTCTCTCCGTCGTCGGCGGTGTCGCCGTCTCCGCCCTGTTCCTGCTGGCCGGGCCCGCCTCCGCGCATGTCAGCGTGCAGCCCCAGGGCGAGGCCGCCAAGGGCGGCTACGCCGTCATCAACTTCAAGGTGCCCAACGAGCGGGACGACGCCTCCACCACCAAGGTCGAGGTGAACTTCCCCGCCGACCACCCGCTGGCCTCCGTGATGCCGCAGCCCGTGCCCGGCTGGAAGGCCAGCGTCGCCAAGGAGAAGCTCGCCAAGCCGCTGACGATGCACGGCAACACCATCACCGAGGCCGTCTCCAAGGTCACCTGGACCTCCGACGGCGGCAAGATCGGCCCCGGTGAGTTCCAGCAGTTCCCGCTCTCCGTCGGACAGCTTCCCGAGAACACCGACCAACTGGTCTTCAAGACCCTCCAGACGTACGACAACAAGGAAGTCGTCCGGTGGATCGAGGAGACCAAGGAGGGCGCGGAGGAGCCCGAGAGCCCCGCACCGGTGCTGAAGCTCACCGCGGCCACGGGTGACGGGCACGGCGCCGCCGGCTCCGACGACTCCGCCTCCGACACCGCCGACAAGGCCGCGGCCACCACCGGCGACCAGCGGAACGGCACCACCGAGACGGCCTCCGCCGACAGCAGCGACACGACCGCCCGCGTCCTCGGTGTCGTCGGCATCGTCGTCGGTGCGGCGGGGGTGGCCTTCGGCGTGCTGGCCGGCCGACGCCGTACCACCTCCTGACGCACCGATCCGCAGGCGGTCGCCGACAGGCGGTCACCGCCACGCGGCGCGGTCGCTGACACGCGGTCACTGACACGCCGTACCCGCCGCACCCCGTACGACGCGGTCGTGGCGAGCGAGGCTGGGACTCCCCCGGCCCCGCTCGTCCGGCCGCCACCGCACTCACACCAGGAAACAGCCCTATGCGCACCAAGAAGACCGTGACCACCGTGACCACCGCGGCCGCTCTCGCGGCCGTGGCAGCACTCACCCTCACCGCCTGCGGCAGCGGCGACGACTCCGCGAAGCCGATCGCCGATGTCTCCACCCAGGCCAAGACCCAGGCCGCGACCGTGCTCGACCAGCCCTTCAAGAAGCCGAACCTCGTCCTCAAGGACACCCACGGCAAGGACTACGACCTCCGCGAGGAGACCAAGGGCAAGCCGACACTGATCTACTTCGGCTACACCAACTGCCCGGACGTCTGCCCCCTGACGATGAGCAACATCGCCATCGCCAGGAAGTCGCTCAGCAAGGCGGACCAGGAGAAGCTCCAGGTCGTCTTCGTCACCACCGACCCCGAGCGGGACACCTCCGCCGAGCTCGCCAAGTGGCTGCCCAGCGCGGGCGACCCGTCGTTCGTCGGGCTGACCGGCGACTTCCCCACCATCCAGGCGGGCGCGCGCCAGCTCGGCATCGGTATCGACGCCCCCAAGAAGGAGAAGGACGGCACCACCGTCTCCATGCACGGCACCCAGGTCATCGCCTTCTCGCCGAAGACCGACGCCGGGTACGTCCTGTACGGCGAGGACGCCGGCTCGGACGACTACGCCAAGGATCTCCCGAAGATCATCAAGGGCGAGAACCCGTGAACCGGCGCACCACCTCCCTCGTACTCACCATCGGCCTCACCGCCACGCTCACGCTGACCGCCTGCTCCTCTCCCGGCCCGCCGGAACTCAAGGTCGGCGCGGGCTACATGCCACGCCCCGTCAGCGACCTCGGCGCGGGCTTCCTCACCGTCACCAACAGCGGTGACACCGACGACAGACTCACCTCCGTCACCAGCGACATCTCCGAGGACGTCACCATCCATCAGACCGAGAACCGGAAGATGCGGGAGGTGAAGTCCTTCGACATCCCCGCCGGCGGCGAGCTGGATCTCGAACGCGGCGGCAACCACCTCATGTTCATGAACCTCAAGTCCCGCCCCGCGCAGGGCCAGAAGGTCGGCATCGAGCTGCACTTCGAGAAGACCGACCCCATCAAGGTCGAACTTCCCGTGAAGGAGACCAACTACAACCCCGCCCAGCACTGAGGCCGCGACCCGCCCGGACCAAGGGACTGAGAGAAGACCTATGACAGCCACCGCCCCGCGCTTCGGAGCCGTATCCCTGGTGCGGCTGCTTCTCGTCACCACGGTGCTCCTCGGCACCGTCCTCACCGTGCTCTCGGGCACGGCATCGGCGCACGCAGCACTCACCGGGAGCACCCCCGAGGACGGGGCCGTGGTCGCCACCGCCCCTCAGGACATCACCCTCACCTTCTCCGAACAGATCGCCATGGGCGACGACTCGATCCGCGTACTCGATCCGGACAACAAACGCGCCGACACCGCGAAGATCCGCGATCTGGGCACGGGCTCCACCGTCAAGTACGGCGTCGCCCTGAAGGCCGGCCTGCCCGACGGCACCTACACCGTCGCCTGGCGTGCCGTCTCGGCCGACAGCCACCCCGTCTCCGGCGCCTTCACCTTCTCCATCGGGGCGCCCTCCCGGACGACCGCCATCGTGCCCGACGAGAAGGTCGGCGGCGGACTCGTGGGCACCCTGTACGACGTCGCCCGCTACCTCTCGTACACCGGCTTCATCCTGCTCGTCGGCGGTACGGCCTTCATCCTCGCCTGCTGGCAGCGCGGCGCGTCCGTACGGCCGCTGCAACGGCTCGTCGTCAACGGCTGGCTCACCCTGACCGCCGCCACCCTCGCCATGCTGCTCCTGCGCACCCCGTACACCGGCTCGGGCAAACTGGCCGACGCCTTCGACCTCGGCGGGCTCCAGGACGTCCTGACCACCAAGACCGGCGCGGCGCTCGTCTCCCGGCTGCTGCTGCTCGGCGCCGCCGCCCTGTTCATCGCCGTTCTCTTCGGCACGTACGCCAGGCGGGACAGGCCGGAGGAGAGTACGGGGGAGGACGCCGAGCAGGGCGACGGTCCGGGCGAAGGACAGAGCGCCGAGCAGGGCAGCGCGGAGAAGAACGACCTCGCTTTCGGACTCGCGATGGGCGGCACCGTCGTCGCCGCGGGGCTCGCCGCCACCTGGGCGCTCGCCGAACATGCCTCGACCGGGATCCAGCCCGGTATCGCCATGCCCGTGGACATCCTGCACCTGCTGTCGGTGGCCACCTGGCTCGGCGGACTGGCCGCGCTGCTGATCGCTCTCCACAAGGCGCCTTTCATGGAGAGCGCGGCGATACGGCGCTTCTCCCGTATCGCGTTCATCAGCGTCGTCGTCCTCGCCGTGACCGGGCTCTACCAGTCCTGGCGGCAGGTCGGATCCTGGTCGGCGCTCGGGGGGACGTCATACGGGCGGCTCCTTCTGGTCAAGGTCGGGCTGGTCGCCGTACTGGTCGTGATCGCCTGGTTCTCACGACGGTGGACAGGACGGCTCGCGGAAGGCACGGGGACGGACTCGGATTCGGATTCGGGGACCGGGACGGGCACAGGGCCGGGGAGGGCTGCGAAGACGGACACAAAGGCGGAGACGAAGGCCGAAGCCGCGGCGGAAACGGGGACTGGGAGTGGACCCGAGACCCCCGCGGCGACAACCGTCGTTGGTGACGCTGAGAGAGCTACCCAGCTCACACGCCAGAAAGCCGCGATGGCGAGCACACGCCAGAAACGTCTGCGCGACGCCGATCCCGAGCGGACCGGACTGCGCCGCTCCGTTCTCGCCGAGGCCGGCGTCGCCGTCGTACTCCTCGCCGTCACGACCGCGCTGACCTCCACGGAACCGGGCCGTACCGCGGAACAGGAGGCCGACCGGGCCGGCCCGCCGGCCGCCGCCGCGCCCGAGAAGACGGGCCCCACCACCGTCACCCTGCCCTTCGACACCGGAGGCGAGAACGGCCAGGGCACCATCAGGCTCACCCTCGACCCGGCACGCTCCGGCCCCAACGTCATGAACATCTACCTCGACGACGCCGAGGGAAAGGTCATGGACGTGCCCGAGGTCAAGATCGCGTTCACCCTCACGGCCGAGAAGATCGGCCCGCTGCCGATCGTGCCCGTACGCGCCGCGGCCGGAAAATGGACCGCGGACCCCGTCCTGCTGCCCATGCCGGGCAACTGGAAGCTCCAGGTGACCGTGCGGACCTCGGACATCGACCAGACGACCGTCGACAAGAACGTGAAGATCGGCTGACTCACCGTGAGCGACACCCGACAGACCCCGACCAGCCACAACGCCCCGAACACCCCGAAGGCCGCGGCCTCCTCCGGCGCGCCCGACGGCGGGGGCACGGACGCCCGCACCGTCTCCCGACGGCGGCTGCTCGGCACCGCGGGCGGAGCCGGAGCCGCCGGGCTGGCCCTCGGCGTGGCGGGCGGAACCGGCTACGCGACCGCCCGCCGCCCCGACCCGGTCACCGCGCTGACCACCGTCGGCACCGAGGCCGTCCCCTTCTACGGCGCGCACCAGTCCGGCATCACCACCCCGGCGCACGCCCGCGGCCATCTGGTCGCCTTCGACCTCTCCCCGGGCGCCGGCCGGAAGGAGGCCGCCGCGCTGCTCCGCCGCTGGTCGGCCTCGGCCCTGGCGCTGATGGCCGGCGAACCGGTGGACGGCCGGACCGGCGGCCCGGCGAGCGGCGGTCACGACACCGGGATCGCCCTGGACGCGGGACCGTCCTCCCTCACGGTGACCTTCGGCTTCGGCCACAGCTTCTTCGGCCGTACGGGACTCACCGCCCACCGCCCCGCCGCCCTGGACGCCCTGCCCGCCTTCTCCTCCGACCATCTCGACCCCGCACGGAGCAACGGGGACCTGTGGATCCAGATCGGCTCCGACGACGCGCTGGTCGCCTTCCACGCCCTGCGCACGCTCCAGAAGGACACGGGCGCGGCGGCCCGGGTCCGCTGGCAGATGAACGGGTTCAACCGCTCCCCCGGCGCGACCGCGCAGCCCATGACCGCCCGCAATCTGATGGGCCAGGTCGACGGCACCCGTAACCCGAAACCGTCCGACCCGGACTTCGATCAGCGCATCTTCGTACCGGCGCAGGTGCCGGCCGGCACGCCGGAGTGGATGGCCGGCGGCTCGTACGCCGTCGTACGGCGCATCCGTATGCTCCTCGACGACTGGGAGGAACTGGCGGTCGCCCAGCAGGAGCGGGTCATCGGACGCCGCAAGTCCGACGGAGCCCCGCTGACCGGCGGTACGGAGACGACCGAGCCGGATCTCGACAAGCGGGGCCCCGACGGCGATCTCATGATCCCCAGCAACGCGCACGCCCGGATCTCACGGCCGGACGCGAACGGCGGGGCCGCGATGCTGCGCCGGCCCTTCTCCTTCCACGACGGCATCGGCGCCGACGGGACACCGGACGCCGGACTCCTCTTCGTCTGCTGGCAGGCCGACCCGCTCAAGGGGTTCGTACCGGTGCAGCGCAAGCTCGACCGCGGCGACGCGCTGTCGGCGTTCATCCGTCACGAGTCGAGCGGACTGTTCGCGGTGCCCGGGGGCGCGCGCCAGGGGGAGTACGTGGGTCAGCGGCTGCTGGAGTCCTGAGCCCCCGTGCCCCGGCAGGCGCGCGGACACGGGAACCATCGGTGCGGCCGGGCCATTAGGGTGACCGTATGTCGGCCACGCGCTATACGTATCTCGGCCCCGAGGGCACCTTCACGGAAGCGGCACTCCGCACCCTCCCCGAAGCCGCCACACGGGAGCTGGTCCCGATGGTGTCGGTCCCGGCGGCTCTCGACGCCGTACGGAACGGAGAGGCCGCCGCGGCCCTCGTACCGATCGAGAACTCGGTGGAGGGCGGGGTCACCTCGACCCTCGACGAGCTGGCCGGCGGCGAGCCCCTGATGATCTACCGCGAGGTGCTGCTGCCGATCTCCTTCGCGCTGCTCGTACGGCCGGGCACGACACTCTCCGACGTGAAGACGGTGACCGGGCACCCGGTGTCCCAGCCGCAGGTGCGCAACTGGCTGCGCGCCCAGCTCCCGGACGCGCTGTGGGAGTCGGCCGCGTCGAACGCGGACGGGGCGCGGCTGGTGCAGGAAGGCCGGTTCGACGCGGCCTTCGCGGGCGCGTTCGCGGCGGCGACGTACGGCCTCGAACCCCTGGTCAGCGAGATCCACGACGCGGAGAACGCGGAGACACGCTTCGTCCTGGTGGGCCGGCCCGCGCGCCCCGCGGCGCCGACGGGCGCGGACAAGACCTCGGTGGTCATCTGGCTGGGCGACGACCGGCCTGGCGCGCTGCTGGAGCTCCTTCAGGAGTTCGCGGTGCGGGGCGTCAACCTGATGCTGATCCAGTCGCGGCCGACCGGTGCGGGCATCGGCAACTACTGCTTCGCCGTGGACGCCGAGGGCCATATCTCGGACCGCCGGGTGGGGGAGGCGCTGATGGGGCTGAAGCGGATCTGCCCGAAGGTGCGGTTCCTCGGTTCGTATCCGCGGGCCGGGGTGTCGGCGAAGGATGTGGGGACGCTGCGCCCCGGGACGTCGGACGCCGAGTTCATCGCCGCGGCGGACTGGCTGGCGCGCAGCCAGGACGGCCGGGCCTGACGCCGAGCGGGCCGCGTCCGGCATCGAGCGGGCCGTGTCCGGCTCCGGGCCGGATCGGGCAGGTCGCGGACACCGGGGGCACCGAGGCACCGGACGCTGGCCGCTGGACACCGGGGCACCGGCCGTGCCCGCTGGTGCCGTGACACAGGGCCTGTGGACAGAGACCCAAGTTATCCACAGGCCTGGTTCTCGACCTGGGGACAAGTCGACAACCCGCACCACCCGGGTCGACAAATCTCCGCAGTCGTCCCGGTTTCGTCCACAGGCCCCTCAACCGCCCGGTGTCACCCCTATTCCCGTGATCAACTCGTTAGAGCGAGTAATTCCCACCCGAATGAGCGTGTGAAGTGGGTTTGAGGAGTGGTTTCCCCGTCCCTCATCCAGCTTTCAAAGGCCTCTTTTCCCGGATCCACAGATCTCCCGCACAGCCTGTGGATAACTTTGGGAGAGCCCGCCTTTCTGTGGACAACAGGGCGCCGACCCCCTCCCATCAGCCGCCCCAAGTCCCGCCCCACACAAGGGAAGTGGGTCAAGGCGGTAACGCCGGAATGCCTCGTTCCGGGGAATTCAAACCCCTTTATTGACGAACGACGGGAGACCTGCAAGGGATTTCCCGACAGTTTTACCAAATGCCGCAATTCGGACAGCGCCCTTGTCCGTCGCCAATCGAGTGGGGCGTTGTCAGTGCGCACCGGTAGCCTGGTGGGGTGATTGACCTTCGCCTGCTTCGTGAGGACCCCGACCGTGTTCGCGCCTCCCAGCGCGCCCGTGGAGAGGACGTCGGCCTTGTCGACGCCCTGCTCTCCGCCGACGAGCGGCGGAGGTCGTCCGGCGTCCGCTTCGACGAGCTGCGTTCCGAGCAGAAGTCGCTCGGCAAGCTGATCCCCAAGGCCTCCGCGGAGGAGCGCGCCGAGCTGCTCAAGAAGGCCGAGCAGCTCAAGGCCGACGTGAAGGCGGCCGACGCCGAGCAGCACGAGGCCGACGAGGAGGCCAAGCGCCTCCTCCTCCAGCTCGGCAATGTCGTCCACCCCGACGTCCCGGTGGGCGGCGAGGAGGACTTCGTCGTCCTGGAGACGCACGGCACGATCCGCGACTTCGGAGCGGAGGGCTTCGCCCCGAAGGACCACCTCGAACTGGGCGAGTCGCTGGGCGCCATCGACGTCGAGCGCGGCGCCAAGGTGTCCGGATCGCGCTTCTACTACCTGACCGGGATCGGCGCGCTGCTGGAGCTGGCGCTGGTCAACGCGGCGATCGCGCAGGCCACCGAGGCCGGCTTCATCCCGATGCTCACCCCGGCGCTGGTCCGCCCGCGTGCCATGGAGGGCACGGGCTTCCTCGGCCAGGCGTCGGAGAACGTGTACCACCTGGAGAAGGACGACTACTACCTGGTGGGCACGTCGGAGGTGCCCCTCGCCGCGTACCACATGGACGAGATCATCGAGGCCGACAAGCTGCCCCTGCGGTACGCGGGCTACTCGCCGTGCTTCCGCCGCGAGGCCGGTACGTACGGCAAGGACACCCGGGGCATCTTCCGGGTCCACCAGTTCGACAAGGTCGAGATGTTCTCGTACGTCGACCCGGCCGACGCCCAGTCCGAGCACCAGCGGCTGCTGGAGTGGGAGAAGCAGTGGCTGACCGGCCTTGAGCTGCCCTTCCAGGTGATCGACGTGGCAACGGGCGACCTGGGCGCCTCGGCCTCGCGCAAGTTCGACTGCGAGGCGTGGATCCCGACACAGGGCAAGTACCGCGAGCTGACCTCGGCGTCCAACTGCGACGGCTTCCAGGCCCGCAGGCTCTCGGTCCGGATGCGCGAGGGCAAGCAGGTCAAGCCGCTCTCGACGCTGAACGGCACGCTGTGCGCCGTGCCGCGCACGATCGTGGCGATCCTGGAGAACCACCAGCAGGCCGACGGTACGGTGCGGGTGCCCGAGATGCTCCGTCCGTATCTGGGCGGCCGCGAGGTGCTGGAGCCGATCGCCAAGTGAGTATCGACCCGGCCGCCGCACCGTTCCCGTACAAGCTGGTCGCGACCGACCTCGACGGCACGCTGCTGCGGGACGACGGCACGGTCTCGGGGCGTACGCGCGAAACGCTCGCCGCCGTCACCGCGGCGGGTGCGGCGCACATCATCGTCACCGGGCGGTCCGTGCCCTGGACACGTCCCGTCCTGGACGACCTGGGGTACGAAGGGCTCGCGGTCTGCGGACAGGGCGGGCAGGTCTACCACGCCGGTGAGCACCGGCTGCTGACCTCCCTGACGCTGGACCGGCAGCTCGCGGGGGTGGCGCTGGCCAAGATCGAGAGCGAGACCGGACCGCTCGCGCTGGCCGTGAGCCGGGACGGATTCGACGGCGAGGTCGTGGTCACCCCCGGCTACCGGCTCCAGGACGCCCTGCTGCGTACGACGCTCGTCGAGGACCCGGCGGAGCTGTGGTCGGCGCCGCTGAACAAGGTCTACATCCAGCATCCGGAGCTGGACGACGACGCGCTGACGCGGATCGCGCGGGCGACGGTCGGCGGCCTGGTCGATGTGGTGATGGCGGGCGAGGGGATAGTGGAGATCCTGCCCCTGGGCCTGTCGAAGGCCACCGGCCTCTCGCTGGCCGCGCGCCGGCTCGGCCTGAAGGCGGCGGACACGATCGCGTTCGGCGACATGCCCAACGACATCCCGATGTTCGGCTGGGCGCGGCACGGCGTGGCGATGGCGAACGCGCACGCGGAGCTGAAGGCCGTGGCGGACGAGATCACGGACTCCAACGGGGACGACGGCATCGCGGTGGTGCTGGAGAAGCTGCTCCTCGGCTGAGCCCGCCGCGTCGCCACGGACGCGGCGGGGAGCGAGGGGGTACGGGAGGGGCGGCCCGCGCGGATGCGCGCTCGAAGCGGCCGCCCCCGGGCGGCACACACGCGGCTGCGCGGAGTGGTGATGGCTCCTCCGGTGCCGGTGGCGGTGCTGCCCTGTTCGGAGCGCGACGGACTCGGCCCGACGGGCCCGAGGGACTCGTCAGCCGGTCATCGCCGCGCTCCGCTCCCGGTCTGTGGTGTGTCCCGGCGCATCGGCTGCCGTGACATCACCACTGTGCTCCCGGCGCGCCGCGGCGCGCCACTGATTATCGGTACGGGCCCGCGCCCGCCCCGCCCACCGCGTGACGGCGAGGGCGAGGCGGACGCGGGCTCGACTCCGCCGGGAGTGGATCAGCGGCGCCTACGGCCGCGCCGCAACTCCCCCACCTGCTGGGCCACGTGATCCACCTTGGCGTCCACCCGGTCGATCCGGTCGGACATCTCGCACAGCCGGTTGCTGATCGCGGCGACCACCTGGTTGGTGGCGTCGAGCCTCCGGTCGAGGCTGTCGAGCCGGTACGACATCCGGTTCAGCACCGGCCCCAGCTCCTGGAGCGCCACCCCGACCCCGCCGAGGCAGGACTCGACGTCCGTCACACGCCGGTCGAGTGCGGCGTACCCCTCGCGCCAACCCTCCTCGGCGTCGAGAAGGTACGTACGGACGCACCGCACGATGTCGCTGTCGCGAAGGAGCATGGCGACGTTGAGGACGGCGCGGCGGGTGTAGAGAGTGAGCTGAGTGGCAGCCTGTGGATAACTTTCGGCATAGCGCCCGCCCCATAGTGACACCATGTCACTATGAAATTTCCGCAGGTCAGAGCCTCGCAGTACTCGCATGCCGCTCTCAGCGAGCTCAGCTCGATGCCTTGCCGTCACTTGCCGGATTACATCTGTGGATACTTCGAAGTGCCGGGACATGTCCTCGGTGCGAATGTGAACACCATCCGGGAGCATGACAAGCGCCTTGATCTTGTCAAGCGCGTCGACGCGCCCCAAATGCTCGACACGCATCGAGCGCGATTCGAGCAGAGCACCTTCAGGTGGCATGAGCATGCCTTTCCTTTGTGAACCGATGATGGTCGGCCCTCTCCCCGGGCTTCAGGGGCGGAGGTCGGCTCACGGTGGCTACTCACCCAATGACCGGTGCGGCGGTTCCCCCGAACCGCCACCGGCAATCCCCAGTTTCACGAACGCTCGACGCTACGAACTCCAGTTGCCTCCACGCACACGGAACAACGAGCCGATAAACGTACAGTTACGCGGCCCCCAGCGTCCTCAGCGCCCTCAGGGGCACCTCACCCCTCAGGGGCACCTCAGCCCCCTCAGGGGCATCTCAGCGCCCCTCACTCCTCGCCCGCGAGCGTCAGCGTCCGCAGCTTCTGGCCCGCGTACCAGGTCGCCGCCGCCGAGACGCCCACCAGCAGGGTCACCGCCAGCGGCAGCCCGACGTCCGAGGTGATCGTGGAACCGGCATCGATCTTCTGGGCGAGCGCCAGCGCCCACTGCTGGACGCTGAGGGTCCGCGCGCCGGACACCAGGCTGCCGAAGAGGGTCTCCCAGACCAGCGCGTAGACGAGGCCGATGACCACCGCGTGCCGGCTGACCGTACCGAGCAGCAGGAAGAGCGCGCTGTACGCGATCGAGGCGACGAGCGCCGCGACCGTGTAGGCGATCGCGATCTGCTGGCCGTTGCCGTTGAGGATCCACCCGGCGATGAAAGTGGGGATCGCGGAGAACCCCATGGTGACGGCGATCGCCACAATCAGCTTGGTGAAGATGATCGCCGACCGCTTCACCGGCTTGGAGAGCAGATAGACGATCGAACCGTCGTCGATCTCGGGGCCGATCGCGCCCGTACCGGCGATCACGCCGATCAGCGGGACCATCGTCGCGAGGGCGAATCCGCCCAGCACCTCCGAGGCGACCTGGTCGTCGACGCCGTTGAACATACGGACGGCGACCGCCATCAGGATCAGCAGAGCGGGCAGCACGAAGAGGATCGCGGCCCGGCGCCTGCCGAGCAGGGCCCGGTAGGTGAGCCGGGCGACTGTGGGGTTGTACATGACGTCACAGCTCCTTTCAGGCCGCTCAGGCCGCTACGAGGTAGGAGAAGACCGACTCAAGGGATTCGTCGGAGGGCGAGACCGTGAGCAGCCGGATGGAGTGCTCGCGGGCGACCTTCGGCAGCAGTTCGGTGAAGCGGCCGAAGTCGACGGCCTGGATGCGCAGGGCGCCCTCGGCGAGGTCGACCTCGATGCCGGCCGTCGACGGGTCGGCGATCAGTGCGGCGGCGAGCGCGCGGTCGTCGCTGGACCGTACGAGATAGCGGTGCGGCCGGTCGGTCATCAGCCTGCGGATCTTGCGGAAGTCACCGGAGGCGGCGTGCCGGCCGGCCACGATCACCTCGATGTGCGAGGCGAGTTGTTCGACCTCCTCCAGGATGTGGGAGGAGAACAGGACCGTGCGGCCCGTGGCGCCCATCCGCCGCAGCAGTTCCATGAGCTGCATGCGCTGGCGCGGGTCCATGCCGTTGAACGGCTCGTCGAGGAGCAGCACCGACGGATCGTGGACCAGCGCGGACGCCATCTTCACCCGCTGGCGCATGCCCTTGCTGTACGTCCCGATCCTGCGGTCCTGCGCGTACTCCATCTCGACCGTGGCGAGCGCGGCTCGGGCCTCCTTGGCACCCAGGCCGTGCAGTTCGGCGTTGGCGACGACGAATTCGAGGCCGGTGAGGAAGTCGTACATCCCCTCCCGCTCCGGCACGATGCCGATCTGGCGGTAGACGGACTCGTTGCGCCAGATCTTCTCGCCGTCGAGGGTGACAGTGCCCGTGGAGGGGGCGAGGAAGCCCGCCATCATGTTGATGAGGGTGGACTTGCCCGCGCCGTTGGGGCCGAGCAGACCGGTCACGCCGGGGCCGATGGTCATGGTCACGTCGTTGACGGCGACCACGTTCCCGAACCAGCGCGAGGTGTGCTCGATGTTGATGGTGGTCACAGCCCGACCTTCCGGTAACGGCTCATGAGGACGGCGTACGAGCCGGAGATGAGCGCGAGTACGGCCAGCAGATAGACCACGCCGACCCCGGCCGAGGGTCCCGCGCCCCCGGGGAAGGACGACGTGGCGCCGAGGAACGCGGTCTGCAGACCGTCGATGAGCGTGATGGGTGAGAAGAGGCCGATCCATTGCACGGCGTCGGTCCGGTCCGTGGACAGGGCGATCGCCTGGAGGACGGAGACGGCCCCGTAGGAGATGGTCAGGGTCGCGATCACACCGGCGACACCGAATCCGCGGCGCGGCGTGAGCGCGGCCACCACGAGGCCGAGTCCGCCGAACAGGAGGGAGAGCACCGCTACCGACACCAGCCCCTGGCCGAACCCCTTGGTCTGCTCGACGAAGTCCATCGAGGCGAGCAGGGAGCCGATGTACAGGATGAGAAGCGGCACGCCGGTGAGGATGAGCAGGGCGGAGGTCATCGCGCCGAACTTGGCGAGGACGTAGTCGCCGCGTTCGATGGGGCGCGAGAAGTAGAGCGGAATGGACTTGAAGCGCAGATCGCGGGAGACGGACTGGGGCGCCTGCGCGGCGAGGTAGAGGCCGATGACCGCCTGGGTGAAGATCGCGTAGCGCGTGTAGTCCATGGGCAGGCTCTTGAGGTCCGTCGCCACGGCGACCGCCACGATGATCGCCGCGGGCAGGCACATCACCGCGAGGAGGATCATCGGCAGGACCTTGGACTTGGCGGACCGGCCGAGTCCGTACGCGCCGCGCAGGGACTGCGTGTAGAGGGAGCGGCGGGCGTAGGCGCGGCCGAGCCGGGGCCCTTCGTACGCGCGGTATCCGATGTTGTGGATCCGGCTGGCGCCGGTGTCGGTGCCGCTGTGGGCACCGGTGAGGGCGTTGGTCTCAGCGCTCATCGCGGGCGCCTCCCTTCTGCAGTGCGTACGCCGCCTGGTCCGCGCCCTGGTCCTGGCCCTGGCCGGCGCCCTGGCCCTGTTCCGACTCGGCGGCTGACCGGGGGCGGAAGACCTCCGCGATGTGATGGCGGCGCTGTTCCATCCGTACGAGCCCGAGACCGAGCCCGGCGACGGTGTCGCGGACGATGTCGTACGTCTCCTCGCCCGTGGCCTCGATCAGCAGGATGTGTCCCGCGCCCGGCAGCCCCTCCTCCGTGCCCGAGCGGAGCGTGACACCGGCGGCGGAGAGGGAGTCGCGCAGCGCGCCTGTTCCGTCGGGGTGCGTGTCCGTGTCGGTGACCTCGACCGCGAGGGTCGTGGTGATCTGGGTGAAGTCGCTGGTGGAGCTGGAGCGCAGCAGCCGCCCGCCGTCGATGACGACGACATGGTCACAGGTGCGTTCGAGTTCGCCCAGGAGGTGCGAGGTGACCAGGACGGAGATGCCGAAGTCGGTGTGGACACGGCGGATCAGGCCCAGCATCTCGTCGCGGCCGACCGGGTCGAGGCCGTTGGTCGGCTCGTCGAGAAGGACGAGCTTCGGGTCGTGGACGAGCGCCTGCGCGAGCTTGACGCGCTGCTTCATACCGGTGGAGTAGCCGCCGATGGGACGGTAGCGCTCCTCGTAGAGGCCGACATGGCGCAGGGTGTCGGCGGTCCGCTCGCGGGCCGCGGTCGGGGGCAGCCCGGACATGCGTGCCATGTGGACGACGAACTCGGTGGCCGAGACGTCCGGCGGCAGGCAGTCGTGTTCGGGCATGTACCCGACCTGCTCGCGGATGGCGCTGCCGCTGGTGGCGACGTCGAGCCCGAGCACGGTGGCCCGGCCCTCCGTCGCGCGGGACAGGCCGAGCAGAATCTTGATCATGGTGGATTTGCCGGCTCCGTTGGCACCCACCAGGCCGGTCACACCGGGCCCGATGTCCAGGGAGAGCCGGTCGAGTGCGGTCACCCGGGGGTACCGCATGCTCAGGCTTTCGGTCGCGATCACAGTCGTCACCATTCGAAGGTAGTGGTGCGGGCCACGGACAACGTCAGACCTGGCGCCTGTATCCGTGTCCGTCTCCAGTCGTACGGACCCGTAGGGGCCGTGCCCCCGAGGATGAGGGAAAGCGGCGGAGGCGGGGCGTGCCCCGGGAGGGCGCCTGCGGAACAGGCCGCGAGCCAGGTTGTCCACAGGGACAACGGGTCACTTGACGCGGCAGTCGGGCTCTTGCGACATTCTTCACTGTCACCGTACGGACACGGAGCGCATACGGAGCGAAGGGGGCGGCAGGGTGGCGATCCACGAGGTCCGGCAGCCGGCGTACACGTGCGCGGAGGAGGCCGTATGAACGACGACGACCGGGCGGGGGACGGGTACCGCGAGCGCTGGGTGCGCGCCGGCGGGGTCGACCTGTGCGTCGCCGAACTGGGCGATCCGGCCCGGCCGACGGTGCTGTTCGTGCACGGCTATCCGGACAGCAAGGAGGTCTGGTCGGAGGTGGCCCGGCGGCTCGCGGACCGCTTCCACGTGGTGCTGTACGACGTACGCGGGCACGGCAGGTCGACGGCGCCGGTCCCGCTCCGCGGCGGCTTCACCCTGGAGAAGCTGACGGAGGACTTCCTGGCGGTCGCGGCCGCGGTGAGCCCGGACGGGCCGGTCCATCTCGTGGGCCACGACTGGGGGTCCGTGCAGTCCTGGGAGTTCGTCACCGTGGCCAGGACCGAGGGCCGGATCGCCTCGTTCACCTCGGTGTCGGGCCCTTCCCTGGACCATCTCGGGCACTGGTTCAGGG
This sequence comes from Streptomyces sp. NPDC096310, assembly GCF_044763125.1. Lineage (NCBI taxonomy): Bacteria > Bacillati > Actinomycetota > Actinomycetes > Kitasatosporales > Streptomycetaceae > Streptomyces > Streptomyces sp. NPDC096310. The sequence goes on along the minus strand of NZ_JBIWFO010000002.1, from coordinate 584,831 downwards.
AGCGGGCGGTGCGCCCCACCCCGCGCCGGGCGGGGCAGCTTCTCGGCCAGAGCGCCAGGTCCTGGTACGTCTACGCGCTGCACACCCCCGTCCTGCCGGAGCTGGCCTGGCGCGGGCCGCTCGGCAAGCGATGGCCGGGGGTGGTCCGGCGGATCGAGGGGCTGCCCGGGGAGAGCTTTCCCGTCCCCTCGCTGCCGCGGGACGCCGCGCACGGGGTCTGGCTCTACCGGGACAATGTCCGTCCCCGGCTGCGCCGGCCGCGTACGGACGCCTTCGCGCATGCGCCGGTCCAGCTCATCACGCCGACCGGGGACGCCTTCCTCTCCGAGCGGCTGTACGACGATCTGGAGCGGTGGGCGCCCGGGCTCGTACGGCACTCGCTGCCCGCCGGGCACTGGGTGCCCCGTACCCGCCCCGATCAACTGGCCTCATGGATCGGCGACTTCGTCCTGGCCCAGGAGGACGGCGAACCGCGGGCCGCGGCCGGCGCGCCGCGCGGCCCCTACGGCGAGCGTTTCGGCGGTCGACTCGTCCTGGTCACGGGCGCGGCCGGCGGCATCGGCCGGGCGGTGGCCTTCGCGTTCGCCGAGGCGGGCGCCCGGGTCGTGGCGGTGGACCGGGACGGAGACGGCGCGGCGCGAACCGCGGAGCTGGCCAGGCAGATCGGAGCCCCGGACGCCTGGAGCGAGACCGTCGACGTCGGCGAAGGGCCGGCCATGGAACGGCTCGCCGAGAAGGTCGCGGCGGAGTACGGCACGGTCGACATCCTGGTCAACAACGCGGGCATCGGGCTGTCGGGAGCCTTCCTCGACACCACGGCCGAGGAGTGGAAGGACGTCCTGGACACCAATCTGTGGGGCGTGATCCATGGCTGCCGCCTCTTCGGCAGACAGATGGCGGAACGCGGACAGGGCGGCCATATCGTCAACACCGCGTCCGCCGCCGCCTATCAGCCCTCCCGCGCGCTGAGCGCGTACGCCACGTCCAAGGCGGCCGTACTGATGCTCAGCGAGTGCCTGCGCGCCGAACTGGCCGGTCAGTCCATCGGGGTGTCCGCGATCTGCCCCGGCTTCGTCCACACCGGGATCACCTCCACCGCGCACTTCACCGGCGTCTCCGCCGCCGAGGAGGCCCGTCTCCGGAAGAGGACCGCCCGGCTGTACGGGATGCGCGGCTACCCGCCCGAGAAGGTCGCGGACGCCGTACTGCGCGCCGTCGTCCGCGATCAGGCCGTCGTGTCCGTCACCCCGGAGGCGCACGGCGCGCGGTTCCTGTCTCGGATCGCCTCACGGGCACGCCGTGCCGTCGCCCGGGTGGAACCGCCGTTGTGAACGCCGGGCAACGGAACCGCCGGCAACGGAACCGCGAGGAAGGCAACTTGGAAGTCCGCACTTCAACACACTGACAGGAACAGCATTTTGGCCAAATGATGTGAAAAGACTCAGCGCTTGTCCACAGAATCGCCAAATAACCTGTGGATAAGTCAAGTTGACTGTGGATCAAACCTATGTGCCACAACAACTTGAAAATCCGGTGGCGGCCTTCCGCCACCACCCGGCACGCTGACCGGATGCACAACGCCGACGAGCGACGCACCCTGAAGGTGTCGAAGTACCTCTCCAGACACCTGCGCCACCAGCCCGAACGGATCGGGCTCACCCTCGACCCGAACGGCTGGGTGACGGTCGGCGAACTGCTCCGCGCGGCCGGCGCCCACGGCTTCCGGATCAGCCGCGCCGAACTCGACCATGTGGTCGCCGTCAACGACAAGAGCCGTTTCACCCTCGACAGCGAGCGCGACCGGATACGGGCCAACCAGGGCCACACCGTTACCGTCGATCTGGAGCTGGCGCCCGCGGAGCCGCCCCCGTACCTCTACCACGGCACCGTGCCCCGCGCCCTGGACGCGATCCGGGCCGAAGGGCTGCGCCCCATGGCCCGGCACCATGTGCATCTCTCGCCGGACCGCGCGATCGCGACCCGCGTGGGGGCCCGCCGCGGCCGGCCCGTCGTGCTGTCGGTGGACGCGGGGGCGATGCACCGGGCCGGACTGGTCTTCCACGTCAGCGCGAACGGCGTCTGGCTCACCGACTCCGTACCCCCGCGTTACCTGCGCTTCCCGGGCTGACGCGTCACGGACGGAGCTGAGCGAGCGCCTCCGTGCCGATCCGCTCGAAGACCCGCTGGTCGGCGGCGAAGTCCGAGTCCGGGATGGGCGCGTGCACCGCGATCTCGGTGATCCCCAGCTCGAAGTGACGGCCCGCGAAGTCCACGAACGCGTCCAGCGACTCCATCGGCCCGTTCCGGTCCGGTGTGAAGCCGGTCAGCAGGATCTTCTCCACCTCCGACACCTTCCGCCCGATCTCCGCGCACGCCGCGCCGAGCCGGTCGATCTGCCCGCTGATGGCAGCCCGCGACTCCTCCGGCGTCCCCGTCTCGAACAGCTTCGGATCCCCCGTCGTCACCCACGCCTGACCGTGCCGGGCGGCGAGCCGCAGCCCGCGCGGCCCGGTCGCCGCCACCGCGAACGGCAGCCGGGGCCGCTGCACACACCCCGGGATGCCCCGGGCCTCGACCGCCGAGTAGAACGTCCCCTCGTACGTCACCGAGTCCTCCGTCAGCAGCCGGTCGAGCAGCGGCACGAACTCGGCGAACCGGTCGGCCCGCTCCCGCGGCGGCCATGCCTCCTGCCCCAGCGCCGTGGCGTCGAACCCCGTACCGCCCGCGCCGATCCCCAGCGTGATCCGGCCGTCCGACACATCGTCGAGCGTGAGCAGATCCTTGGCGAGCGTCACCGGATGACGGAAGTTCGGCGAGGTCACGAGCGTGCCGAGGCGGATCCGTTCGGTCGCGGCAGCCGCGGCCGTCAGGGTCGGGACCGCCCCGAACCACGGGCCGTCGCGGAAGGTCCGCCAGGACAGGTGGTCGTAGGTGTACGCGGTGTGGAAGCCCAGCCGCTCGGCGCGCAGCCACTCGTCGCGGCCACCGTCGTGCCAGCGACGGACGGGAAGAATCACGGTACTCAGACGCATACGGGCGACGATACGGGCACGGGCCGGGCCGGCGGACACCCACGGACGCGCACGGGCCGGGCCGGCGGACACCCACGTACAGGTACGGGCCGCCTGCCCAATGGACACCCGCAGTCAGGTACGGGTCGGCCCGGCGGATACGCGCGCGTACCGGCGGGCGGCTCAAACGTGCGCCCCTCCGCCCGCCCGTGCGCGGCCGTACGGGAGAATGGCCCCGTGACCTCGCCCCGTGGATCTGCCCCCGCCCCCGACGCCTCTCCGCTCCCCGCCCGGCCCCGGCTGATCGCCACGGATCTGGACGGCACCCTGCTGCACGACGACAAGTCCGTCTCGGACCGTACGATCGCCGCGCTCGGACGCGCCGAGGAGGCCGGCATCGAGGTCTTCTTCGTCACCGGGCGGCCGGCCCGCTGGATGGATGTGGTCAGCGCACATGTGCACGGCCACGGCATGGCGATCTGCGCCAACGGCGCCGCGGTGGTCGATCTGCACTCCGGCGGCAAGCTGCTCACGGCCCGCCCGCTGGACCGGCCGGTCGCCCTGGACGTCGTGGAGGCCCTGCGCGCCGCCGCCCCCGGGACGACCTTCGCGGTCGAGCAGACCACCGGCATCAACTACGAGCCGGCGTATCCGGCCTTCGCACAGGACCCGGGCGCGACCATCGCCACCGCCGAGAAGCTCCTGCGCGCCGAGGAGACGGATGAGGGCGCCCCGGACCCCGTACTGAAGCTGCTCGCCCACCACCCCGAGCTGACCCCGGACGGGTTCCTCGCCCTGGCCCGTACGGTGGCGGGCGACCGCGCCACCCTCACCCGCTCCAGCCCGACCGCGCTCCTGGAGATCAGCGGCCTCGGGGTGAGCAAGGCGAGCACGCTCGCCCTCTGCTGCGCCGAACGCTCCATCTCCTCCGACGAGGTCGTCGCCTTCGGGGACATGCCCAACGACCTGGAGATGCTGACCTGGGCGGGCACGTCGTACGCGATGGGCAACGCCCACCCGGAGGTCCTGGCCGCCGCGTCCGGCCGTACCCTCACCAACAACGAGGACGGCGTCGCGGTCGTCATAGAACAGATCCTGGCCCGCCTGTAGAACTCCACCGGGGGGCCGGCGGTCGGTGTTCACAGCGGCACCTCCCAGATCACTGCCGCCCCTCGGGTACCTTCCGCCTCTCCGTCCTCTCCGTCCTGTCCCTCCTCGCCGCCGAGCCCCGGCTCGGACCAGCTCGACCCGCCCAGCGCCTCGGCCCGCCGCCGGAGGTTGCGCAGCCCACTGCGCCGGCCGCCGGCCGGGATGCCCACCCCGTCGTCCGCGACCGTCAGCCGCACCGCCCTGCGGCCGTCGTCGAGCCGCCTGGTCGCGTCCACCACCACCTCGATCCGGGACGCGTGCGCGTGCCGGAACGCGTTGGACAGGGCCTCCCGGAGCGCGGCGATCAGATTCTTCCCGTACGGCTCGCCCACAGCCACGTCGACCGGGCCGACGAAGCGGTACGCGGGGGTGAAGCCCAGCGGCACCGCCGCCATGTTGATCTCCCGCAGGACCCGCGTCCGTACCCCCGACGGGGCCTCCGCCGGCCCCTGCTGGAGCGCGAAGATGGCCGCCCGGATCTCCTGAATCGTCACGTCCAGCGCCTCGACGGCCTTGTCGATGCCCTGGTGGACCTCGGGTGCGACCGTGCCGCGCTGGGCGCTCTCCAGCATCATCCCGGTGGCGTGCAGCCGCTGGATCACCAGGTCGTGGAGGTCGCGGGCGATCCGGTCGCGGTCCTCCAGGACGGCCAGCCGCTCCCGGTCGTGCTGCGCCCCCGCCATCATCAGCGCCAGCGCGGCCTGCGAGGCGAACTGGCCCGCCAAAGTGCGCTCCCGGTCGCCGAAGCCGCGTGCGCCCCGCTCACGCGGCATGACCAGCGCGCCGAGCACCCGGCCGTCGGTGCGCAGCGGCAGCAGCATGATCGGGCCGTACCGCGAGGCGATCTCGGTGATCACGCGCGGGTCGGTGCGGGCGTCGTCCACGATGACGGCCTCGCCCGCGAGCAGGGCCGCAGTGGCGGGGCTCTCCGCCGGGACGAGATAGCCAGGGGCGACGCGGGGGTGGCTGGCGGTGACCGCGACGATCTCCAGTTCGCCGTTGGGCGTACGGAGCATCACCGAGGCCGCCGCCGAGTCCGAGAGGCGGCGGGCCTGTTCCGCGACGACGGTGAGCGCGTCCTCGGTGGAGCCTCCGGAGAGGAGCGCGGTGGTGACGGCGACCGAGCCGTCGATCCACCGCTCGCGCTGCCGGGCCGCCTCGTACAGCCGGGCGTTGCCGATGGCGATGCCCGCCTCGGTGGCCAGGACGCGCACCATCCGCAGGTCGTGGTCGCTGAACTCCGCGGCCCCCGCCCCGTGGGACGCGACCGGCGCGGACTCCGGCCCGGGGGCGTCGGCGGGCGCGCCGCCGGTCTTCTCGGCGAGATAGAAGTTGCCGACGATCTCGCCGGGGCCCTGGCCCGGGACCGGGACACCGAGGAAGGTACGCATCGGGGGGTGCCCCGGCGGGAATCCGGCCGCGCGCGGGTCGGTCGTCAGGTCGGCGAGCCGGATCGGCCCGGGGCTGCGGACCAGCGCGCCGAGGAGTCCGGTGCGCCCGTCGGGCCGGTGGCCGATCCGCCGGGCGGTGGCCTCGTCCACGCCGTACGTGACGAAGTCGGAGAGGCCGTCGCCCTGTTCGTCGACGACACCGATCGCGGCGTACCGGGCGCCGACGAGTTCGGCGGCGGTCGCGCAGATCCGGTCGAGCGTGGCGTGCAGCCCGCGCCCCGCGCCGACGGAGCACATCGCCTCCAGGAGCTGAGGGATCCGCGCGGCGGTTTCGGCGGAGAGCCCTTCCAGGCTGCCGGCCGCGAGGCCGGCCGCTTCCAGGGGATCGAGGGGTTCCAACGGGTCCGGAGGCTCGGGCTCTTCCATGCGTCCGAGAGTAGTAAGGGCTGTTTCACACCGAAAGTCGGATTCAGCGCCTCGCGAGGACGGCGGCGGGTGCCGTCGCCGCCGCGCCGAGCAGATCGCCGGCCCGTTCCCGTTCCAGCATCCGCCGCAGCGGTCCCTCGGCAGCGGCGAGTTCACCGTAAGGACCACGCTGTACGGTGCGCCCCTCGTCGAGCACGATCACCTCGTCGACCGCGTCCACGCCCCGCAGCCGATGGGTGATGAGCAGCGTCGTCCGCCCCTCGGTCGCTGCCAGCAGATCGGCGGTCAGCGCGTCGGCGGTCGCCAGGTCGAGATGTTCGGCGGGCTCGTCCAGGATCAGCACGGGGAAGTCCGCGAGAAGCGCGCGGGCCAGCGCGAGACGCTGGCGCTGGCCGCCGGAGAGCCGGGCGCCGTGCTCGCCGACGAGGGTGTCGAGCCCGTCGGGGAGCGCGTCGACCCAGTCGAGCAGCCGGGCCCGGCGCAGCGCGTCACGCAGTTCGTCCTCGTCGGCGTCGGTACGGGCGAGCCGCAGGTTCTCCCGTACGGAGCTGTCGAAGAGGTGGGCGTCCTGGGCGCAGAGCCCGACGAGGCGCCGTACGGTGTCGCCGTCGAGCGCCGCCAGGTCCGTACCGTCCGTACCCCCGAGGCGGCAGCTTCCCTCGCCGGCGTCCAGGAAGCGCAGCAGCACCTGGGCGAGCGTGGTCTTGCCCGCGCCCGAGGGGCCGACGACGGCGACGCGCTTCCCGGCGGTCAGCGTCAGGTCGAAGTCCGTGAGCGCGTCCCGGCGCTGCCCGGGGTGGCGCGCGGACAGCCCGCGCACCTCCAGCGGGAACGGCGACGCGGGCGCGGGGGCGGGCCGTTCCGGCTCCTGCACGGGGACGGGCGTGTCCAGCACCTCGCACACCCGCTCGGCGCTGCGGCGGGCCCGCTGCCGGTGGAGCACGGCGAGCGGCAGCCCGGTGACGGCCTCGAACGCGGCGAGCGGGGTCAGCACGATCACGGCCAGTTCGATACCCGCGAGCCGTCCCGCGTGCACGGCCTGCACGCCCAGGTACGCGGCGACGGCCACGGTCATGCCGCAGATCAGTGCGGTGAGCCCGGCGCCCAGCGCCTGGGCGCCGGCGCTGCGCGAGGCGATCGACGTGAGCGTGGCGTCGGCCGCCCGTACCCGGCGCAGCCGGCCGCGCAGGGCGCCCGCGACGGTCAGCTCCGCGGTGCCCCTGAGCAGATCGACGACCCGGGTGGCCAGCAGTCCGCGCGCCGGAGCCAGGTGGCGCTCGGTGTGGCGGGCGCACACGCCGCTCAGCAGCGTTACGCCCACCCCGGCGGCGAGCAGTCCGACGGCCAGGGCGGCGCCCGCCTCCGGAAGCAGCCAGGCGGTGAAGCCGACGGCGCCCACGGAGACGAGCAGCGCGGTGCCGGCCGGGAGCAGCCAGCGGAGCCAGTAGTCCTGGAGTTCGTCCACGTCCGCGACGAGCCGCGAGAGCAGATCCCCGCGCCGTGCCGTGCGCAGCCCGGCGGGCGCGACGCGCTCCAGCCTCCGGTACACGGAGACCCTGAGGTCCGCGAGCATCCGGAGCACGGCGTCGTGCGAGACGAGCCGCTCGGCGTACCGGAACACCGCCCGGCCGATGCCGAAGGCGCGGGTCGCGGTGACCGCGATCATCAGATAGAGCACCGGGGGCTGCTCGGAGGCGCGCGAGATGAGCCAGCCGGAGACGGCCATGAGGCCGACGGCCGAGCCGAGGGCGCAGCTTCCGAGGACCAGGGCCAGGACGAAGCGCCCGCGCAGCGTTCCCGCGGCGTCCCGCATCCGCGCGAGCGGGCTCCGGGGTACCGGGCCCGCGCCGCTGCCGACGGTGCCCTCGCGGCTCGCCGCGTCGTGGGCGGTGATCAGGGTGGCGGTCTCCGCCTCCGCGGGCCCCGCCGTCCCCGTACGCTCCAACGCTCCCGTACGTTCCGACGCTTCCGGGCGCTCCACCCCGTCCAGGCGCTCCATCACGTCCGGGCGCACCACCCCGTCCAGGCGCTCCACCCCGTCCGGGCGCACCACGTCCGGGCGCCCTCCCGCCGGCCGCTCCGGGAGCGCGACCACCCGATCCGCCACCGCGAGCAGCGCCGGCCGGTGGACGACCAGCAGGACCGTACGGCCCACCGCCAGCCGCCGTACCGCCTCGACGATGCCCGCCTCCGTCTCGCCGTCGAGCGCCGCGGTGGGCTCGTCCAGCAGCAGCAGCGGCCGGTCGGCGAGGAAGGCGCGGGCCAGCGCGAGCCGCTGGCGCTGCCCCGCCGAGAGCCCGGCACCGTCCTCGCCGAGCACGGTGTCCGCGCCCTGGGGGAGCGCCGTCACGAAGTCGTACGCGCCCGCCTCGCGCAGCGCGGTGTCCAGGGCCGTGTCGTCCGCGTCGGGGCGGGCCAGCCGTACGTTCTCGGCGATCGTCCCGGCGAAGAGATACGGCTGCTGGGGGACCCAGGCGATGGTCCGGTGCCAGCGCTCCGGGTCGAGGGAGGCGAGGTCCCGGCCGTCGACCCGTACCCGGCCCTCGTCCGGTACGGCGAAGCCGAGCACCGTGTGGAGCAGCGTGGTCTTGCCGACGCCGCTCGGGCCGACCAGTGCGACGGTCTCCCCCGGCTCGACCGTCAGGGTGACCGCGTCCAGCGAGGGCTCCGTACGGCCCTCGTGGCGGACCGTCACCCCCTCCAGCTCCAGCCGGGGCGTGGCCGGCACCTCGCCGGTACCGCGCGCCGCGGGCTCCGTCTCCAGAACGGCGAAGATCTCCTCGGCGGCGGAAAGCCCCTCGGCCGCCGCGTGGTACTGCGCCCCGACCTGCCGGATCGGCAGATACGCCTCGGGGGCGAGCACCAGGACCACCAGCCCGGTGTAGAGATCGAGGTCCCCGTGGACCAGCCGCATCCCGATGCCGACGGCGACGAGCGCCACCGACAGCGTCGAGAGCAGTTCCAGCGCGAACGACGACAGGAAGGCGATCCGCAGAGTGCGCAGGGTGGCCTGGCGGTACTCGGAGGTGATCGTGCGAATCGCCTCGGCCTGCGCCTTGGCCCGGCCGAAGACCTTGAGGGTCGGCAGCCCGGCGACCACGTCCAGGAAGTGTCCGGACAGCCGGGACAGCAGCCGCCACTGCCGGTCCATCCGGGACTGGGTGGCCCAGCCGATGAGGATCATGAACATCGGAATGAGCGGCAGGGTCACCACGATCACCGCGGCCGAGATCCAGTCCTCGGTGACGATCCGGGCGAGCACCGCCACGGGCACCACCACCGCGAGCCCGAGCTGCGGCAGATAGCGGGCGAAGTAGTCGTCCAGCGCGTCGATCCCCCGCGTGGCCAGCGCGACCAGCGAACCGGTGCCCCGGCCGCCGAGCCGGCCGGGTCCCAGCTCGGCCGCCCGTTCCAGCAGCCGTCCGCGCAGCTCGGACTTGACCGCCGCGCTCGCCCGGTGCGCGGCCAGCTCGGTCAGCCAGGAGACCAGGGCGCGTCCGACGGCGACCGCGGCGAGCAGCAGCAGGGGAGTACGCAGGTCGGAGCCGTCGTACCCACGCTGGAACGCACCGACCACCACCTCGGCGATCAGCATCGCCTGGGCGATCACCAGCGCCGCTCCCGCCACCCCGAGCACCACCACGGCCACCAGGAAGAGACGGGTGGCGCGGGCGTACCGGAGCAGACGCGGATCGATTGGTTTCACGTGAAACACCCCTTCCTACCGCTGACGACCTACGACACTGCTGCGTCCGGACCCGCTACGCGATGTGCTGCGTCCCGATCCGCTTGCGGAACACCCAGTACGTCCAGCCCTGGTAGAGCAGCACGACGGGGGTCGCGATCCCCGCGCACCAGGTCATGATCGTCAGGGTGTACGGGGTGGAGGAGGCGTTCGTCACTGTCAGGTTCCACGCCTCGTTCAGCGAGGAGGGCATGACGTTCGGGAACAGCGTGAGGAAGAGCATCGCGACCACCGCGACGACGGTCACCCCGGAGAAGACGAAGGACCAGCCCTCCCGTCCGGCCGCGACCGCCCCGATCGCGACCAGCAGCGCGGCCACGGCGACGATCGCCGCGACCAGGCTCGCCCCGTCGCCGTTGTCGGCCTGCGTCCAGGCCAGGAAGCCGAGGGCCAGCACAGCGGTGACGGCCCCGAGCACGAGCGCCGTCCGCCGGGCCCTGACCCGGATGTCCCCCACCGTCTTGAGCGCGGCGAACACCGCGCCGTGGAAGGTGAAGAGGGCCAGCGTCACCAGCGCGCCGAGCAGCGCGTACGGGGTCAGCAGATCCGCGAGGTTGCCCGCGTACTCCATGTCCGCGTCGATCTTCACTCCGTGCACGATGTTGCCGAAGACGAAGCCCCACATGAGGGAGGGGATCAGGGAGGTCCAGAAGATGGTGTGCTCCCAGTTGCGCTGCCACTTCTCCTCAGGCCGCTTGGAGCGGTACTCGAAGGCGACCCCGCGCAGGATCAGACAGACGAGGATGAGCAGGAACGGCAGGTAGAAGCCGGAGAAGAGCGTGGCGTACCAGTCGGGGAAGGCCGCGAAGGTGGCTCCGGCGGCGCTCAGCAGCCAGACCTCGTTGCCGTCCCAGACGGGCCCGATGGTGTTGATGAGGACCCGGCGCTCCGCGCGGTCGCGGGCCAGCAGCTTGGTCAGGACCCCGATGCCGAAGTCGAACCCTTCGAGGAAGAAGTAGCCGGTCCAGAGGACGGCGATCAGCACGAACCAGACGTCGTGAAGGTGCATAGCTCCTCAACTCCTCAGTACGAGAAGGCCATCGGCCGGTCGGCGTCCGCGTGGTCGCCGCCGATCTTGGTGGGCGGGTTGAGGTCGTCCTCGGTCAGCTCCGGCGGTCCGGCCTTCACGTACTTCACGAGCAGCTTGACCTCGACGACCGCGAGGGCCGCGTAGAGCAGGGTGAAGACGATCATCGAGGCGATCACCTCGCCCTGGGAGACACCGGGGGAGACGGCGTCGGCGGTGCGCAGCACTCCGTACACCACCCAGGGCTGGCGGCCCGTCTCGGTGAAGATCCAGCCCCAGGAGTTGGCGATCAGCGGGAAGAGCAGCGTCCAGAGGGCGGTGATCCAGTACCACCGGGCGAACTTGGGGCTGAGCGCCTTGGTGCGGAAGAGGACGAGGTTCGGGACTTCGTCCTCGCCGGTCCGCAGCGCGGGCGGCAGCAGGAACTTCTTGCGGGTGAGCCAGAGCCCGAGCAGGCCGATGCCGAACGACGCCATGCCGAAGCCGATCATCCAGCGGAAGGACCAGTAGGCGACGGGAATGTTGGGCCGGTAGTCGCCGGGGCCGTACTTCTCCTGTTCGGCCTTGTTCACATCGTTGATGCCGGGGACATGCGAGGTGAAGTCGTTGTTGGCGAGGAAGGAGAGGAGCCCGGGGATCTCGATGGCGACATCGTTGTGGCCCTTTTCGACGTCTCCGTAGGCGAACACGGAGAACGGTGCGGGCCCCTCGCCGTCCCACAGGGCCTCGGCGGCGGCCATCTTCATCGGCTGCTGCTTGAACATGACCTTGCCGAGGGTGTCGCCGCTGACGGCGGTGAGCAGGCCCGCGACGACGACGGTGATCAGGCCGAGGCGCAGCGAGGTGCGCATCACGGGGATGTGCTTCTTGCGCAGGAGATGGAAGGCCGCGATGCCGACCATGAAGGCGCCACCGACGAGGAAGGCGGCGGTCAGGGTGTGGAAGAACTGGGTGAGCGCGGTGTCCTGGGTGAGAACCCGCCAGAAGTCGGTGAGCTCGGCCCGTCCCGATTCCTTGTTGATCCGATAGCCGACCGGGTGCTGCATCCAGGAGTTGGCCGCCAGGATGAAGTACGCGGAGAGGATCGTGCCGATCGAGACCATCCAGATGCAGGCCAGATGGATCTTCTTCGGCAGCTTGTCCCAGCCGAAGATCCACAGCCCGATGAAAGTGGACTCGAAGAAGAAGGCGATCAGCGCCTCGAAGGCGAGCGGGGCGCCGAAGACATCACCGACGAAGCGCGAGTAGTCGGACCAGTTCATGCCGAACTGGAACTCCTGCACGATGCCGGTGACCACACCCATCGCGATGTTGATCAGAAAGAGCTTGCCCCAGAACTTGGTGGCCCTGAGGTACTTCGGGTTCTCCGTGCGGACCCACGCGGTCTGCAACCCGGCGGTGAGCGCGGCGAGCGAGATCGTCAGGGGGACGAAGAGGAAGTGGTAGACGGTCGTGATGCCGAACTGCCAGCGCGCCAGGGTCTCCGGCGCCAGAGCGAGATCCACGTCTTCTCTCCTTACATCAAGCCTGTCCCTGCGACTGAGGGCGTAACGCCGGTTTTGACCGGGGCGTAACGCCTGGAACCGGACTAGCTTGTGAACGCGTTCACATTCACAAGCATTATGTCGCACAAGACTTCCGGATCTTCGCGTGGGGGGGTCCCTTACCGGCACTCCCCCGGAACAGGGCCAGGCGCCCCTGTTCCGGCACCGGATCCGGACATGCGTCAGGGGTGACCCAGCGAGGCCACCCCTGAAACAGACGTACGAATCGAACGTGAAAGCGAAGAAGGCGAGAGGGCGAGAGGGCGAGAGGGCGAGGAAGCTCTACGGATCAAGCTCTACGACTCCCCAGAGCTCCTCACAGCTCCGTGACTCCCTACAGCTCCTTGCGGAACGCCGCCGCGGCCTGGAGGAAGAGGTCGTTGGCCTCGTGCTCGCCGATCGTGACCCGGACCCCCTCGCCCGCGAAGGGCCGTACGACCACACCCGCCGCCTCGCACGCCGCCGCGAACTCCAGCGTGCGCTCCCCGAGCCGCAGCCAGACGAAGTTGGCCTGTGACACGGGCACGGTCCACCCCTGGCCGGCCAGGCCCCCGTACACCCGCTCGCGCTCGGCGACCAGCGAGCCGACGCGCCCCAGCAGCTCGTCCTCGGCGCGCAGCGAGGCGATCGCCGCCTCCTGTGCGATCTGGCTCACACCGAAGGGGACCGCCGTCTTCCGCAGCGCGGCGGCGACCGGCTCGTGCGCGACGGCGAACCCGATCCGCAGCCCGGCGAGCCCGTACGCCTTGGAGAAGGTGCGCAGCACGGCCACGTTCGGGCGGTCGCGGTACAGCTCGACCCCGTCCGGTACGGAGGCGTCCCGGATGAACTCGCGGTACGCCTCGTCCAGCACCACCAGTACATCGCCCGGCACCCGGTCGAGGAATCGTTCCAGCTCGGCCCGGTGCACCACCGTGCCGGTCGGGTTGTTCGGGTTGCAGACGAAGATCAGCCGGGTCCGGTCGGTGATCGCCTCGGCCATCGCGTCCAGATCGTGTGTCTCCCCCGCCGTCAGCGGTACCTGGACGGAGGTCGCCCCGGAGATCTGTGTGATGATCGGGTATGCCTCGAAGGAGCGCCAGGCGTAGATGACCTCGTCGCCGGGGCCCGCCGTGGCCTGAAGAAGCTGCTGGGCGACGCCCACGGAACCGGTGCCGGTCGCCAGGTGCGCGACGGGCACGCCGAACCGGTCGGCCAGCTCGTTCATCAGCCCGGTGCAGGCCATGTCGGGGTAGCGGTTGAAGACGCCGGCCGCCGAGATCGCCCGCTCCATCACCCCGGGCAGCGGGGGGTACGGGTTCTCGTTGGAGGACAGCTTGTACGCGACGGGCCCGCCCGCCGCGGCCGGCCTGCCCGGCTTGTACGTCGGGATGCCGTCCAGCTCGGCGCGCAGCTTGGGGCTCGTCTCGCTCACCGCGGGTCCTCCTCGGCCGTTCGTCGGTCGGTCGCTCGGTCCGGCACCGTCCAGGCCGGCCCCGCGCCGTCAATCCTGCTCACCCTATGAGGATGGACGATCGCCGCGTAGTGCGGGCGTCGCGAAAGGGGGGGAGCACTTCTCTCCCTGGCGTGCGCCGGTGGCTCGCGCCGTGGCGCGCATCCCTCGTAGAGGTGAGTTGAGACCTCTTCGAAACATGGGCCTCTCAACAGGTCCAGACCGCTCCTTACATAGGAGACCATGGCAGTGACGGTTAACTCCCTCTTCTTCCAAGGAGGTTGACCCCGATTCGTCTTGCAGAAACGTGCCTGCTGCCGGGTGCATATGCGACCGGCCACACCGCCCGCCCGAGCCCTACTATCGGCTCGCCATGACAGCAGCAGGGAAACACCAGGTGAGCCGGACGGACACAACCCGCCGGGGAAGCCGGCAGAGTCGGGCGGGCATCCGGGACGTCGCCGCCGCAGCCGGTGTCTCCATCACGACTGTCTCGGACGCGCTCAACGGCAAGGGCCGGTTACCCGACGCCACCCGAAGCCACGTCCGAGAAGTAGCGGAGCGCCTCGGCTACCGGCCGTCCGCCGCCGCCCGAACCCTCCGTACCGGCAAGTCAGGGCTCATCGGCCTGACCGTGACCACGTACGGGGATGAACCTTTCACCTTCACCGAGTTCGCCTACTTCGCCGAGATGGCCAGGGCCGCGACCTCGGCCGCGCTCGCCCGCGGCTACGCCCTCGTCATCCTCCCCGCCACCTCCCGCCACGACGTCTGGGCGAACGTCGCCCTCGACGGGACCGTGGTCATCGACCCCTCCGACCACGATCCCGTCGTCGCCGAACTAGTCCGCCAGGGCCTGCCCGTCGTCTCCGACGGCCGGCCCGCGGGCACCCTCCCCGTCACCGCCTGGGTCGACAACGACCACGAGGCGGCCGTCCTCGACCTGCTCGACCATCTCGCCGACGCCGGGGCCCGCCGTATCGGGCTGCTCACCGGCACCACCACGGACACCTACACCCGGCTCTCCACCACGGCGTACCTGCACTGGTGCGAACGCGTCGGCCAGGACCCGGTCTACGAGTCCTACCCCGCCCACGACCCGTGCGCCGGGGCCGTCGCCGCCGACCGGCTGCTGGCCCGCCCGGACCGCCCCGACGCCGTCTACGGCCTCTTCGACCCCAACGGCACCGATCTGCTCGCCGCCGCCCGGCGGTACGGGCTGCGGGTCCCCGAGGACCTGCTGATCGTCTGCTGCAGCGAGTCCACGGTGTACGCCTCCACCGAACCGCCCGTCACCACGCTCTCGCTGAAGCCGCGCCGTATCGGCACCGCCGTCATCCAGCTCCTCATCGACGCCATCGAGGGGATCGAGACGGACCGGCCGGTCGAGCAGGTGATACCGACCGAGCTGATCATCCGGACCTCCTCGCAGCGGCGCCCGCCGCGCACCACGGTCAGCGCGCCCCGCTCCCCGGCGGGCGACTGACCGGCACCGTACCCGGCACGGACCCGGCACGGACCCGGCGCCGCACACGCCGACGGGTCCGAGTCGCTACGCGACGGCGGGTCCCGTACGGGCCGTGCGGCCGGTCCCGTACGGGCCGCGCCCCACGGGATCGGTACGGAACCGGCGAGCCGGCCGGTATGTTTCCGGCCGATCCGTCTCCGTACCGGCGCCGTACGGAACCGGTACGGAGGCGGTACGAAAGCGGGACGCGACCGCCCACAGCCCCGTGTTCACGGCGGTACGACGCCACCCGACCCGCGGATCCCCGCCGGCGGCCGAACGGCCGGACCTTCCGCATTTCGGGCGATCAGCGAGAAAACAGCCGCCGAACCGGCGGTACGATCGGATTCACCACCCCTGGTGCGTCACAGAGGCCCGAGGTCATTCCTATGATGGGCGCACGACACCACGGACCTTCCCTTTTTCCGCCGACGGGCTCACCCCGTCCGGCGGCGCGGCGGGGCCGAGAGGTGTACGGCGGCACGATGGTGGTGGAGGGGTCGATGACACAGGGGGCCGGTCAGGGACCCGCGGTGCGGACGGCGACGTTGCGCGACTTCCGCGTACCGCCGTACGCGCAGGTTCCCGTGCAGTCCGGAGAGCCGGGACAGCCCGCATCGGCCGGCCCCGCGCCGGGCAGCCCCTCGGGGCCCCCCGGTGGCGTACCGGAACAGCCGGTCGCCGTACCGGAGCAGCGGGACACCGCCCCCGAGGCCGGCCCGGAACCCCTCGCGGCGACCGCGGAACACCCTCCCGGCGCGCCCGAGGAGCCGCGGCGCCCCGCCGAGCACACGGACGGGCCCGGCGCCCCCGAACACCCGGCCACCGCCTCGGCCCACCCCGGCGACGCGATCCCCGCCGACGAGATGCCTGAGGGGTACACCCCCACCGAACGCGACCTCCCGGTGATCACGAGGGTCGGCCAGGGCGACACCGACACCGCGCAGGTCGGCGCCGCCCCCGCCGAGGCCAACGGATCCGAGGGACCCGGGCCGCTCTTCGTCGTCGGTGACGTGCACGGCTACCTCGACGAGCTCGTCGGCGCCCTCGCCGAACAGGGCCTCATCGACGCCGAGCGCCGGTGGGCTGCCGGCAACGCCCGCCTCTGGTTCCTCGGCGACTTCACCGACCGGGGCCCCGACGGTATCGGCGTCATCGACCTCGTCATGCGGCTCTCCGCGGAGGCCGCGGCGGCCGGCGGCTACTGCAAGGCCCTGATGGGCAATCACGAACTACTTCTCATCGGCGCCAGGCGGTTCGGCGACACCCCCGTCAACTCCGGTGCGGGCACCGCCACCTTCCAGGCCGCGTGGATCCTCAACGGCGGCCAGCGCACCGACATGGAGCGCCTCCAGGACGTCCATCTCCAGTGGATGTCCCGGCTCGACGCGGTCGTCGAGGAGGACGGGCATCTGCTGATGCACTCCGACACCACGGCCTATCTCGACTACGGTTCCTCCATCGACGACGTCAACGACGCGGTCCACCAGATCCTCACGCGCAATGACGCCGACGAATGCTGGGACCTCTTCCGCAAACTCACCAAACGCTTCGCGTTCCGTGACGAAGGCGGCCCGCAGGCGGTCCAGGAACTCCTCTCCCAGTACGGCGGAGGACGTGTCGTACACGGCCACAGCCCGATTCCCTATCTGCTCGGCGAAGTCGGCACAGAAGACGCGTCGGATGACGAAGACGACACCGGACCGGTGGTGGAAGGGCCACACGTATATGCCGACGGACTGGCCATCGCCATGGACGGCGGAGTGACGATGGCAGGAAAACTGCTGGTCGTACAGCTTCCGTTGGCCAAATCGTCAATGTAGGACAGGTGTTTTCCGGAAACCCCCTGTCACGCCACGCCAAAATCGCTCTACCATCGGCTTATCCGTAGCAGGCTCTCCTCCGTTTCCGCCGACTGCGGCTCGTTCCACACGGGCGCTACGGCCCCACGGAGTATCGGGGGATGCACATGAAAAGCGCTCCGCACCTGCTGAGCGAGGATCGCGCGGATTTCGAGCGGATCCTTGGCGATGTGCTGCGCAATGCGCACGAACGTCCGGACCTCGCCACGATCGGGCAGCGGCTCAACGCGGAGCAGTTGCGCACCATGGCGCTGAACGCGACGGACCGGATCACCGCGCCGGCGGCGGCCGAGTACGAGCACTACGCCAAGATCCGCGGGGAGTTCCGCTCGCCGGGCACCGCCACATCGGTACGCGACTCGGTGATGGACCCGGCCGAGGACGCCACGACGGACTCCGGTGCCGGGCTCACGGCCGTCATCACGGTCCTGGTGCCGGTCCTCGGCGGCACCGCGGCGGCGATCTTCCTGCTGGTGGGCTTTCTGCTGAAGGCGCTCGACCCGGCACCCGCCTTCGCGGACAGCATGCTCGCCGTGGGCTGGTTCTTCGCGGCCGTCACCGCGCTGGGCATCCTGGCCGCCGCGGTGGGGCTGCTGGTCACCGCGCTGCGCAACAGCTCGACACAGCTCCCCGCCGACGAGACGGCCGGCGGAGAGCTGCCCGACGAGGTCGCCCGGGCGCGCGAGGCCTGGCGCCACGCCCTGCTGGAGCGCGGCATCCTGCCCTTCCTGCGGGCGGCTCTCGACGACCCGAGCGCGGACCCGGCGGCGCCGAGCCCGCCCCGTTCGGTCAAGCAGCTTCCCAAGATCGGCTACAGCAGGCCTGACTTCAGCAGCCCCCACGAGGGCTCCACCGCCGGGCAGCGACCGAACTTCAGCAGCCCGGACTTCAGCGGTCCGGACTTCACCAGCCCCGACTTCGGCGGCCCCGAGCACCGGCCTGAATGACCTGGCCGGGCGCCCGGGGGCCGGCCGGGGCCGGGCCCGGTGCCTGTCGCCGGGGCCGCGGGGACTCCAGAGCGGTACGGGGGGCCCGCGTGGGTCCGTGACAGGCGCCCAGCCCGGTGCCGTGACGGTCAGTCGGCCAGCGGCAGATAGACCCGGTTGCCGGCCGCGGCGAACTCCCTGGACTTCTCCGCCATGCCCGCCTCGATCTCGCCCGCCGGCGCCCCTGGCCCGTCCGCCCCGGACTCACCCGCGCCGCCCGCCATCTCTCCGCCGTGCTCGCGCCGGATGTCCTGCGAGATCTTCATCGAGCAGAACTTGGGGCCGCACATCGAGCAGAAGTGCGCCGTCTTCGCGGGCTCCGCCGGCAACGTCTCGTCGTGGAACTCCCGTGCCGTGTCCGGATCGAGCGCCAGATTGAACTGGTCCTCCCAGCGGAACTCGAACCGGGCGTCCGACAGCGCGTCGTCCCACTCCTGCGCCCCTGGATGCCCCTTGGCGAGATCCGCCGCATGAGCCGCGATCTTGTATGTGATGACGCCCGTCTTCACATCGTCGCGGTCCGGCAGACCGAGGTGTTCCTTGGGCGTGACGTAACAGAGCATCGCCGTACCCCACCACGCGATCATCGCCGCGCCGATCCCGGAGGTGATGTGGTCGTACGCCGGGGCGACATCGGTGGTCAGCGGACCGAGCGTGTAGAACGGCGCCTCCTCGCAGATCTCCTGCTGGAGGTCGATGTTCTCCTTGATCTTGTGCATCGGGACATGGCCCGGGCCCTCGATCATGGTCTGCACGTGGTGGCTCTTGGCGATCGAGTTCAGCTCGCCCAGCGTGCGCAACTCGGCGAACTGCGCCTCGTCGTTGGCGTCCGCGATGGAGCCCGGCCGCAGTCCGTCGCCGAGGGAGTACGTCACGTCGTACGCGGCGAGGATCTCGCACAGCTCATCGAAGTTCTCGTAGAGGAACGACTCCTTGTGGTGCGCGAGGCACCAGGCGGCCATGATCGAGCCGCCGCGCGAGACGATGCCGGTCTTCCGGCGGGCGGTGAGCGGTACGTAGCGCAGCAGGACACCGGCGTGGACCGTCATGTAGTCGACGCCCTGCTCGGCCTGTTCGATCACGGTGTCCTTGTAGATCTCCCAGGTCAGCTCCTCGGCCTTGCCGTCGACCTTTTCGAGCGCCTGGTAGAGCGGCACGGTGCCGATGGGCACGGGGGAGTTGCGCAGCACCCACTCGCGGGTGGTGTGGATGTTGCGGCCGGTGGAGAGGTCCATGACCGTGTCCGCGCCCCAGCGGGTCGCCCACGTCATCTTCTCCACCTCCTCCTCGATGGAGGAGGTGACCGCGGAGTTGCCGATGTTGGCGTTGACCTTCACCAGGAACCGCTTGCCGATGATCATCGGCTCGGTCTCCGGGTGATTGACATTGGCCGGCAGCACGGCGCGGCCCGCGGCGATCTCCTCGCGGACCACCTCAGGGGCGACGTTCTCGCGGATCGCGACGTACTCCATCTCCGGGGTGATCTCTCCCCGGCGGGCGTACGCGAGCTGGGTGACCGCCCGGTCCGTGCGGGTCCGGCGCGGCTGGCGGGGCCGCCCGGGGAAGACCGCGTCGAGGCCCCGCAGATCCGTCGTCCCGCTCCCGAGCAGCCCGCCGCGCGGGGAGGTGTGCTTGAGCCCGTCGTCCTCGGGGCGCGGCGGTCGGCCCGCGTATTCCTCGGTGTCGCCGCGGCCGATGATCCAGTTCTCCCGCAGCGGCGCGAGACCGCGGCGTACGTCGGTCTCGACGGTGGGGTCGGTGTACGGCCCCGAGGTGTCGTACAGCGTGACGTCCTCGCCGTTGGTGAGGTGGACCTGGCGGACCGGCACACGGAGATCGGGGCGGGAGCCCTCGATGTATCCCTTGTGCCAGCCGATGGAGCGTCCGCCCGCGGCCTCGCCCGAGGGGGCCGGGTCCGCGCTGCTGCCCTCCGAGCTGGAGGCAGGCGTGTGTGCGTCCTGATGGGTCATGAGACCTACTCCCTACGCCGGCATTACCCGGTAACAGGTTCAGCGGTCGGCGCAGCGCAGGTGTCCGGGGTTCCGTCCCCGGGACTACACGTCAGCGCCCTCTCAGCCCGGTGCTCCGAGCTCCCGCGTGTGCAAAGGTGCCTCCACGCTAGCGTCAAATCGGGCGCGCTGAACAGAGGGCCCCCCGCATCCTCCGGCTTCTTGCGATGATCGGTCGGTGACCCCACCCACGCAGACTCACGAACCGGGCGCCCACTCGCACAGTCATGGCCCCGCCATGCCGGTCTCCCGGCACCTCCGCAAGGTGATCGCGGCGGTGCTGATTCCATTCGCGGCCGCCGTGGTGGTCGGGCTCGCCGTGCTCTGGCCGGGCGGCGCACCCGCGCACGAGCGGACCGGCGTGGGCTTCGACCGGCAGACCTACGCGGGCCAGGTCGTCCAGATCGAGCGCGTCGCCTGTAAGGACGTGAACGCCTCCCAGGTCCCGTCGACCGGTGACACCTCGACTCCGCAGGGCCGCGAGGCGGTCCAGGAGGAGACGGGGGAGTGCAAGAAGGCGACGGTCGAACTGAAGGAGGGCAAGGAGAAAGGTCACACCTTCGTCGAGATCGTCCAGCCCGACGCACCGCGGCAGTTTCACGTGAAACAGGGCGTTGTGGTCGCCTATGCGCCGGACGCTCCCCGGGATCTCCAGTACTCGGTCTCCGATGTGGACCGCCAGTTCCCGCTGACGCTGCTGGCGGGGATCTTCGCGCTCGCGGTGATCGTGGTGGGACGGATGCGGGGGGTCATGGCGCTGGTGGCGCTCGTGGTCTCGTTCGCGATCCTGACGCTGTTCATCCTGCCGGCGATCCTCCAGGGCTCGAATCCGCTGGTCGTGGCGGTGGTGGGGGCGAGCGCGATCATGCTGATCGCGCTGTATCTGTGCCACGGTCTGACGGCCCGCACCTCGGTGGCGGTGCTGGGCACCCTGATCTCGCTGCTGCTGATCGGCTTGCTGGGGTCGCTCTTCATCGGCTGGGCGAGCCTGTCCGGCAACACCGATGACAACACGGGGCTGATCCATGGCCTCTATCCGGAGATCGACATGAGCGGCCTCCTGCTGGCCGGGGTGATCATCGGTTCGCTCGGTGTGCTCGACGATGTGACGGTGACGCAGACCTCGGCGGTGTGGGAGCTGCGCCAGGCCGATCCGACGATGGGGCCCAGGGCGCTGTACCGGGCGGGCATCCGGATCGGCCGGGACCACATCGCGTCCGTGGTCAATACGCTCGTGCTGGCTTACGCGGGTGCCGCGCTGCCGCTGCTGCTGCTCTTCTCAATCGCGCAGTCGAGCGTGGGGACGGTCGCCAACAGTGAGCTGGTTGCGGAGGAGATCGTACGGACGCTGGTGGGTTCGATCGGCCTGGTCGCGTCGGTGCCGGTGACGACGGCGCTGGCGGCGCTGGTGGTCTCCGCCGACCGGTCCGCCCCGGAGAACCCCGCGCCCCTGCCATCGCCGCCCGCCCCGGACGGACCGGAGGCGGGCCCCGGGGCCGGGCCCGGCTGGGAGCCTCAGGAGTCCCGGGGGCTGCTGGTGCCGGCCCCGGGGATGCGCGGGACCGGCGGCCGGGGCCGCCGCCGTAAGAAGTAGCCCGAGCGGAGCGGGAGGGATCCGGGCCACCCGGGAGGGCAGAATCACCCGGACGGCCCCCCTCGACGGGCCGTCAGCCCGCGTTCTCCTCGGCGAGGATGCGGCCCAGCTCCTCCTCAAGGCTGCCTTCGAAGTCACTGAGTGTGCGCTCCTGGCCGAGCGGGACCAACCGGTCCGTACGGTCCAGGAAGGCCACCAGCGGTGCGGCGCTCACACGGAAGAGCGCGTGGTCGTCGCCGACCTGGAGCCGCATATGGACGTCCGAGAGGTCCTCGGGGGTCGTCGGGGAGATGTGCACATCACCGTCCCCGCTGGGTGTGTTGATGCCGTCGAGCAGCAGTTCGCGACCGAAAGTCCAGGTCACAGGTGCATCGCCGGGCAGATGGAATGTCATCCGTACCGCGTAGGGATCAGCCACCTTGTAGTGGAGTTCCACCGGGATACGGAACGACAGCTCCTCGGAGACGAGGAAGCTCATCAGGACCTCGGCCTGGACCGACTCGCGCATCGTTGTACTCCGGAGTAGATGGAACAGTGGCTGGGAATGATCCCCGTTGACCCTCTTGACGCAATCGTCCTGTAAGCGCTAGCAGATCACAAGGAGTAATTTTTCAGATACTGATAGAGAGGATTTGCGAGGTCAGCAGGGATCCGATCTCTCTGCGTAACCGCTCGGCCGTCGGAAGCAGCCGCTTCTGTTGACAGAGCGGTATAGAAATGGCCACGGCGGCCGCCATCGCTCCGACCGTGACCGGTACGGCGGCGCAGACCGTGCCGAGCCGGTACTCCTGGCGGGAGAGGACCGGTTCCGTCCGCCCCAGCGCGTCGAGGCGCTCCAGCAGGGTGCTCCGGTCCGGCACCGAGTACGGGGTGAGCGGACGGACGGGGTAGCGGTCCAGATGGTCGCGGCGGGACGCCTCGTCGAGCTGGCTCAGCAGGCACTGGCCGATCGCGTGGGCGTGGGCCGTCGTGCGGAAGTCGGCCCGGGCGTCGACCGCGGGGCACGCGGGGCTGTCGGCCACGGAGACCAGGTCCAGCTCGCCCTCGTGGTAGACCGCGAAGTACACGGGGACGCCCAGCGCGTCGCGTAGCCGGGCGAGGACCTCGGTGAGGGTGGAGCGGCGGCCGCGGACGGCTCCGGCGTGCACCAGGCGCTGGGCGGCGTCCCCGAGGACGAAGACGCCCCTCTCACGTCGGAGATAACCCTCGTAGGTGAGGGTGCGCAGCAGGTGGTAGGCGGTGGGGAGAGGGAGCCCCGTCTCGCGCGCGAGCTGCTTGGCGGTGGCTCCATCCGAATGGGAGCCCACCGACTCCAGCAGCCGCAGCGCCCGCCGCACCGATCCGATCAGCGTGGGAGCCGCGGCGGATGTAGCTGTGACCAAAGATCACCCCCAGGCGTGCGGACGGGCCGGAGCCCGCCGGGTGCGGCAGAGGTGAGCCACTTTAGGGGCAGGTCACAGCCGGGGTTGGTTTCCTCTTCACCTTTCCCTCTGGCGGGCTAACAGCCCTATGGACTGACAGCCCTACCAGTCGCCGCGCGAGGACGACGAGGACGCCGTGAACTTCCGCACGGCGTAGATCAGTCCGCCGACCAGGGCGACGAATATCAGCACCTTGAACAGCACACCGATCACGAAGGCGAGCAGGCTCATGATCAGTCCGCCGAAGACCGCGACGGCGATCACGGGCACCGCGATCCACTTCACCCACCACGGCATTCCCGTGAAAATCTCCCGAACCGCCATCGTCCTTACCTCGCTTCACCGAGTTCCTGATGTGACCGCTGTACGCCTTCGATGCTAGAGCCGCACAGGCCCCCGTGGTGGCCCCGCGGCCCCCGCTCTCCCCTGATCCGACCCTGAGACGCGCCTGAGGGTCAGCCCTCGGGCGGCGAGAAGACGACCATCACCCGCAGATCCTCCGTGATGTGGTGGAACTTGTGCGCGGCCCCGGCCGGCACGTAGACCACACTGCCCCGGCCCACCTGGGTCGTCTCCGTCCCGACCGTGATCGACGCCCGGCCGCTCACGACGAAGTACACCTCGTCCTGCCGGTGCGGCTGCTGCGGATCGCTCGCGCCCGCGTCCAGCGCGTACAGCCCCACGGACATGTTGCGTTCCCGTACAAACTGCAGATACGCGCCGTCGTTGGCGGCACGCTCCGCCTCCAGCTCATCCAGTCGGAATGCCTTCATGCCACGATCAGACCATGAAGAATTTCCTAGTCAAGACGATCGCCAACGCGGCTGCCCTGGCGGTGGCGATCTGGCTGATCCAGAACATCACCTTGACCGGCGAGAACACTGGCAAGAAGGCGCTGACGCTGATCCTGGTGGCGCTGCTCTTCGGGCTGGTCAACTTCCTCGTCAAGCCCGTGCTGAAGCTGCTGACCCTGCCGCTGTTCATCCTGACCCTCGGGCTGTTCACCCTGGTGGTCAACGCCCTGATGCTGCTGCTGACCTCGTGGCTCGCGGACAAGCTGAGTCTGAGCTTCCATGTCGAGGGTTTCTGGACGGCCGTGCTCGGCGGTCTGGTCATCTCCGTCGTGTCCTGGGCGCTCAATGTCGCGCTCCCCGACGACAACGACTGAGGCCGCGGATGAGCCACTCCCAGAACATCGGCGACGGCACCCGCGCCGTGCGGGCCGGGCTGCCCGAACCCGTGAAGCACGAACCGACCCTCCCCGGGCCGGTCTTCGCCGCCCACTTCCATCTGCCCGGCGACCCGACCGGACCGTACACCTACGGCCGCGACGAGAACCCGACCTGGACCCTTCTCGAACAGGCCATCAGCGAGCTGGAGGCGCCCGGCAGGCCCGTCGAGACCGTCGCCTTCGCCTCCGGGATGGCCGCGATCTCCGCTGTGGCCTTCTCCCAGCTCCGGGCCGGTGACGCGGTCGTGCTGCCCGACGACGGCTACCAGGCCCTCCCTCTGCTGCGCGAACGGCTGGAGGCGTACGGCGTGGAGGTGCGGACCGCCCCCACCGGCGGGGACGCCCAGCTCCGCGTCCTGGCCGGGGCCCGCCTCCTGTGGATCGAGACACCGTCCAACCCCGGACTCGACGTCTGCGACGTCCGCCGGCTCGTGCGCGAGGCGCACGCCGGCGGGACCCTCGTCGCCGTCGACAACACCCTCGCCACCCCGCTCGGCCAGCGCCCGATCGAACTCGGCGCGGACTTCTCCGTGGCCAGCGACACCAAGGGCATGACCGGCCACGGCGATCTGCTCCTGGGCCATGTGACCAGCGGCGACCCGGAACTCGCCGCCGGGGTGCGGCGCTGGCGCAAGGTCGTCGGGGCGATCCCCGGCCCGATGGAGGCCTGGCTCGCGCACCGCTCGCTGGCCACCCTCCACCTCCGGGTCGAGCGCCAGTGCGCCAACGCGCTGGTCCTCGCCCGCGCGCTCGCCGGACGCGACGACGTCAGCGGGGTGCGCCACCCCGGGCTGCCCGGCGATCCCTCGCACGCCGTCGCCGAGCGCCAGATGCGCCGCTTCGGCTCCGTGGTCTCCTTCGTCCTGCCCGACCGCGACAAGGCGGAACGTTTCCTCCGAGAGCTGCGGTTCGTGGAGGAAGCGACCAGCTTCGGCAGCGTACGGTCCACTGCCGAACGGCGCGGACGCTGGGGCGGCGACGCCGTACCGGAAGGCTTCATCCGCTTCTCCGTCGGCGCCGAGGACCCCGAGGACCTGCTCGCGGACGTCCTGCACGCCCTCGACACGGTGCGCTGACCCCGCCCCGGCGCCGTAAACGCAGTCGTATACGAAGCTGTATATGAGCCGCAGACGAGCCCGCATACGAAGAGACGGTCCGAGCCTCCCCCCTCATGGCTCGGACCGTCCCAGGTTCCACGCCGTTCCACGCGCGGAGAACCATTTAACCAAGGCTAGTTGACTCTGCGTCAGTGTCCAATCACAGTAGCGACAGCGGCCTATCGACTTATTTATAGTTGGTATCGCGGGGGTGCCGCGGGAGCGAGGCCCTGTCCGGACAGGGCGCGGGCGCGGTTCAAGACGGGAGAGCGGGACATGGACCTGGCTCTGCTGCGCACGTTCGTCACCGTGCACCGCGCCGGTTCCTTCACCCGCGCCGCCGCCCTCCTCGGCCTCTCCCAGCCCGCCGTGACCGGCCAGATCAGGACCCTGGAACGGCAGCTCGGACGCCCCCTCTTCCTCCGCCAGGCCCGCGGTGTCACCCCCACCACCATCGGCGACGAACTCGCGCACCGCGCCGCCCCCCACCTCGACGCACTGGTCGAGATCGCCGAGACAGGACTCGACGAGGAATCCGGCGTACGGACCCTCCACCTCGCCGGACCCCCCGAATTCACCTCCCTGCGCGCCCTGCCCGCGCTCACCCCGCTCACCGCCCAGGGACTCGCCCTGCGCACCTCGTTCTTCGGAAACTCCGAGGAAACCCTGGAAGGGCTGGCCGCCGGACATCATGATCTGGCCATCACCACCGCCCAGCCACGCGGCCAACTTCTCACCGCGACTCCGCTCTGCGACGAGGAACACGTCCTGATCGCGGCCCCCCGCTGGGCGGGCCGCCTCGGCCACGAGGTGCTGCGCGAGGGGGGCGTGGTGCTCGAACAGCTCCCGGTGGTCGAGGTGCACGAGTCCCTGCCGTTCGTCTCCCGCTACTGGGCCACCGTGTTCGAGACCCGGCCCGCGGCGGCGGGCACCGTGATCGCCCCCGACCTGCGGGCGGTCCTGGAGTGCGCGGCGGCCGGCGCCGGACTCGCCGTCCTGCCCCGCTACCTCTGTGAGGCGGCCCTGGAGCGCGGCGAGGTCGTCGCCCTGCTCGACCCGCCCGTACCCCCGCTGCGCACCTACTTCCTCGCCGTACGCACCGGCACCCTCGCCCTCCCGCCCCTCGCACGGGCCCACGAGTGGCTGCTGCGTGCCGCCGTGGAGTGGTGACCGGAAGAACCGGCCGGGGCACCGGCGCGGCCGGAAGCCGATGGGCCGCCGGGAGTTTCAGAAGGGGCGGGACGGGCGAACCTCTTCCCATGACCGAACGGCCCGTGGTCAAGCGCACCGCACGCGCCATCCTGCTGGACGGCGACGACCTGATCCTGATCAAACGGACCAAACCAGGAGTGGACCCGTACTGGCTCACCCCCGGCGGCGGGGTCGAGAGAACGGACGCCACCGTCGTCGACGCCCTCCACCGCGAAGTCGACGAAGAACTCGGCGCCAAGGTCATCGATGTGGTGCCGTGCTTCGTCGACACCGTGGAACACATCGCCGACGGCGGCGTCACCGGCGTCAAGGTGCAGCACTTCTTCGTCTGCCGGCTCGACTCGATGGACACCTCGCTGCGCCACGGCCCCGAGATCGACGAACCCTCGGGGGAGTACGAGATCGTCCGCGTGCCGTTCAGCCGCGTCGGCATCGCCGCCGTCCATCTCGTCCCCCTGTCCCTGCGTCACTACCTGGACGGCAACATCGAGGGCGTACGTGCCATGCACGCCCCCGACCTGGGCTGACCTGACCGGCACACTCCGGCCGGCGTCGGCCCCCGGCGCTACGTGGTGGCGCTCCGTGGTGGCGCTACGTGGTGGCCGCGACCAGCTCGTCGAGGGAGTCGTGACGGATCCGCTCCGAGGGGATCCCCGAACCCCGCAGCGCGTCCAGACTGCTGCGGATCATCCCCGGCGGCCCCGACAGATACGCGTCGAACTCGTGCCACGGGCCGTGGTCGCGCACCGCCTCGGGCAGCCGCCCCGCCAGCCCCGCCGTGGGACCCTCCGCGACCACCGGACGCACCGAAAGCCACGGGTGGGCGCTCTCCAGCTCCAGCATCGTCTCCATGTCGTACAGGTCGTGATCGCTGCGCGCGCCGTAGAACACCTCCACCGGACGCCGGTGCCCGCGCTCGGCGACATCCTCGATCAGCGCCTTGATCGGCGCGATACCGGTGCCCCCGCCCAGACAGAGCAGACCGTTGTCCGTGCTGTGGTCGACGGTCATCGAACCGGCCGGCGGCCCCAGCCGCAGGACATCACCGGGACGTGCGTGGTGGACCAGCGCGTTGGACACCCAGCCGGCCGGCACCGCCTTGACATGGAACGACAGCAGACCGTCCGGCCGAGGAGCCGACGCGAAGGAGTAGTGCCGCCAGACCCGCGGCCACCACGGCGTCTCCAGGCTCGTGTACTGCCCCGCGAGGAACGGGTACGGCTGGTCGGGGCGGACCGTGACCACGGCGATGTCGGAGGTCCGCGACTCGTGCGAGACCACCTCGGCCTGCCACCACGCCGGGGCGTGCCGCTCGTTCTCGGCCGCCGCGTCGATCATGATCTGGGAGATCCTCGTGTACGTCCGCACCCAGGCCCCCTCGGTCTCCTCGTCCCAACTGGCCGAGGCGTAACGCGCCAGCGCGCCCATGAGGGCCTCACCGACAGCGGGGTAGTGCACGGACTGGGTGCCGTACTTGCGGTGGCCGCGCCCGAGCTGCCGCAGATAGTCCATGAGGACATCGGGCGAGTCCATGTGCTCGGCGGCCGTCAGCAACGCCTTGAGCAGCCGGTCGCGCTGCGCGTCCATCGCCACGGGGAACAGCGCGCGCAGATCGGGATGGCGCACGAACAGCAGCGAGTAGAAGTACGAGGTGAGCTGCTTCGACACCGGGCCGATCTCGGCCAGCGACCGGCGGACGAGGATCGCGTCCGGCGAGGCGTTCGGGTCCGGGACGGCGGAAGCGGGCGGCACGACGGACGGCTGCCCCGACGGGGCCGCCGGGGCGACGACCGGCGCCTCGGGCGGCAGCGCCGCCGACACCGGCGCCTGAGGCGGCAGCGGATCGCCCTGCGAGCCCTGCTCACCCCCGGACCACGGCGCGACCTGCTCCGCGGGGGCCGGCGCCCCACCGGCGCCCTCCACGCCCGGGGCCCGCTCGTACTCCGGCTGAACGGGATGGTGCCGTACGGCGTCCGCCGACTCCGGCGGTACGGGACCAGGGTGCGCGGCGGCCGACCGTACGGCTGCCTCCGCGACCGCGGGATCGGGACCGGCAGCCCCGCCCCCGGCCGGTTCCGGGCCCTCGGAGACCTGCGGATGCGCCGCGGGGCCCTCTCCTGCGCGCGGCCCCTTGGCGCGCGGCCGGAACGCGTCGGGAACCCCGTCGTCCACAGGGGACGGTGGCACGGCAGCGGGGTTCTCGGCGCCGCTCGGCCCCTGGCCCGGGGGGTCCTCGCGGCGCGGCGGCGCGGTACGGGTCCCACCGGGGCCCACCGGGCGTATCGAGGCGAAGGTGCGGCCCTGGACGGGTATTCGGTCCCGGCCCGCCTCCCCGGCGCCGCCCGGCGCCGCCGGGTCCGTCCGGCCCTCGCCGCTCGGCGCCCGGCGAGGGGCGAACCAGCCGCCGCCCGTCTGCTCCCCGGAGCCACCGCCGTCCCCGGAAGTGCCGTTGTCAGCCGACGTGGTGGTCGGAGCGTCCATGATGTGCCTCGCCTCGAACATCTTTCGGTCGGTCTGCGCACTTCCGCTGATCCGGAATACGCAAGCGATTCCCCGTTCTGACTCGGACTGCCGACAGCCCGCCTCAACCCCCGCCACAACCCCCACGGGGAGACGAGGCGCAGGAATACGACATAGCGCGCGACGCCCGTCGTCGCAGCATGGCGGGCCACACCTCCGCGACGGACAAAGAGCGCGAAGTTCGGGCATCCGTAATGGACTTACCGTTAGGGTGCATCGCTCCCGCACTCAATCGCCGGATCCCGCCGCGTTTCCGCGGCGCCTCCGGATCAGAGTATTACTGCTGGAGGCGCACCAGTTCATAGACCTCACGCAGATCCCCTCCCGAGTACGTGTGCGTGGCGAGCCCCGCCAGGTGATGATCGGCATTCACCGCCACCGCACAGGGCACCACCGTGAAGATCTCCGCATCGGACATCGAATCACCATAGGCAACACAGCGGTCCAGCCCCACCCCGAACTCCGCACACAGTTGGTTCGCGATCTTCACCTTCGCGGCCGGATGGAGAATGCCCGCCCGGTCCACCGGCTCGACGAAAGGCAGAGCCGGCCACCGCGAACCATGCGTGGCATGCGCACCCCACTCCAGCAGCCGCGAAACAAAGAAATCAGGCGAGAGGGAGATAACAGCGCAGTAATCGCCTCTCATCCGGATGTCCGCCCAGACCTCACGGATGCCCGACAGCCACGGAGCGCCCTCGAAAGCCGCCGCCACCTGCTCCGCCGTCAGCTCGGCCCACAACTCCCGTGCCCGTACCGCGAACTCGTCCGGCGCCAGCCCCCGCGAGACGAACCCCCGTTCCAGCTCCGCGATCTCATGGTCCAGCCCCAACTGCCGGGAGATCTCCACCGCGGCGGCCGAACCACGGATGAGCGTTCCGTCGAGGTCGAAGAGATGAAGCATGCGCCCGTCCATCGTGCCCGCCATACCCGCCATGTTCGCCGAGACTAGTACGCGCGCTCACTCACAGGGCAGACGGTCACCGGCAGCACCGTTGTTTCACGTGAAACAACGCAAACCGGTGGACGAACGATCACCGGATCCGACAGCCTGACCCCCATGCCGACACCGCTCTCCGCGCTGCCCATCCGACGCCTGACCATGAGAGACCTCACGGCCTGCGCGGACCTCGCCGAAGACCGCGACTGGGCACGCGAGGAACACCGCTGGAGCCTGCTCCTGGCCGCGGGAACCGCACACGGCATCGACGACCCGGACGGCAAGGGCCTGGCCGCCACCTGCGTCGTCACCTCCTACGGCAGCACCCCTCACGGCGGAGAACTCGCCGCCGTCGGCATGCTCCTCGTCGCCGGCCGGCACGCCCGTCAGGGCCTCGGGCAACGCCTGATGAACCACGTCCTGCACGAGGCCGGCACCACCCCGCTCGTCCTCCACGCCACCCCCCACGGCAGACCCCTCTACGAACGGCTCGGCTTCACCGGCATCGGCACCACCCGGACCGTCCTCGGCCACCTCAGGCCCTCGGGCCCCGCCACGCCTCCTGTGGCCACCCGGCCCGCCACCGCCGCCGACCTGCCCGCCATCATCCGCCTCGACAACGAAACCTTCGGCGCCGACCGCACCCACCTCCTCGCCCGGCTCCCCGCCTTCGCCGACCGCCTCAGAGTCGCCGAGGAATCCTCCACGATCACCGGCTACGCGGCCGCCTGGCCCACCCCGGAGACCGACGTCATCGGCCCCCTCGTCGCCCGGGACACCGACACCGCGAAAGCTCTGGTCGCCGCCCTCGCCCCCGCCTCGGGCCGGCCGCTGCGCACCTCCGTCGACGTACAGCACGAAGAGCTGCTGAACTGGCTCGAAGAGCGCGGTCTGGAACCCACCGCCCCCACCACGCTCATGGTCTACGGCACCCCCGACCTGCCAGGCGACCGGACCCGGTTGTTCGCACCCCTGAACCTGGCCACGGGCTGACCCCGTACCCCTCCGTCCCCGCACGCCCGCCGCACCCCCACGGCGTACCCTGCCGACCATGAGCGACCTGGAGATACGGCCCGCGGCCCGCGACGACATCCCCGCCATCGTGGCCCTGCTGGCGGACGACACGCTCGGCGCGCAGCGCGAGTCCCCAAACGACCTCGCCCCCTACACCGCGGCCTTCGAACGCCTGCATGCCGATCCGAACCAGCACCTCGTCGTGGCCGTACGCGACCGTCGCGTGGTCGGTACGCTCCAGCTCACCATCGTCCCCGGGCTCTCCCGCCGCGGCGCCACCCGCTCCCTCATCGAGGCCGTACGGGTCCATTCCGACGAACGCGGCAGCGGCCTCGGCACCCGGTTCATCGAATGGGCGATCGACGCATCCCGCCGCGAAGGCTGCCAACTGGTCCAACTGACCTCCGATGCCACCCGCACCGACGCCCACCGCTTCTACGAGCGGCTCGGCTTCACCGCCTCCCACATCGGATTCAAACTGAGCATCTGAAAACCGCATCCTTATCCGATCGGGCTCGTTGCCCCCGGCAAGGGGGCAGGACGTATGCCCATCGGGATCCCGCCCCCGCCGGCGGGCCGCACACGGCCCAGGAGGAGACGGATCACATGCTCGACGAGATAGTTCTGCTGGAGTCCAGTTCCCTGCGCGCGAGCGTCGCCGAACGCGACGAAGTCCTCGACAGGGTCAAAGAACTGGCCCTGTCACCGGACGGACTCCACGCCACGACCAAGGACGTCGCCGCCTACTTCGAGGTGAGTGAGCCAGTCATCCGCGCTGTCATCCACGACCACCGGAGCGAACTCCAGTCGAATGGATACCGCGTTCTCAGCGGCGAGGAACTGAGTTGCTTCAAGCAACTCTGTGGCATCCAGTCCCGCAGCCGCTCCATCGGGATCTTCTCCCGACGGGCTGTCCTGAATACCGCGATGCTGCTCCGTGACAGCATCGTCGCACGTCAGGTGCGTACCTACCTGCTCGACAGCGAGCGGAGGCAGGCCATCGAGCCTGTGGACAACTTAATCCACAGGCTGAAGGAATGGATCGACACCCGCATCACCGACGCCCTTGCCCGGCACCCGGCCGCGCCCGACGACGCGGAAGCCGCGCGCATCGCCGAGGACATCGTCCGCACCACCATCGGCACAGCGGTCGTCCCGGTGCTCAACACCGCCATCCGGAACGATGGCGACCAGCGCGCCCGGATCGAAGCCCTCGAAGACGAGGTGACGCGTCTCCAACGCATCCTGCGCGAGCGCGAGGCCGGATCGATGGGCGCGCTCGACGCCATGAACGCACGCCAGTTCGAACAGCACATCGCCTGGCTCTGCCGCCGTGACGGATGCGATCCGGTCACCGTGGCCGGTGGCCGCGGCGACACCGGGGCCGACATCGTCGCCTACACCCCAGACGGACGCCGCGTGGTCGTCCAGTGCAGAGCACGCACCGCTGCGGCGACCATCACGAGCGGCGACGTACGGCAGTTCATCGGCATGGCCAAGCTCGACCACAGGGCCGACATCGCCCTGCTCGTCGCCACCTGTCCCTTCACTCGCGACGCCCTGCTGCTCGCCGCGCGCCACGACATGACGGCGGTCCACCGCGGTCTGCTGGAGGCATGGAACGGGGGTGTGAAACTCCAGGCGTTCCGCCACTGATCCACCTCAACAACCGGGCCCGAAGCCGCAATTCACGCTTGCGGCTTCGGGCCCGATCACACTCTACCGCCCGGCGCCCTTCGCGCCCGGTTTCACGTGAAACATCACCACCGGTCCTACCCTCCGAGCCCGCGCCAGCCCGCCTCGTCCACCCCGCCGGGAACCGCGTCATCCGGCGCGTACGGCCCCCGGGTGAAGACGAACGAGCCGAGGTCGAGATGGCTCACGGAGCCGTCCGGCCGCCGCACCACGCGCAAGGTCTCCCCCGCGTAGTAACCGTCGAGCCCCGTCCAGCCGCCGTCCGCCGCCGGGGCGAAGACCGAACCGCGCCCACCGCCGCGCAACGGGCGCAGCTCCAGCCCACCGTCCGCGGTCAGCCTCAGCCCCAAGGGCTGCGTCCCCCAGTACCACGGTCCGGTGAGCGCCAGCAGCTCCTGGTCCACCTCGGGCAGCGGCTTCCAGGGCTCCGGGATCCGCGGTTCCGCGTCCGCCACGATCCCGATGAGCTCCGCCGCGACCGATCCGGCCGCCAGCCCCGATGTGGCATTGGCCAGTACGGCCGCCGCCACCCCGTCCTCCAGGCTCACCCACAGGCCGGCGACAAAGCCGGGCAGTGATCCCGTGTGGCCCACGAGTGTCCGGCCACCCTGGCGGATCACCTGCGTTCCGAAGCCGTAGAAGCCATCCCACTGCCCCGCCTCCGGCGCCGCGGCCGGCGTCCTCAACTCCGCCACGGACGCCGCGCTCAGGACCTTCTCGTCGCCTTCCACGAGGAAGCCCGCGAACCGGCAGAGGTCGGTGGCGGTCGACCAGAGCTGCCCCGCCGGCGCCATCAGCCCCAGATCCTCGACCGGCTCCGGCAGCAGCGCGTCGGCCCAGGGGTGGACGGCCCATCCCTCTGCGGCCGGTGCGACCGGCCGTACCGTCGTACGGTCCAACGAAAGCGGCTCAAGAACCTCGCGCCGCAGCACCTCCTCCCAGGACGCGCCCCGTACGGCCTCGATCAGCGAACCCAGCAGCGTGAACCCCGGGTTGGAGTAGTGGTGCCGCCTTCCCGTGGGGTGCAGCACGGGCCGTTCTCCCAGCACGTCCACGAGTTCCGGGCGCAGCGCGGCCGGTGTCCGCTCCCACCATGGCGCGGGAGTCTCCGCGGCGAGCCCCGCGCTGTGGCCCAGAAGCTGTGCGACGGTGACCTCACCGACGCCCGTCCCCGGAAGATGCTTCTCCAGCGGATCCGCGAGGTCGATCAGCCCCTCGTCACGCAGCCGCAGCACCAGCACGGCGGTGAAAGTCTTCGTGATCGACCCGATCCGGTACTGCGTAGCCGTATCCGGGGCATGTCCGTCCCCGCAGCCCCGCGCTCCCGTCCACACCGTCCGCCCCTCACGGGCCACCGCCGCGGCCACCGAAGGCACCCGCGCCTCCGCCTGCGCGACAGCGACACGATGCAACAGAGCCCGCCGCGTACCGGGCAACAAGTCTTCCCAAGGTTCGGTCATGCACCACATCTACCCATGGACACCGCACCGTCGACCGCATTTCACGCTGCGCCGAAACCCCTGCCGTCCGCACGTCGCCGGGAACCGGACAGCGTGTCAAAATCCGGTGGACAGCTCCGGAGGCCGTGGCCACAGTGAGCCGTATGACCTCTCTCGTACGCCATATAACGATCGACTGCTCCGACACCTACGCCCTGGGCAATTTCTGGGCCAAGGTCCTCGGCGCCTCGCTCGCCGAGGACGACCTGCCGGGAGACTCGGAGGCCCTCCTCGAAGCACGGGGCGTCACGCTGCTGTTCATCACCGTCCCCGAGGACAAGATCACCAAGAACAGGGTCCACTTTGACCTCCAGCCGCAGGAGCACACCCGCGACGAGGAGGTTGAACGCGTCCTCGCTCTGGGCGCCACTCTTGTGACGGATCACCGCCGCCCCGACGGCCTGGGCTGGGTGACCCTCGCAGACCCTGAGGGCAACGAGTTCTGCGTGGAACGCAGCGCGGCCGAACGAGCGGCCCGACCCGGCGTACCGACGTGACGCGCTGAACCGGGACGTCATGGGCCGGCGTCAGACCGAACGCGCCGGCCGGGCGCGGCGTCTCGGTCACGTCGCCCCGGGCCGGGCCGGCCAGATCGCGTCCGCGCCTTCACCGCATCCCACGTCGAGTGCTCGCCCCCGCGTCAGACCGGCGATCTCGGTGACGAGCACTCCGTTGGGTGCGCCGCCGAAGACCTGGTCGCGGCTGCGATACCTCTCGTCCCAGGACCGCATGTCCACGGTTCCTGCCTGTCCTCGCCGTACGGATGACCGAGTGCTCAGTGGCGCTCCGTCACGTGGGGGAGCAGGGGGAACAGCCGGGTGATGAGCGCCACCGGCCGGGCGTCGTCCGGCCGCGCCAGGGGGCGCTGTTCGCGGTCCTGGTAGGGCGCGAGCGCCCGCCGGACGGTGTCCGCGACCCGGGCCATCTCCTCAGGGGTCAGATAGGCGACGGCGCTGAAGGCCTCGTCGTGACGCCACTGGGCCGGTGCCCGGTCCCGCTGGGCCAGCCACCGCTGCCAGCTCTCGTCCTCCAGCCCCCGGGCCAGCTCGCCGAACGCCTCCTCCGAGGGCGCCTCGGCAGCGGCGTCGTGCCGCCTCAGCCGCCAGGGGCGTGCCCGGCCTCCGCCGTGGGGTGCCTCTTCGACGTATCCATGGCGTGCGAGCTGCCGCAGATGAAACGAGCAGAGCCCGGAGCTGTGCCCCAGCCGGGAGGCGGCTTCGGTCGCCGTGACCGTACCCACTTCGGCGAGCAGGTCCAGCAGGGCGGTGCGGACCTCGTGCTCGCGCAGCCGGTCGCCGGGGCCGCGTGCACGGTCGCGGGGGGTGTCGACATCGCCTTCAGTCACTTTGCAAACTCTGCTACTTTGCAAAGGACTTGGCAAGCGGTCCTCGCGGGGAGAGCACCGGGCCGCGGCGGCGCCCGCAGCACCCGTGGCGCCCGGAAGCAGAAGCGGAGACAGCGATGTCCGTTCACAACGAACCATCCCGGCCCGTCGACCGACGCGTCCGCGTACAGGGCCGCCCCGTCGACTCCTGGCCTGTCCGGTCACCGGAGGCGGAACGGGGCACGGTGCGCCGGATCACGGTGGTCGGCGAGGAGATCCTCGGCCGCCCGTGCCGGGAGGTGACCGAGTTCGGCTCCCCCGCGCTGTCGGCACTGATCGACGACATGTTCGTGACGATGTACGTGGCCGAGGGCGCCGGTCTGGCCGCCAACCAGGTCGACGTCGACCTCCGGCTGTTCGTCTACGACTGCCCCGACGACCACGGGGTCCGGCATGTCGGCCACGTCGTCAACCCGGTTCTGGAACTTCCTCCTCCGCACAGCCGGCGCCTCCTGGACGACCTCGAAGGCTGCCTGTCCGTGCCCGGCGCCACCATGGGGCTTCCCCGCACCGACCGCGCCGTCGTCCACGGCTTCGACCAGAACGGCAGCCCCCTCGTCATTGAAGGAACGGGCTACTTCGCACGCTGCCTGGAGCACGAAAGCGACCACCTCCTCGGCCACACGTATCTCGACCGGCTGTCCGCCCGGGACCGCAAGGACGCGCTGCGCACGATGGCGGACCGCCGTGCGGACGTCTTCGCCCGACGCGCCGACAGGGCCGCCGAACTGGGCCGATAGGACACCGCCGCAGCACGACCCCGGACACGACACCCCGCCTCACCCGCTCGCGGACCCCGCTCGGAATTTCTTCTCCGCGGGGGAAGTTCCGCAGGGGTGCCCCACTCAGGACGGCGTGTCTTCCCGGACGCCGCCCCACCCTCCCCCAGGGGCGAGCGAAAGACAGGTGAACGATGAAGTCCGTCGTCCGGACGGCCGCCGGCGGCCCCGAAGTCCTCCAACTCGTCGAACGTCCCGTGCCCGAACCCGGCCCGGGCGAGGTACGTGTTCGCGTGTTCGTCTCCGGCGTCAACCCCACCGACTGGCGCAGCCGCAGACGAGCGCTGCCGCCGGGCATGGACGAGCAGGTGCCCCACCAGGACGGCGCCGGAGTCATCGACGCCGTCGGCCCACAGGTCGACCCGGCGCGCATCGGACAGCGGGTGTGGCTCTGGGAAGCCGCGTGGGAACGCCCCTGGGGAACCGCACAGCAGTACACGCTCGTCCGCGACGATCACGCCGTGGCCCTCCCCGACCACGCCCCGTTCGAACTCGGCGCCGCCCTGGGCATCCCCGCCCTCACCGCCCACCGCGCGCTGACCGTCCACGACGGCGGACCGGGGCGGATCGCCCCCGGCACCCTGCGCGACACGACCGTGCTCGTGGCAGGCGGTGCCGGCGCCGTCGGCAACGCGGCCGTCCAGCTCGCCCGCTGGGCCGGAGCACGGGTGGTGACCACGGTCAGCGGCCCCGCCAAGGCCGCCCTGGCCCGCGCGGCCGGCGCCCATCACGTGGTCGACTACCGCACGCAGGACGCGACGGCGGAGATCCTGGCGTGCGCGCCCGAGGGCGTCGACATCGTCGTGGAGGTCGCACCGGGCGCCAACGCCGCCCTCGACATCGCCGTCACCGCGCCCGGAGCCGTGGTGGCCTACTACTCGGGCGGCGAGAACGAGCACCTGTCCGTCCCCGTGCTCTCCTCGCTGCGGGCGAACCTGCGCTGGCAGAGCGTCTTTGTCTACACCGTCCCACCCACGGCGAAGCGGCAGGCGGTCACCGATGTCACGGCAGCCGTCGGCGCGGGCGCCCTGCGCGTGGGCGAAGAGGCCGGACTGCCGCTGCACCGCTACCCGCTGGAACGTGCCGCCGATGCCCACGCCGCACTCGAACAGGGCCTGGTCGGAAAGGCCCTGCTCGACCTCCCGTGACCGTACGGCCGCCTCGACGGGCCGTGGGCGAAGCTACGCCGCCTCACCGGCGCCGGCGACCATGCGGACGAGGGTGTCGATGAGTTCGTCGGCGGTGGAGCGCAACGCGTCCGTGTCCAAGTGGCCACTGAGCTCCATGTCCGTGATGCCGTGGGCGCTGGTGAGCAGGAGGGCTCCGTAACGCCGTGTGTCCCGCTCCCCGACGAGACCGGTGACGACGGCCAGAAACTCCTCGTGGAAGCGTCCGGCCGCGCGGATACGGTCCGCGGCCGGATCGTCCACCGGTCCGCAGAGCTGGCGCCGGACGCGGTCGAGTCCTTCACCGAGTTCCTCCGGGCGGTGTCCTGAGCGCCGGAACAGCATCTGGTACAGGTGCGGTTGGTCCCGGCCGACGCCGATGAGGGTGCGAAGAGCGCCGCGCACCTTGGCGGAGGCCGACAGCGCCGGGTCGGTCCGCAGGGCGTGGATCCGATCGGCGATCCGCTGCCAGCTCTCGGTCGCGACGGTGGTCAGCAGGCTGTCCTTGCCCGTGAAGTGCCGGTACGGCGCTCCCCGGCTCACGCCTGCCCGCGCGCCCACCTCGCGCAGGGTGACCGCTTCCGGGCCACCGAGGTCGAGCAGTTCGGCGGCGGCGTCGAGCAGAGCGCGGCGGGTGAGGGCGGCGGACTCCGCACGGGTGACCATGACACCATCATACAGTTGACAGCGTCATCTGAATCGGTACCGTAATCAAGGTGACAACGTCATCTGAAACTCGGAAACTGATCGTCGTAACCGGAGCCTCCACCGGCATGGGCGCGTCAACCGCCCGCCAACTGGCCCGCCACGGATTCCACGTCCTGGCCGGCGTACGACGCGACCGTGACGCCGACGCCATCCGATCCACCGGCGTCGAACCGGTCATCCTCGACATCACGGACACGGAACACGTGGAAGCACTCGCCGCGCGGATCGCCGACGACCCACGCCCCCTGCACGCGCTCGTCAACAACGCCGGCGTCCAGGTCAACGCCCCGGTCGAGGCCCTGCCGATGGCGCAATGGCGACAGGTCTTCGAGGTCAATCTGTTCGGCCACATCGCCGTCACCCAAGCACTCCTCCCCGCGCTGCTGCGCGACAAGGGCCGCGTGATCAACATCAGCTCGATCGGCGGCAAGTACGCCATGGCCACCTACGGCGCGTACGCCGGCGCCAAATTCGCCCTAGAAGCGGTCAGCGACTCCCTCCGCCGCGAGGTCGCATCACTGGGCGTCCAGGTGGTCGTCGTCGAGCCCGGCGGCGTCCGCACCGAGATCGCCGCCCGCGGCATCACCACGGCGAACGACCTCGCCGCCCGGATGACACCGGAACAGAACGAGCGCTACGGCAGCCTGGTCCAGGCGAACAACCAGTTGATGGCCACGGGCACCGCATCAGGCCTGACCGCCGACGCCGCCGCCCGCGTCATCGTGAAAGCCGTGACAACCCGCAGACCACGCACCCGCTACACCGCCGGACGCGACGCCGCCCTGATCATGCGCCTGGGCCCGATGCTGTCCGACCGCATGCTCGACCGCATCCTCGCCGCCAACCTGCGCCGCCACCACCCGAAGAACGCCACCGCCACCGCGCCCCGGGACGAACGCGTGGTACACACCCGATGACCGACCCCGGCACGAGGTCCGAGAACCCCGCCCACCTGTAGGTTCTCACCTTCGCTGTCAGGCACCGATGCTGTGACGTGGGACCCCGCTCGCTGTCTCGGAGCGTGTCACTCAGTGGCAGTCCCAACGGCGTGTCATTTCCCAGGCCGGAGTTCGTTGTTTTCTACGGGTTCTCTAGAACCAGTCCAGCGACTGGCCGTGCGAGCCGGCGAAGGCCATCGGCTGTTCATCCAGGGCCAGAGCGAACACCGCTCGGTCCGGCGGTGCAGAGCGCGGAAGTTGGGCCTCAACGGTCGGCAAGATGTGGGGTCCCTCGTTCGTGATCCTGGGCGGCGTGCTGAACGGGATGCTGTCCGTCGCGTACCCCCAACCCACGGATGATGGCCCGTACGGCCAAGGGTGTCAGCGGAACTTCAACGCGCGGTACGAGCCGGAATCCCCTCACCCGAAAGAGTGGACGCCCCGACCGGCGAGTCTCACATCGACGGCATAAGCGCCATCAATGTGCCATCGGAGATGAGATTGTGCCGCGAAACCTGAGACCCTGCACACCCGCGTCAGGTCTGCGCCATGTCCACAAAACGCGAGTAGTGCCCCTGGAACGCCACCGTGATCGTCGCCGTCGGACCGTTACGGTGCTTCGCCACGATGAGGTCCGCCTCGCCCGCGCGCGGTGACTCCTTCTCGTACGCGTCCTCGCGGTGCAGCAGGATCACCATGTCCGCGTCCTGCTCGATCGATCCCGACTCACGCAGGTCGGAGACCATCGGCTTCTTGTCCGTACGCTGCTCAGGACCACGGTTGAGCTGTGACAGCGCGATCACCGGCAGCTCCAGCTCCTTCGCCAGCAGCTTCAGGTTTCGCGACATGTCCGAGACCTCCTGCTGACGGCTCTCCGCACGCTTCGAACCACCCGACTGCATGAGCTGCAGATAGTCGATGACCACCAGCCGGATGTCATTGCGCTGCTTGAGACGACGGCACTTTGCCCGGATCTCCATCATCGACAGGTTCGGCGAATCATCGATGTACAGCGGCGCCTGCGAGATGTCCGGCATCCGGCGGGCCAGCCGCGTCCAGTCCTCGTCCGTCATCGTGCCCGACCGCATGTGGTGCAGCGCCACCCGCGCCTCCGCCGACAGCAGTCGCATCGCGATCTCGTTCCGCCCCATCTCCAGGGAGAAGATCACGCTCGGCAGATTGTTCTTGATGGACGCCGCACGCGCGAAGTCCAGCGCCAGCGTGGACTTACCCATGGCAGGACGGGCCGCGATGACGATCATCTGGCCGGGGTGCAGACCGTTCGTGAGCGAGTCGAAATCCGTGAAACCGGTCGGCACACCGGTCATCTCGCCGCTGCGCGAACCGATCGCCTCGATCTCGTCGAGCGCGCCCTCCATGATGTCGCCCAGCGGCAGATAGTCCTCGCTCGTCCGCTGCTCCGTGACGGCGTAGATTTCGGCCTGCGCGGAGTTGACGATCTCGTCGACGTCCCCGTCGGCGGCGTACCCCATCTGTGTGATCTTCGTACCCGCTTCCACGAGCCGGCGCAGCACCGCCCGCTCGTGCACGATCTCCGCGTAGTACGACGCGTTCGCCGCCGTGGGCACCGACTGGACGAGGGTGTGCAGATACGAGGCCCCGCCGACCCGGCCGATCTCACCGCGCTTGACCAGCTCGGCCGCCACCGTGATCGGGTCGGCCGGCTCGCCCTTGGCGTAGAGGTCGAGAATCGCCTGGAAGACCGTCTCGTGGGCCGGACGGTAGAAGTCATGGCCCTTGATGATCTCCACGACATCGGCGATCGCGTCCTTCGACAGCAGCATGCCGCCGAGCACCGACTGCTCCGCGTCGAGATCCTGCGGAGGTACCCGCTCGAACCCGCCGGAGCCGCCGTCCCAGGGCCCGCTCTCGCTGCCCCGCTCGTGCTGCTCCTCACGGCCGCCCCGGCCCTCGCCACGGCGCTGCCGGGAGACAGGCAGACGGTCACTGGGACCGGTATCGGTCCAGGGGTCGTCCAACGGCTCGGGAATGCTCACCGGCCACCTCCTCATGTCCGCCCAGCGGACCTCGCCGTGCCACTCTTTGTACGGCACGACACTGACAAAACGAGAGGCCTGACTCCGGTTCCGGCGCGTCGGACGCCGGTCCACGGTAGGCCCGCCGGCGACGTCAGCCAATCTTGTTATCCACAGGCCATGTGGATGAGAGACCAGATGCTGTGGAGAACCTGGGCGAACCTGTGCACGGACCAGGGGACAGCGCTGTGGACAAAGTCATAGCACCCTTCCTGAACCGCCTTTGACCAGGCCTTTTTCCATCCACCGGCTGTGGGGGAGAAAAACTTTCCCGACTGGGCCAAGATCAGCAGAACCGGCGCACAACCGATCCTTCACCGGAGCCAAAAGTAAGGATCACAAGACCATTGCATCACTTACCTGTGGAAGATTAGGTTGAGCGCATGACACAGGCCCACTCGGCATCCAGGACAGGACGGCGACGGCACGATCGCGAGATCGTCGCACTCGCCGTTCCGGCCTTCGGCGCCCTCGTGGCCGAGCCGCTCTTCGTGATGTTCGACAGCGCGATCGTCGGCCATCTCGGCACCCCGCAACTCGCCGGACTGGGTATCGCGGCGGCCCTGCTGACCACCGCCGTCTCCGTCTTCGTCTTTCTCGCGTACGCCACCACCGCGGCCGTCGCCCGGCGGGTCGGCTCGGGCGATCTCCCGGCCGCCATCCGCCAGGGCATGGACGGCATCTGGCTGGCCCTGCTGCTCGGCGCCGTCGTCATCGCGGTGGCCCTGCCCACCGCGCCGTGGCTCATCAGCCTCTTCGGCGCCTCGGACACCGCCGCTCCGTACGCCATCACCTA
Organism: Streptomyces sp. NPDC096310; assembly: GCF_044763125.1. Lineage (NCBI taxonomy): Bacteria > Bacillati > Actinomycetota > Actinomycetes > Kitasatosporales > Streptomycetaceae > Streptomyces > Streptomyces sp. NPDC096310. Next base: position 542,691 of record NZ_JBIWFO010000002.1, on the reverse strand, counting down.
TCTGCGGATCTCCAGCCTCGGCATCCCGGCCATGCTGGTGGTGCTGGCCGCCACCGGCGTATTGCGCGGGCTCCAGGACACGCGTACGCCGCTGTACGTCGCCATCGGCGGGTTCGGCGCCAACGCGGCGCTCAATGTCTCCCTCGTGTACGGCGCCGGTCTGGGCATCGCCGGCTCCGCCTGGGGCACGGTGATCGCCCAGTGCGCCATGGCCGCCGCCTATCTGATCGTCGTCGTACGAGGAGCGCGTCTCCACGGCGCGTCGCTGCGGCCCGACGCGGCGGGGATACGGGCCAGCGCACAGGCCGGTGCGCCCCTGCTGGTCCGTACGCTCTCGCTGCGGGCGGTTCTGATGATCGCCACGGCGGTCGCGGCGCGGCTGGGGGACGCGGACATCGCCGCGCATCAGATCCTGCTGTCGCTGTGGAGTCTGATGGCTTTCGCGCTCGACGCGATCGCCATCGCGGGGCAGGCCATCATCGGCCGCTATCTCGGGGCGGGGGACGCCAAGGGGGCCCGGGAGGTGTGCCGGCGCATGGTGCAGTGGGGGATCGCGTCGGGTGTGCTGCTGGGGGCGCTGATCGTGGTCGCGCGCCCGTTGTTCATCCCGCTGTTCACGGGGGACTCGGCCGTACGGGAGACGCTGTTGCCGGCGCTGCTGGTGGTGGCGGTGACGCAGCCGTTCGCGGGGATCGTGTTCGTGCTGGACGGAGTGCTGATGGGCGCGGGGGATGGCCCGTATCTCGCCGGAGCGATGCTGGTGACGCTGCTGATCTTCGCGCCGGTCGCTCTGCTGGTACCGGTTCTCGGGGGCGGGCTGACGGCTCTCTGGTGGGCGATGGGGCTGATGATGGCGGTGCGGATGCTGACGCTATGGCTGCGGACCCGTTCGGGTCGGTGGCTGGTCACCGGCGCGACGCGCTGACGCACAGCCAAGCGACTCCAGGGTTGTCGTTTCACGTGAAACACCCGGTGTGCCCGTTTCACGTGAAACATGGCGCGGGGCCTGACCATGGAGAGGCCGGACCGTGGAGAGAAAGAAGAGGGCCGTACCCGGTGGGATACGGCCCTCTTCCTGCTTGCTCTGCCGAGCATGTCGCTTAGGCGGCGACGACCTCGATGCCGAGCTTCGCGGCGACCTCGGGGTGCAGACGCACGGACACCTGGTGCGAGCCCAGGGTCTTGATCGGCGAACCGAGCTCGATCCGGCGCTTGTCGACCTCCGGGCCACCGGCGGACTTGATCGCCGAGGCGAGGTCGGCCGGGGTGACGGAGCCGAAGAGGCGGCCGGCGTCGCCGGAGCGAACCGCCAGACGCACCTTCACGCCTTCGAGGCGGGCCTTGATCTCGTTGGCCTGCTCGATGGTGGCGATCTCGTGGATCTTGCGGGCGCGGCGGATCTGCGCCACGTCCTTCTCGCCGCCCTTGGTCCAGCGGATCGCGAAACCGCGCGGGACCAGGTAGTTGCGAGCGTAGCCGTCCTTGACGTCGACGACGTCGCCGGCGGCGCCGAGGCCGGAGACCTCGTGAGTGAGGATGATCTTCATGATTCGGTCACCCTCCCTTTATCGCGCGGTGGACGTGTAGGGCAGCAGCGCCATCTCACGGCTGTTCTTGACGGCCGTGGCGACGTCACGCTGGTGCTGCGTGCAGTTGCCGGTGACGCGGCGGGCACGGATCTTGCCGCGGTCGGAAATGAACTTCCGCAGCATGTTCGTGTCCTTGTAGTCCACGTACTGGGTCTTGTCCTTGCAGAATGCGCAGACCTTCTTCTTAGGCTTGCGCACAGGCGGCTTCGCCATGGTGTTTCTCCTGTGTGATCAAGAAGTGGGGTACGAGCCCGCCCTTAGAAGGGCGGCTCGTCCGAGTAGCCGCTGCCGGAGCTTCCGCCCCAGCCGCCTCCGTTGCCCCCGCCGCTCTGCGGCTGCTGCTGGCCGCCGGCCGGCGCGCTGGTCGCCCACGGGTCGTCGGCGGGTGCACCGCCGCCGCCCTGCTGGCCACCACCACCGGGGCCGCCGCCCCAGTTTCCGCCGCCGCCCTGCTGGCCGCCGCCGTAGCCGCCCTGGCCACCGCGACCGGTGGTCTTGGTGACCTTGGCCGTGGCGTTCTTCAGGCTGGGGCCGACTTCCTCGACATCCAGCTCGTAGACCGTGCGCTTGACGCCCTCGCGGTCCTCGTAGGACCGCTGCTTCAGCCGGCCCTGCACGACGACGCGCATGCCTCGCTGGAGCGACTCGGCGACGTTCTCCGCCGCCTGCCGCCAGACCGAGCAGGTGAGGAACAGGCTTTCGCCGTCCTTCCACTCATTGGTCTGCCGGTCGAAGGTGCGGGGAGTGGACGCGACGCGGAACTTCGCGACCGCCGCACCGGACGGGGTGAAGCGCAGCTCGGGGTCGTCGACGAGATTGCCGACGACCGTGATGACGGTCTCGCCTGCCATGGGTGAACCTCTCGGCGGGGATTGCTTCTGGCTGCTTGCTGCTACTCGGGCCCGTTGACGCTGAGCTGGTGGCTCAGTGGGTCTCGGGGCGGAGGACCTTGGTCCGGAGGACCGACTCGTTCAGGTTCATCTGTCGGTCGAGCTCCTTGACGACCGCAGGCTCGGCCTGGAGGTCGATGACCGAGTAGATGCCCTCGGGCTTCTTCTTGATCTCGTAAGAGAGACGACGACGGCCCCAGGTGTCGACCTTCTCGACCTTTCCGTTGCCCTCACGGACGACGGAGAGGAAGTTCTCGATCAGCGGGGAGACAGCGCGCTCCTCGAGATCGGGGTCGAGGATGACCATCACCTCGTAGTGACGCATGTGGAACCCACCTCCTTTGGACTCAGCGGCCACGGTCGTTCCGTGGCAGGAGGGTCGTGATGCGTGAGCAACGGTATCGGCCGCCACTGACAATCCGGCTCGTCGGACGAGGGGATCGTGTTCTGGCCAGGGCAGACACCGGTGCAGACCGTACAGACTACCCGCACGGTGGCTTCCTGTTGAAATCCTGCTGCCTGCGGGCGCAATCTGTACACATCGGGTGTGCGCGGCGCTACGATGCGCCGCCTCCGGCAAGGCCAGGAGGTGCCAGATGGCACAGGCAATGCGACCGAACCCCTCCACGTCTCTTTTCTCGACGGACGGGAAGTCCCATCCGCTTCAGGACACGCTGATGGTGGTGACGCTGGCGCTGGGGCTTCTCGCCTTGGTCACGGCGTTCTTCCACCCGTTGCATCTGATCAGTTCGTGGGCGGGGCTGGTGGGGATCCTGACGGGTGCGTACGGGCAGTTCGTCTCCGTGACGACACGCGAACGGTTCCTGATCATCATCGGGCTGGGCGCCTCGGCGGTCGGCTTCTTCCTCGGTATGGCGCACGGCGGTCTGTTCGGCGGGGTGATCGGTTAGGGTCGCGCGTTCGGATCCGGTGTGGTCCGAACGGGCGGCGCCGGGGCCTGTGCCCGTGGGTCGGGCCCCGGGGCATCTCCGTCGGCTCGGCCGACGGCCAGACGGGGCGCTCCATCGGCGCAGTAGGCTTCGGCGCGAGAGCCGGAGCCCCTGTATCGATGGGGACACACCTGCCGAGGAGCGCCCCGTATGAGTCTGACCCTGAGGACCATCAGCCGTGAGCAGCATCTGGCGTATATCCAGAGTCTGCCCGCGGCGAGTCATTGCCAGGTCCCGGCGTGGGCTGATGTGAAGACGGAGTGGCGCTCCGAGAACCTGGGCTGGTTCGACAAGAACGGTGAACTGGTCGGTGCGGGGCTGGTGCTGTACCGGCAGTTGCCGAAGATCAAGCGGTATCTGGCGTATCTGCCCGAGGGTCCGGTGCTCAATTGGTATGCGCCGAATCTGGACGAGTGGCTTCAGCCGATGCTGGCGCATCTGAAGCATCAGGGTGCTTTCTCGGTGAAGATGGGCCCTCCGGTGGTGATCCGGCGATGGAACGCGACGGCGATCAAGTCGGGTATTCAGGATCCTGATGTGAAGCGGCTGCGTGATGTGGAGGCGTCGCACATCGAGCCGCGTGCTTTCGAGGTGTCGGACCGGCTGCGCAAGATGGGGTGGCAGCAGGGGGAGGACGGGGGCGCGGGTTTCGGTGACGTCCAGCCGCGTTACGTATTCCAGGTGCCTTTGGCCAATCGTTCGCTGGATGATGTGCTGAAGGGCTTCAATCAGCTTTGGCGGCGCAATATCAAGAAGGCCGAGAAGGCCGGCGTCGATGTGGTGCAGGGGGGGTACGGGGATCTCGCGGAGTGGCAGCGGTTGTACGAGATCACGGCGGAGCGGGATCATTTCCGGCCGCGGCCGTTGTCGTACTTCGAGCGTATGTGGAGTGTGCTGAACGCCGAGGACCCGAATCGGATGCGGTTGTATTTCGCGCGTCATGAGGGTGAGAACGTGGCGGCGGCGACGATGCTGATCGTCGGTGGTCATGTCTGGTATTCGTACGGTGCTTCGGCGAATCACAAGCGTGAGGTACGGCCTTCGAACGCGATGCAGTGGCGGATGCTGCGGGACGCGTACGCGATGGGTGCGACGGTGTACGACCTGCGGGGTATCTCCGATTCCCTCGACGAGACCGATCACCTTTTCGGTCTCATTCAGTTCAAGGTGGGTACGGGTGGCGAGGCCGTCGAATACATCGGCGAGTGGGATTTCCCGCTGAACAAGCTGCTCCACAAGGCGCTCGACATGTACATGTCGCGCCGCTGACCGATTGACGCGCCGCCGGAGGTTTCCGGCGGCGGCGCGGGGCGGATCCTTCTGGTAGGGCCGTCCCGATCCGCACGACGATTCATCTTCTTGTACACCGCAGCACTCTGATACACCGCAGCCGAGAGAAAGGTTCCGGACCGGCAATGGCGCTCTCCCTCTACGTCGACACCGCGCGCTGGCGGGCGCACCAGAAGTCGGTCATCGAGCAGTTCCCGGGGCTTGTCCCGGTCTGCAAGGGAAATGGCTACGGCTTCAGTCACGAACGGCTCTCCGACGAGACCACGCGTTTCGGTTCCGACACGCTGGCTGTGGGCACGATCTACGAGGCCGCACGCATAAAGGACTGGTTCAGCGGCGATCTGCTGGTACTCACCCCGTTCCGGCGCGGGGAGGAGCCGGTGCCGCTGCCGGACCGGGTGGTGCGCTCGGTCTCGTCCGTCGACGGCGTGTACGCCCTGGTGGGCGCCCGTGTGGTCATCGAGTGCATGAGCTCGATGAAGCGGCACGGGGTGAAGGAGGAGGAGCTGGGCCAGCTCCACGCCGCCATAGAGGACGTACGGCTGGAGGGCTTCGCCCTGCACCTTCCGCTGGACCGTACGGACGGTTCCGACGCGGTCGAGGAAGTCATCGCGTGGATGGACCGGCTGCGCGCGGCGCGGCTTCCGCTGCACACGATGTTCGTGAGCCATCTCGCCGCCTCCGAGCTGGCGCGGCTCCAGCAGCAGTTCCCGCAGACACGGTTCCGGGCACGGATCGGCACACGGCTGTGGCTGGGTGACCACGAGGCGACCGAGTACCGGGGGTCGGTGCTGGACGTCACGCGGGTCGCCAAGGGCGACCGGTTCGGTTACCGGCAGCAGAAGGCCGCGTCCGACGGCTGGCTGGTGGTCGTGGCGGGGGGGACATCGCACGGGGTGGGCCTGGAGGCCCCGAAGGCGCTGCACGGGGTGATGCCACGGGCGAAGGGGGTCGCGCGCGCGGGTCTGGCGACGGTGAACAGGAATCTGTCGCCGTTCGTCTGGGACGGGAAGCAGCGCTGGTTCGCGGAGCCGCCGCACATGCAGGTGTCGATCCTGTTCGTTCCGTCGGACGCGCAGGAGCCGAGGGTCGGGGATGAGCTGGTGGCGCATCTGCGCCATACGACGACACAGTTCGACCGGCTCGTGGACCGCTGAGACACCGCCTCACCGGCGCGCTCCCATCGCACGGGCGCCGCCACTCCCGTACACGCTTGAAGGCTCCCCACCGCGTCCGCACGCGAGGGGGAGCCTTCAGCCGTTTTCCGAGGTGTTCGGGCGACGTCGGTGGCCGGTCGGCGTCGCTGTTCGACCGGAGCCGGTGGTCAGCCGAAGTCGGGTGATCGTTCCTGGGCGGGTGGCAGGCTCTTGCGGACGCCCCATTCGAGCCTGACGCCGCCGAAGTGGGTGGCGGGCGTACCGGCGGGCTCCGGTGCGCTCCTGCCGAGCACGAAGCGGTCCTCCGCCCCGTCCAGGACGCCGCCGGAGGGGTCGTCCGTGCCGTCTGTACGGACGCCGTCCCGTTCGGGCAGGAGTATGTCCCGTACGACCAGGGCGCACAGGTAGAGCGTGCCGAGCAGGTGCAGGGTGATGGCGAGCTGGTAGCCCTCGGTGGGCAGGCCCTTGTGGGCGTCGCCGCTGGTCGTGTACGCGAGGTACATCCAGATGCCGAGGTAGTACATGACCTCGCACGCCTGCCAGACGAGGAAGTCGCGCCAGCGGGGGCGGGCCAGGGCGGCGAGCGGGATGAGCCAGAGGACGTACTGCGGCGAGTAGACCTTGTTGGTGAGGATGAACGCGGCGACGACCAGGAAGGCGAGCTGCGCGAAGCGCGGCCGGCGGGGTGCGGTCAGGGCGAGGGCGCCGATGCCCGCGCAGGCCAGCACCATGAGGATCATGGCGTACGTATTGACGGTGCTGACGTCGATGGAGCGGCCGGTGCGCTGGGTGATGATCAGCCAGAAGGAGCCGAAGTCGATCTGCCGCTCCTGGCTGAAGGTGTAGAACTTCTTCCACCCCTCGGGGGCGAGCAGCATCACGGGCAGGTTCACCGCCAGCCAGGAGGCGGCGGCTCCCAGGAGGGCCGTGCCGTACGCGCGGTAGCGGCCGGCGCGCCAGCACAGGACGAGCAGGGGCCCCAGCAGGAGCGCGGGGTAGAGCTTGGCGGCGGTGGCGAGCCCGATCAGGATGCCGAACGCGAGGGCGCGGCCGCGGGACCACATCAGCATGGCGGCGGCGGTGAGGGCGACAGCCAGCAGGTCCCAGTTGATGGTGGCGGTGAGGGCGAGAGCGGGCGCCAGGGCGACCAGGAGGGCGTCCCAGGGGCGACGGCGGTGGGTGCGGGCGACGCAGACGGCGATGACGGCGGCGCAGATCATGAGCATGCCCGCGTTGACCATCCAGTACATCTGCTCGCGGTACTGGAGGGAGCCGCCGGGGGTGAGCCAGGAGGCGACCTCCATGAAGAGGCCGGTCAGGACGGGGTACTCCAGGTACTGCATGTCGCCGCTGAGCCGGTCGAAGTACGGCACGAGGTTGTCGGCGAAGCCGCGCCCGATGAAGAGGTGCGGGATGTCCGAGTAGCAGGCGTGGGTGTACTGGGAGCTGGCCCCGCGGAACCAGGCCCAGTTGTAGCAGGGCATCTTCTGCACCATGCCGAGTGCGAACATGCCGATCGCCACCAGTGCGACGACGCGTACGGGGGAGAGCCGGCCGCTGCCCGGCCAGGCCCAGCGCCCGGCGGGTCCGCCGATCAGCTCGCTGCCGGCCGCGGCGATCTCGTCCCGCCGGGTGGGCGCGACGTCCGGCGGGTCCTGGTGCACGGTTTTCTCTTCTGCGCTCGGCATGGCGTCCATCCTGCCGTATGCCGCTGTGGACGGGGCGGGGCTGTGGACAAGGGCGAGGGCCGCCGCACCGCCCCGTACGGTGTCCGTACGGGGCGGGTGCGACGGCCCTCGCGGGTGGAGCTGCGGCCTCTCGGCCTGGGCGGGCGGCCGGTGCGGCGGCCTGCGGCGGCTTCGGGTGCCGGAGAGGTCTCCGGCGTGTCAGCCGAAGATGCCTCCGCCTCCCCCGTCGTCGGTTTCCTCATCGGACGGACTTGGCGAGGTGCTCGCCCCGCCGTCGCCGCCCCCGCCGGGTCCGCCGTTGCTGTTGCCCTGGTTGCCGTTGCCCTGGTTGCTGTTGCCCTGGTTGGCGCAGCCGAAGATGTTGTTGCAGGTCTCCTCGGAGCTGGAGGGGCTCTGCGTCGGCGTGTCCTCGCTCTCGCTCTCGGACGGGGTCGCGGACGGGCTGTCCGAATCGGTCGGCGACGGGCTGTCACTCAACGTCGGGGACGGGGAGTCGGCGCCGCCTCCGTAGACCGCCTCGCCGATGGGCTCGGGCTTGGGGAACTTCTCGACGGGCTTCCCCTTGAGCGCCTGCGACATGTAGTCCTGCCAGATGTCGGCCGGGAACGAGGCGCCGTGGATCTTCTTCTGGCCACCGGTGCCGAACATCTTCTCGAACTGACGCTTCGTGTTCTTCGCGTCGTCGTCCATCCGGTACATGTCGATGGCCGTGGAGAGCTGCGGGGTGTAGCCCACGAACCAGGCCGACTTGTTGCCGTCGGTGGTACCGGTCTTGCCGGCGACATCACGGCCGGGGAGCTGGGCGCTGCTTCCCGTACCGCCGTCCTTCACGACGTCCGTCAGCACATCGGTGACGTTGTCCGCGACATTGGAGGGGAAGGCAGCCGTCGCCGTCGCCTTGTGCTGGTAGATGACCTCGCCGCCCTTCAGCACCTTGTCGACGGAGTACGGGTCGCGCTGCTTGCCGCTGGCGGCGAAGGTGGCGTAGGAGCTGGCCATCCGGATGGCGCTCGGGTCGGAGATACCGAGCGAGAACGAGGGAACGTTGGACTTGCTGAGAGAACCGGGGAGCAGACCGGCATTGATGGCCGCCTGGCGCACCTGGTCGATCCCGACGTCCATGCCGAGTTGGACGAAGGGCGAGTTGGCCGACCGCTTCATGGCCTTACGCAGGTTGATGTCGCCGAAGTCCTCGCCGCCGTCGTTGGTCTGGAGCCACTCCTTGCCCTCTTCGTTGGTCCAGATCGAACCGTCGTACTGCTTGATCTTCAGCTTGTCGTCGCCGTTGTAGATGGCCTTGTCGGGCGAGACCGGGGTGCGCTGCTCGTCGCTCTGCTGCGGGGGGAGATTCGGGTCGCGCTTGCCGTGTTCCATGGCCGCGGCGAGGACGAACGGCTTGAAGGTCGATCCGACCTGGGCACCGGTCTGGTCGGCGTTGTTGGTGAAGTGCTTGGTGGCGTCCTCACCACCGTAGATCGCGACGATCTTCCCGCTGGACGGCTCGACCGAGGCGCCGCCGAACTGGACGTGTGTGTCGGTCTCCGGACGCTCCTCGGGATCGATATTGGCGTCGTAGATCTTCTTGACCGACTTCTCCAGCATGCCGACCTTCTTCTTGTTGAAGGTCGTGTGGATCTCGTAGCCGCCCGCGGTGAGGTCGTCGGCCGTGATGCCCCGGTCGTTGTTGTTGACGAAGTTCGCCTTGGCGAGGTCGACGAGGTACCCGACCTGTCCGCCGAGGTCACCGGACTTCTTCGGCGGGTCCGGCATCGGGAACTCGGTGTACTCGGCGCGCTTGCCCGCGTCGAGGAGCTTGTCCTCCACCATTCCGTCGAGGATCGACTTCCAGCGGATCTCGGCCCGCCGCTTGTTGGCCTCGGGGGTGGCGTTCGGGTTGAGCTCGGGGGCACCGGCCGGGTCGTAGAGGGTCGCACCCTTGAGCAGCGAGGCGAGGAAGGCGCACTCGCTCGCGTCGAGGTCCTTGGCGTCCTTGCCATAGTACGTACGGGCCGCGGCCTGGATGCCCCAGGAGTTGCGTCCGTAGTATGACGTGTTGAGGTACCCCTCCATGATCTCGCTCTTGTCCATGTCCGTGCCGACCCGCATGGAGATGAAGAGTTCCTTGAACTTACGGCTGAAGGTCTGGCTCTGGTCACCCAGACGGGCGTTCTTGACGTACTGCTGGGTGATGGTGGAGCCACCCTGGGTGTCGCCGCCCATCGCCATGTTGAACACGGCGCGGCCCATGCCCTTGAAGTCGACGCCGGGGTCGTCCCAGAAGGTCTTGTTCTCGGCCGAGACGACCGCGTTCTGCATGGCCTTGGGGATCTCGGTGATGTTGATGATCTGCCGGTTGACCGCGCCGTCGGCGGCGGCCATCTGGCTGCCGTCGTCCCAGTAGTAGACGTTCTTCTGGGCCTCCGACGCCTTCTGGACGTCGGGGACCTCGACCATGGCGTACGCGATGGTCCCGGCGGCCAGGATGGATCCGACGAAGGCGACACCGAGCCCGGTGGTCTGCTTCCAGGAAGGCACCCAGCGGCGCCAGCCGTACTTGTTGTACCGCGGGTAGTCGATGAACCGCTTCTTGCGCGGTTCATCGTCCCCGGCTCCGCCGCCTCCGCGCCGGCCGCCGCCTCCGCCGGGGCCCGAGCCACCGCCGTCGGCCCCACGTCGGCGTCCACCGCGCTGGGCCGCGCGTCTGGCCTCGGCACGCCCGCCGTAGACGGGCTCCTCCTCGTACCCCTCGGCATGGGAGACCGCGGTCTCGCGTGACGGGGCTGCACGGCGACCGGACGGCTGCTGGGCCGCACGCCTGGACGCGGCACGGCCGCCACCTGGTGGCTGCGGCGTTTTGCGACGGTGCTCGCTCATCGAACGACTACTCCTCGGGCAGGCGCGTACGCCTGGAAGCGGCAGTTGGGTTCCGGTCCCCCGAAATGAATACGGACCGGCCCGGCATAGGGCTCATCCGACATGCATCCGATGAACCGACAGTCTTGACGTTCCTGGACGTCGCTGGGTTCCCGGTGGTCTGCATGCCGCACAGACTACGCACGGTCAAAACCCTCCGAGAGCTGAAGTTCACCCTAAATCAGGCAAGTTGCATCATGAGAATCGGGGATGTGACGCCGTTCACTAAAGCCACCCTTGTCCCCATCGCCTCTCCGATCTATCGTCTGGATGTATCGTGTCGATACATCGTTTCGGCATAAGCGTCCGGGACGGCGTCCCGGACCGTGGAGGAGGCGAGGGTGAGCAGACGCTCGGGCATTCTTGAGTTCGCCGTCCTCGGCCTGCTCCGCGAGTCCCCCATGCACGGCTATGAGCTGCGGAAACGGCTCAACACCTCGCTGGGGATCTTCCGCGCCTTCAGTTACGGAACGCTCTATCCCTGCCTCAAGACGCTGGTTGCCAACGGCTGGTTGATCGAGGAACCGGGCAGCGCCCCGGAGGACGCGCTCGCCGCCTCCCTCGCGGGGCGCCGGGCCAAGATCGTTTATCGGCTGACGGCCGACGGCAAGGAGCACTTCGAGGAACTGCTGTCGCACACCGGCCCCGACGCCTGGGAGGACGAGCACTTCGCTGCTCGGTTCGCCTTCTTCGGGCAGACGGAGCGCGATGTGCGCATGCGGGTGCTGGAGGGCCGCCGGAGCAGGCTGGAGGAGCGTCTGGAGAAGATGCGCGCCTCTCTGGCCCGTACCCGCGAGCGGCTCGACGACTACACGCTTGAGCTGCAGCGTCACGGCATGGAGTCCGTGGAGCGCGAGGTGCGCTGGCTGAACGAGCTGATCGAGAGTGAGCGGGTAGGGCGGGATCAGATGCGGTCCGGCCCCGAGGAACCCGCCGCGCAGGAAGCCGGAGAAGCGGACGGCCTGCCCCGGCACCGGGACGCCGCATCTCCCGGGGGTACGCCCCCGGGACGTCCAGGACCGCCGGATCCGTCCGCGGACCCCACCAAGTGAGGCCTTGCACCTCCGCAGGGTTTCATCACGAACCACTGAGATCACACAGGGAGCAACCGCAATGGGTTCGGTTCGCGTAGCCATCGTCGGTGTGGGCAACTGCGCCGCCTCGCTGGTGCAGGGTGTCGAGTACTACAAGGACGCCGACCCGGCGGGCAAGGTACCGGGTCTGATGCACGTCCAGTTCGGCGATTACCACGTACGGGACATCGAGTTCGTGGCCGCGTTCGACGTGGACGCGAAGAAGGTCGGCCTCGACCTCTCGGACGCCATCGGTGCCAGCGAGAACAACACCATCAAGATCTGTGACGTGCCCTCCGCGGGCGTCACGGTCCAGCGCGGCCACACGCTCGACGGCCTGGGCAAGTACTACCGCCAGACGATCGAGGAGTCCCCCGAGGCCCCCGCGGACATCGTCCAGACCCTCAGGGACAAGCAGGTCGACGTCCTGGTCTGCTACCTGCCCGTGGGCTCCGACGACGCCGCGAAGTACTACGCGCAGTGCGCCATCGACGCCAAGGTCGCCTTCGTCAACGCCCTCCCGGTCTTTATCGCCGGCACGAAGGAGTGGGCGGACAAGTTCACCGAGGCCGGTGTCCCGATCGTCGGTGACGACATCAAGTCGCAGGTCGGCGCCACGATCACGCACCGCGTCATGGCGAAGCTCTTCGAGGACCGGGGCGTCGTCCTGGACCGCACGATGCAGCTCAACGTCGGCGGCAACATGGACTTCAAGAACATGCTGGAGCGCGAGCGCCTGGAGTCCAAGAAGATCTCCAAGACGCAGGCCGTCACCTCCCAGATCCCCGACCGCGACTTGGGCGCCGACAACGTGCACATCGGCCCGTCGGACTACGTGGCCTGGCTCGACGACCGCAAGTGGGCCTATGTCCGCCTTGAGGGCCGCGCCTTCGGCGACGTCCCGCTGAACCTGGAGTACAAGCTGGAGGTCTGGGACTCCCCGAACTCCGCGGGCGTCATCATCGACGCCGTGCGCGCCGCGAAGATCGCCCAGGACCGCGGCATCGGCGGCCCGATCCTCTCCGCGTCGTCGTACTTCATGAAGTCCCCGCCCGTGCAGTACTTCGACGACCAGGCGCGTGAGAACGTCGAGAAGTTCATCGCCGGCGAGGTCGAGCGCTAACACCCGCACCGGCCGCAGTAGTCACGGCGGTTGCGGCAGTCAGGGCAGTTGCGGTGGTGGCGCTCTGCGCGGCGGGCCGTACGAGAAGGGGCACCGGGCCATCAGGTCCGGTGCCCCTCTCACGTACGCCGCCGGTCCGTATGTGACGCTGACCCACATGCCTGTCGTACGGGATCTGCGCGTACTCCTGCGTCTCAGGGACTTCCGCCGACTGTTCGCGGTCCGGCTGCTCTCCCAGGCCGCCGACGGTGTCTTCCAGGTCGCGCTCGCCGCGTACGTCGTCTTCTCCCCCGAGAAACAGACCTCGCCCGCCGCCATCGCCTCCGCGATGGCCGTACTGCTGCTTCCCTACTCCCTGGTCGGCCCGTTCGCCGGGGTTCTTCTCGACCGCTGGCAGCGCCGCCAGGTCTTTCTGTACGGGAACCTGCTGCGCGCGCTGCTCGCCGGGTGCACGGCCATCCTGATCCTGGTGTCCGTGCCCGACGTGCTCTTCTACGCCTCGGCGCTCTCCGTGACCGCAGTCAACCGGTTCGTGCTCGCCGGGCTCTCGGCCGCGCTGCCCCGGGTCGTCGACGACGAGCGCCTTGTCCTGGCGAACTCGCTCTCCCCCACCGCCGGTACCCTCGCCGCGACCGCCGGCGGCGGACTCGCCCTCGTCGTGCGGCTGACCGCGTCCGACTCGGACGCCGCCGTGATGCTGCTGGGCGCCGTCCTCTACATCTCCTCGGCGCTCACCTCACTGCTGCTGGCGCGCGAACTACTCGGACCCGAGCACGCGCCCGTACGGCCCCGGCTGGGCGCCTCACTCGCCTCCACCGCGCACGGGCTCGCCGACGGACTGCGCCATCTCGCCGAGCGGCGCGCGGCGGCGGGCGTGCTGGCCGCCATGACGGTGATGCGCTTCTGCTACGGAGCGCTGACGGTGATGGTGCTGATGCTCTGCCGCTACGCGTGGACGGACCGGGAGTCCGACGGACTGGCGCTGCTCGGGCTCGCCCTCGGAATCTCCGGGGCGGGGTTCTTCGCGGCGGCGCTCCTCACCCCGTGGGCGGCGGGCCGGTTCGGGGCGCGCGGATGGATGGCGCTCTGCGCCACGGCGGCGGCTCTGCTCGAACCGGCGCTCGGGCTGCCGTTCGCACCCGTACCGCTGATGGTCGCCGCGTTCCTTCTCGGCCTGATCACCCAGGGAGCGAAGATCGCGACCGACACCGTGGTGCAGACGACGGTGGACGACGACTTCCGCGGCCGGGTCTTCTCCCTCTACGACGTTCTGTTCAATGTCGCCTTCGTGGGCGCCGCCGGGGTGGCCGCGCTGATGCTGCCGCCGGACGGCCGGTCCGCGCCGCTGGTGGTGATGGTGGCGTTTCTCTACGCGGCCGTCGCGGCCGGGCTGACGCGCGGGAGGCGGTGTTTCACGTGAAACACCGCCTCCTGGGGATCGCGCCCGGGTCATGTTTCACGTGAAACATGACCCGGGCGCCGCAATCAGTTCTGCGCCGCCCACCACTCCTTGAGGGCGGAGACGGCCGCGTCCTGCTCCATGGGGCCGTTCTCCAGCCGCAGCTCCAGCAGGAAGGTGTATGCAGCGCCGATCACCGGCCCGGGGCCGACCCCCAGGATCTCCATGATCTGGTTGCCGTCCAGGTCCGGCCGGATCGCATCGAGTTGCTCCTGCTCCTGAAGCTGGGCGATGCGCTCCTCCAGCCCGTCGTAGGCGCGGGAGAGCGCGGTCGCCTTGCGCTTGTTCCGGGTGGTGCAGTCCGATCGGGTCAGCTTGTGGAGCCGGCTCAGCAGCGGGCCCGCGTCGCGTACGTACCGCCGGACCGCCGAGTCGGTCCATTCACCCGTCCCGTAGCCGTGGAAGCGCAGATGCAGCTCGACCAGGCGGGAGACGTCCTTCACCATCTCGTTGGAGTACTTGAGCGCGGTCATCCTCTTCTTGGTCATCTTCGCGCCCACCATCTCGTGGTGGTGGAAGGAGACCCGGCCGTCCTTCTCGAACCGCCGGGTGCGGGGCTTGCCGATGTCATGCAGGAGCGCGGCCAGCCGCAGCACCAGGTCCGGTCCGTCCTCCTCCAGATCGATGGCCTGCTCCAGAACGGTCAGCGAGTGCTCGTAAACGTCCTTGTGGCGGTGGTGCTCGTCGCTCTCCAGCCGCAGCGCCGGCAGCTCGGGCAGGATCCGGTCGGCGAGCCCGGTGTCGACGAGCAGCGCGAGCCCCTGGCGCGGGCGGGCGGCGAGGACCAGCTTGTTCAGCTCGTCCCGGACCCGCTCGGCGGAGACGATCTCGATCCGTGCGGACATGTCCTTCATGGCCGCGACGACATCCGGCGCCACCGCGAAGTCCAACTGCGCGGCGAACCGCGCGGCCCGCAGCATCCGCAGCGGATCGTCGGAGAAGGACGCCTGCGGGGTGCCGGGCGTGCGCAGCACCTGGGCCGCGAGGTCCTCCAGCCCGCCATGCGGATCGATGAACTCCTTCTGCGGGAGGGCCACGGCCATCGCGTTGACCGTGAAGTCCCGGCGGACGAGGTCCTCCTCGATGGAGTCGCCGTAGGACACCTCGGGTTTGCGTGACGTACGGTCGTAGGCTTCCGAGCGGTACGTGGTGACCTCGATCTGGAAACGCTGGTCCACGTCGCCGACCCGGGCGTCCTTCTGGCAGCCGACCGTCCCGAAGGCGATCCCCACCTCCCACACCGCGTCCGCCCAGGGCCGCACGATCCTCAGGACGTCCTCGGGGCGGGCATCGGTGGTGAAGTCCAGGTCGTTGCCGAGCCTGCCCAGCAGGGCGTCCCTGACCGAGCCTCCGACCAGCGCGAGACCGAAACCGGCTTCCTGGAAACGGCGGGCGAGATCGTCGGCGACGGGGGACACCCGCAGCAGTTCGCTGACCGCGCGGTGCTGCACCTGGCTGAGTGCACTGGGGTTGTCTTCATTGGCTTTCGGCACAACAGAAAAGGGTACGTGCCGTGACTCGTCCGGTCGTCCCCGTTTCGGACTCCCCCCCGCCGATTCACGGGTTTCCGGCAGTGCATGAGATTCTTCCGATCATGTGGAGCAGTCCCCAGCACTTCGCCACAGCGCACATCGTTACCATGCGTGGACGCAGCAACCGACAACCACCAACGGCAGCAGACGATGACGGGACGGGCGAGCGCGTGGCCGAGGCGGCAGACTTCCAGGGGACGGGCCATTGCGCTGCCCGCCGATGGCTGCGGCGCACAGCCTCCGTTCTCGCCGGGGTACCGCTCATGGCGAGTCTGCTGGCCGGTACGGCGGCTCCCGCGGCCCATGCCGCGACCGAGGCTCCAGGTGCCACCGGGAGCCGTACTGTCCGTGTGGCGCTCGACACACTCGCGCCCAGCGCCCCGGTGAAGGGCGACACGCTCACCATCTCGGGGACCGTGACCAACGAGGGCAAGGGCACCGTCAACAACGCGCAGGTGGATCTGCGAGTCGGGCCGCGGACGGCCGGCCGGACCGCCATCGACGACGCCGCGGCGCGCTCCGGTGTCTCGGGTGACGTGGCCCCGATCGGCGGACCGTACAAGGTCGTCCTGCCGAAGCTCCCGGCCGGGATCCCGCAGGACTTCGCCCTGTCCGTACCGGTCGGCAAGCTGGGACTGGACGAGGACGGGGTGTACCAGCTCGGCGTCTCGGTGACGGGGAAGACCTCGGCTGCCCCGTACGACCAGGTGCTGGGGGTCCAGCGCACCTTCCTGCCCTGGCAGCCCGACGGGACGGACAAGAAGACACAGGTCACCGCCTTGTGGCCGCTGATCTCGGCCACGCATCTCTCCGCCGAGACCGGGCCGGACGATCAGCAGACACCGGTCTTCGAGAACGACGACCTGGCCGAGGAGCTGGCGCCCGGCGGACGGCTGGAGCAACTGGTCTCCCTGGGCAGCCAGTCCCCGGTGACCTGGGTGATCGACCCCGATCTGATCGCCACCGCCGACGCCATGACCAGGAACTACAGCGTCAGAAGCGGCGACACGACAGTGCCGGGCCGTAACCAGGCCGTGGCGATCAAGTGGCTCGACTCGCTGGAGAAGGCCGTCAAGGACGGCAAGGTCGTCGCGCTGCCGTTCGCCGATCCGGACCTGGCCTCGCTCGCCCACCGCGGCAAGAGCGTCTCCGGCGCCCTCAGCCACCTCCAGCCGGCCACCGACGTGGCCGACGACACCGTGGAGACCGTCCTCCACGTCAAGCCGTCCGTGGACTTCGCCTGGCCGGTGGACGGCGCGATCGACCCGTCGATCATCGATGTGGCGACCTCGGCGGGCGCCCACAAGGTCATCACCCGCAGCGACAGTCTCCAGGACAACCTCGCGTACACCCCGAACGCCGCGCGGCCGATCGGCGGCGGCACCACGGCCGTCGTCGCGGACTACCGGCTCTCGACCGCCTTCGAGGGCGACATGTCGACGTCGAGCAGTTCCACCCTCGCCGTCCAGAGGTTCCTCGCCCAGTCGCTGGCTGTGACGCTCCAGGAGCCCGACAACGAGCGCAATGTCGTGGTCGCCCCGCAGCGGACGCCGACGGCGGCCCAGGCCCAGTCGATGGCGCGCGCGCTGCGTGCCCTGGAGTCCGAGCGCTGGACCGAGCCGACCGACCTGATGGCGGCCGCGGCGGTCGGCCCGGACGCGGACGCCACCACGAAGGTGCCCAGCGCCTCCCACTACCCGAAGAAGCTGCGCGCCCAGGAACTGCCGACCCAGACGTTCCTCGACATCAAGAAGACGCAGGACCGCTTCGACAAGTTCAAGGCCATCCTCACCTCGCCGGACCGGGTCGCCGCGCCCTTCGGCAACGCGATCAGCCGGGCGATGTCGGCGTCGTGGCGCGGCGACCCGGACGGCGCCGCGCAGTACCGGAACACGGTCGACACCTATCTGCAGAGCCTCACCGACGAGGTGCGGCTCATCCCCAAGTCCGTGCTCACCCTGTCGGGGCGCAGCGCCACGATCCCGGTGACCGTCCAGAACCAACTGCTCCAGGGCGTCCAGAACCTGGTGCTGCGACTGAAGTCGGACAACCCGACCCGGCTGAAGCTCGACGGTGATCTGGCCGTCGCGGAACGACCGATCAAGATCGACGGCGGGCACAGCCAGTCGGTGAAGTTCACCGGCGCGGGCAATGCCAACGGGCCCGTGCAGGTGACCGCGCAGCTCTACACGGTGGACGGCAAGCCGTACGGCGGTCCGATGACCTTCCAGGTGAAGGTCTCGGAGATCACGCCCACCGTGATGCTCGTCATCGCGGGCGGTGTGCTGCTGCTGGTCCTCGCCGGGGTGAAGATGTACAGCCAGCGCAAGCGGGCCGTGGCCCGTAAGGCGGGCGCCGGGCCCGTGGACGGCGGTGACGAGGGCGAGAGCGGCGACGACGGCCCTCACGGCGGCAACGGCGACGGCGACCGGGGCGGCCGGGAGGGTACGGACGCCACAGGACCGGACTCCACCGGGCCCGGCACGGCCGGCCCGGACGCTTCCGGGGCCACGCACGGCACGAAGAACACGGCCGGCTCGAAGGCCGTCGAGGACACAGATCCCGGGCAGCCGAGTGACCCGACACCGGACACCGGTCCGGAAAGCGCGGACGCGTCGGGCGCGGGTGAGAAAGTGGACCGTTGAGCGATGTCGTGGCCGGTCGGCCGGGGACGATGAGGTGGGGTAACCATGAACGCGCCGTACGACGGTGACCGTGGGCCGGGCACGGGCGGCGATCCGGCAGGCCAGGTCCCGCCGCCTCAGCCACCTGCCCAGGACCCGTATGTCCAGGACGCCTACGCGCAGGACCCCTACTGGGCGCAGGACCTGTCCGCGCAGGATCCGGTGACGGAGGCGCTGTACGACCGCGCCTCGCACCCTCCGCCGCCTCCCGGCACCTATCCGGACCGCCAGGACCTGTACCGGCAGCCGTACGCCCAGCAGCCCCCGCCCGATCCGCGGGTCTGGGCGCAGACCCCGCCGCCCGAGCCCTCGGGCCCTTCCCGTCTTCTGCCGTACGGGGACGACGCGCGGACCACCCAGTTCACGGGCGTGGACGACCTGGTCACCCGGGCCGCCGACGAGAGCCCCGCGCCGGACGCGTTCGCCCATCTCTACCGGGACCAGCAGGCCACGGCTCAGGCCGTGGCGGCGCCGGAGCCCGAGGCGGTTCCCGCGGCGGCGCCCGCGAAGAAGTCGGGCGGCAAGGCCGCCGGTCTGCTGAAGTCCAGCGCTCTGATGGCCGCGGGCACCCTGGTGTCCCGGCTCACCGGCTTCGTACGGAGCCTGGTGATCACCGCCGCGCTGGGCGCGGCGCTCCTCGGTGACTCCTTCACCGTCGCCTACACCCTGCCGACGATGATCTACATCCTCACCGTCGGCGGCGGCCTGAACTCCGTCTTCGTACCGCAGCTCGTGCGGGCGATGAAGAACGACGACGACGGTGGCGTCGCGTACGCCAACCGGCTGCTGACCCTGGTGATGGTCGCGCTCGGTGCGATCGTGGCGCTGGCCGTGTTCGCGGCGCCCGTACTGGTCCAGGCGATGTCGGACCCGATCGCCAGCGACGCCGCCGCCAACAACGTGGCCGTCACCTTCGCCCGCTACTGCCTGCCCACGATCTTCTTCATGGGTGTGCACGTGGTCATGGGCCAGATCCTCAACGCGCGCGGGAAGTTCGGCGCGATGATGTGGACCCCGGTCCTCAACAACATCGTCATGATCACCACGTTCGGCCTGTTCATCTGGGTGTACGGCACCGCCGCCGACTCCGGTATGACCGTGACGACGATTCCGCCGGACGGCGTACGGCTGCTGGGCATCGGTACGCTCCTCGGCCTCGTCGTCCAGGCGCTCGCGATGATCCCCTACCTCCGGGAGACCGGGTTCCGCTTCCGCCCCCGGTTCGACTGGAAGGGCCACGGGCTCGGCAAGACGGTCAAGCTCGCGAAGTGGACCGTCCTGTTCGTCCTCGCCAACCAGGCGGGTGTCCTGGTCGTCACCCAGCTCGCCACCGCCGCGGGCAAGGCGTCCGGCACGGACGGCGCGGGCATCCTCGCCTACAGCAACGCCCAGCTCATCTGGGGTATGCCGCAGGCCATCATCACCGTCTCGGTCATGGCCGCCCTGCTGCCCCGGATCTCCCGCGCGGCCAGTGACGGCGACCCGGGGGCGGTCCGCGACGACATCTCGCAGGGGCTGCGCAACTCCGCGGTCGCGATCGTCCCGATCGCCTTCGGGTTCCTCGCCCTCGGTGTCCCGCTCTCCGTCCTGATGTTCTCGTCCAGCGGCCTGGAATCGGCGCGGTCCATGGGCTTCATCCTGATGGCGTTCGCCCTCGGTCTCATCCCGTACTCCGTGCAGTACGTCGTCCTGCGCGGCTTCTACGCCTACGAGGACACCAGGACGCCCTTCTACAACACGGTGATCGTCGCCGCGGTCAACGCCGCGGCCTCCGCCCTCGCCTATGTCCTGCTGCCCCCGCGCTGGGCCGTGGTCGGTATGGCAGCGGCGTACGGGCTGGCCTACGCCGTCGGTGTCGGGGTGGCGTGGCGCCGGCTGAAGAAGCGGCTGGGCGGCGATCTGGACGGCGGACGCGTCCTGCGGACGTACGCGCGGCTCTGCCTGGCGTCCGTACCCGGCGCCCTCGCGGCCGGCGCGGTCGCCTACTTCGTACTGGAGGGTCTGGGCAGCACCGCCCTCGCCTCGATCGTCGCCCTGATCGGCGGCGGCATCGTGCTGCTGGGGCTCTTCTTCGTCGCGGCGAAGAAGATGCGGATCGAGGAGATGAACGCCATGGTCGGCATGGTGCGAGGCCGTCTCGGACGGTGACGCGGCACGGCCGGGTACAACCATCACCGGCTGCCGCGTGTCGTGCATAGCGTCCGACTGTGGGCACAATTGGCTTGGCTGTTGGACAGGGCGCAATGGATGGGGAGGCAGGAGCGACGGTGGCGGAACGTAGCACGGCTGCCGTCGACGTGGCCGGCGACAACGGCGATGAGCCGTTGACCGCCAAGGCGGACAAGGCCACGGCCGACGGGTTGGCGAAGGCCCCGGACACGGCGGAGCGGTCCGCCGCCGACGCGGGCAGTGAGCGGCAGGACACCGAGCCGGGCAGCGCGGCGCCCGAACTCCACAGCGGCCACAGACTCGCCGGACGCTACCGCCTGGAGGAGTGCGTCACCCGTCTGGACGGTTTCAGCAGTTGGCGTGCCGTCGACGAGAAACTGCGCCGTGCCGTGGGCGTGCACCTCCTGCCCGCCGACCACGCGCGGGCCCGTTCCGTACTGGCGGCGGCGCGCTCCGCCGCACTGCTCGGCGACCCCCGCTTCGTCCAGGTCCTGGACGCCGTCGAGGAGGACGACCTCGTCTACGTCGTCCACGAATGGCTGCCGGACGCCGTCGAGCTGACCGCGCTGCTCGCCGCGGGCCCTCTGGAGGCCCATGAGGCGTACCAGCTCGTCAGCCAGGTCTCCCAGGCGATGGCCGCCGCGCACCGCGAGGGGCTGGCCCATCTGCGGCTGACGCCCGGCGCCGTCCTGCGGACCTCGACCGGGCAGTACCGGATCCGGGGCCTGGCCGTGAACGCCGCTCTGCGCGGTATCCGCGCCGACCGGCCCCAGCGCACCGACACCGAGGCGATCGGCGCGCTCCTGTACGCGGCGCTCACGCAGCGCTGGCCGTACGAGAGCGACGCCCACGGCCTCTCCGGCCTCCCCAAGGGGGTCGGACTGATCGCCCCCGATCAGGTACGCGCCGGCGTCCACCGCGGTCTCTCGGAGCTCACGATGCGGGCCCTGGTCAACGACGGGGCCACCGCCTCCCGGCAGGAGCCGCCGTGCACCACGCCGGACGAGCTGTCCGCGGCGGTCGCGGAGATGCCCCGTATCCGGCCGCCGGAGCCCACGTTCGCGGCCCCGCCGGAGTACCAGCGCACCACCTACCAGCAGGGCACCTACGGGCGTACCCAGGCAGGTGCCGGGGTGACTTCCCCGACGCCGGTACTGGCGCCGCCGCCCCCGCTCCAGAGCCGTACCGGCAAGGCCCTCAAGTGGACCGTCGCCGCGCTCCTCATCGCCGCTCTGGGCCTGGGGAGCTGGCAGGTCGCCGATCAGCTCCTCGACAAGGACCGTGGCACACCCGACACCACGCCGACGCAGAGCAGCACAGGGGGCAGTGACAAAGCCGTGAAACCCGCCAAGCCGCTCAAGATCGACGACGCGACGGAGTTCATGCCCGAGGGGTCCGGGATAAGGCCGGAGCTGGTGGCGAACGCCACCGACGGCGCCAGCGGCACGGCCTGGATCACCAAGCAGTACTGGAACTTCCCCAATTTCGGTAACCTCCCCGGCCACACGCAGGGCAGCGGCATCGTCGTCGACCTCGGCAGTGTGAAGGACGTGTCCGGTCTCGACATCCGTATGTACCGCTCCGGCCAGAAGGCCGAAGTGCTGGCCGCCGACGCGGACGCGTCGGACCCGACATCGCTCTCGGACTTCTCCCAGCGGCTCACCAAGCTGGAGACAGTGGGAAGCACGGTGAAGGCCACCCTCGACAAGCCTGTCCGGACCCGGTACGTATTGATCCACATCACCGAGCTGCCGCAGGACGGATCCGCCACCCGCTTCCGCGGGGGCATCTCGGAGATCCAGATCACCGGTTGACCGGAGACAGGGGAGGGGGCCCACCGTTGGACGACGCCGCACTGGG
The DNA here is from genome assembly GCF_044763125.1 of Streptomyces sp. NPDC096310. Lineage (NCBI taxonomy): Bacteria > Bacillati > Actinomycetota > Actinomycetes > Kitasatosporales > Streptomycetaceae > Streptomyces > Streptomyces sp. NPDC096310. Next base: position 520,314 of record NZ_JBIWFO010000002.1, on the reverse strand, counting down.
CGACTTGAGCGACCAGGACCTGCTGAGCGCTCATGTCACGGGCCACCCTCGGGCCTTCGGCGAGCTGGTACGGCGCCACCGCGACCGGCTCTGGGCCGTTGCCCTGCGTACCCTCGGGGACCGGGAGGAGGCGGCCGACGCCGTACAGGACGCCCTTGTCTCCGCCTTCCGGGCCGCGCACACCTTCCGGGGGCAGTCCGCAGTCACCACCTGGCTGCACCGCATCACCGTCAACGCCTGTCTCGACCGGGCCCGCAAGGCGGCCTCACGCCGTACCTCCCCCGTGGACGACACCGAGCGGCTGGAGCAGCTTCTCGAACCCCATGAGTCGGCCGAGGCGCCCGCCGAGCGCCAGGACCTCCACCGGGAGCTGCTGGCGGCACTGGCCACGCTCCCCGCCGATCAGCGGGCCGCCCTGATCCTCGTCGACATGCAGGGGTACCCCGTGGCGGAGGCCGCCGCCGTACTCGGGGTGCCCGTCGGTACCGTGAAGAGCCGCTGTGCGCGCGGCCGGGCCAGACTTCTCCCTCTGCTCACCCATCTACGCGGGGGCACCAGGGATAACAGCGGTTCCGAGCGGGGAAGGAACCGGACGCCGCGGGCAACCGTCCCACCGGCATCGGGGCCAAAGGATTCAGGGTCGAGCGATCCTGCTGGAGTGAAGGGCGGAGGTGGGCGCGCATGACATCTACGACCGACACCGCTCAACATCCGGATGTCTCGGAGATCTCCGACCATGCCGAGGGTCTGCTGTCACCGGCCCGCAGCGCCGATCTCCGGCACCATCTCGACGAGTGCGTGCTCTGCTCCGATGTCCACGACTCCCTCGAAGAGATCAGGGGCCTGCTGGGCACCCTGCCGGGGCCGCCGAGGATGCCCGACGATGTCGCGGGCCGTATCGACGCCGCGCTCGCCGCAGAAGCGCTTCTCGACGCGACCACACCGGATGAGTCCACCGCGCCCGACGAGTCCACCGCATCCCCTGTCCCCGCGTCGGCGGCCGAGTCCGCGGAATCCGATGTTTCACGTGAAACATCGCCCCCGCCCGAGCCACGGACCCCGGGTGCCGCACCGGTGTCAGCGCCGGAGACGGTACGGGCCGACCGCCCCGCCGGACGGCCGAAGGCGGCCACCGGGCCCGGCCGTGGTGGGCGGTCCCGCCTGCGCCGACGCCGTACCGCTGTCCTGGGTGCCGTCTTCGGAACGGCCTTCGTGGGCATCGGTGTGCTGCTGCTCCCGTCGCTCCACTCCTCGGACTCCGGCGAAGGCGAAGCCTCCAAGGCGGTCAGCTCCGCCGCGAGCGACGGCGAGCTGTTCTCGGACGCACGGCTTCAGGACCGTGTGGACACCCTGCTGGCCTCCGGCGCCGATGCCGGGACCGGAAGCGAGACCAAGGCAGGCCGGCCGCGCTCCATGGAGGGCGACCGGGGAGGAGCCTCGAACTCTCCCCTCCTCACGCCCGCGCCCGTCGTCCCGGCCTGTATCCAGCGGGGGATCGGCAGCAGCCTGTCGGCGCTGGCCGCAGAGCGGGGCACGTATCAGGGAAGCGACGCCTATCTTGTCGTCCTGCCGCACTCCGATGACAGCACCCGGGTCCAGGCCTATGTGGTCGATGCGACCTGCGTGAAGAGCGCTCCCTCATCCGACGGGACCGTCCTGCTGACGCACTCCTACCTCCGCCGCTGACGCGCCTCGCGCCGAGCCGGGAGACCCCGGGAATGCCGGACCCGTAGGATCCGTTGGATGGGGTGAAAGTCGTTGATCCGGCCCCAGTAGTGCAGTCTGCAGAGACGAGGAAGAAACCCGTGAGCGACGTCCGTAATGTGATCATCATCGGCTCCGGGCCCGCCGGCTATACGGCCGCGCTGTACACCGCGCGCGCATCGCTGAAGCCGCTGGTCTTCGAGGGCGCCGTCACCGCCGGTGGTGCGCTGATGAACACCACCGATGTGGAGAACTTCCCGGGCTTCCGCGACGGCATCATGGGCCCGGACCTCATGGACAACATGCGGGCCCAGGCCGAACGCTTCGGCGCCGAGCTGGTTCCGGACGATGTCATCTCGGTCGACCTCACCAGTGACATCAAGACGGTCACCGACACCGCGGGCACCGTGCACCGCGCCAAGGCCGTGATCGTCACGACGGGCTCCCAGCACCGCAAGCTCGGCCTGGCCAACGAGGACGCTCTCTCCGGGCGTGGTGTCTCTTGGTGCGCCACCTGTGACGGCTTCTTCTTCAAGGACCAGGACATCGCCGTGATCGGCGGCGGGGACACCGCGATGGAGGAAGCCACCTTCCTCTCGCGGTTCGCCAAGTCCGTCACGATCGTCCACCGCCGGGACACCCTGCGTGCTTCCAAGGCCATGCAGGAGCGTGCCTTCGCCGACCCGAAGATCAAGTTCGCCTGGGACAGCGAGGTCGCCGAGATCCACGGCGAGCAGAAGCTCTCCGGGCTGACCCTGCGCAACACGAAGACCGGCGAGACCTCGCCGCTCGCGGTGACCGGGCTGTTCATCGCGGTGGGCCACGACCCGCGGACCGAGCTGTTCAAGGGCCAGCTCGACCTGGACGGAGAGGGCTACCTGACCGTGGCCGCCCCGTCGACGCGGACCAACCTCGCGGGCGTCTTCGGCGCCGGCGATGTGGTGGACCACACCTACCGCCAGGCGATCACCGCCGCGGGCACCGGCTGTTCCGCAGCCCTCGACGCCGAGCGTTTCCTCGCCGCGTTGAGCGACAGCGAGAACGCCGAGCCGGAGAAGACACCCGCAGTCTGACCAGCACTCCTCATCCCCACCACTCAACCCGTAAGGAGGCCGCCGTGGCCGGCGACCTGAAGCATGTGACCGACGGTTCATTCGACGAGGACGTCCTCAAGAGCGGTAAGCCCGTACTGGTGGACTTCTGGGCCGCCTGGTGCGGACCGTGCCGCCAGATCGCCCCCTCGCTGGAGGCCATCGCCGCCGAGCACGGCGACAAGATCGAGATCGTCAAGCTCAACATCGACGAGAACCCGGCCACCGCCGCGAAGTACGGGGTCATGTCCATCCCGACCCTGAACGTCTACCAGGGCGGAGAGGTCGTCAAGACGATCGTCGGCGCCAAGTCCAAGGCCGCACTCGTCCGCGACCTCGACGACTACATCGGCTGACACCACCACGGGCGTCGGCAGACGCACGATGTTTCACGTGAAACGGGTCCGCCCCCATCCGGGGCGGACCCGTTCTCCGTTCGGTTCGCCACTGCCCGCCTCAGAGCGGTCGCAGCGCCGGTTCCTTCTTCACCGCACCCAGGAGCCGGTCGAGCGCCAGCTCCACGTCTTCCTTCCACGAGAGCGTGGTGCGCAGCTCCAGCCGCAGCCGTGGATACCGCATGTGCGGGCGGACCGTCTTGAAGCCCACCGCGGTGAGATGGTCGGCGGGCAGCACACAGGCCGGCTCCTTCCAGCGGCTGTCACCGAACGCCTCGATGGCCTTGAAGTCCCGCCGCAGCAGATCCTTCGCCACGGTCTGCACCATCACCCGTCCGAGCCCCTGGCCCTGATACCCGGGCATCACCCAGGCCGTCATCAACTGGACGGCGTCCGGCGAGACCGGGCTCGTGGGGAAGGCCAGGGAGCGGGGCACATAGGCCGGGGGCGCGTACAGGACGAAGCCGACCGGCAGATCATCGATGAAGACGATGCGCCCGCAGGATCCCCACTCCAGCAGGACGGCCGAGATCCACGCCTCTTTCTCCGCCCCCGCCCGGCCCGCTCCTACCGCGGCTTCACCGCTGACCGGATCAAGTTCCCAGAAGACACACGTACGGCAGCGATGGGGGAGGTCCGAAAGGTTGTCCAGCGTGATCGGTACGAGCCGACGCCCCATGGAGGCTTTTCCTCACTTCTTTCCCCTGCCGCGCCCTGAGCGCCCGTCAGCGCGCCCCGTTCCCGGAGCAGACCACCGACAAAGCCACCGAGCACGCCGAGTCCCAGTCCGGCCGACACCAGTTGGCCGCGGCTCACCGATCGCATGGTCCTCGTTCTCCCTCTGCGGTGGATCAAGGTGGATGCGCCCTACCAGAACGCATCGTATCCACCCAGAGATGCCCCGGACACCGCAGGATCGCAAAGGGCGGGCCGTGTCCGGTCACTCCGGAACACGGCCCGCCCCAGGGGTGCGGTGGAGCCTCAGCTCTCCTCTTCGTCCCCGGGGTCCTCGGCGAGTCCTTGGTCCAGGACGCGCCCCTCACCGGGGGCGAGGGTGCCGAGGATCCGGTCCAGATCGTCTATCGAGGCGAACTCGACGACGATCTTTCCCTTCTTCTGTCCGAGGTCGACCTTCACCCGGGTCTCGAAGCGGTCGGAGAGCCGCGACGCCAGATCGCTCAGCGCCGGCGACAGCCGGGCTCCGGCCCGCGGGCCCTTCGACTTGGGCGCGGTCTGCGGACGCGACCCCATCAGGGTCACGATCTCCTCGACCGCCCGTACGGAGAGACCTTCGGCCACGATGCGGTGTGCCAGCCTGTCCTGCTCCTCGGAGTCGTCCACCGACAGCAGCGCCCTGGCATGACCGGCGGAGAGCACTCCGGCCGCGACCCGGCGCTGCACCGGAGGGGAGAGACGCAGCAGCCGCAGGGTGTTGGAGACCTGCGGACGCGAACGCCCGATCCGGTCGGCGAGCTGGTCGTGCGTGCAGTTGAAGTCCTTGAGCAACTGGTCGTAGGCCGCAGCCTCCTCCAGCGGGTTCAACTGAGCGCGGTGCAGGTTCTCCAGCAGTGCGTCCAGGAGCAGCTTCTCGTCGTCCGTGGCGCGGACGATCGCGGGGATGCGCTCCAGGCCTGCCTCCCGGCAGGCCCTCCAGCGCCGCTCGCCCATGATCAGCTCATAGCGCTCCGACCCCACCTGTCGTACGACGACGGGCTGGAGAAGCCCCACCTCCTTGATGGAGGTGACCAGCTCGGCGAGCGCGTCCTCGTCGAAGACCTCACGAGGCTGCCGGGGGTTCGGCGTGATCGAGTCGATCGGCAGCTCGGCGAAGTGGGCTCCGGCCACGGCCTGCTCGGGTGCCGCCGTGCGCTCCGGTACGACGGCCTCCGCCTCCGGGGAGACGGTGGCCGTCGGCAGCGACGTCACCTTCGCGGCGGCGACCCCCCGCTCCGCCGTCAGTACCGGGGCGCCGCCCGGAGAGGCCGTGGCCGCCCCGGGGGCGGCAACCGGCTGCTCCTGCGGAGCGGCAGGGATCAGTGCACCGAGCCCACGCCCCAATCCTCTACGTCGCTCGCTCACTGGATCCCCTCCGACATGCTCTGCTGGCTGTTCTGGATACCCACATGGGTTTGCTGGGCGTCATAGTGGACCCCCACCCCCCGCAGGGCGATCTCACGGGCGGCTTCGAGGTACGAGAGGGATCCGCTGGAACCCGGATCATAAGTCAGCACCGTCTGTCCGTAGCTCGGCGCCTCCGAGATACGGACGGACCGGGGGATGCTCGTCCGCAGCACCTCGTTGCCGAAGTGGCTCCGCACCTCGTCCGCCACCTGTGAGGCGAGCCGTGTCCGGCCGTCGTACATGGTGAGCAGAATCGTCGAGACATGCAGCGTGGGGTTGAGATGCCCCCGTACCAGATCGACGTTCCGCAGCAACTGGCCCAGTCCTTCCAGTGCGTAGTACTCGCACTGGATGGGGATCAGGACCTCCGCGCCCGCGACCATCGCGTTGACAGTCAGCAGGCCGAGCGAGGGCGGGCAGTCGATGAGGATGTAGTCCAGCGGCTGCTCGTATGCCTCGATCGCCCGTTGCAGCCGGCTCTCCCGTGCCACCAGTGACACCAGCTCGATCTCCGCACCGGCGAGATCGATGGTGGCCGGGGCACAGAAGAGACCTTCGACGTCCGGGACCGGCTGGACCACCTCGGAGAGCGGCTTGCTCTCCACCAGGACGTCATAGATCGACGGTACTTCGGCATGGTGGTCGATCCCCAGCGCCGTGGAGGCGTTGCCCTGTGGATCGAGGTCAACCACCAGCACGCGCGCTCCGTGGAGCGCGAGCGACGCGGCGAGGTTGACCGTGGTGGTGGTCTTGCCTACGCCACCCTTCTGGTTGGCGACGACCATGACGCGCGTCTGTTCGGGGCGGGGCAGACCCTCGCCGGCCCGGCCCAGTGCCTCCACCGCCAGTTGGGCAGCACGGCCAATGGGGGTGTCGTCCATCGGGGGCGGTGTTTCACGTGAAACATCCTCCCCCTGCGACTCGGTGCGGGGACCGGGGACCGGATCGGTCATCGGTCCCGCGATGTTGGCGTCGGACCGCAAGGATTCACTCTCCTCGACTTCAGACTCGCAATGAACAGAGCCTGCCATGCTTTCGGGGTCGTGAACCAGCGAGGCCCGTGGATCTGTGGATGAATCCGCGTCTGTGGACAACCCCGCCCCCCGTACGAGGGGTTTTCGGCCGCGCGGTGTGGCAGACGCGCGGCCTCGGGTGATGATGCCCTGCAGCAGTGAGCGACGTTTCACGTGAAACACGATGCACGCGCCGCGGGGCTAGACCATCACGACACTCCGCAATGCATAGGTATGGCAGCTTGTATGGACCATCACTGATAGCCACTGAGGACTGTACGGCTCAACGGCGGCGCCGTGCACGGCCGGCCCGCGCGGCCTTGGCCCGCTTCGTCGCGAACCGCACACCGCCGGGGCTCTCCCCGACCTCCACCCGCACCACCGTGGCGAGCGGATCGACGATGCCCTCCCCGACCTGGAGGACCGAGGTCTCCACCACGCCGAGCTTGCTCAGCGCCGCACGGGCCCCGTTGATCTCCTCCTCGGCCGTGTCGCCCTTGAGGGCCAGCATCTCGCCGTAGGGACGCAGCAGCGGCACCCCCCAGCCCGCCAGCCGGTCCAGCGGCGCCACCGCCCGTGCCGTCACCACATGGACCGGCTGGAGCGTGCCCAGGACCTCCTCGGCCCGGCCGCGTACCACCGTCACATGATCCAGGCCCAGCAGCTCGACCACTTCCTGGAGGAAGTTCGTCCGCCGCAGCAGCGGTTCCAGCAGCGTGATCTTCAGGTCCGGCCGGACCAGCGCCAGCGGGATCCCGGGAAGACCCGCGCCCGAGCCGACGTCGCAGACCATCACACCCTCGGGCACGACCTCGGAGAGCACCGCACAGTTCAACATGTGCCGCTCCCACAGGCGCGGCACCTCGCGGGGGCCGATCAGGCCGCGCTTGACACCCGCGTCCGCCAGCAGCTCCGCGTAGCGGACAGCCTCCGGAAAGAACTCACCGAAAACAGTGCGCGCCTCGTCCGGTGCGGGGGGAAGCTCTGCTGCCTCCGTCACGGGAACCGTCCTTCCATACCGAACCACCCAGCGGTGGCTGACTATCAGGCTGACAAAGATCGGCCCCGCCTGCGCGACAGGCGGGGCCGAAAACGTTGAACCACTCAGGCAGGGAGCACCACGACGAAGCGCTCGGGCTCCTCGCCCTCGGACTCGCTGCGCAGACCGGCGGCGGCGACCGCGTCGTGCACGACCTTCCGCTCGAAGGGCGTCATCGGGCTCAGCTTCACCGGCTCACCGGTGCTCTTCACCTCGTCCGCAGCCTTGGCGCCCAGCTCGGCCAGCTCGGTGCGCTTCTTGGCCCGGAAACCCGCGATGTCCAGCATGAGCCGGCTGCGGTCCCCGGTCTCCCGGTGGACAGCGAGCCGCGTCAGCTCCTGAAGTGCCTCCAGGACCTCACCGTCGCGCCCCACCAGCTTCTGAAGATCCCCACCGGCCGCGTCGCTGATGATCGAGACCGCTGCCCGGTCTGCCTCGACGTCCATGTCGATATCGCCGTCGAGATCGGCGATGTCGAGCAGGCCCTCAAGGTAGTCGGCCGCGATCTCCCCTTCCTGCTCCAGGCGGGTCAGGGTGTCGTTCCCCTCGGGAGCGGCGGAGATGGTGCCTTCCGTCACGGATGGACTCCTTCTTGATTCTTACTTCTTGGTCGGGTGCTTGGGCCGCTGCTGACCCTTGCGCTGCCCGGACTTGGCCTTCTGGCGTGTGGCACCGGCGGCGGGCTTGCCCGACGGCTTCGGCGCGGTGTCCTGCGCCTCGTCCTTCTTCTGCAACGAAGTCTTCGCCTGCGGTTCGTCCGCCTCGGAGTCACCGGACGCCGACTTGTCCGTACCGGCCTGGGACGCGGCGGCCTGCCGCTGCGCCTTGGTCTGGCGCTTGGGCTGCTGGCGCCTGGCCGCGGCACCCGCCTCGGCCTCGGCGGCGGCGGTGTCGCTCTTGATCACCGTGCCGTCGGGCTGCGCGGCCAGACCCGACTTGCCCAGACCCACGACGAACTTGCGCTCGTTGTCGTTACGGTCCGGACCCTTGGCCACGATCGCCTGCACGACGGTGCGCTTGCGACGGGACCGCACCTCGCCATGCGTGGTGATGCTCTTCAGCAGACGCTGCAGGTACTGGTCCTGCGCCTTGCTGCCCGGGGTCGGGTTCTGGTTGATCACGTACATCTGCTGGCCCATGGTCCACACGTTGGTGGTCAGCCAGTAGACGAGCACACCGACGGGGAAGTTCACGCCGGTGACCGCGAAGATCAGGGGGAAGATGTACATCAGCATCTTCTGCTGCTGCATGTACGGCGTCTTGACCGTCAGGTCGACGTTCTTCGTCATGAGCTGGCGCTGCGTGTAGAACTGCGACGCCGACATCAGGACGATCATGATCGCGGTGACGATCCGCACATCGGTCAGCGACGCGTTGAGCGAGGCGACCTTCTCGCTGCTGTCCAGGAACTTGGCGGCCAGCGGGGCGCCGAAGATGTGCGCCTGCCGCGCACTGTCCAGCAGCCCCTGGTTGATCACGCCGATGGTCTTGCCGCTCGCGATGCTGGAGAGCACGTGGTAGAGCGCGAAGAAGAACGGGGACTGCGCCAAGATGGGCAGACACGAGGAGAGCGGGTTCGTACCCGTCTCCTTGTACAGCTTCATCATCTCTTCGGACTGACGCTGTTTGTCGTTCTTGTAGCGCTCCTGGATCGCCTTCATCTTGGGCTGGAGCACCTGCATGTTCCGCGTCGACTTGATCTGCTTCACGAAGAGCGGGATCAGACAGATACGGATCAGTACCACCAGGGACACGATGGACAGTCCCCAGGCCCAGCCCGTGTCGGGGCCGAAAATCATCCCGTACAGCGAGTGGAACTGGACGATGACCCAGGAAACAGGTGTGGTGATAAAACTGAAGAGACTGGCAATCGTGTCCACTAATCAGGCTCCTTGAGCTTTGGGCGAGGTCTCTGCGGCCGGGCTCGGGGTGTCGGGGGCCGATCCCCCGGAAGGCACGCCGGCAGCGGGCCGCCCGCCCTTACCGCCGCGCCACGCGTTGCGCAGCAGTTCATGCCATCGCGGCCGTTTCCGCGGCGGGACATGGTCCACACCGCCCGGCGACCACGGATTGCACCGCAGAATGCGCCAGGCGGTAAGCGCCGTGCCCTTCACCGCGCCATGGCGGTCGATGGCCGTATATCCGTAGTGCGAACACGACGGGTAGTACCGGCAGACAGGCCCGAGGAGCGGGCTGATCGTCCACTGGTACAGCTTGATCAGAGCCAGCAGCGGGTACTTCATCGCGCGCCCCCTCCCAGCAGCCGCCGGAGAGCGGCGTCCAGGTCTCGGGCCAGCAGTGCATGGTCGGCGTCACCTGATCCGGGCAGCGCCCGTACGACAACCAGGCTACCGGGGGGCAGCGCGGACAGTCGGTCGCGTATGAGATGGCGCAGACGCCGCTTCACACGGTTCCGTACGACCGCTCCGCCCACCGCTTTGCTTACGACGAAACCCGCACGCACCGGGGAAGCGCTCTCCCCAGGCGCGTGCGGGTCCGTTGCACCGCTGTTCAGATGGACGACGAGGAGCGGGCGTCCGGCCCGGCGGCCTCGTCGTACCGCGGTCGCGAAGTCCTCGCGCCGCCTCAGCCGATTCTCGGTAGGCAGCACGTCATGACCTGTTTGTCAGCAGGCGATCAGGCGGACAGACGGGCGCGACCCTTGCTACGACGCGTCGCGAGAATCGCGCGGCCGGCACGGGTACGCATCCGCAGCCGGAACCCGTGGGTCTTGGCGCGACGGCGGTTGTTCGGCTGGAAGGTGCGCTTGCTCACTCGGGGGCTCCAGAAAATGATGTGTGGATGGCGGGACATCGCCTGGCTGTCACCGTGCGCCCACGAGAAGCTGAGAAGCTCGCGATCACGCCCGAGTGCACCGCTTCATAACCACAGATCGTGATCTTTGCCCATCGGAGGCAGGCGGCAGCAGCCATCGACAACTCGACCTGGTCACGGTACGCGCGGCTACGCCATCCGGTCAAACCAGCTCGGTGCCGGGCTCCATTGTGCACAGGCTGTGGACAACAACTTGAACCGCGCGGGTCGGCCTGACTACCTTGGCGGAGACCGCCCCCTGTGCGCCGGTCGGTCTTCACCCCGGCGTTTCCCGCCGGCCTTCCCACCCCGTCCCGGGAAGCACACATTCGTGGGACCAGCGAGAGAGCGTGTCTTGTGGCTGATGTACCTGCCGATCTTGCCGCAGTGTGGCCACGAGTGCTGGAGCAACTCCTCAGGGAGGGCCAGCAGGGCGTAGAGCCCAAGGACAAACAGTGGATCGAACGGTGCCAGCCACTGGCCCTGGTCGCCGACACCGCGCTGCTCGCCGTCCCCAACGAGTGGGGCAAGCGCGTCCTCGAAGGGCGCCTCGCCCCCCTCATCAGCGAGACGCTGAGCCATGAGTGCGGCCGGCCCATCCGGATCGCGATCACCGTCGACGACTCGGCGGGCGAACCCACCCCGCCGGCCCCGCCCGTACCCCAGCAGCACCGCTACCAGGGCCCGCTCCACGACGAACCGCGCCAGGACGACGGTTACGACGGCTACGGGCACCGCCCCTCCGACGACGGCATGCCCTCCGTACGCCCCGCCTACCCGGACTATCCGCAGCAGCGCCCCGACCCCGGCGCCTGGCCGCGCACCCAGGAGGACCTGTCCTGGCAGTCCCGCTCCGGCGGTTACCAGGACCGCGACCCGTACGCCACCGCCCGGCCGCAGCACCACGACTACCGGCAGCCGCAGGGCCAGGACCGGTCCCCGTACGAGCGGTCCGCCGACCAGCACGACCACCACGCCCGCCACGACCGGCACGATCTCCAGGAGCCGCCGGCGCCCCGGCACGGCGGCGGGCAGAGCGTGGGCCGCGCGCGGGCCGGAGCGCCGGGGCCGCTGGGCGCCCAGCCCGCCCCCGCGCCGGGCCCCGGCGAGCCGCAGGCCCGGCTCAACCCCAAGTACCTCTTCGACACCTTCGTCATCGGCGCGTCCAACCGCTTCGCGCACGCGGCGGCGGTCGCCGTCGCCGAGGCGCCGGCCAAGGCGTACAACCCGCTCTTCATCTACGGCGAGTCCGGGCTCGGCAAGACCCACCTGCTCCACGCCATCGGGCACTACGCGCGCAGCCTCTACCCCGGTACGCGGGTGCGCTACGTCAGCTCCGAGGAGTTCACGAACGAGTTCATCAACTCGATCCGGGACGGCAAGGGCGACACCTTCCGCAAGCGGTACCGCGATGTCGACATCCTCCTGGTCGACGACATCCAGTTCCTGGCGTCCAAGGAGTCCACGCAGGAGGAGTTCTTCCACACGTTCAACACGCTCCACAACGCCAACAAGCAGATCGTGCTCTCCTCGGACCGGCCCCCCAAGCAACTGATCACGCTGGAGGACCGGCTGCGCAACCGCTTCGAGTGGGGGCTGACCACGGACGTCCAGCCGCCGGAGCTGGAGACCCGTATCGCGATCCTCCGCAAGAAGGCGGTCCAGGAGCAGCTCAACGCGCCGCCCGAGGTGCTGGAGTTCATCGCCTCGCGGATCTCGCGCAACATCCGCGAGCTGGAGGGCGCTCTCATCCGGGTCACGGCGTTCGCCTCGCTCAACCGGCAGCCGGTGGATCTCGGGCTCACCGAGATCGTGCTGAAGGACCTGATCCCCGGCAGCGAGGACGCGGCCCCGGAGATCACCGCGACCAACATCATGGCGGCGACCGCCGACTACTTCGGGCTGTCGGTGGACGACCTCTGCGGCTCCTCGCGGAGCCGGGTGCTGGTGACGGCGCGCCAGATCGCGATGTACCTCTGCCGCGAGCTGACCGATCTCTCGCTGCCGAAGATCGGCGCCCAGTTCGGCGGACGCGACCACACGACGGTCATGCACGCGGACCGGAAGATCCGCGCGCTGATGGCCGAGCGCCGCTCCATCTACAACCAGGTGACCGAACTCACCAACCGCATCAAGAACGGCTGAGAGCGAGAGCGGCCCGAGAGCAGGAGCGGCCTGAAGGCGAGAGCTGTCGAAAGGCGGGAGCCGTCCGACGGCGGCAGCGCGGCCTGACGGCGCTCACGAGGGCGTCCGAGACCCCGTCCGACACGGTCCCGGGCGCCCTTTCGCCGTCCCGGAGGGCGCGCGACGCCCCCTTCGGCGCGTCACCGGCCGTCCTCGCTGTTCGAATACGCGGCGGCGCGGAGGCCTTCTCCACAGATTCGGGCAGAATCTTCCGTCCACAGGCTGGGGACCCAGGAGTTGTCCCGATCGTGTCCACAGGGCAGGCCACCGGCCGGACATCGGTCCAGGTCAAGGGGGTGTGGATTTGTGGTTGACGCCGCTCCACAGCCTGTGGACGGAAAACTCGTCCACAGGGCGTCCGGGATCTTGTCCACCGGCGGCCCACAGGCAGGCCGCCGTCGCCCACAGCTTCTCCACAGCCCTGTCCACTGTTCGGCAACAAAACACCGGGGATCGCTGAGTCGAGTGAAAGGCGTCACACCAAGGAGGTCGGTTGGGCTGTGGGGAACCTGGGTAAAACTGGGGACGCGGCTGGGGAGAAGTCACGGTGTCCTGTGCATGGAGTGTGCAGAACTTTCCGCCGTCCACAGAAGAGCCGAGTTCTCCACGGCTCCACCCACAAGCCCGGTGGATAAAAAAACGGGCTTGACCTGCGCATACGGCGTTATCCACGGTTTCCACAGGGCCTACTACTACTACCCCTGAGAGTTAGCCAGGAGTCCGTTTCGAAGCAGGGCCTGTGCACAACTTCGCGGGCGGCCATCCGGAACGTCTCGCCTCGACTTGACCCGCGGCAGCACCGAGTGTCGGTGCCGTACGTCAGACTGGTCCCCGGCATCCCAGCCGACGACGAAGGCCAGCAGGGCGAGCGAGCAACAGCAGGAGGCGGTTCCGGTGAAGATCCGGGTGGAGCGCGATGTACTCGCGGAGGCGGTGGCCTGGGTGGCCCGTAGCCTTCCGGCCCGTCCGCCGGCGCCGGTGCTCGCGGGCCTTCTGCTGAAGGCGGAGGACGGCGCGCTCAGCTTCTCCAGCTTCGACTACGAGGTCTCGGCGCGGGTCTCGGTGGACGCGGAGGTGGAGGAGGACGGCACCGTCCTCGTCTCCGGCCGGCTGCTCGCCGACATCTGCCGTGCCCTGCCCAACCGGCCGGTGGAGATCTCCACAGACGGTGTACGGGCGACCGTGGTCTGCGGCTCCTCGCGCTTCACGCTCCACACACTGCCTGTGGAGGAGTACCCGGCGCTGCCGCAGATGCCGACCGCCACCGGCACCGTCCCCGGTGAGGTCTTCGCCTCCGCCGCCTCCCAGGTGGCCATCGCCGCGGGCCGGGACGACACGCTGCCCGTCCTCACCGGCGTAAGGATCGAGATCGAGGGCGACACGGTCACCCTGGCCTCGACCGACCGATACCGCTTCGCGGTCCGCGAGTTCCTGTGGAAGCCGGAGTCGCCGGACATCTCCGCGGTCGCCCTGGTGCCCGCCAAGACGCTGCTGGACACCGCCAAGGCGCTCACCAACGGCGACACGGTCACGCTGGCGCTCTCCGGCTCCGGCGCGGGCGAGGGTCTGATCGGCTTCGAGGGCGCCGGGCGGCGGACGACGACCCGCCTTCTCGAAGGCGATCTGCCCAAGTACCGCACGCTCTTCCCGACCGAGTTCAACTCGGTCGCGGTGATCGAGACCGCCCCGTTCGTCGAGGCCGTCAAGCGCGTGGCCCTGGTCGCGGAGCGGAACACCCCCGTACGGCTCAGCTTCGAGCAGGGCGTTCTCATCCTGGAGGCCGGTTCCAGCGACGACGCACAGGCTGTGGAGCGGGTCGACGCGCAGCTCGACGGCGACGACATCTCGATCGCCTTCAACCCGACCTTCCTGCTGGACGGCCTGAGCGCGATCGACTCCCCGGTGGCCCAGCTCTCCTTCACGACGTCCACGAAGCCGGCGCTGCTCAGCGGCCGCCCGGCCGTCGACGCGGAGGCGGACGAGGCGTACAAGTACCTGATCATGCCGGTACGCCTGAGCGGCTGACCCCACAGGTGAGTACCCAGGTCCGGGCGTAGGCTCGGACCCGGGTACGAATCGCCTCAACGCTTAAGGAACGCCTGATGGAGCTCGGTCTTGTGGGTCTCGGCAAGATGGGCGGCAACATGCGCGAGCGCATCCGCCGCGCCGGCCACACCGTCATCGGATACGACCGCAATCCGGACCTCGCGGATGTCCACAGCCTGAAGGAGCTGGTGGACAAGCTCAAGGGTCCGCGCGTGGTGTGGGTGATGGTCCCCGCGGGTGCCGCGACCCAGGCGACGATCGACGAGCTGGCCGAGCTGCTGTCCCCCGGTGATGTCGTGGTCGATGGCGGGAACTCCCGCTGGACCGACGACGAGAAGCACGCGGTCGAGCTGGGTATCAAGGGCATCGGCTTCCTCGACTGCGGTGTCTCCGGCGGTGTCTGGGGCCTCGACAACGGCTATGCGCTGATGTACGGCGGCGACCCGGAGCATGTGGCGAAGGTCGAGCCGGTCTTCGACGCGCTCAAGCCCGAGGGGAACTTCGGCTCGGTGCACGCCGGCAAGGTCGGCGCGGGCCACTTCGCCAAGATGGTCCACAACGGCATCGAGTACGCCATGATGCAGGCGTACGCCGAGGGCTGGGAGCTGCTGGAGAAGGTCGACTCGGTCACCGATGTCCGTGAGGTCTTCCGCTCCTGGCAGGAGGGGACGGTCATCCGCTCCTGGCTGCTGGACCTGGCGGTCAACGCGCTGGACCAGGACGAGCACCTGGACCAGCTCCGGGGGTACGCGGAGGACTCGGGCGAGGGCCGGTGGACGGTCGAGGCGGCCATCAACCACGCGGTGCCGCTGCCCGCGATCACCGCGTCGCTCTTCGCGCGGTTCGCCTCGCGCCAGGAGGACTCGCCGCAGATGAAGATGGTCGCGGCGCTGCGCAACCAGTTCGGCGGCCACGCCGTCGAGTCGGCCGACGACAAGTAAGTGACATCCGGGGAGGTCCGCGCACAGCCATGCATGTGACGCATCTGTCGCTGGCCGACTTCCGGTCGTACGCCCGGGTGGAGGTGCCCCTCGACCCGGGCGTCACCTCGTTCGTGGGGGCGAACGGGCAGGGCAAGACGAATCTGGTCGAGGCGGTCGGCTATCTGGCGACGCTCGGCAGCCACCGGGTCTCGTCGGACGCGCCCCTGGTGCGGATGGGCGCGGAGCGCGCGGTGATCCGCGCGGCGGTCACGCAGGGCGAGCGCTCGCAGCTCGTGGAGCTTGAGCTGAACCCTGGCCGGGCCAATCGGGCCCGTATCAACCGGTCGTCGCAGGTCAAGCCGCGTGACGTGGTGGGGATCGTACGGACGGTGCTGTTCGCGCCGGAGGATCTGGCGCTGGTGAAGGGCGATCCGGGCGAGCGCCGCCGGTTCCTGGACGAGCTGATCACCGCGCGGTCACCGCGGATGGCGGGGGTGCGGTCCGACTACGACCGGGTGCTCCGGCAGCGGAACACGCTGCTGAAGTCGGCGGCGATGGCACGGCGGCACGGTGGGCGTGGCATGGACCTGTCCACGCTGGATGTCTGGGACCAGCACCTCGCGCGCGCCGGGGCGGAGTTGCTGGCGCAGCGGGTCGATCTGATAGCGACGATCCAGCCGCTGGCGGACAAGGCGTACGAGCAGTTGGCGCCGGGCGGCGGTCCGGTGACGCTGGAGTACCGTTCCTCCGCCGGTGGTCCCGGCGGTGACGAGGCCGCGGGCTCCCCGGGGCCGGGCGAGCCGGGCGCCGGGTCCTCGCGCGACGAGCTGTACGTGCATCTGCTGGCGGCCCTGGCCGAGGTGCGCAAGCAGGAGATCGAGCGGGGCGTGACGCTGGTCGGGCCGCACCGGGACGATCTGGTGCTGAAGCTGGGCCGGCTGCCGGCGAAGGGGTACGCGAGCCACGGCGAGTCCTGGTCGTACGCGCTGGCGCTGCGGCTGGCCTCGTACGATCTGCTGCGCGCCGAGGGCAATGAGCCGGTGCTGGTGCTGGACGACGTGTTCGCCGAGCTGGACGCGCGGCGGCGGGAGCGGCTGGCGGAGCTGGTGGTTCCGGGGGAGCAGGTGCTGGTGACGGCGGCGGTGGACGACGATGTGCCGGGTGTGCTGGCCGGGGCGCGGTTCGCGGTGGCCGAGGGTGCGGTGGAGCGCGTATGAGTCTGCCGGGAATGCCGGGGATCCCGGGAACACCGGGGTCGGGCGCAGGGACGGGGGCCGGTCAGTCGTCGGCCGTGTCGTCAGCCGCGTCGTCGGCGTCGGCGTCGGGGCCCGAGCCGTCCGGGGTGGATCTGGCCCGGGTCGCGCTGCGGGCGGCGAAGGAGCAGGCCCGCGCCCGGGGGAATGCCGTACAGCAGAAGAAACAGGCCAGGCGGGGCGGTGGGCTGCGCTCGGGTGCGCGGGCCGACGGGCGCGATCCGCTGCCGCTGGGTGCGGCGATCAGCCGGCTGATCATGGAGCGGGGCTGGGAGACCCCGGCCGCCGTGGGCGGAGTAATGGGCCGCTGGCCGCAGATCGTCGGTGAGGACCTGGCGAAGCACTGTGTGCCGCAGCGTTACGACGATGCCGAGGACGCGCGGGTGCTGACCGTGCAGTGCGATTCGACGGTGTGGGCGACGCAGCTCCGGCTGCTGGCGCCGCGCCTGGTGGCCCGGCTGAACGAGGACCTGGGGCAGGGCACGGTCCGGATGATCAAGGTGCTGGGGCCGGGAGGTCCGCCGCAGCGGTACGGCCGCCTCCGGGCGCCGGGGAGCACGGGGCCCGGCGACACCTACGGCTGAGACGGCCGGGCGGCCGGGGCGGCCGG
The DNA here is from genome assembly GCF_044763125.1 of Streptomyces sp. NPDC096310. NCBI lineage: Bacteria > Bacillati > Actinomycetota > Actinomycetes > Kitasatosporales > Streptomycetaceae > Streptomyces > Streptomyces sp. NPDC096310. The sequence continues at coordinate 503,121 of NZ_JBIWFO010000002.1, read as the reverse complement.
GACGCCGACGACGCCCGGGGTGCCCGGGGCGCCCACGCCTCGCCCACCCCCTTTCCTCAGCTCCGCTTTCCTCGTACTCCCCCGCTCCCGTACGTCCCCGTACCCGTACCCCCCCCACGTTCCCGGTGCCCGTGCGCGGCACCGTTCCTCCTCACGAGCCGTCCTTCTCACCGGGGACGGCTCGTCCCGTTCCGTACCGCCCGAGGGCGCTGTGACCTGGGAGGGCGTGTGGGGAGATTGAGGTGTCCCTCACCGTAGCGGGAGGTTGACAGGCCGAAGCGCTCAACGCCTGTGTGAGCCTCTTGGAGCCCCTTCCTGAATATGGGGAGTCGGAGGCTGCTCATCCAGGGCGGCACATGCGGACTCAGGTACCGGCAAACCCCCATTCGGGTCGGCGCTACCGGTAGACTGATGGAAAATCCCGCGCTGCTTGCGGGGGACTGTCAACAGATGCTGACACAAGCCGAACGACGCAGCCGCTCCCGCTTGCTCGGAAGACGGCCTGTGCTGTGCCAGAAAGGGCGCTTCGTGGCCGATTCCGGCAACCCCAATGAGAAGACCTCGTCCGTCGCCACTGGCGAGCACGGCGAGGTGACCGCCGCGTACGACGCCAGTGCCATCACCGTCCTCGAGGGCCTGGACGCGGTCCGCAAGCGGCCCGGCATGTACATCGGCTCGACCGGTGAGCGCGGGCTTCACCACCTTGTACAGGAAGTCGTCGACAACGCGGTCGACGAGGCGATGGCCGGCTACGCCGACTCCATCGATGTCACGATCCTCGCCGACGGCGGGGTCCGGGTGATCGACAACGGCCGTGGGATCCCGGTGGGCATCGTCCCGTCGGAGAACAAGCCGGCCGTCGAGGTCGTCCTGACGGTGCTGCACGCGGGCGGCAAGTTCGGCGGCGGCGGGTACGCCGTCTCCGGTGGTCTGCACGGCGTGGGCGTCTCCGTCGTCAACGCGCTGTCGTCGAAGGTCGCGGTCGAGGTCAAGACGGACGGCTACCGCTGGACGCAGGATTACAAGCTCGGTGTGCCGACGGCGCCGCTGGCCCGTAACGAGGCGACGACCGAGACCGGTACGACGGTGACGTTCTGGGCCGACGCGGATGTCTTCGAGACGACGGACTACTCCTTCGAGACGCTGTCGCGGCGCTTCCAGGAGATGGCCTTCCTCAACAAGGGCCTGACGCTGAAGCTGACGGACGAGCGCGCGTCGGCGAAGGCCGTCGTGGGCGCGGACGTCGCGGGTACGGACGCGGTGGAGAGCCCCGACGAGGAGCCGCCGGCCCGTTCGGTGACGTACTTCTACGAGGGCGGCATCGTCGACTTCGTGAAGTACCTGAACTCGCGCAAGGGCGAGCTGATCCATCCGACGGTCATCGACATCGAGGCCGAGGACAAGGAGAGGCTGCTCTCGGTCGAGATCGCGATGCAGTGGAACGCGCAGTACAGCGAGGGTGTGTACTCCTTCGCGAACACGATCCACACGCATGAGGGCGGTACGCACGAGGAGGGCTTCCGCGCGGCGATGACCGGTCTGGTCAACCGCTACGCGCGCGAGAAGAAGTTCCTGCGGGAGAAGGACGACAACCTGGCGGGCGAGGACATCCGCGAGGGTCTGACCGCGATCATCTCGGTGAAGCTGGGCGAGCCGCAGTTCGAGGGGCAGACGAAGACGAAGCTGGGCAACACGGAGGCGAAGACCTTCGTCCAGAAGATCGTGCACGAGCACCTGACGGACTGGTTCGACCGTAATCCGAACGAGGCCGCGGACATCATCCGCAAGTCGATCCAGGCCGCGACGGCCCGGGTCGCGGCCCGTAAGGCGCGGGATCTGACCCGTCGCAAGGGGCTGCTGGAGAGCGCGTCCCTGCCGGGCAAGCTGAGCGACTGCCAGTCGAACGACCCGTCGAAGTGCGAGATCTTCATCGTCGAGGGTGACTCCGCCGGCGGTTCGGCGAAGTCGGGCCGTAACCCGATGTACCAGGCGATCCTGCCGATCCGCGGCAAGATCCTGAACGTCGAGAAGGCGCGGATCGACAAGATCCTCCAGAACACCGAGGTGCAGGCGCTGATCTCGGCGTTCGGCACGGGGGTGCACGAGGACTTCGACATCGAGAAGCTCCGCTATCACAAGATCATTCTGATGGCGGACGCCGACGTCGACGGTCAGCACATCAACACGCTGCTGCTGACGTTCCTGTTCCGCTTCATGCGTCCGCTGGTCGAGGCCGGGCACGTCTATCTCTCCCGCCCGCCGCTCTACAAGATCAAGTGGGGCCGGGACGACTTCGAGTACGCCTACTCCGACCGGGAGCGCGACGCGCTGGTCGAGCTGGGCAAGCAGAACGGGAAGCGGATCAAGGAGGACTCGATCCAGCGCTTCAAGGGTCTGGGCGAGATGAACGCCGAGGAGCTGCGGATCACCACGATGGACGTCGACCACCGGGTGCTCGGCCAGGTCACGCTGGACGACGCGGCCCAGGCCGACGATCTGTTCTCGGTGCTGATGGGCGAGGACGTCGAGGCGCGGCGGTCCTTCATCCAGCGCAATGCCAAGGACGTCCGCTTCCTCGACATCTAGTCGGTCACCGCTGACGGATTCGACAAGGCAGAAAGGAACACCGACCAGCGATGGCCGACGAGAACACCCCCGCAACACCTGACAACGCCGACGGCTCGGAGAACTCCGGAGTCCCCGGCACCCCCGGTACCCCTGTGATCCAGGAGGCGGTCGAGGCGGTCGAGGGTCTGGCGATGCGCGTAGAGCCCGTGGGGCTCGAAACGGAGATGCAGCGCTCGTACCTCGACTACGCGATGTCCGTCATCGTGTCGCGCGCGCTGCCGGACGTACGGGACGGCCTCAAGCCCGTGCACCGGCGTGTGCTGTACGCGATGTACGACGGCGGTTACCGGCCCGAGAAGGGCTTCTACAAGTGCGCCCGCGTCGTCGGTGACGTGATGGGTACGTACCACCCGCACGGCGACTCCTCGATCTACGACGCGCTGGTCCGCCTGGCGCAGCCGTGGTCGATGCGGATGCCGCTGGTGGACTCCAACGGCAACTTCGGTTCACCGGGCAACGACCCGGCCGCCGCCATGCGGTACACCGAGTGCAAGCTGATGCCGCTGTCGATGGAGATGCTCCGGGACATCGACGAGGAGACCGTCGACTTCACGGACAACTACGACGGCCGCAACCAGGAGCCGACGGTGCTGCCGGCGCGGTTCCCGAACCTTCTGATCAACGGTTCGGCGGGTATCGCCGTCGGTATGGCCACGAACATCCCGCCGCACAATCTGCGGGAGGTCGCGGCGGGTGCGATGTGGGCGCTGGAGCACCCGGACGCTTCGCACGAGGAGCTGCTGGACGCGCTGATCGAGCGGATCAAGGGGCCCGACTTCCCGTCGGGCGCGCTGGTCGTGGGCCGTAAGGGCATCGAGGAGGCGTACCGTACGGGCCGCGGCTCGATCACGATGCGCGCGGTGGTCGAGGTCGAGGAGATCCAGAACCGCCAGTGCCTGGTGGTCACGGAGCTGCCGTACCAGACCAACCCGGACAATCTCGCTCAGAAGATTGCCGACCTGGTCAAGGACGGAAAGATCGGCGGGATCGCCGATGTCCGCGACGAGACGTCCTCCCGTACGGGACAGCGCCTGGTCGTCGTCCTCAAGCGGGACGCGGTCGCCAAGGTCGTCCTGAACAACCTGTACAAGCACACCGACCTCCAGTCCAACTTCAGCGCGAACATGCTCGCGCTGGTGGACGGGGTGCCGCGCACGCTGTCGCTGGACGCGTTCATCCGGCACTGGGTGGCGCACCAGATCGAGGTCATCGTCCGGCGGACGCGCTTCCGGCTGCGCAAGGCGGAGGAGCGGGCGCACATCCTGCGCGGTCTGCTCAAGGCGCTGGACGCGATCGACGAGGTCATCGCGCTGATCCGGCGCAGCGACACGGTCGAGATCGCGCGTGAGGGCCTGATGGGGCTGCTCACGATCGACGAGATCCAGGCGAACGCGATCCTGGAGATGCAGCTCCGCCGACTGGCGGCCCTGGAGCGGCAGAAGATCGTCGCGGAGCACGACGAGCTGCAGGCGAAGATCAACGAGTACAACGCGATCCTGGCCTCGCCGGAGAAGCAGCGCACCATCGTCCGCGAGGAACTGGCCGTCATCGTCGACAAGTTCGGCGACGACCGGCGTTCCAAGCTGGTTCCCTTCGACGGTGACATGTCCATGGAGGACTTGATCGCCGAGGAGGACATCGTCGTCACCATCACGCGGGGCGGCTATGTGAAGCGTACGAAGACGGACGACTACCGCTCGCAGAAGCGCGGCGGCAAGGGCGTCCGCGGGACGAAGCTCAAGGAAGACGACATCGTCGACCACTTCTTCGTCTCCACGACCCACCACTGGCTGCTGTTCTTCACGAACAAGGGCCGGGTCTACCGGGCCAAGGCGTACGAACTGCCGGACGCCGGCCGGGACGCGCGGGGCCAGCATGTGGCCAATCTGCTCGCTTTCCAGCCGGACGAGCAGATCGCGGAGATCCTCGCGATCCGCGATTACGAGGCCGTTCCGTATCTCGTTCTCGCAACAAAGGCGGGACTGGTCAAGAAGACCCCGCTCAAGGATTACGACTCTCCGCGGTCGGGCGGTGTCATCGCGATCAACCTGCGCGAGACCGACACGGGCGCGGACGACGAGCTGATCGGCGCCGAGCTGGTGTCGGCGGAGGACGATCTGCTGCTCATCAGCAGGAAGGCGCAGTCGATCCGGTTCACCGCGACGGACGACGCGCTGCGCCCGATGGGCCGTGCCACGTCCGGGGTCAAGGGGATGAGTTTCCGTGAGGGCGACGAGCTCCTCTCGATGAATGTCGTCCGGCCCGGTACGTTCGTCTTCACTGCCACGGACGGCGGATACGCGAAGCGGACCGCGGTTGACGAGTATCGCGTCCAGGGCCGTGGCGGCCTCGGTATCAAGGCCGCCAAGATTGTGGAGGACCGCGGGTCGCTCGTCGGCGCGTTGGTGGTCGAGGAGAGTGATGAGATCCTTGCCATCACTCTCGGCGGTGGTGTGATTCGCACGCGAGTCAGCGAAGTCAGGGAGACGGGCCGTGACACCATGGGCGTCCAACTGATCAACCTGGGCAAGCGTGATGCCGTCGTGGGCATCGCGCGCAATGCCGAGGCGGGCCGTGAGGCTGAAGAGGTCGACGGGACCGATGACCCGGGGACCGACGAGGCCGGTACGGCCGAGGTCGCCGGAGGCAGCAAGCCTCCGGCCGGGGAGCACGAGGAGTAAGCGTGAGTGGAGCCACGGGCGCCGGATCGGCCGCTTCCGGAGCGAACGGTGCCCGTGGCCCTGCCACGGACTCCCAGGGGGTTACGGTGACCGACACCCGGGGGAACAAGCCCCCGTACGAGACCTATGGCGCTGGGCAGCCGCAGCCGGCCGCTCAGCCGTACCACCCGCCGCAGGCGTATCCCTCTCCCGGCGGCGGAGCCACTCAAGCCGGACAGGGATCCAAGCCGGCCGGACAGCAGGGCCAACAGGGAGCTTCCGTGACATCTGCCCCTTCCGCCACCGGGACAGCCGGGGGCGGCGGATCCGCCGCACCGACGACGGGACCCGCCGCTGCCTCGGCGGTGCGCCTGCCGAGGACGGGCGCACGGACCACGCCCCGGACGCGCAAGGCGCGGCTGCGGGTTTCCAAGGCCGACCCGTGGTCGGTGATGAAGGTCAGCTTCCTGCTCTCCATCGCGCTCGGCGTCTGCACGATCGTGGCGGCGGCGGTGCTGTGGATGGTCATGGACGCCATGGGCGTCTTCTCGACCGTCGGCGGGACGATCAGTGAGGCCACCGGGTCCAACGAGAGCAACGGGTTCGATCTCCAGTCGTTCCTGTCGCTGCCGCGGGTGCTCGTCTTCACGTCGGTCATCGCGGTGATCGACGTGGTGCTGGCGACCGCGCTGGCCACGCTCGGGGCCTTCATCTACAACCTCTCCGCAGGCTTCGTGGGCGGCGTCGAGCTGACGCTCGCCGAGGACGAGTGAGGACCGGGTATCGATTTTGGGGCTGGCCCTGAAGTGCGCTAATCTTCAGGGGCAGCGCGGGGCTATAGCTCAGTTGGTTAGAGCGCATCCCTGATAAGGATGAGGCCACAGGTTCAAATCCTGTTAGCCCCACCGCGAGTATCGGCCCGTACGGATCACTCCGTACGGGCCGATCGCATTGCGCGATTCGTTACGCGGTTCGTCACCCGCTTCTTCCGTTCTTTTACTGTCGGTGTCCGGCCCTGGCGAAGGCGGAGTTGGGGTGCGGACAGGTCACCGATCGATATCGATCGGTGTGTATAGTCGGGCGCCAGAAGTCCCCTACGTCAAGGAAAGACGAGGTCGCGCGGTGAAGAAGCTTCTCTTGGTCGCACTGGCTGCCATCGGCGGGCTCCTCGTGTACCGCCAGATCCAGGCGGACCGCGCCGAGCAGGATCTGTGGACGGAGGCGACCGACTCCGTGCCCGCAGGTTCGGGTGTGTGAGACGCAGCAGTCCTGATGCGAGCCCCGGTCGCTGAGCGGCCGGGGCTTCGTGCTGCCCGGGCAGACAGCGGTACGGCCGCCGGGGCAGGATGGACCCGCGGGACGGAACGCGGACGGAACGTGGCAGCGGGCAGAGGCAGGGGGACGAGCGCGTGAACGGGCAGCGCAGCAGGGGCCGGGTGGCGTCGGCCGCGACATCGGTGATGTGTGTGGCGGCGGCCGTGAGCGCGGCTCTGGCGCTGCCGGGGCAGGCCTGGGCGGCGGGCGGCCCTGCCCCGTACGCCTTCGAGCCCGGTGCGCGGCAGATCACCGGCGCGACGACCACGAGCGAGGCGCGGACGCTGGAGACCGGCGCCGTCTACCGCGACGCGATCAAGCCGGGCGAGAAACGCGTCTACCGGCTCGACCTGACGAAGAGCACGAGCGACTACGTCTCCGCGGTGGCCGTGCCCGAGCCCGGTACGAAGGTCGCCTTCGGGGACAAGATCGAGGTGTCGCTCCAGAACCGCGAGGGCACCGACTGCAGTTCGAACTACTCGAACTTCGGTACGCAGGGGGAGTTCGCCCGGCCGCTCGCCGCCTACGCCTACCGGGTGCTCAAGGAGGGCTCGTCCACCTGCCAGGAGTCGGGGCCGTACTACGTCGTCATCGAGCGGACCAGCGAGGAGACCTCCTCGGCCGCGCCGTGGGAGCTGGAGATCCGCCATGTCTCCGAGCCGGGGCTCAAGGCGACCGGGCCGACCCAGGCGCCCTCGCAGTGGCCGAGTGCCTCCCCCGAGCCGGTCGCGGGCGCCGTGCGCGAGCGGGCGGGCGGCAACGGTTTCACCGACGCCAAGGGGCTGGAGTCGGGCGAGTGGACGACGAAGATCGAGCCGGGGGCCTCGCTCTTCTACCGGGTGCCCGTCGACTGGGGGCAGCAGCTCTTCGCCAGCGCCGACCTCGGCAGCTCGGAGGGGGACGGGTTCGTGAGCGGCGCGCTCGGGGTGTCGCTGTACAACCCGGCGCTCGGGTTCGTGGACGGCAGCAGTTCGGTCTCGTACGACGGCAAGCAGAAGACGGCGGCCCTCGACCCGCTGCCGCCGGTGGCGTACGAGAACCGCTTCGGCTACCGCTCCGGCGACCAGGACATGCGGTTCGCGGGCTGGTACTACCTGCGGATCAGCCTCAGCCCGGAGGTCGGCAAGACGTTCGGGGAGAAGCCGTACGGGCTGACGCTGCGGGTCGACGTCAAGGGCACGCCGAAGGCAGGACCGGGGTACGACGGGCCGGCCGGGCTGTTCGCCGTGACCGAGGACGACCGGGACGCGGCCTCGGCCGGGCAGGCGCCGCCGGACGAGGCGCGGAGCGACACGATGGTGCTGGTCGCGGCGGGCGGGATCGGCACGGGCACGGTGCTGGTGCTCGGGCTCGGCGTGTGGACGCTGCTCGCGCGGCGGGGCGGCGGCGTAGCGGGTCCGTGACGGGCGGGTCCAGGACGGCCTGGTCCGTCGGGCCTGGCGGACCTGTCAGATCTGTCAGCCCTGTCCGACCTGGGTGAGCGCCCAGAAGCCGACCGCGAAACAGGCCAGCGCCAGCAGCAGGACCGGGACCGTCACCTTCGGGGGCGGTCCCGGACGCCTGGGGGGCGCGTGGCGGGCGACGGTACGGTGCGCCGGCTGCGGCGGCGGGGCCTGCTGGGGCAGGGAGGCCCCCGCGAGAGGGGCCTGCGGGCTCTGGGCGGTGTACGGACGCGTGAGGCTGTGGTCCTGCCGTACAGCGGCGGTCTGCGCCTGTGCGTGGGCCAGCTCGGCCGCGGAGGGGTACGGCTGGGGCTGACCCTGGGGCTGGTGGGGCTGGAGGTGGGGTTGAGGCTGAGGTTCCTGCGGCCGGACCGGCGGTGGGGGGAGATGGAAACTGCCGGTCTCCGACATGGAGGTGGGCGGGGGCGTGGGGGAGGGCGCGGCGGAGGGTTCCGGCACGGGTGCCGGTGCCGGAACGGGCTCGGCTTCCGGTTCCGGCTTCGGGGTGAGCGCGGGTGCGGGCTTCTGTTCGGGAGCGGGCTCGGACTGCTTGACGGGGCCGGAGGGGCCGAACCCCGGGGGCAGCGGACCGATCTGGTCGAAGATCTCGACCGGCTCCTCGTCCTCCCCGGCCTCGGGGAGCAGATCCACGGCCGTCGTCAGCGCCTTGCGCGCCCCCGTGGCCGTACGGAACCTGGCGTCCGGGTCCGGCTGGACGAGCCCCGCCAGGACCTGCCACAGCGGCTCCGGGATGCCCTGCGGCGCCCCCGGGGTGCCGTGTGCCACGAAGTGCTCGACGAGCGCCTTGGAGTCGGGTTTCTGACCCTGCAACAGATAGAGCGCGACGAGGCCCACCGCGAAGAGATCGGCGGGGAAGTCGGGCTCCGCGCCCATCAACTGCTCGGGCGCGAAGTAACCGGGCGTTCCCACCACGTAGTTGGTCTCCGTCAGCCGCGGCTCCCCCTTGCGCATGGAGATGCCGAAGTCGGAGAGGCGCAGGTGCGGCCGCGCCGTTCCGGTCGCGTCCAGCAGGATGTTGGCGGGTTTGATGTCGCGGTGCACGACCCCCTCCGCGTGCACCGCGGCCAGACCGGCGAGCAGCTGATCGAGCAGGGTGCAGACGAAGCGGGGAGGCAGCGGGCCGTAGTCGCCGATGACGTGCGCCAGCGAGCCGCCGGTCACCAGGTCCATGGTGAAAAGGACCTTGTCGTCGTCCGCCGCCCAGCTCGCCGGGGCGAGGACATGGGGATGATCGATCCGCAGCGCCTGCTCGCGGACGAACCGCAGCAGGGTGTGCGCGTCGCTCTGCTGGAGGACCTTCGCGGCCACGTAACGGCGGCGCCGGTGGTCCCAGGCGCGCCAGACGGCGCCCACACCGCCGCGGCCGATCGGGTCGATCAGCTCGTACCGCCCCGCGAAGACCTCACCCATGGCGCCGCACTCGCTCCCCGTCGTCGTATCCGGCGGACATCCGCCCCGCCCTGCCCGTACCGCTTGCCGCTTGTTGGCTGTCGATCTAGTTCTGGTGCGCCTCGTAGTGGGCGACCGCGTCGGCGGTGCGCCCGGCACCGTAGACCCTGAGGAACTCTGCCAGTTCGGGCTGGGTCGGGGCGAGGGCGTCCGCCGCGTCTATGATGTCGCCGGCCGCGGCGACCGACCGGAGCAGGGACTGGATCTCCCGCACCACCCGGCGCACGGTGGGCGCGCCCGAGCTGTTCGTCGTCTGGCTGGTACCCGTCAGGACGGAGCCCCCCTGGGACTTCTTGATCTCCTCCATCCGGTCGGTGGCCTCCCCGGCGCTGACGCTGCCGTCCGCCACCTGGCCCGCCAGATCCTGCAGCGCCTGCACGCGCTGGACGACCGCGGGGTTGCCGATCTTCGCGCGCTGGCCGCTCATCAACTGCGAGAGCATCGGCGCCGACAGCCCCAGCACGGCCGCGAGCCGCGCCTGGTTCAGCCCCAGATCGTCGATGAGCCGGCGGAAGAGCGCCCCCAGCGGCTCTCCGTACCAGCTTCTCTGAAGCTCTCTGGCTCTGGCAGTCGATTCCTGCTGTGCGGCATCCATGCGCGTCTCCCCATCGCTTCCCCAATGCGGCAGCTTCACTGCTGCGAACCTCGTGGGGCATCTTACGGAGCGTGGTCGCGCACGGGGAGCCCCAATCGTTTTGCGGGATCCCCGGGTACACCCGGTACTCTGGTGCCCGGTGATGGGAGAGCCGATCTCTGCTGGTCGGCGTACCTGCCCGTCCCCGGGGCCTTAGCTCAGTTGGTAGAGCGCTGTCTTTGCATGGCAGATGTCAGGGGTTCGACTCCCCTAGGCTCCACTCTCCATACCTCCTCTGACCTGCGGAAACGCGGGCCGAGGAGGTTTTTCGTGGTGGGCATGTCAATGTGTGCGCGAGGGCGGCTGCGTGGGGGCTCAGGAGCCGGACGACGCGGACGCGGACGTGGTGGGGACCGGCTTGTCGAGCATGGCGCAGACCGCGGCGTTCACCAGGGCCTGATGGGCGGCGGCGGCCTTCGGGGTGGCGATGCCGAAGATGGTCGTGGTGAAGACCGAGACCGTGCGGCGGCCGGTGGCGTCGGTGTGGTCCTCGCCGGAGTAGCCGGGGGCCTGGCCGCTGTGGCCCCAGACGGTGCCGCGGGGGGTGGACACCTGCTCCAGGCCGAGCCCGTACCGGCGGTCGGGAACTGGCCGTCGCGGGCCGGATGTTCGTCAGTGAGAAGACCGTCAGCAAGCACAGCCACCACATCTTCACCAAGCTCGGACTCGAACCGTCCGAGGACGACAACCGCCGGATTCTGGCCGTACCCGCCTACTTGGAGGGCCGAGCCACCACCGCCACCCTTGCCGCCGCGACCGCGACCGCCGCCGCCGTCCTCGTCCGGAGCCGGCGTGGGCTCACCCGGTCATCGGCTCGTGTTCGACGGGTGCCAGTCGCCGGCTGAGCCTGAGCACGTTGTCGACCGTCCGGGGCGTGGTGCTCGCACGGAAGGCGGGTACGGGGGTGGCCCGGGGGCCGATGACGAGGCCGGTCCGCCCGTCGAGTGAGGCGTCGGTGGCGGCGGCTATGGACGACCGGGCGGCCGTGGAGGCAGGGCCGGCGGTGGAGCGTGCGAAGAGCCGCCGGACCAGCGGCCACAGCGGGCGCAGCGCGGGAGAGACGATCTTCGGTGACCTCATGGTGCCGTTGGTCATGTCGGTGGCGGCGCCGCCGGGGTCGGCCGCGAAGACGCTGATACCGCTGCCGCGCAGACGCTGGGCCAGGTCCAGGGTGTACGCGAGGTTGGCGAGCTTGGCCCGGCCGTACCAGTGGAACGCGTAGTAGCCGCCCGGCGGCTCGACGTCCTCGAAGGAGCGCTTGGCGGCGCGGACCGCCGAGGAGCTGACGTTCACGATCCGGCTGGGCCCGTCGGCCCGGAGCTGGTCGAGCAGCAGTTCGGTCAGCAGGTAGGGCGAGAGGTGGTTGAGGACGAACGTCGCCTCGATCCCGTCGACGGTGTGCTGCCGGTCCGCGAGCATCGCGCCCACGTTGTTGACCAGGACCTTCAGCGGCCCTTCTGCCGCCAGCCGGGCGGCGAGTTCCCGGACGTCGCCGAGTGATGCCAGGTCGGCCGCTATGAACCGTGGCTCGCCTCCGGTCGCGACCGTGGCGATCCGCTCGACGGCGCGGGCGCCCCGTTCGGCGTCACGGCCGACCACGGTGACGGCGAGCCCGTACGCCGCCAGCCCCATCGCGGTCTCCAGGCCGATTCCTCCGGTCCCCGCCGTGACCACCGCACGCTGTTCCATCAGGTCCGCCCTCCGCCATGACACCACAGGAATCGGATAGGTATCCGATTGATGGGGTCACGTTATCAACCGGATGGCTATCCGCTTGGTCGTGGGCAGGGGGAGATACGGAACGGATGCTCTTGGCGCGGAGTGTTCGGCCGCAGGGCCGTGGTCAGCGCGGGGGGCGCAGGCCTTCGAGGAGCACGGCGAGATAGATCTCGGCGCGGGTCGCGTCGCCGGCGTTGTTGCCGTTGCCGTCGCCATCGTTGCTGTCGTCGTTGCCCTCGCCGTCGCTGCCGGAGCGTACGGCGTGCACGGTGCCGCAGAGCAGGCGGCGTACGTCGTCGGCCTCGATGTCGCGCCGGATGGCGCCCGCACGGCGGCACTGGTCGAGCAGGTGCGAGACGGCCCGGTCGAGCTGGGCCTTCAGCTCCGAGGTCTGGGCCTCGTTGTCACTGGTGGATTCGAGTACCGCGGCGAACCCGCTGTCGTCCAGCGCCTGTACGAGGGTGAACCGCAGCAGGCGGTGCAGACCCACGAGGACGTCCTCGTCGGCCGCAGCGGCCCGGGCCTCGTCGACCAGCTCCTGGAACCGCTCGGCCGACAGGGCCTCCCACAGTGCGTGGCGGTTGGGGAAATGCCGGTAGACGGTACCCACCCCCACACCGGCGAGCCGGGCGATGGTGTTCAGTCGAAGCGAGTCGTCGCCGGCGGCCAGTTGCTCGCGGGCGACCTTCAGCACCCGGGCGCGGTTGCGTGCGGCGTCCTCCCGGAGTGCCGGTCCCTGCTCGCCCTTCGGTGTCACGAATGCAGCATAACCTTGCGCCGATCCGAGTGTACGTTCGTACGCTCCGGCGGGTAGGCTCGGCGGTATGCCGACGGACTACTTCGCTGACGATCCGCGCACCAACCTGGAGCGTATGCAGGCCGGTGACCTCTACATCGCCGACGACCCGGAGATCGCGGGCAGGCTGCGGCGCGCTATTCGGCTCACCGCCCGCTACCAGGCCGTCTTCCTGGAGGAGACCGGCGAGGCGCGGCAGATCCTGGAGGAGCTGCTCGCGGCGGTGGGGGAGGGTGTCGAGGTGCGGCCGCCGCTGTACGTCGACTACGGCAGCAACATCACCATCGGCGCCCGTACCTTCGTCAACTACCACCTCACCGCGCTGGACGTCGCGCCGATCACCATCGGCGAGGACTGCCAGATCGGGCCGAACGTCCAACTCCTCACCCCGACCCACCCGGTGGAGCCGCTGCCGCGCCGCGACAAGCTGGAGGCGGCGCTGCCCATCACGATCGGGGACAACGTCTGGCTCGGCGGCGGCGCCGTCGTCTGCCCCGGGGTGAACATCGGCGACAACAGCGTCATCGGCGCCGGGGCGGTCGTCACCCGGGACATACCCGCGAACGTCGTCGCGGTCGGCAACCCGGCCCGCCCGATCCGTACCGTCTGAGGGGCGTCGGATGGCCACCGGACACACGGACCCGCAGCGCCGCGAGCGCATCCTCGCCGCGACCCTCGACCAGATCGCGGAGGAAGGCGTGGCCGGCGTCTCCCACCGTAAGGTCGCCGCCCGCGCGGCCGTCCCCCTCGGCTCGATGACGTACCACTTCAGCGGCATGGACGAACTGCTGCGCGAGGCCTTCACGCGCTTCGCCGACCGGATCGTGGCCCTCTTCGAGGAGCACCTGGGCCGTGCGGACAGTCCGGAACAGGCGCGTGAGGCGGTCGCCGACCTGGTGCACACGCTCTCCGAGGGGCCCCGCCGCGATCTGGTCCTCACCCAGGAGCTGTACACCCTCGCCGCGCGGCGCCCGGAGTACCAGGTGCTGACCCAGGCGTGGATGCGCCGTAGCAGGCATCTGCTGGAACGGCACTTCGACCCGGACACCGCCCGTCAGCTCGACGCGCTCATCGAGGGGCTCACGCTGCACCGGGCGCTGGACAACGGCGCGCCGCACGACCGTGCGCTGACGCTGCGGGCGGTCACCCGTATCACCACCGTCCAGCGGTGATTCCCGGATTCCCGGATTCCCGGACGGCCGGATGAGCGGCGCCGGACGCCGGACGCCGGACGCTGGACGCGCTCAGCTCCGCCGGGGCCGCAGCACCCTCGCGAGCAGGATCACCGAGAGCCCGGCCAGGGGCACCACCAGCAGGCCCACCCGCAGACTGGTCGTGTCCGCGACGTACCCGACCACCGGCGGGGAGAACAGGAAGCCCAGCCGCATGAGCCAGGAGACGATCGTCAGTCCTGAGCCGGGTTTGAGGCCGGGCAGCTCGTCGGCCTCGTGCATCGCCGCGGGGATGAGCGTCGCCACCCCGAAACCGGCCGCGGCGAATCCCAGGATCGTTCCGGGCAGCGTCGGCACGGCCAGCGCCAGGCCCATGCCGGCCGCGGCGATCAGGCCGCCGGTGCGGGCCACGGCGCGCTGCCCGAAGCGGTCGACGAGCCGGTCACCGATGATCCGGCCGATGAACTGGGCGCCCACCAGTGCGATGTAGCCGCAGGCCGCGAGCGCCGCGGAGGACGTCAGGGCGTCGGAGAGGTACAAGGCGGCCCAGGAGCTGCCCGCGTCCTCCACGAGCGTGCCGGCCATGGCGATCACGACAAGGGCGGCCAGCACATACCCCGTACGCGGGAAGCCGCCCGTACTTCCGGCGGACCGCTCCCGCGCGGCGTCGGCGTCCTCGGGCTCGCTGTCCGGGCCGGGCAGACGGAACCGCCAGGCGGCCACGGCGGCCAGGGAGAGGACGACCGCCGAGATCGTCAGATGCTGCCCGCGCGACAGGTCCAGGGTGATCGCACCGGCCGCCATCAGCCCTCCGGTGACGGCGCCGATGGACCAGATCGCGTGGAACGCGTTGATGATGGAGCGTCCGTAGCGGCGCTGTACGCGCAGACCGTGCGCGTTCTGCGCGACATCGGTGAGCGCGTCCATCGCCCCGGCCAGGAACAGCGCGGCGGCGAACAGCGCCACCGACTCGGCGAGACCGGCCGCGAGGATCCCCACGCCGGTCAGCAGGGTGCCCGCGACCGCGACCCCGGCCGAGCCGAACCGGCGGACGAGCACCCCGGCCGCGAGACCGGCCGCGATGGCCCCGGCCGGAAACGCGGCGACCGCCAGCCCGTAGGTGCTGTTGTTGATCCCGAGATCGGCCTTGATCTGCGGATACCTCGGCAGGAGGTTGGCGAACAGCGCTCCGTTGGTGAAGAACAGCACGGCCACGGCGGCCCGTGCGCGCTGCTCGGCGCGGGTGGGGCGCACCTCGGTGTCGAGAGTCATGCGGGTGACCCTAACCCGAGTGCGTACGAACGTACACTCCCCTTTTCGGCTCGCGGAATGCCCGGAGCGACACGCACGAGCCCTCATCGACCGTGATGTCGATGAGGGCTCGATGCGTCCGACGGTGCCGGAGAGCCGGCGCGACGGGGCAAAGCTTGCTGGGAATGACTCGTCCTAGACGCGGTCGGCTGCGATCAGGAGGTACTGGAAGGAGCCGTCCTTGTACGAGTTGATGAAGGCTTCCTCGATACCGGTGACCAGCGAAGAGGTCGCCCGCAGCTCCCAGTAGGGCAGGGTCGCGGGGGTGAGGTCGACGACGGCCTGGGGGACGAGGCGGTGGTCGGCCATGGCGCGGAGGTATTCCCGGCGGGAGTGGATGTTGCACTCGAAGTGCGCGTTGATCTGGGAGACCCACTTCGACGGCTGGCCGTACCGCGGGTTCCAGCAGCCGGTGATGGTCACGTAGCGGCCGCCGGTCGCGAGGACGCGGGAGTGCTCGGCGAAGAGGTCGTCCAGGTCGACGTACATGGACGACTCGTTGTTCCACGAGGCCGCGGCCTGCCCGGTCTCGAAGGGCGTGCCGAGCATGTTGCAGACGCGGGCCCGGACGTGGTCGTCGATGCCGAGTTCGCGGGCGCGCCGGTTGGCGAAGTCGGCCTGCTTGGCCGACAGGGTGACGCCCTCGACCTTGCAGCCGAAGCGCTGATGGGCCATCACCATCGAGCCGCCGCGGCCGCAGCCGGCATCCACGAGGGTGTCGTCGCGGTCGATGGGGCCGAGGTGGTCCAGGAGGAGTTCGGCCTGTGCCGATTCCAGGCGGTGCAGCTCGGCGATCAGCTTCTTCTCGTACGCGCTGTTCTCGGGGTCGCCGAGGGCGTCGTGGTCGACGTCCCCGATGCCGTAGTGGTGGTGGTAGAGGCCGTCGACATCGCCGAGTCGCAGGTTCACGGGCCGCGCCTCGCCGTCCCAGTAGCGGGCGATGTCCCCCTGATAGGGCGTCGCCGGCGAGGGGATGAAGACGGGGGATCCCGTGGTGGTGGGTGCGGTGCTGGTGCGTTCGGTGCTGGTCACAGGTGAATCCATTCTTCTTACCAGAAGTCGGGCAGGCTGTAGCGGTAGGTGTTGGTCCGGTGCCAGTAGTGGTTGCCGTCGACCCACGCGGCCACCCCCCGCAGGAAGCGCTGCGCGCTCGGGACGGGGCAGGCGGTGGCGAAGGCCGCGGCGGCGGTCTCGAAGTCGCGCATCAGCTCGTTGTGGATCTCGACCGCCTTGAGGTAGGCCTCGCGGTCGGAGGTGTTCTCGCGTTCGGCGATCACCACCGGCAGGTTCAGGTGCCGGCCGGGGGACGCGAGTTCCTTGGTGTACGAGTACAGGTCGTTCACGATGGTGGTGGCGTTCGAGGCCAGTGCGATGACCCGCTGCATGGCGGGCTGGGCGTGCAGGTCCGCGGGGAGTTCGTAGCCGCCTACGGTGTCGGTGATGGTGGGGCAGGGGCGGAAGTTGTTGAACTGGCGCATCGCCAGGTACTCCCACACCTCGGGGACATGGTCCTGCTCGGCCCAGGCGGCCTCGGCGAGGTATCCCAGGTGCAGCCGGGCCATGTCGTGCCGGTACCGGTCGGCCTGGGAGGGGCCCGCCTCCTGGAGGAAGTACTCCATGGCGGAGCGGTAGGCGCGGCGCGGTGCGTCCGAGTGGAGCGACTCCGCCCACTGCGGCTGGTACTCCGCCGTCGTGTGCAGGGGGTCGAGGGTGGTATGCGCCAGCAGAAGGCGTCCGCCGAGGCCGACGGGCGAGCCTCCGTGGTCCTCGCAGTAGCAGTCGTCCACCGCGTTCTCGGCGACCATCAGGCGGGTGGCGAGCATCAGGTGGTCGACGGTGGGAGCGTCCGGGTGGCAGGCGACCATGTAGCGCCCCACGGAGAAGCCGTCGAACTGGTCCTCCCAGTCCTCGGGGAACAGGTCGACCTCGTCCACGGCCCAGGCCTTGATCCTGCGGCTGACCTCTTCCACCCGTACGGGATCGGGCTCCGCCACCGGGTGGTGGTAGAGGCCCGGGATGGGACTGCCTTCCACCGCTGAGGACGAGGACGGGGGCGAGTGCGAGGGTGCGGTCGAAGGCGTCGGCGTCGGCAGTGCCGGCGGCTCCTCGCGCCGGGTGAAGCGCAGGCTCGCCGTACCAAGGCCGCTGGGGCCGCCCAGGATCCGTCGCAGGTCGGCGGCGGGGACGTCCACGGCGGGCGGGGCGGGTAAGGAGGACACCGGGGGCGGGGCGACGGTCGCGGCCTTGAGAGCGCGGGCGGCGTCGGCGAGGACGTACGCCCCGAAGTGGGAAGCGGCCGTGGGCAGGCTCGACTGCACGGGGAAGAGCTCAGGGTCGGGCATCCATGGCTCCTTGAAAGCGGGCGTGGGGGTGTGCGGTGGGGGGTGTGCCGGTGCGTGGTGTTCCGGCTCCCGGGCATGCTCGGCCGACCCGCCCCGGAGGGTGCGGGTGGCCCAGCAGGATCCGGACGAGAGGCCGGGAGGGGCACTAGTCGTGCTTGCCGGCGATCTGTACGTTCTCCAGCACGCCGAGCGCGTCCGGCACGAGGACGGCGGCCGAGTAGTACGTGGTGACGAGATAGGAGATGATCGACTTCTCGTCGATCCCCATGAACCGCACCGACAGGCCCGGCTCGTACTCCTCCTGGAGGCCCGTCTGGCGCAGGCCGATGACGCCCTGGTTGTCCTCGCCGGTGCGCATGACGAGGATCGAGGTGGTCTTCTCCTTGGTGATGGGGATCTTGCCGCAGGGCAGGATCGGGACACCGCGCCAGGCCGGGACCTGCTGGCCGCCGAGGTCGACATGGGTCGGGTAGAGGCCGCGTCGGTTGAACTCACGCCCGATCGCCGCGATCGCCCGTGGGTGGGCGAGGAAGAACTTGGAGCCGCGGCGGCGGCAGAGCAGTTCGTCGAGGTCGTCCGGGCTGGGCCGGCCGGCGTGGGTCTGGATGCGCTGCTTGAAGTCGGCGTTGTGGAGCAGACCGAACTCCCGGTTGTTGATCAGCTCGTGCTCCTGGCGCTCGCGCAGCGCCTCGATGGTGAGCCTGAGCTGCTCCTCGGTCTGGTTCATCGGCCCGTTGTAGAGGTCGGCGACCCTCGTGTGGACCCGTAGAACGGTCTGGGCGAGGGAGAGTTCGTACTCGCGCGGCTTCAGTTCGTAGTCGACGAACGCGCCGGGCAGCGCGGGCTCCCCGGTGTGACCGGCCGACATGGCGATCTCGGCCTCGCCGTGACGATTCTGCCGTTGCCGAGGGAGCGAGCTGAACCGCTCGACATGGGCCTGGAGGCCCGGCGCCGAGGACATCACGGCGGCGAAGTCGGCGCGGGACAGGGTGAGCAGGGTGCCGGCGGTCTCGGCGGTGGCGGTGGACTCCCATCGGGCGTCCGCGTCCAGCAGGGCGTTCTCGCCGAACCGGTCGCCGTCGGCGAGTACGGCGACGGCGACTTCCTCGCCGTACTTGCCGGGGGCGGTCCGGCTGACGCGGCCGTGGGCGATCAGGTGGATCCGCTCGGCGGGCGTGCCGTGCTCGACCAGCGTCTCGCCGGCCCGGAAGTCGCGCTGGACGCACCGGCCGGCGAGCGCGGTCAGCACCTCCACGTCCTCGAAGCCCCGCAGCAGGGCCAGTTCGCCGAGTTCGCGGGGGATCACCCGGACGACGGCGCCGTCCTGGACGAACTCCACGCGCCCGTCGCCGACGGTGTAGCTCAGCCGGCGGTTCACCCGGTAGGCGCCGCCCTTGGTCTCCACCCACGGGAGCATCCGCAGCAGCCAGCGGGAGGAGATCTCCTGCATCTGCGGGGCCGACTTGGCCGTGGTGGCGAGGTTGCGGGCCGCCGCCGTGCCCAGGCTGGACTGCCGGGGCAGCTCCAGGGGTGCTTCCTGGCCGGTTTCAACAGTCATCGGGCGCGCTCTCCTTCGTGAAGGCGGTGGCCGACGGGCTGCGCGGCACCGGGAAAGAGGGAAAGGACAAGTAAGGACAAGGGGGTGAACATCCGGGAATCCGTCGAGATGCCAGGGAACAGTAACGGCCGGTGCACCCGGTTGGTCCAGAGAATCCGGCGGCGTTAACTCGATGCGATGATCGGGCCGGGGAAAGGTTTAACCGGATGATTGTCGGTATTCGCGCAGGCGCGTGGCTGGAACCGGACGTTCGTTCCACGCCCTGAAGGTAGCGATCGATAACGCGCCTGCCGTGCAGCCCGTAGGGTTCGTTCCGGGAAACGCCGTCCGTCGCCACGCCTTCCGTCGCGCGCCCATGACCTGACTGTTCCAGCGTCAGCTCATGCGCCGGCCTCTGCGGTGACGTGGCTGTCGCTCTGGTCCTGTGAAAGCGGGAGACCACCGTGAGCCGTCCCTCCACTCCGGACGGCGAGCTGTCGCTCGTCGCGGAACGGGCCGAACCCGCCGACGACGCGGACGTACGGCGCGGCGTCGTACTTCCTGCGCCGGCCCGACGGCACCGGGATGATGATCGACACCCCGCGCTGGCGGCCCGCGCCGGCCCGCCGCTACGAGCAGCGGGTCGGCCGGATCACCGATGTCCTGATCACCCACCTCGACCATGTGGCGCACGCCCGTAAATACGCCGACGCCTTCGAGGCCCGGCTGTGGATCCAGGAGGGGGACCTGCACTCCCTCCCCTCGGCCGACCACATCATCCGGGGGGCACGGAGCCCGTCGAGATCGGGCCCGGCGTCATCGCCCACCCCTTCCCCGGGCACACCGCGGGCTCCACGCGGGCTGGCCGCCGCGCCGCGACCTACCCCGCCGAGCCGATCGACTACGGGGCCGTCCGCTACTGACGGGCCGCACACCGAACCCGTACGCCGCCCTGGTGGGCCGGGGTGGCCGCGGGCCCCGTCATGCGTCGTAACGCAGCAGCCGTACCGGCCCGAAGAGGCCCGTACGCACCTGGCCCGCGGCCACGGCCATCGTCGGGGACGCGTCGTCCAGATAGCCCGCGAGGGTGGAGCGGACCACGATCTCCAGGTCGTTGCCGCCGGGGCGCAGGGCGCCGGTGATCTCGGTGCGCCAGGGGCCCCAGACGAGCCGGTCGACCAGTACGCCGTTGACCAGCACATCGGCCGTGCCGCGCACCTCCCCCAGGTCGAGCACCACCCGGCCGCCGGGCGGCGCGGGGAAGACCGTACGGTGGCGGACCTCACCGCCCAGCGCGCGCAGCCCCAGCTCCTCCCAGGCCACCAGCTCCGCCGGGGCCTCGGCGACCTCGGCCTCGATCGCCGCGTCCAGCAGGGCGCCGCCGCTGCGCCCGTCCGTCGCCGTGACCCGCAGCAGGATCTCCGTTCCGGCGGGCAGAGGGGCG
Organism: Streptomyces sp. NPDC096310; assembly: GCF_044763125.1. Classification (NCBI taxonomy): domain Bacteria; kingdom Bacillati; phylum Actinomycetota; class Actinomycetes; order Kitasatosporales; family Streptomycetaceae; genus Streptomyces; species Streptomyces sp. NPDC096310. The sequence goes on along the minus strand of NZ_JBIWFO010000002.1, from coordinate 482,652 downwards.
GGGAAGCGGATCCGGCCGTCCGCCGCGGGACCGTGGGCGCGGCCCGCCACCGTCACGGCCGTGTCGAGGCCGGTGGGGATCCGCAGCGCGGTCGTCCCCAGCGGTGCGGGGAAGCGGAGCCATTCGGTCCGCGGGCCGGCCTCCACCGCCGGAGACCGGGGCACCAGCGGCAGGACGACACCGTTCTGCGCCGCCTCTGGTTCCAGCCAGCTCGCGCCCGGCAGCGGGTGCGGCCTGACCCGGGCGCAGAGGAAGCGCGGGTCGCGCGGCTGGTGCCGGCGCGGCAGGGCCGACTCCCAGTCCGGGCCGCTGAGCACGTCCAGCGACCTGGAATCCACCGTCGCGGCCCCGCCCTCGCCCAGCCGCAGCGTGAGCGTGTTCTCCCCCGGGCGCAGCACCGTACGCAGGTCGTAGGGGTGCACCCGGATCTCGCGGTGGCCCGGATACGGGTTGAAGTCGCCCTGGCGGCCCACCTCGGCGCCGTTGACCAGCACCGTGCAGGCGCCCTCGCAGGCGACCAGGATCTCCGCGTCGTCCGGCACCTCCGTCAGCCGGAAGGTACGGGTCGGTGCCGTCCCCGTCAGCCACTCCGGTCTGCGGTAGGCGGCGGGGTCGGTGACCACGGCGAAGGAGGCCCGCAGCGGCCCGTCGCGCTCGGCCGTGAACTCGATCTCCAGCTCGGCCTCGCTCCCCACCGGGTGCGCGGGCAGCGGGCTGAAGGACTGGTACCCCGCACCCTCGGCGGGCAGTTCCGCGCCGTCGACCCGTACCCGGCGCGCGGCCCCCGACCCCACGGCGAGATACCGCCGCGCCCCGTCCCCGGCCGCTCCCGGCAGTGCGATCCGGGTGCGTACGGCGACGCTCGCGCCCCGGTCCACCCGGCGCCAGTCCAGGAACTCCTCCGGTACGTACCCCTTGGGTCCCAGCGGGCCCTCGTGCACCGCGTCCTTGTGGATGCCGCGCGACAGTGACCACCGGGCGGGCCGCCAGGTGGAGTCGGGGTCCCGGACCTCGGCGAACGGGCCGTAACCGGCGATCACCGGCCGCCAGTCGCCGTCCTGAGCGTCGTCGGTCCGGTGCTCCAGGCGCCAGACCTCCAGCGGCAGGACGCCCGTACGGTCGGCGGCGGCCAGGTCGCCGTGGCTGTTGTCCAGCGTGGAGCGGGCCCGTGCCCGCCACGGGCCTTCGACCGGGACGGTGCTCACGGGCTCGCCCAGCGGCTCCCGGGTGGCGTCCGGCAGCTCCGCGCCGAGCACGAGCAGGGTCACGGGACCGTCCGCGAAGTCCACCTCCACCGTCCAGAAGGTGCCGTCGCCCTCGTCGGCCACCGTGAGCTCCGTACGCGCCCCCGTCCGCGGGTCCCAGCGCTGTGCGCGCAGCGGCGGCAGGCCCTCGACCGTGACCCGCGCGCGCCGGTCGCCCGGCGGCACGAAGTCGTAGCCGTCCTCCCGCAACTGGCGCCAGTACGCGTCCCAGGGGAAGCCCGTGTCGGCCCAGTCGTGCCGGTCCAGCCCCTCCAGACGTGTCATCGGCGCCTTCGTACCGCTGATCTCGTCATGCGCGGTGAGCAGCACCACCCAGGTGTCGCCGACCCGCCGCAGCAGGAACGGCACGTCGGTCCGCACCCGGACGGGCCCCGCCGCCAGCGCGGCCGGCACGTCGCGCGGGGTGGCGACCCGCACCGCGAGCCCGGCCAGCGCCGGACCCACCGGGCTCCGGCCGACCCGGACGACCCGGCCGCCCGCCCGCGCGAACTCCGCGAGGACCGACTGCGCCGCCTCGTCGACGAGCGCCGCGTCCGGGATCACCACATTGCGGTACGTCTCGTGGCCGATCCGCAGCCCGCCGTCGGCGGTGACCGTACCGCCCGCGACGGTCGCCTCGTCCAGCGTGTCGTGGTCCGTCCCGGCCCGCTCCAGCACGCCGCGGCGCTCCGCGAACCAGGCGCTCACCCCGTTCAGTTCGTGGTACGCGGCGACCGCGCGCCGCGCGGGCGGCAGCGGCCCCTCCAGCGTCAGATAGGCCTGCGCGGTGCTGGTCGGGGAGAGCAGCACCGTGTCGCACACATGCGTACCGGCCGACAGCACCGAGCAGAGCCGGGTCACCGCCCCGGCGAACTGGTGGTACGAGGGCCAGTACGGCTGACGCCAGCAGGTGGACGGCGGGGCCCACTCCCACCAGCCGCCGGCCGTCGAGTAGTACACGGCGTGCGGGTCGTAGAGGTTGGCGCCCCGGCGCAGAAAGGGCGCGAGCCAGTCGTACGTCTCCTCCAGCGTGCCGCCCCAGCCGGAGGAGTGGAACGCCTCGATCCAGGTCCGTTGGCCGCCGTGCGCGTGCGCCAGCGAGCTGTGCGCCTTCGGGTCGCCCCAGTGGTCGCTGCCGGGCGCCCCGTACCCCTTGTGGGTGCCCAGGTAGTCGCCGTAGAGCAGCACCCCGCCCACCGGGTCGCCCTCCCGCGCCGGGGACGCCTGGTCGAAGCCGCAGAGCAGCCCCCGCTCGGCGAACCAGGCGTCCAGCGGGTCGAAGAACGCCCGGCGCGCCAGCGTGGCCCGGTGTGCGTGGTAGTCCCGGCGCACCCGCGCCGCGTCCCGGCTCGCGGCCCCGAGATACCGGCCGCCCCCGGCCCCCCGGCCGCCCCCGAACAGGGCGGCGCGCAGCGGCAGCAGGTCGTATCCGTACGCCTTCTCGAACGTGGCCGCGAAGTCCCGCCCCCAGGTCGGCATCGGCGGCAGCTCGTCCTGGAAGAACCCGGGGATGACCGTGCCGAACCAGCGCCCCACCTGGCGCTCCAGCTCACCGTGCACCTGGTCGAGCAGGGCCGCGCACGCCTCGGCGCCGAAGTAGTCGAAGCCGCTGATCCGCTCCTCGATCACCCCGTCGGCCTCCCGGTGCAGGGCGAGCCCGGCGAACTCGGGGTGTACGGCGGTCAGCCTGCCCTGGAAATTGGCGCCGGAGAAGCCGATCTGGTCGTACATCCACAGGTGGAAGCCCAGCTCCCGCGCGTCTTCGCAGGCGCCGTCCAGCAGCTCGATCCACCGCGGGCTGAGGAAGGGCGGATCGTCGGCGAGTGACCCGAACATCGGCCCTGTGGGCGCCAGGCACATCACCACGGCCTGCCGTACGCCCTGCGAGACCAGCTCCGTCATCTGCCGCCGCAGCCCGCGCCGGGTGACCTTCGCGCCGCTCCACCACCAGATCGGCAGCGGCGTGTACTCCGCGCCGGGGTCGGTGAACCGGGCCAGGAGCTCGTGCGCGCCGGCGCTCGCACCGGTGCCCGCGCGCTCGGTCCCGCCCAGTTCCGGACTCATGCCCGCATTCCTGCCCATACTCATGCCGTGGCACGCTCCGCCTCGATCATCTCCAGCGTCTTGCCGCAGGTGTCGGGCATGAAGACATATCCGATCACCCCGCTGATCAGCAGGAACAGCGAGAGCAGACCGCCCACGACACCGAGCCCGACCTGTGCGAGCGTCGGTACGAAGAAGCTCCAGACGCCGAGGCACATACGCGCCACCCCGAAGGTGAAGCCCTGCGCCGTGCCGCGCAGCATCGTGGGGAACAGCTCCTGGCTGAAGACCTTGTAGAACGCCTCGCCCGCGAGCGCGCCGCCCGCGCTGAACAGCACGATGTTGATGACGATCACCGGGATCGTGAACGGCAGGAAGAGGAAGAGCGCGTACGCGACGATCTGCGTCGCGGAGCCGATCCCCCACAGCAGCCTGCGGGTCGCGTGCGTCCCGTCCGCGTGCCGCATGAAGACCAGCACCGTCATCGCGATGCTGATCACGAAGCCCCCGCAGGACAGCGCCACGCCCGCCGCCTGGCCCCCGGCGTGCAGCGTCTTGACGAAGTACGGCGTGAAGATGCCCGCCGTCCCGGCCGCCAGCCCCCAGAAGACGTAGATGCCGCCCGTCCACATCAGCGCCCTCAGATGGGCTCCGGTGAACAGGTCCCGTACGCCGTGGCGCGTCGCCGTCCCGGCCGCCGCCGCGGCGGCGGACGCGGCCTGCCAGCGCGGCGACTCGGTCAGCCCCTGGCGCAGCGCCCAGGTGACCAGGGCGACGACGAGGAGATGGAGAAAGACGATCCGGATGCCCAGCAGTCCCAGCGGGGCGAGCGTGAGGGCGAGCAGCAGGACCACCACAGGACCCACCGACCACGCCACCTGGGTGAAACCGAGCAGTTTGCCGCGCGACCTCGGCGGCGAGAACTCGCCGACCAGCGCCAGCGAGGTGGGCACGTCGGCGCCGACCGCGACCCCGATGACGAAGACCCCGAGGAAGAGCATCACGGAGTCGAAGGAGAGCGCGACACAGAGCACGCCCACCGCGTACACCAGCAGGTCGTACTTGTAGATGCGTTTACGGCCCAGCCGGTCGCCCAGCCGGCCGCCGATGAACGCGCCGATCGCGCAGCCGATCGCGTTCGGACCGATCGCGGCGAGCGCGCCCACCACCGTGCTGCTCAGATGCAGATACGACTGGAACAGGGCGAGCCCGGCGCCGAGGGCCACGATGGACCCCGCGTCCAGATAGGACGCCATACCAGCCAGGACGGACCATCGCCACTGCTGGGGGCTGACCTCCTCCCGGCCGGCCGCTTCCTCCGTGGCAGCACCGACGGTCCGCTGGGCCATGGCTCTTCCTCCTACACGCCGTTGTGCCGGGGGGATGTCGGGGCCGGTTGGACCGTACGAGTGGTGTTCATCCGAAGAACTGCGCAGTGACGGCGTAGCTCCTCGGAATCCCCAGATGCGTACACATCATGAGGAAGGTATGTAGATCGCCCCGACCAAAAGCGCAACTCGAAGCGCAACCCGAAACCCCGTCCGAGACACACATCCGAAAGTGAGGGGTCATGGCCGCCTTCAAGGTCAAGACACTGTGGACCGTCTTCCTCACCGCGTTCTTCGCGGTGCTCGCCTCCCTGGGACTCACCACTCCGGCCGCCGCCGCCACCGGCCGCGCGGCACAGCCCGCCGACCGGTCCGCCGACCGCCCGGCGCCCGCGCCCGCCGCCGCGCACCGCGCCGCCGTGGCCCTGCCGGCGGCCGGAGCGGCCGTACCCAGAGCCCTGCCGCGCGCCCGCTCCCTGCCGCCCACGATCAAGCAGCGGATCCGCGCCGAGGCGCACGGCTCGTCACCGTCGGTCCGTCACCTGCCCGCGCTCGCCCTGCCGGACGACGACGGCGCCCACGCCGCCGACGCGGCGCTCGTCGCGGCGTGAGGCGCTCGCACGGTCCTGTTCCCCGGGACCCGCACGGTCCTCCTGTTGCTCAAGATCCGTACGGGTCTGTTCCCCCGGATCCGCACGGTGCTGTCGCTGAGGATCCGCACGGGTCTGTTGCCCAGGGCCTGCACGGTCCTGTTGCCCAGGATCCGCACGGCTCTGTTCCTCAGGATCCGCACCGCCCGGCCGGTCAGGGACGGTCGTCCCGGTTCCGGTCCCGTTCCGCGGCCTCCGCCTCGGCCTGCTTCGCCTGCACCTCGGGGTCGAGCGGATCGACCACATGGCTCCCGCTCGCCGGGGTGCCGTCCACCGACGTCAGCGGAGCACGCTCCGAGACCTCCGTAGCGGCCGGCGGCTCCACCAGCCAGTCCGGATTGGCCTGCTTGTCCCACCACTTCCACGCGGCGAAAGCCCCACCGGCCATCAGACCGAGGACCGCGAGACCCTTGGCCACCCGGCCGGCCCTGGCCCGCCGCTCGTGCTTGCGCACCAGCCTCTGGATCTCCTTCGGCGTGACCTGTCCGCGCAGAGCGGCCAGCGCCGCCGCCGAACGGGCCGCGGCCTGCTCCGCCACCGGCTGAGCCGTCGCCACCGCGTGCCCGACCCGCGGCACCGTGTAGTCCGCCGCCTGACGGGCTGCCCTGCGGGTGCGTACGGCGGCACGGTGAGCCGCGTCATCGAACTTCGGAGGTACACGTGGCGCCACATGGGCGCTGTACTGAACACGAGCCTGTTCGGCTGCCTTTGACATCGTCGGCGCGAGCCGGACCCGGGCCTCCCGGGCGTACAGGGCCGCTTGCTCCTTGGCCAGAGTGGCCTGCTCCTTTGCCGTGTCGGCGTAGGGGGCCACCGCTACCGCGGCGTGCTGCACGCTCTCCTTGGCCGAACCGGTAGCGGCACGCACGCTGTCCATGCGGGTCACAGGATCATCCTCCTCGGTGGCGTTCCGTATTTCGCCTATCCACCCTTTTCGAAATCATGCCTGCCGGTGACGCTCCCGGCATGCGTTACGGGCATCCGTGTCATCCCGGACGTCCGTCCTTCCGGCATGTCCGCCGAAACCTTCCTCCGGTCTCACGTACCCGTGTCCGTGCGAGGATCGGGAACGTCAGCGACGACTCACGGAAGGCACATCGTGGCCGAGCAGCTTTACGCCACCCTCAGGACCAGCCAGGGCGACATCGAGCTGCGGCTCCTGCCGTACCACGCGCCCAAGACGGTCAAGAACTTCGTCGAACTCGCCCGGGGCGAACGCGAGTGGACCGACCCGGCGACCGGCAGGAAGACCACCGAGCCGCTGTACAACGGCACCGTCTTCCACCGTGTGATGAAGGGCTTCATGATCCAGGGCGGCGACCCGCTGGGCAACGGCACCGGCGGCCCGGGGTACGAGTTCGCGGACGAGTTCCATCCGGAACTGGCCTTCGACAAGCCGTACCTGCTCGCCATGGCCAACGCGGGTCCTGGCACCAACGGCTCGCAGTTCTTCATCACCGTCTCGCCGACCGGCTGGCTGAACCGCAAGCACACCATCTTCGGCGAGGTCAGCAACGCCGCGAGCAAGAAGGTCGTGGACGCGATCATCACCGTCCCGACCAATCCGGGCACCGACCGCCCGCTCCAGGACGTCGTGATCGAGTCGGTCGTCGTCGAGACCCGCTGAGCCGGCGGATCGGCCGGTGTCCTCGATGGATCAGCCGGAGCCGGCGAGGACGCCGGCCCGCCCGAATCGTTGAACACCGTCGTCACCGACCGGTTCCCGCCACCCGGGACCGCCACCCGGGAACCATCCCGCCCCGCCCGTCCGTAGTGGTTACATACCGGACGGGCGGGGCGCCGCGCTGCGTACCGCCCGCCGCCACGAAGACCGAGGGGACCGATGGACCACCCGCCAGGAGGCCACGGAGGCCAGGACCAGCCCGCCGTCACCCAGGGCCCGCCGAGCTGCTACCGCCATCCCGGCCGGGAGACGGGCATAAGCTGCACGCGCTGCGAACGGCCCATCTGCCCGGAGTGCATGATCAGCGCCTCCGTCGGATTCCAGTGCCCCGAGTGCGTCAGGCAGGGATCCGGTACGGGACACGGCGCCACCGCCAACCAGCCGCGCACCCTCGCGGGCGGCACGATCGCCGCCGACCCCCGGCTGCTCACCAAGATCCTGCTCGGTATCAATGTCGCCGTCTTCGTCGCCGTCCTCGCCGTGGGCGACCACGACCGGCTCGCCATCGACCTCGGGCTCATCGGCGGCGCCTACGAGGCGGGGCATGTCATCGGCGTCGCCGGCGGCGAGTGGTACCGGCTGATCACCTCGATGTTCCTGCACGAAGCGGTGTGGCACATCGCCTTCAACATGCTGGGCCTGTGGTGGCTCGGCGGTCCCCTGGAAGCCGCCCTCGGCCGCGCCCGCTATCTGGCGCTCTACCTGCTCTCCGGACTGGCCGGCAGCGCGCTCACGTATCTGATCGCCGCGCCCAACCAGCTCTCGCTGGGCGCGTCCGGCGCCATCTTCGGGCTGCTCGGCGCCACCGCCGTCCTGATGCGCCGGCTCAACTACGACATGCGGCCGGTCCTCGCCCTGCTGGCGCTGAACCTGCTCTTCACCTTCACCTGGAGCGGCATCGCCTGGGAGGCGCACGTCGGCGGCCTGGTGGCGGGCGTCGTGATCGCCATAGGCATGGTCCACGCGCCCCGGGCGCACCGGAACGTGGTGCAGTACGGGACGTGCGCGCTGGTGCTGCTGGTGACGGTCGGGATCGTCGTGGCCAGGACGGCGCAGCTCACCTGAGGCCTCCTGCGACGCTCTGGAACGCCCTGCGGGGCGGACCTGTGGCCACGTTGTCCACAGAGCGTGCCGGATCTTGTGCATCCTGTGGGGAACATGCGTGCCCCTTGTCGCCGGTATGGGTCTGACCAGCGGAGACAAGGGGCGATCACATCATCGGAGGGACCGTGGCGGTCACACCGGCGTCAACCACTCGTGGAGTTATCCACAGATCTTCCGACCTTTTCCCCCGCCTGTGGATAACGATGTGGACAAGCATGGGGAGAGCTTGACGCGGAGCGGTCGGGACCGCTACTTCCACTGGGTGGAGACACCGAAACCGGCGGCGATGAAGCCGAACCCGACCACGATGTTCCAGTTGCCGAAGCTCTTCACCGGAAGATCGCCCTCGGTCACATAGAAGACGACGATCCACGCCAGCCCGATCAGGAACAGGGCCAGCATCACCGGAGCCACCCAGCTCCGGTTGGTGAGCCTTATGGCGGTCGTCTGCTTCGCCGCCGGGGGCGGCGTGAAGTCGGCCTTCTTGCGGATACGTGACTTCGGCACGAGGGACTCTCCTGTCGATGCGCTGCGTGACCGCGCAGGGGACTGTAAACGGGTCCCGGGGCGGAGAGCAGGGGGAACCACCGCCCCCGGGCGTCCGTTAGCGTAGTGCTTCCGCGGCGCCTAAGGAGATAAGGGTACGTTGAGCAATTCAGCCGACTCTCCCCCAGGGCCGGTCCCGGGGCCGGTTCCCGGGCCGGGAAGGACGCCGGGCCGCCGGCCGGGAGCACGCCCCGTACGGGTCCTCACGGCCGCGGTGTTCGCCCTCGCCGGGCTGATCTTCGTCACCAGCTTCAACACGGCCAAGGGCACCAACCTCCGTACGGACACCTCGCTGCTCAAGCTCTCCGACCTGATCCACGAACGCGACCGGAAGAACGCCGAACTGGGCGACACCACCGCCGCGATACGGCAGGAGAACGACCGGCTCGTCAGCCGCGACCACGGCACCAGCGAGGCCGAGAACGCCGAGCTGCGCGCCCTGGAGGCCTCCGCGGGCACCCGGAAGGTCACCGGCCCCGGGCTCACCGTCACCCTCGACGACGCCCCGCCCAACGCCACCGCCAACCCCGGCTATCCCGAGCCGCAGCCCAACGACCTCGTCATCCACCAGCAGGACCTCCAGGCAGTGGTGAACGCGCTGTGGCAGGGCGGCGCCGAGGGCATCCGCGTCATGGACCAGCGGCTGATCTCCACCAGCGCCGTCCGGTGCGTGGGGAACACCCTGATCCTCCAGGGCCGCGTCTACTCGCCCCCGTACAGGATCACGGCGGTCGGTGACCGGACCGCGCTGCGCAAGGCGCTCGATGACTCACCCGCGATCCAGAACTACGAGCTGTACGTGAAGGCGTACGGCCTTGGCTGGCACGTCGATGAGCTGCGCAAAGAGACGCTCCCCGGCTACTCGGGCACGGTGGACCTGCACTACGCGACGCCCGTGCAGTGACGAAGAGAGTGACGAAGAGCAAGTCCGAACCTGGGCGCAGCTCGCTGATGCGCCGCCCACGCGCCCCCGTGGCCCTTTAGTCTGGTGCCGTACCGCCTGGCGCGGTACCGAACGGAAGGGACAGCATGTACGGCTGGATCTGGCGGCATCTGCCGGGCAACGCGCTGGTACGGGCGGCGCTCTCGCTCGTGTTGGCGCTCGCCGTCGTCTATCTGCTGTTCCAGTACGTCTTCCCGTGGGCGGAGCCGCTGCTGCCGTTCAACGACGTGACGGTCGACGGAGCGGGGGCGGCCCGATGAGCGCGCGCATCCTCGTCGTGGACAACTACGACAGCTTCGTCTTCAACCTCGTCCAGTACCTCTACCAGCTCGGCGCCGAGTGCGAGGTCCTGCGCAACGACGAGGTGGCCACCGCGCACGCCGACGACGGCTTCGACGGCGTCCTGCTCTCCCCGGGCCCCGGCACCCCCGAACAGGCCGGTGTCTGCGTCGAGATGGTGCGCCACTGCGCCGCGACCGGCCTGCCCGTCTTCGGTGTCTGCCTCGGCATGCAGTCGATGGCCGTGGCGTACGGCGGGGTCGTCGGCCGGGCCCCCGAACTGCTGCACGGCAAGACGTCGCTCGTCACACACGAGGGCAAGGGCGTCTTCGCCGGGCTGCCCTCGCCGTTCACCGCGACCCGCTACCACTCGCTCGCGGCCGAGCCCGCCGAGCTGCCGGCCGAGCTGGAGGTCACGGCGCGGACCGAGGACGGGATCATCATGGGGGTGCGCCACCGTGAACTGCCCGTCGAGGGCGTGCAGTTCCACCCGGAGTCGGTGCTCACCGAGCACGGTCACCTGATGCTGGCCAACTGGCTGGCGCAGTGCGGTGATCCGGGCGCGGTGAACCGCTCGACGGGACTGGCGCCGGTGGTGGGCAAGGCGCTCGCGTGACCGCACTGCGCCCCGAACACGACGCCGGTCACGGGGGCGCGTACGACCAGGACCGGTACGAACCGGACGGTTTCCAGCCGGGCGCGTACGGGGACTCCCGCGCGTTCGAGGCGGCGGTGGACGGTCTCGCCGACCCGCTGAACGATCCGCTGCCGGGTCAGCCGGGTCAGCCGGGTCGGGCGGGTCGGGCGGAGAGACCGGGGCCCCCCGACCCGCCGGTGCGGCGGCCGGGGCGGCACCGGGGGCCGCGGCGTGACGAACGGGCCGCACCGGGCCCCGTAGCGCCTCCTCCGGGCCCTGTGGCGGGCTCCGGCGCCGGGCCCGGGCCCGAGTGGTCCGGGGACTACTACCGGCAGTACGCGGCGGAGCCGCGGCCACGGGCGGCGCCCGACCCGGCCCCCGCTTCCGCGCCGGCGCCCATATCCACGGCCGCCGCGGCGGAGTTCGTGACACAGCCCATGCCCGTGGTGGAACCGGGCCCCGCGCAGGGCCCGGGCCCGCTGCCGCCGGCCGTCGCGGCGCCGTCGGTGTCCCAGCCGCGTACGGGCGGCCGTGCGGAGCGCCGGAGGGCGGCGGCGGCCAAGGGCGGCGGCAGGGACCGTAGGCGCGCCGCCGAGGCGACTGAGGGCGAGGGCGGCCCCGGGAGCGCCGGGAACGAGGCGGAGCGCGCGGCCACGGGCCCCACACGGGCGGCGTCCTCCCGGCCGCTCTCGCGGGTCGAGGCGCGGCGTGCGGCGCGCGCCCTCAAGGAGAGCCCCGCCGTGATCGCGAGCCGGGTGATCGGTGAGCTGTTCATCAGCTTCGGTGTGCTGATGCTGCTGTTCGTCGGGTACCAGCTCTGGTGGACGAACATCCAGGCAGGCCAGTACGCCGGCAAGGAGGCGGACAAGATCCAGAGCGGTTGGGCGGAGGGGAGGCAGCCCGGGGCCTTCGAGCCGGGCCAGGGTTTCGCGATCATGCACATCCCGAAGCTGGACGTCGTGGTGCCGATCGCGGAGGGCATCAGCAAGCCGAAGGTCCTGGACCGCGGGATGGTCGGTCACTACGCGGAGGGTTCGCTCAAGACGGCGATGCCCTCCGACAAGCAGGGCAACTTCGCGGTGGCCGGCCACCGCAACACCCACGGGGAGCCGTTCCGTTACATCAACCGGTTGCAGCCCGGTGACGAGATCATCGTCGAGACGCAGGACGCGTACTACACGTACGACATGACCAGCATCCTGCCGCAGACGCCGCCGTCGAACGTCAGCGTGATCACTCCGGTGCCGCCGGGGTCGGGGTTCACGAAGGCGGGGCGCTACATCACGCTGACGACCTGCACCCCGGAGTTCACCAGTACGTACCGCATGATCGTGTGGGGCAAGATGGTGGACGAGCGGCCGCGCAGCAAGGGGAAGCCCGACGCGCTCGTCGGCTGAGGCCGGCGGGTCCCGCGGGGTCCGACGCCCGGCCGAGCGGCCGGAATCACGACAGGGACGGGGACGGGTGCCGTGGCAGCGAACACCGGGCACGAAGAGCAGACCGGCGCACCGCCGCCGTCCTCGGAGCCGGACCCGGCAGCCGCCCAGGCTCCGGCCCCCGTCCGGGTCCAGGTCCGGGGACGCCGTCCCCGGGGCCGGGTCGCCGCCGCCGTCAGCGTCTTCGGCGAACTGCTCATCACGGCTGGGGTGGTGCTGGGCCTCTTCGTCGTCTACTCGCTGTGGTGGACGAATGTGCTGGCCGACCGCGCGGCGGGGAAGCAGAGCGACGACGTACGGCACAACTGGGCGCGCGAGGCGACCGGTGGCGGCGGCGGACCCAAGAGCTTCGACGCGGCGGACGGCATCGGCTTCCTGCACGTCCCGGCGATGGACAGCGGTGAGGTCCTGGTGAAGAAGGGGACGAACACGTCCCTGCTGAACGACGGCGTCGCGGGCTACTACACGGATCCGGTCAAGTCGGCGCTCCCCTGGGACGAACAGGGGAACTTCACGCTGGCGGCGCACCGGGACGGGCACGGCGCGAGGTTCCACAACATCCACAAGGTCAGGACGGGTGACGCGGTCGTCTTCGAGACACGGGACACCTGGTACGTCTACAAGGTGTACAAGGAGCTTCCGCAGACGTCGAAGTACAACGTCGAGGTGCTGATGCCGGTGCCGAAGGAGTCGGGGAAGACCAAGCCGGGCCGCTACCTGACGCTGACGACCTGCACGCCCGTCTACACCTCGGACTACCGCTACATCGTCTGGGCCGAGCTGGAGCGCACGGAGAAGGTCGACAAGGAGCGCACGCCGCCGCCGGAGCTGCGCTGACGGCCGGAGGGCCGGGGAGCGCGAGGGCCGGGGAGCGGGAGCTCTGGAGGGCTGCCGCCGCGGTCACGGGAATGCCCCGGCAGCCACTGCTGTGGGTGCCGGGGCATTTCGCTGGGCCGAGCTGAGCTGGGGCTACAGGGTCTACGAGTTCTCGGGCCGGAAGGGGACGTCGGACACGCCGCCGAAGCCGAAGAAGCCTCCGCCGTTCCCGTCGCCGTTGTTCCCGTTCCCGTTGCCGTTGCCGTTCCCATTGCCGTTGTTCTGGCCGCCGAAGGTGGTCAGGGTGACCGTGTCGCCCTTGTTCACTTCCTGACCGGGGCGCGGGTCGCTGCCGATCACGATGGCGTTGTCGTCGCCCGACGAGCCGCCCGCGACCGCGACGTTCAGCCCCTGGCCCTGGAGCGTGCCCCTGACCTCGCCCAGGCGCTTGCCGGTGAGGATGTCGGCGGGGATGGTCACCTTTTCCTGCTGCGGGCCCTTGGAGACGTCCAGGGTGACGGTGGAGCCCTCGGCGGCCTTGGTGTCGCCCGGCGGGGTCTGCTTGACGACGGTGCCGGCGGGCTGGTCGGAGTCGACCGGGTTCCGTACGACGACGAACTTGAGCGTCTTGAGCTGTGCCTCCGCCGTGTCCACGGAGTTGGTGGTCACGTTCGGGACGGGGATCAGGGTGTTCGTCGCGATCGTCAGGGTGACCGTGGAGTTCTTCTCCGCCTGGGAGTTGCCCTCGGGATCCTGGGAGAGCACGGTGCCGGAGTCCCGGTCGGACTCCTCCTCCTTGTACTCGACCTTGAAGCCCTTGTTCTCCAGTTGGACGGTCGCCTTGTCCTTCAGCTTGTCGGTGACGTCCGGGACCTCGATCTGCGGGGCGCCCTCGGAGACGACGACCTGGATCGTGTCGCCCTTGGCCATCTGCCCGCTCTCGGGCGTCTGGCTGCAGATGGAGCCCTTGGGGTGCTCGCAGCGCTCCGCGCCGGACTGGGTGACCTTCACGGAGGCGTTCTCCGCGAGGGTCTCCGCGTCGGTGAAGGGCTTGCCGACGAGTTGCGGGACGTCCACCTGGCCCTTCGACTCGCCGCCGCTGCCGTCGAAGATGTACTTGCCGATGAGGATCGCGCCGACCAGTACCAGGATGCCCGCGACCGCGAGCAGGATGGTCGACGTGTTGGACTTCTTCGGCTGCTGGCGGCGGCGTGCGGGGCGGTCGTCGTATCCGCCGAAGCCGCCGTCGTCCGGGTTGACCGGCGGGAGCATCGAGGTCTGGCCGGCCGGGTCGCCCGAGCGCATCGCCGTGGTCGGCTGGTCGGCGCCGTACCCGCCGCCGTAGCCGACCGCGCCCATGGCGGCCGTGGCGGCGACGGGCTGGCCGTCGAGGCAGGCCTCGATGTCGGCGCGCATCTCGTCGGCGGACTGGTAGCGGTAGTCCGGGTCCTTGACCAGGGCCTTGAGGACGATCGCGTCCATCTCGGGCGTGATCTCGGGGTCGAAGACGCTGGGCGTCTGCGGCTCTTCCCGTACGTGCTGGTAGGCGACCGCGACCGGGGAGTCGCCGATGAACGGCGGCCGGACGGTGAGGAGTTCGTAGAGCAGGCAGCCCGTGGAGTAGAGGTCGGAACGCGCGTCGACCTGTTCGCCCTTGGCCTGCTCGGGGGAGAGGTACTGGGCGGTGCCGATGACGGCGGAGGTCTGCGTCATCGTCATGCCGGAGTCGCCCATGGCGCGGGCGATGCCGAAGTCCATGACCTTGACCTGACCGGTGCGCGTCAGCATGACGTTGGCCGGTTTGATGTCGCGGTGGACGATCCCGTTGCGGTGCGAGTACTCCAGCGCCTGGAGGATGCCGACGGTCATCTCCAGCGTGCGCTCGGGCAGCAGCCTGCGCCCGGAGTGCAGCAGCTCGCGGAGCGTGGAGCCGTCGACGTGCTCCATCACGATGTACGGGAGGGAGACGCCGTCGACGTAGTCCTCGCCGGTGTCGTAGACCGCGACGATCGCCGGGTGGTTCAGGGAGGCCGCGGACTGGGCCTCTCTGCGGAACCGCGCCTGGAAGGACGGGTCGCGGGCCAGGTCGGCCCGCAGGGTTTTGACGGCTACGGAACGGCCGAGCCGGGTGTCATGGGCGAGGTAGACCTCTGCCATGCCACCACGACCGAGCACCGAGCCCAGTTCGTACCGGCCGCCGAGGCGACGCGCCTCTTCCATAACGTTCCAGCCCTCTCCGTCAGTCCCGACCGCACCGGCGAGTGGTCCGGCGGTGTGCTGTTCGCGCCTACGCTACCGGGCACGCCGTATGAGGTTGGCCCGTAACGGTGAGCTGATATACGACCGGTATCGCATTGTGCGGGTATGGACGTGCGTCGTGACGGGCGTCACTTCTTACTGTCGATGACCGCCTTCATCACGTCCTTGGCGATGGGGGCCGCGAGGCCACCACCGGAGATGTCGTCACGGCTGGCATCGCTGTCGGCGACGACGACCGCGACGGCAACCGGGGAGCCGTCACCCGTCTTGGCGTAGGAGATGAACCACGCGTACGGATTCTTGCTGTTGTTCTCGCCGTGCTGGGCGGTGCCGGTCTTCCCGCCCACTGTGACGTTCGGGATCTTGGCATTGGTTCCCGTGCCCTCGTCGACGACGGTCTCCATGATGCTCTGGAGCTTCTGGGCGTTCTCCTGCGAGAGGGGCCGGCTCAGCTCTTCGGGCTCGGTCTTCTCCAGCACGTCCACGCTGGGGGACTCCAGGCGGTCCACCATGTACGGCTTCATCAGCTTGCCGTCGTTGGCGACCGCGGCGGCGATCATGGCCATCTGGAGGGGCGTGGCGCGGGTGTCGAACTGGCCGATGGAGGAGAGCGCCGTCTGCGAGCTGTTCATGTCCTCGGGGAACACCGAGGCCGCCGCGCGGACCGGGACGAACTGCTCCTCGTTGAAGCCGAACTTCTTCGCGGTCTCCAGCATCTTCTCTTTGGTGAGGTCCGAACCCAGCTTGCCGAAGACGGTGTTGCAGGAGTAGCGCAGCGCGATCCGGAGGGTGGCGTCCTTGCAGGGGATGTTGCCCTCGTTCGGAAGCGGGGTGGTGGTCCCGGGCATGATCCACGGGAGCGGCGTGTCGGTGGGGGCGTCCACGTCGCTGACCTTGCCGTGCTCCAGGGCGGCGGCGGCGGTCAGCACCTTGAAGGTGGAGCCGGGCGGGTAGGTCTCGCGCAGTGCCCGGTTGAGCATCGGGTCGTCGGGGTCGTTCTTCTTGTCGAGGCCGACCCAGGCTTCTGAGTCCTTCTCCGTACGGCCGGCGAAGGTGGCCGGGTCGTAGCTGGGGGTGGAGGCCAGCGCGAGGATCTTGCCGGTCGCCGGGTCGATCGCGGCGACGGCGCCCTTCTTCTTGCCGAGACCGTCGTAGGCGGCCTTCTGGGCGGCGCCGTTGAGCGTCGTGACGACGTTGCCACCCTTCTTCTCGTCGCCGGTGAACATGGACATCGTGCGGTCGAAGAAGAGCCGGTCGTCGTTGCCGGTGAGGACCCCGTCCTCGATGGACTCGATCTGGGTGGCACCGAACGCCTGCGAGGCGTAGCCGGTGACGGGCGCCCACATCGGGCCGTCGGCGTAGGTGCGCTTGTACGTGTAGTACGTGTCGTCGGTCTTGGCGGAGCCGGTTATGGGCTTGCCGTCGACGATGATGTTGCCCCGTGCGTTGCTGTACCGCTCGATCTGCACCCGCTTGTTGAAATCGTGGGAGCTGAGCTCGTTCGAGCGTACGAAGCCGAGCCAGTTCTCCCGGAGCAGCAGGGCGAGCATGAGGAGCCCGCAGAAGATGGCGATACGGCGCAGGGGCTTGTTCACGGTCGGACCACCTGGGTCATCTCGGCGTCGGGGGACGGGGCGGGGGCCGGTGCGGGTCGGCGCGCGGTGTCGCTGATGCGGATGAGGATGCCGATCAGGGCCCAGTTGGCGAGGACGGAGGAGCCGCCGTACGCGACGAACGGCATGGTCATACCGGTCAGCGGGATGAGCCCCATGACACCGCCGGCGACGACGAAGACCTGGATGGCGAAGGCGCTGGAAAGCCCGATGGCGAGGAGCTTGCCGAAGGGGTCGCGGGCGGCGAGGGCGGTGCGTACGCCGCGCTCCACGATCAGCGCGTAGATCATCAGGACGGCCATGGTGCCGGCCAGGCCCAGTTCCTCGCCGATGGTGGTGAGGATGAAGTCGGCGTTGGCGGCGAACCCGATGAGGTCGGAGTTGCCCTGGCCGAGTCCGGTGCCGAGGGTGCCGCCGGAACCGAAGGAGAGCAGGGCGTCGCCGATCTGCTGGCAGGCGCCGCTGGTCTCGTAGCAGGCGAAGGGGTCGAGCCAGGCGTTGACGCGGGACTGGACGTGCGACTCGAAGGTGGCGACGCCGACGGCTCCGCCGACCGACATCAGCAGTCCGAAGACGATCCAGCTCGTCCGCTCGGTGGCGACGTACAGCATCACCACGAAGAGACCGAAGAAGAGCAGGGAGGTACCGAGGTCGGTCTCGAAGACCAGGATGAGGATCGAGACGCCCCAGATACCGAGGATGGGGCCCAGGTCGCGGCCGCGGGGCAGGTAAAGACCCATGAAGCGGCGGCTGGCCAGGGCCAGGGCGTCTCTCTTGACCATCAGGTAGCCGGAGAAGAAGACCGCGATGATGATCTTCGCGAACTCGCCGGGCTGGAGGGAGCCGAGGCCGGGGAGGGTGATCCAGATCTTGGCGCCGTTCTTCGCGGGGAAGAACATCGGCAGGATCAGCAGGAAGAGCGCGACGGCCATCGAGATGTACGTGTAGCGCTGGAGGACGCGGTGGTCCTTGAGCGCGATCAGTACGGCGACGAAGAGCGCGACGCCGATCGCGGAGTTCAGGAGCTGGCCCGGAGCGGCCGGGTTGTACTCGGACTTGGTGACGATCTTGGCGAGCTGGATCAGCCGCGGCGACTGGTCCAGGCGCCAGATCAGCACCAGCCCGAGGCCGTTGAGCAGCACAGCCAGCGGCAGGAACAGCGGATCGGCGTACGGGGCGAACTTGCGCACCACGAGGTGCGCGACGCCCGCGAGCAGGCTGAGGCCGGCCCCGTATCCGAGCATCCCCGCGGGGATCTTGCCGTCCATGGCCAGCCCCACGTTCAGATACGCGAACACGGGGATGGCTACGGCGAAGGCGAGCAGGGCGAGCTCGGTGTTGCGGCGGCTCGGTGCTTCGATCGCGCCGATGGTGGTCGTGTTGGTGACAACGCTCATGGTGGTGAAGGGCCCCCTACGGCCGGCTACTGCTGCTTACCGCAGTTCGAGGCCACTTTCTGCTCCTCTTCGGAGAGGCTGGGGCCTGGAGTGGGAGTCGCGGCTTTCGGGTTGACGGTGGCGGACCTGGTGAGAGACGTACCGGTCGTACCGCCGGCCTGTCCCTCGCCTGTGGCCACATTGGACTCTTGGCCGGCGGTGCGGCGCTGCTCTTCCTTCTTGCACGCCGAGGCCTGGGTGGCGAGTTCCTCGATCTTCTTCCGGCCGCCGGTGAGGCTGCCTTCGGCGATCGTGTCCTCGACCTGCTTGCGCTGGTACGGAGGGAGGTACTTGAGTTCGATCTCGGGGTGGTCCTTCTCGACCTTCGAGAGCGAGAGCCAGGCGAGGTCCTGGCTGATCCCCCGGTAGAGGGCGACGTGCTGGTCGCTGGCGCCGACGTAGTACTGGGTCTGGGTCCAGCGGTAGCCGCCGTACAGACCGCCGCCGACGACGGCAAGCGCGAGCACGGAGTAGAGCGATCTCTTGAGCCACCGGCGGCGCGGGCGCTCCTTGACGTAGTCGTCGGAGCCGTCGTACGCGCCGAAGCCGTCCCCGGGGGTCGCCCCGCCGTACCCGTAGTCGGTGTCGTCGCCGCTGCCGGGCGGGCCGAAGCCGCCGGCGCCCTGCGGGGGTACGGAGCGGCCGAGGCCGGCGGCGCGGCCGGCCGGGGTCTGCATCGCCGCGGCGTTCTCCGCCGAGTTCAGCGGGAGCTGGTTCTCGGCGACGGCGCCGACGACGACCGGGGTGTCGCTGAGCAGGCCCGCCATGGTGTCGGTGGACTCGACGTCCAGGACGTCGGCGACGATGCAGGTGATGTTGTCGGGTCCGCCGCCGCGCAGGGCGAGCTGAATGAGGGCCTGGATGGTCTCAGGAGGGCCCTGGTAGCTGGCGAGGGTCTCTTCCATCGTCTGGTGCGAGACGACGCCGGAGAGGCCGTCGGAGCAGATCAGGTAGCGGTCGCCGGCGCGGACCTCGCGGATGGAGAGATCCGGCTCGACGTGGTCGCCGCTGCCCAGCGCGCGCATCAGCAGGGAGCGCTGCGGGTGGGTGGTGGCCTCTTCCTCGGTGATCCGGCCCTCGTCGACCAGCCGCTGCACCCAGGTGTGGTCCTGGGTGATCTGGGTCAGTACGCCGTCGCGCAGGAGGTACGCGCGGGAGTCGCCGACGTGGACGAGGCCGAGCCGCTGGCCGGTCCACAGGAGGGCGGTGAGCGTGGTGCCCATGCCCTCCAGTTGCGGGTCCTCCTCGACCATCACGCGGAGCTGGTCGTTGGCGCGCTGCACCGCCGTACCGAGCGAGGTGAGCAGGTCGGAGCCCGGGACGTCGTCGTCGAGCTGCACGAGCGTGGAGATCACCTCGGACGAGGCGACCTCGCCGGCCGCCTGGCCGCCCATGCCGTCGGCGATGGCCAGCAGCCGGGGGCCGGCGTAGCCGGAGTCCTCGTTCCCCTCGCGGATCATTCCTTTGTGCGACCCGGCGGCGAAACGCAGAGACAGACTCATGCGCACCTCGCCCGTCGGCTCGCCGGTCGACTGTCGCGCCAGCCGGTCTCGAGCCACACTGCCCACCCTCCGGTCGGGAGCCTGCTGCGGTCCGCTGTGGGGACCGTCGTGGCTCGCTCGCTCCGCTCGCTCATTGTCGTACTACTTCCGCAGCTCGATGACGGTCTTTCCGATGCGGATCGGAGCGCCCAGTGCGATCGGCTGCGGGGTCGTGAGCCGGGTCCGGTCGAGATACGTGCCGTTGGTGGACCCGAGGTCCTCGACGATCCATTGACCGTCACGGTCCGGGTAGATCCTGGCATGCCTGCTGGACGCGTAGTCGTCGTCCAGCACGATGGTCGAATCGTGGGCGCGGCCCAGCGTGATCGTCTGTCCTTGGAGGGCCACCGTGGTGCCGGTGAGGCTGCCCTCGGAGACGACCAGCTTGGTGGGCGCTCCCCTGCGCTGCCTGCCCCCCTGCTGTTGCTGCTGGCGCTGCTGGGGCGGCGCCGCGGACTGGCGGGCCTGCTGCGGACGGGCGTCGGCGTTGCGGCGTGAGCCGCGCTGCGTGACGCGTGTTCCGAACAGGTCGCTGCGGATGACCTGTACGGCCACGATCACGAACAGCCACAGAACGGCCAGAAAACCTAGCCGCATGACCGTCAGGGTCAGCTCTGACATTGCCCCCGCTTCACCCTTCGGCTTGCCTGAAAACGATGGTGGTATTGCCCACGACGATCCGCGAGCCGTCGCGGAGCGTAGCGCGGGTGGTGTGCTGTCCGTCCACCACGATGCCGTTGGTCGACCCGAGGTCCTGGATCGTGGAGGGCGTTCCGGCCCGGATCTCGCAGTGCCTGCGCGAGACTCCCGGGTCGTCGATCCGTACGTCGGCGTCGGTGCTGCGGCCGAGGACGAGGGTGCCGCGGGAGATCTGGTGGCGGGTGCCGTTGATCTCGATCCAGCGGCGCGTCTGGCCCTGCGGCAGCGCTCCGGGGCCGGGGCCCGCGGGCCGGCCGCCGGGGCCGCCGGGGCTTCCGGGCGGCGAGGAGGCGGGCATGGGGGGCACGGCGGAGGGCGGGTAGCCGTAACCGCCGGGGGCGCCCCGGGGAGGCGAGGCGGGTGCCGCGGGGCCGGGGTGTCCGGCCGCGCCGCGGTCGGGGCCGGCCTGTGACGTACTCGACGCCAGGGTTCGGCTGCGCACCCGGTAGAGACCGGTGTCGAGATCCTCGGCCTTCTCCAGATGGACCTTGATCGGCCCCATGAACGTGTACCGCTGCTGCTTCGCGTAGTCGCGGACCAGCCCGGACAGTTCGTCGCCGAGCTGCCCGGAGTACGGGCTGAGCCGCTCGAAGTCCGGCGTGCTCAGCTCCACGATGAAGTCGTTGGGCACGACGGTCCGCTCGCGGTTCCAGATCGTCGCGTTGTTGTCGCACTCGCGCTGGAGGGCACCCGCGATCTCGACAGGCTGGACCTCGGACTTGAACACCTTCGCGAAGGTGCCATTGACCAAACCTTCGAGACGCTGTTCGAAACGCTTCATGACTCCCATGGGGCACCTCCTCCGTCGTTGCCGTCCTGGTACTGCTTACTGATCGTATCCACGCGTCGGGAAATCGGCTGGTTCCCCTTGTCTGCCCCGTCGATGAGTGTCACCTCTCACACGGGATCGTAGAGGCGGCCTGACGCCAGTGTCCCGCACCCGGGGTGTACTCAGGAGGAGTGGGTGGCGGCCGTGGTCCGTTCCCTGTTCCGGGGTCGGATCGTCGAAACAAACGGATGTGATTCCACCCCTCGCGGCGTGCTAATCTTCTCGATGTCGCCAGGAGCGCACACCAGCGGAACACCAGCAGGTGAAGCACCGGACGGCACACCCAATGCGCGGGTGGCGGAATAGGCAGACGCGCTGGATTCAGGTTCCAGTGCCCGAAAGGGCGTGGGGGTTCAACTCCCCCCTCGCGCACAGCGGGTAGTCAGTGACTACCCACAGCGGATTGGTCGAACCCCCGCTCCGGAGATCTTCCGGAGCGGGGGTTCTTCTGTGTGTCCGGCCGCAGGGTTCCGAGGAGTCCGCGAGGGCTTTCGGGAGGCCGGAGGGGGTCGGGGAGTGCGGGAGCTGTGACGCAGGTTACGTCCGGGAGGTCGTAGGGAGGCCGTCGGGAGGTCGTCGGAGGGACGCCGGACCGGTGGTCGGCCGGGTCTCGGACAGCGGCGTCGGATCCGTGGCGTCGGACAGTGGCGTCGGACAGTGGCGTCGGCAGGTGTGTCCGGCGCGTCCGGCGCGTCGGCAGGCGGGCGCTCCGGGGTTATCCACAGGGGCGGGCGCCTGTTCGGATCCGGCGGTACG
The DNA here is from genome assembly GCF_044763125.1 of Streptomyces sp. NPDC096310. Lineage (NCBI taxonomy): Bacteria > Bacillati > Actinomycetota > Actinomycetes > Kitasatosporales > Streptomycetaceae > Streptomyces > Streptomyces sp. NPDC096310. Next base: position 460,809 of record NZ_JBIWFO010000002.1, on the reverse strand, counting down.
GTCGTGAGCGGTTGATCCCGCACGGCGGGACACGACGCACGACGAGTACGGGGGAGGCGGCACGTCATGGACGCTGTCGGGCCGGGGACGGCAGCCGGGACGGTACGGATTCCGCCGGTGCCGGGGTTCGCGCCGCGCGCGGTCCCGGGGGAGGCGGACGGCGCGCGGACGCCGAAGGAGCGGGGGCGGGCGCTGCGCGAGCGGGTGCCCAGGTCCTCGCACGCCGCGGCGGCCCCGGTGGCGGGGCGGCCGGACGCGGTGCGGGCCGTGGAGGAGTCCAACCGCGGTCGGGTGGCGGGGCTGACGCCGATACGGGTGGGGCGGATGGCCGCGACCCCCTTCGCCTTTCTGCGGGGCTCCGCCGGACTGATGGCCCATGACCTGGCGGGCACACCGGTCACCGGCGTCGGCGCGCAGCTCTGCGGCGACGCGCACGCGGCCAATTTCGGCCTGTACGGGGACGCGCGCGGCCGGCTCGTCATCGATCTCAACGACTTCGACGAGACCGTGGTCGGCCCGTGGGAGTGGGACGTCAAGCGGCTCGCCGCCTCTCTGGTGCTGGCCGGGCGGGAGGCGGGCGCGGACGAGGACATCTGCCGCAGCGCGGCGTACGACGCGGTGGGGGCCTACCGGCGCACGATGCGGCTGCTGGCGAAGCTGCCGGTGCTCGACGCGTGGAACGCGATCGCGGACGAGGAGTTGGTCTCCCACACGGACGCCCGCGACCTCGCCGGCACGCTGGAGCGCGTCTCGGAGAAGGCGCGCAACAACACGAGCGCGCGGTTCGCGGCCCGGTCGACCGAGGCGGTGGACGGCGCGGACGGGCAGGCCGCCGCCGAGCGGCGCTTCGTCGACGCGCCGCCCGTGCTGCGCCGTGTGCCCGACGAGGAGGCGGCTGCCGTGGCCGCCTCGCTGGAGGCGTATCTGGCCACCCTCCCGTCGGACCGGCTGCCCCTGCTCGCGCGGTACGCGATCCACGACGTGGCGTTCCGGGTCGTCGGCACCGGGAGCGTGGGGACTCGGTCGTACGTGGTGCTCCTCCTGGACCACCGGGGTGAGCCGCTCGTACTCCAGGTGAAGGAGGCGCGGCCCTCCGCCCTGCTGCCTCATCTGCCGGCGATCGGTTTCGAGCCGCCGGAGGTGGCGCACGAGGGGCGGCGCGTGGTGCTCGGCCAGAAGCGGATGCAGGTGGTGAGCGACAACCTGCTGGGCTGGACGACTGTCCTCGGCAGGCCCTACCAGGTACGGCAGTTCAGGAACCGCAAGGGCAGCGTGGACCCGGCGGCGCTCCCCGCCGACCAGGTCGACGACTACGCGCGGATGACCGGAGCGCTGCTCGCCAGGGCCCACGCGCACAGCGTGGACCCGCGGCTGATCGCCGGGTACTGCGGCAAGAACGAGGAACTGGACGCGGCGGTGGCCGGCTTCGCGGTGGCGTACGCGGACCGTACGGAGGCGGACCACGCGGAGCTGGTCGCGGCGGTGCGCGGCGGTCGGATCTCCGCCGAACTGGGGGTCTGAGCGGCTGGTACGGGTCCTCAGCGGCCGGGGAGGGGCAGGGGCCGCCCGATCCGCCCGTAGGCTGGTCGGGTGATGCACGACGCCCCTGGGGAGCCGACGATCCGTAACGACGACGAGCAGGACGTACGAGACGTGCCGGACGCCACCGAAGCATCCGACCCGCGGCCCGAGGCGCGCCTGGAGCGGGCCGTGCGCGCGGCCGAGCAGGCGCTGATCGAGTTCGAGATCGCCCTGGAGACGTTCCGGATCGAGGTCGACAACTTCTCCCGGCTGCACCATCAGCGGCTCGGGCCGATGTACGCCCGGCTCGACGAGCTGGACGCGCTGATCGCCGAGGCCCGCGCCGCCCGCAGCGGCGATCCGGAGGATCTGCGCAAGGCGCGGGAGGCCCGGGCGATGGTGCAGCCGATGCCGGGTGTGGAGGAGCTGTTCCACGACTGGCTTGATTCCGATGGTCTGTCGCCCGAGGCGTCGGCGATGTTGACAGACCGGCCCGTACGGCCGCCCAAGCGGGTCCGGCCGAGCGACGAGGCGCGCAAGATCTACCGCGATCTGGTGCGCAGGTCGCACCCGGATCTCGCGCAGGACGACGGGGAGCGGGCGCGCCGTGAGGAATTTCTCACGCGGGTCAACTCCGCCTACGGGCGCGGGGACGAGGCGCTGCTGCTGGAGCTGGCCGCCGAGTGGGCGGCGGGGCCCGCGCCACGCCCGGCGGAGCTGAGCGAGAGCGAGGAGCTGTACGCCCGGCTGGAGTGGCTGTCGCAGCGCAAGGAGGCGCTGACGCTGGTCGCCCATGAGCTGGAGCAGGGCGCGATCGGCGCGATGCTCAGGATGGCGCCCGACGACCCGGACCGGCTGCTGGAGGAGATCGCGGAGCAGCTTCTCGCGGAGGTCTCGGGGCGTGAGGCGGAACTCGCCAAACTGGTGGAGTAGATTTCCCGGGCCCGGGCCCGGTCATGGCGCCCGGCCGTGGCGCCCCGATCCGGCCCCGGTGCCGGTCCCGTACGAGAGAAGGCAATCCCCATGAACTTCGCCCCGCTGCCCTCGGTCGACGCCGCGGCGGTGCCGGCCGACGGGCTGGTGCTGGACGTCCGTGAGGCCGACGAGTGGGCGGCCGGTCATGTCGAGGGCGCGCTGCATGTTCCGATGAGCGACTTCGTGGCCCGCTTCGGCGAGGTCACGGAGGCGGTCGCCGACGGACGGAAGGCGTTTGTGATGTGCCGGGTGGGCGGCCGTTCGGCGCAGGTCACCCAGTATCTGGTGCGGCAGGGGATCGACGCGGTGAACGTGGACGGCGGCATGCTCGCCTGGGACGGCGCCGGGCGTCCGATGGTCGCCGACAACGGCGCGGCGGCATTCGTCCTCTGACCGGCGCGACGGCGCCAGCGCCCGGGCCGGGGCCGGGATCGGAGACCGGGACAGGCATCCGGGCTCGGGCTCCGGGCCCGGCGGGGCTCCGGCTCAGCGGTCGAAGTCCAGCTCCACCTCCGCGGTCGCCGGATGGGACTGGCAGGCCAGTACGTACCCCGCGTCCGTCTCCTCCGGTTCAAGGGCGAAGTTGCGGTCCATGGAGACCTCGCCCTGGACCAGGAACGCCCGGCAGGTGCCGCAGACGCCGCCCTTGCACGCGTAGGGGGCGTCCGCGCGACCGCGCAGCACCGTCTCCAGCAGGGATTCGCCCTCCCGTACCGGCCAGGTGCCCGAGCGGCCGGCCAGGGTCGCGGTCAGCGTGCTGTGCGCGGGGGCCCGGGCGCCGGGTGTGGCCGCCGCCACGGCGGCGGACGGCGCCTCGTCGACGTGGAAGATCTCCTGGTGGATACGGGCACGCTCCACCCCGAGGCCGCGCAGCGCGCGCTCCGCGCCGGAGACCAGACCGAGCGGGCCGCAGAGGAACCAGCCGTCGACGTCGGCCACCGGGAGCAGCGCGGGCAGCAGCCCGGTCAGCCGCTCGCGGTCCAGTCGGCCGGACGGCAACCCCGTCCGCCGCTCCTCCCGGGAGACGACCGTGGCGAGCTGGAAGCGGTCGGGAAAGCGGTCCTTGAGGTCGGCGACCTCCTCCAGGAACATCGTGGACGCCACGGTGCGGTCGCTGCGCACCAGACAGAACCGGGCCGTGGGTTCCCGTATCAGCAGGGTGGCCGCGATCGACAGCACCGGGGTGATGCCGCTGCCCCCGACGACTGCCGCGAAGTACCCGGCGCGGGGCTCCAGGACGAAGCGGCCGGTCGGCTCCATGGCCTCGACCACATCGCCCACGGCCAGCTCCTTGAAGGCGTATGTCGAGAACTCTCCGCCCTCGACCAGCCGGATACCCACCCGCAGCGCCGCGTCGGGGCCGGCGGGGGCGCAGATCGAGTACGTGCGTCTGATCTCCTCGCCGCTCCCGGTGCGGCGGCGCAGGGCGATGTGCTGGCCCGGGGTGTGCCGGAACGCCTCGCGCAGCTCGGGCGGTACGGCGAGGGTGACGGCGACCGCGTCGTCCGTGAGCGGTTCGACCTCGCTGACCCGGAGCGGATGGAACATCTACAACTCCTTGAAGTGGTCGAACGGTTCACCGCAGGCCGTGCAGCGGCGCAGCGCCTTGCAGGCGGTGGAGGAGAACCGGCTGAGCAGTTCGGTGTCGGTCGAGCCGCAGTGCGGGCAGCGCAGGGAGAGCGTCAGCGGCACGGGCCCGCCGGCGGTGCCCGCGGTGGCGCCCGGGCGGGGCGGGGCTATGCCGGACTCGGCGAGTTTGCGGCGGCCCTCGGCGCTGATGTCATCCGTCGACCAGACCGGGGAGAGGACCGTGACGACCGAGACCTCCGGCACCCCGTGGTCGTGCAGGACGCGCTCGATGTCCGAGGACATCGTGCCGATGGCCGGGCAGCCGGTGTAGGTGGGGGTCAGCTCCACGCGGACCCGGCCGGGGCCCGCGACATGGAGGCCGCGCAGCACGCCCAGCTCGGCCAGGGTCAGCACCGGCAGCTCGGGGTCGGGGACGGAGCCCGCGAGGGCGCGCAGCTCCTGCTCCAGCGCCGTCGTGCCCGCCGGCGCCGCGCTCCTGTCGGGGGTCGTCACCATGACGCCTCCGGGTGGCTGCGGTGGAGGTGCTGCATCTCGGCGATCATCCGTCCGAACGGTTCCGTGTGCAGCCCCTGGCGGCCCGCGCCCGCCGTCCAGGCACCGGATCGGGGGCCGTCCGGCACGGGCAGGGTCGCCCGGTGCAGCACATCGGTGACGGAGGCGAGCCAGCTCTCTTCCAGCGCCCGCCAGTCGACATCGAGCGCGTCGAGCCCGTCGGTGGGGCGGAACATCTCGCCGGTGAACCGCCAGAGCGCCCGGCAGCCGCGCTCCATCCGCTCATGGCTCTGCGGTGTGCCGTCCCCGAGCCGCAGGGTCCAGTGCTCGGCATGGTCCTGGTGGTAGGCGACCTCCTTGACCGCCTTGGCCGCCAGAGCGCTGAACTCGCTCTCCCCGGCCGCGAGCTGCCGGTACAGGAGGAGTTGGTAGGTGGAGAAGTAGAGCTGGCGGGCGATCGTGTGCGCGAAGTCGCCGTTCGGCTGCTCGACCAGGTGGAGGTTGCGGAACGCGCGCTCCTCGCGCAGATAGGCCAGCTCGTCCTCGTCCCCGACGAGGGAGAGCAGGAACCGCGCCTGGCCCAGCAGGTCCAGCGCGATGTTGGCCAGCGCGACATCCTCTTCGAGGACGGGGGCGTGGCCCGCCCACTCCCCCAGCCGGTGCGAGAGCACCAGCGCGTCGTCGCCGAGCGCCAGGGCCGCCGCCCTGTTCACCGCGTCGGGGGCCCGCCCGGGCGCCGGGGCGCCGGTCGTCGCCGGTACGCCGCTCACAGGTGCTTCACCCCCTCGGGGATCTCGTAGAAGGTCGGGTGCCGGTAGGGCTTGTCGGCGGAAGGGGCGAAGAAGGGGTCCTTCTCGTCCGGCGAGGAGGCCGTGACCGCCGAGGACTCCACCACCCAGATCGAGACGCCCTCGCCGCGCCGGGTGTAGAGGTCCCGCGCGTTGCGCAGGGCCATCTCGGCGTCCGGGGCGTGCAGGCTGCCCGCGTGGGTGTGCGCGAGCCCGCGGCGGGAGCGTACGAAGACCTCCCACAGGGGCCAGTCGGCCGTACCGCTCATGCCGTCGCCTCCATTCGTACCGTCCCGGGGCGGTGCTTCTCCGCGTACGCCGCCGCGGCCTCCCGTACCCACGCGCCCTCCTCGTGGGCCCGGCGGCGCTGGGTGATCCGCTCCTCGTTGCACGGCCCGTTGCCCTTCAGCACCTCGTGGAACTCCGCCCAGTCGATCGCCCCGAAGTCGTGCCGCCCCCGCTCCTCGTTCCACCGGAGGTCCGGGTCGGGGAGGGTCAGGCCCAGGGCCTCGGCCTGCGGGACGCAGATGTCGACGAAGCGCTGCCGCAGCTCGTCGTTGGAGTGCCGCTTGATCTTCCAGGCCATGGACCGCGCCGAGTGCGCCGACTCGTCGTCCGGCGGGCCGAACATCATCAGCGACGGCCACCACCAGCGGTCCACCGCGTCCTGTGCCATGGCCTGCTGCGCCGGAGTCCCGTTGCTCAGGGTCAGCAGCAGCTCGTACCCCTGGCGCTGGTGGAAGGACTCCTCCTTGCAGATCCTGACCATCGCGCGGGCGTACGGGCCGTACGAGCAGCGGCACAGCGGGACCTGGTTCGTGATCGCGGCTCCGTCCACCAGCCAGCCGATCGCGCCGACGTCCGCCCAGGTCAGCGTGGGGTAGTTGAAGATCGACGAGTACTTCTGGCGGCCGCTGTGGAGCTTGTCGAGCAGCTCGTCACGGCCCGTGCCCAGCGTCTCGGCCGCGCTGTAGAGATACAGGCCGTGTCCCGCCTCGTCCTGGACCTTGGCCATCAGGATCGCCTTGCGGCGCAGCGAGGGCGCGCGGGTGATCCAGTTGGCCTCCGGCTGCATTCCGATGATTTCGGAGTGGGCGTGCTGGGCCATCTGGCGGACCAGGGACGCGCGGTACGCCTCGGGCATCCAGTCGCGTGGCTCGATGCGCTCGTCGGCGGCGACGGCCGCGTCGAACGCCGCCTCGAAGGACTCCGCCGTCCTTGCCATCGTCGCCTCCTCGGCCGTCCCCGTGGACACTGCCGTCATCCGGACCCCCTACCGACCGATCGTTCGGTTCATGGACTTCAATGGTGGGTGTGCGGCCCGTAGGGTGTCAACCCTGTGGATAACTGACCGGAGTACGACGGGGATCGGGGCGGGATGGATTCGTACGACGACCAGGGCGGGAAAGCCGGTCCGCCACCGGGGGCCGGGATATCCGGCCTCTCCTTCCGTTACCAGGTGGTGGCCGCCGTCTCGCTCGCGGTCATCGGACTGCTGGCCTGCGGGCATGTCGCGATGGTGTTCCTCCACGTCGCGCCGTCCAACACGCTGACCAAGCAGTACGGCAAGGCCGTCGACGGCTGGGTCTACCCCGAGTTCGAGCAGAACTGGAAGCTCTTCGCGCCCAACCCGCTCCAGCAGAACATCGCCGTCGAGGTGCGCGCCGAGACCGGATCCACCGGTTCCACGCGCAGGACCAGTGAGTGGATCGACCTCTCCGCCGAGGACGGCGCCGCGATCCACGGCAACGTCCTGCCCAGCCATGTCGACCAGAACGAGTTGCGCAGGGGCTGGGACTTCTTCGTCGGATCGCATGATGATCAGAACCGGCCGAACGGGCTGCGCGGACAGCTCTCCGAGAGCTACATCCGCCGGATCGTGATGCTGCGGCTGGCCGATCACGATCTGGGCGGGCCGGTGGTGCGCATCCAGGTCAGGTCGGTCACCACGGCGGTCTCCTCGCCGCACTGGAGCACCGAGAAGATCAGCACGCGCCCGTCCTACCGGGTCTACCCCTGGTGGACGGTGGACGCCGCCGACCTTCCCGGCGGCGTACGGAACGGCCGTGCGGAGGCGCACCGGTGAGCGAACACCCCGAGCAGCCCGAACTCCCCGAACAGCCGGAGCGGGCCGCCCCGCGTCACGCCCCGGTACCCGCGGCGTCCGCTCGTACGGCACGCCCCCTCGACCGGTGGGCGGCCGACGCGCTCCACCGGGTCACCTCCGCGGCCCTCGGCCCCTACCAGAGCGCCGTCATACGGATCGGCTTCGCCGGTACCTGGCTGCTCTTCCTGCTGCGCGAGGTGCCCCACCGCCGTGAGCTGTACGGACCCGAAGGGCCCTGGAGCTGGGACATGGCCCAGCGGCTCATCGCGAGGAACAACGCCTTCTCCGCGCTGATGTGGTCGGACAGCGCGCTCTGGTTCGAGATCGTCTTCGCCGTCGCCGTCCTCTCCAGCGCGCTGCTCATGATCGGCTGGCGCACCCGCACCATGTCCGTGCTCTTCATGGTTGGGGTGCTGTCGCTCCAGAACCGCAGCATCTTCATGGGGGACGGCGGCGACAACGTCATCCACCTCATGGCGATCTATCTGGTGCTGACGCGCTGCGGACAGGTCTGGTCGCTCGACGCCCGGCGCGCCGCCCGAGCCGCCCGCGCGGCGCGCACGCCGGAGACGGTGGGTACGGCGGAGACGGTGGGTACGGCGGAGACGGCGGGTGCCTCGGACGCCGCCCCTCCGGCCGTACGGGACCGGGTCGGACCCGTCCTCTGGACCGTCACCGGCACGGTCCTCCTCATCGGCACGTTCACCGACCGGGTCCAGATCGAGAACTGGCTGACGGCCCTGTTCTGGGGGGCCTGGGCCGCCCAGGGGCTCTGGTGGGCCGTGAACCGCCACGCGCCCCGCGGCGAGCCGCGCGCCCTGCTGAACGTGCTCGCCAATCTGATCCACAACGCCGCGCTCGCCGTGATCATGGCCGAGGTCTGCCTCATCTACGCCACCGCCGGCTGGTACAAGATCCAGGGTTCGCGCTGGCAGGACGGCACCGCGCTGTACTACCCGCTCAAGCTGGACTACTTCGCGCCCTGGCCCGCGCTCTCCGACCTCTTCGCGTCCAGCGCGCTCATCGTGATGGTGCTGACGTACGGCACGGTCGTCGTGCAGGTCGCCTTCCCCTTCACGCTCTTCAACCGGCGCGTCAAGAACGTCCTGCTCGTCGCGATGATGCTGGAGCACGCGGGGATCGCGGTCCTGCTCGGGCTGCCGTTCTTCTCGCTCGCCATGATCGCCGCCGACGCCGTGTTCCTGCCGACGGTCTTCCTGCTGTGGCTCGGCGGCCGGGTCACCGGGGTGCGCGACCGGCTGCTCGGCCAGCTGCCGGGCCGCACTCGCACGTCGACCGGGGAGGCGGTGCCCGGGCAGCGGCAGGAGAGCCCCGAGCAGCCACGTACCCTCGTGTAGGTGATCAGCGAGACATCGGACGAGGGCCTGGAGCCGGTCCAGTACGACGAAGGCTACGTACCCCCGGTCGGTGTCGGACCGCACCGCGAGCCCTGGCCCCGGGGCGAGCGGTACGACCTGGAACTGCTGGCGGCCGGGGACCGCCGCAACGTGGCCGACCGGTACCGGTACTGGACGCGCGAGGCGATCGTCGCCGACCTCGACACCCGGCGCCACGACTTCCATGTCGCGGTGGAGAACTGGAGCCACGACTTCAACATCGGCTCCGTGGTCCGCACCGCCAACGCCTTTCTCGCCAAGGAGATCCACATCGTGGGCCGGCGGCGCTGGAACCGGCGCGGAGCCATGGTCACCGACCGGTACCAGCATGTGCGCCACCATCCCGGTACGGAGGAGCTGACGGCCTGGGCGGCGGCCGAGGGGCTGCCGATCATCGGGATCGACAATCTGCCGGGCGCCGTCGCGCTGGAGCGGACCGAGCTGCCGCGCCGCTGCGTGCTGCTCTTCGGTCAGGAGGGGCCCGGCCTGACCGAGGAGGCCCGCGCGCACGCCACGATGGTCTGCTCGATCGCCCAGTTCGGCTCGACGCGCTCGATCAACGCGGGAGCCGCCGCGGCCATCGCCATGCACGCCTGGATCCAGCGGTACGCGCAGATCCCGGCTCCGCCCGCGCCCTGACGGACCCGGCCAGGTCGGCGGCTGCACGAACCGGCCCGGCACAGGTCGGCGGCTGCCCGGCCGGCCGGGCCAGGACGCGAGCGCTCAGGACGGGCGGCGTACCTCCACCGTGCGGAAGCGGTTGGCCACGAACGCCGCGTCGCACAGCGCCGCGTTCGCCGCCGGATTGCCGCCCGAACCGTGGAAGTCCGAGAACGCCGCCGTCTGGTTCACATACACCCCGCCCGTGAGGTTGAGCGAGAGCTGCGCGGACTCCTCCAGGCAGACCTCCTCGACCGCGCGCTCCGTCTCCTGCGACGTCGTGTACGCGCCGACCGTCATCGCGCCCTGGTGGCGCACCGTGCGCCGCAGCAGCTCCAGCGCGTCCTGCGTCGAGTCCACGGCGACCGCGAACGACACGGGCCCGAAGCACTCGGTGAGGTACGGCACCTCCTCGCCGCCGTCCCACGCCCTCTCCCAGACCTTGCGGGCGCCGTCGGCCGTCACGATCGCGGGCGTACGGACCACCGCGTCGGGGAAGTCGGGGTGGGCGATCTCCCGTGAGGCGAGCGCGAGGTCCCCGAGCCCGCCGGCCGCCTCCAGCCGGGCCTTCACCCCGGGGTTGACCAGCGCGCCCAACAGGGCGTTGGCCCGGGTGTCGTCGCCCAGTAGCCCGGCCACCGAAGCCGCCAGATCGGCCACCACCTCGTCGTACGCCTTCTCGCCCGCGTCCGTCGTGATGCCGTCCCGGGGGATCAGCAGATTCTGCGGCGTCGTGCACATCTGGCCGCTGTAGAGCGACAGCGAGAAGGCGAGGTTGGAGAGCATCCCCTTGTAGTCGTCCGTGGAGTCCACGAGGACCGTGTTGACGCCCGCCTTCTCCGTGTACACCTGCGCCTGGCGTGCGTGGGTCTCCAGCCAGTCGCCGAAGACGGTCGACCCCGTGTAGTCGATGATCCGGATCTCAGGGCGGACGGCCAGGGACTTGGCGATGCCCTCGCCGGGCCGCTCCACCGCCAGCGCCACCAGATTCGGGTCGAAGCCCGCCTCGGCCAGCACCTCCCTGGCCACCCGGACCGTCAGCGCGAGCGGCAGCACCGCCCGCGGATGCGGCTTGACCAGGACCGGATTGCCGGTGGCCAGGGAGGCGAACAGTCCCGGGTAGCCGTTCCACGTGGGGAAGGTGTTGCAGCCGATCAGCAGGGCGACGCCGCGCGGCACGGCGGTGAAGGACTTCCGCAGCTCCAGCGGGTCGCGCTTGCCCTGCGGCTTGGACCACTCGGCCGAGGCGGGCGTCCGGGTCTGCTCCTGGTAGGCGTACGCCACCGCTTCCAGACCGCGGTCCTGGGCGTGCGGGCCGCCCGCCTGGAACGCCATCGTGAACGCCTGGCCGCTCGTGTGCATCACCGCGTGCGCGAACTCGTGGGTCCGCGCGCTGATCCGCGCCAGGATCTCCAGACAGACCAGGGCGCGGGTCTCGGGGCCCGCCGCGCGCCACGCGCCCATGCCCGCGCCCAGGGCGGGCAGCAGGACGTCCGGGTCCGCGTGCGGGTACTCGATCTCCAGGGCCGGCCCGTAGGGCGAGACCTCGCCGCCGGTCCAGCCGTCCGTACCGGGCTGGTCCAGCTCGAAGCGCGTCCCGCGCAGTGCCTGGAAGGCGGCGAGCCCGTCGGCGGGCGCGCTCTCGCCGTACGCCTTGGGGTGCTCGGGGTGCGGGGACCAGTAGCCGCGGGACCCGATCGTCCCAAGGGCACGGTCGAGCGTGGGCCGGTGCTTCTCGGCGAGCTGCTGGGGGCTGAGCTGGGCGGCCATCGTGGACCAACTCCTCATCGAGTTCATCGGATGTGCGAGGACGTGCGAGGGGGCGAGGCGTGCGGGGTCGTGCGGCGGCGGAGAGCCGGAGCGGAGAGGGGAACAGGGGCAGGGACAGGGGCTGGGACAGAGGCGGGGACAGGGACCGGCCGACAGAGTTAGAGTAACCGAACGATCGGTCGGGACAAGGGGATCCGGGCGATCCTGTGGACAACCGACGACGAACGCGGCGGACAGCGGTCGCCTCCCCGGCACCGCGCGCCCCACCGATACGGGAGGATTGCGGCCATGACAGCAATCGAGCCGGGCCGCGTCGTCGCGGTCGCGGGCACCGGCACGATGGGCCAGGGCATAGCCCAGGTGGCGCTGGTCGCCGGCCACCCCGTACGGCTCTACGACGCCGTGCCGGGCCGCGCCGGTGAGGCCGCCGCCACCATCACCGGGCGCCTGGACCGGCTGGTCACCAAGGGCCGGCTCGGCACGACGGCCCGCGACGCCGCGGTGGCCCGGCTGCTCCCGGCGGCGGACCTCGCCGAACTGGCCGACGCCGCGCTGGTGATCGAAGCCGTCCTGGAAGAGCTCTCCGCCAAACGGGAGTTGCTCGCGGCGCTGGAGGACGTCGTCTCCGACGACTGCCTGCTCGCCACCAACACCTCCTCCCTCTCCGTCACGGCCGTCGCGGGCGCGCTGCGCCTGCCGTGCCGCCTCGTGGGGACGCACTTCTTCAACCCGGCGCCCCTGCTGCCCCTCGTGGAGGTCGTCAGCGGCTTCGCGAGCGCCCCGGACGCCGTGACGCGCGCGTACGAGACCGTGCTGGCCTGGGGAAAGACCCCGGTGCGCTGTGCCGATACGCCGGGCTTCGTCGTCAACCGCGTGGCCCGCCCCTTCTACGCGGAGGCGCTGCGGGTGTACGAGGAGGGGGCCGCCGACCCCGCCACCGTCGACGCGGTGCTGCGCGAGGGCGGCGGCTTCCGGATGGGCCCCTTCGAGCTGACCGACCTGATCGGCCAGGACGTCAACGAGGCCGTGACCCGTTCCGTGTGGGAGTCCTTCTTCCACGACCCGAAGTTCACCCCGTCGCTCGCCCAGCGCAGGCTGGTGGAATCGGGCCGCCTCGGCCGTAAGACGGGCCAGGGCTGGTTCCCGTACGGCGAGGGCGCCGCTGCCCCCGTACCGCGCACCGAAGAGCCCCGCGAGGCGCCGGACGCGGTCGGTGTGCACGGGGATCTCGGGCCCGCCGCCGTCCTGCGCGAGATGATCGAGGAAGCGGGCATCAAGGTCACCCGCGACCGCACCCCGCACGTCCCGGGGGGCTTCCTCGCCCTGCCCGGCGGTACGGCGCTGCGCCTCACCGACGGATCCAGCGCCACGGGCGGCCCCTCCGGGCCGCGCATCCACTTCGACCTCGCACTGGACTACCGCTCCTGTACGCGCGTCGCCCTCGCGCCCGGCGCCGACGCCGACCCCGGGGACCTGCGGGCGGCCATCGGCCTCTTCCAGCGGCTCGGCAAGCGGGTCAGCGTCGTCGACGACATCCCCGGCATGATCGTCGGCCGTACCGTGGCCCTGCTGATCGACCTCGCCTGCGACGCCGCCGCCCGCGGGGTGGCGAGCGCGCGGGACATCGACACCGCCATGAAACTCGGCGTGAACTACCCTGGCGGACCCGGCGAGTGGTGCGACCGGCTCACGGCGTGGTGGGCCCGGTCCTTCCTGTCGGCCCTGGACGACGCGTATCCCGGCGGCCGTTACGCCCCGTCCACGGCACTGACCCGCCGCGCCGACATCGAAGCGAAGCAGGGGCGTTCATGACCACCGCCAAGCGCGACACCTACACTCCCGAGACCCTGCTGGCCGTGGCCGTCCGTGTCTTCAACGAACGCGGCTACGACGGCACCTCCATGGAACATCTCTCCAAGGCGGCCGGGATCTCGAAGTCCTCCATATACCACCATGTCGTCGGCAAGGAGGAGCTGCTGCGGCGGGCCGTCAGCCGCGCCCTCGACGGCCTCTTCGGGATCCTGGAGGAGGACGGCGCGACGCGTGGCCGGGCCGTCGCCCGGGTCGAGTACGTCACCCGGCGCACGGTCGAGGTACTGATGGCCGAGCTGCCCTACGTGACGCTGCTGCTGCGGGTCAGAGGCAACACACAGACCGAGCGCTGGGCGATGGAGCGGCGCAGGGAGTTCGACCTGCGGGTCGCCGGCCTCCTGAGGGCCGCAGCGGCCGAGGGCGATCTGCGGGCCGACCTGGACACCAAACTGGCGACGCGGCTGCTCTTCGGCATGGTCAACTCCCTGGTCGAGTGGTACCGGCCGCACGCGGCCGGGGGCTACGACCGCGACCAGGTCGCGGACGCCGTCGTACGGCTGGCCTTCGGCGGGCTGCGCACCTCCTGACGGGCGGGCCGGGCGCGGCCCTGAGGCGGGGCCTGGCACGGCCCTGGGAGACACGCCACAGGCTCTCAGAGGGGCGGCATGCTGCCCGGGCCGAGATCCGTCTCCTCGAACACCAGCAGCGTGCGCGTCGAGAGCACCTCCGGGATCGACTGGAGCCGGGTCAGGACCAGTTCGCGCAGCGACCTGTTGTCCGGGGCGTGCACCAGCAGCAGGACGTCGAAATCGCCGCTGACCAGGGCGATGTGGGTGGCGCCCGGCAGCTCCTGAAGCTGCTCGCGCACCGTGCGCCAGGAGTTCTGGACGATCTTCAGCGTGATGTACGCGGAAGCCCCCTGCCCGGCCCTTTCGTGGTCGACCCTGGCGCTGAAGCCGCGGATCACCCGGTCGTCGATCAGCCGGTTGATCCGCGCGTACGCGTTGGCCCGGGAGACATGGACGCGCTCGGCGACCGACCGTATCGAGGCGCGGCCGTCCGTCTGGAGAATGCGCAGGATGTCCCGGTCGATGGCGTCCAGCGGACGCGGCGGCTGCTCCTGCGCGGCGGCCCGTTCCGTGCCGTCGGCCATTTGTTCAGCCCTCCTGTCTCCCCGACTCCCCGCCATGGACGGCCTGCGTCCATCCCAGGCTGTGGAGAACCGTTTGTCCACAGGCTGGAGGCGTGTGTAGCCAAAATGGCCCGTCGACCGAACAATCGGTAGGGAGGCGGCGCCGCGATCCGGTGCTCCGCCCGTTCGCCCCGACGAGGAGGTGCACGCGTGAAGAAGAGCAGCACGCCGGTCCAGGAACTGCCCGCCGCCGCGGCTCGTCCACCCGCCCCGCCCCCGGCCTGGCAGCCGCGGACCGACCCCGCACCGCTGCTCCCCGACCCCGAGCCGTACCGCGTACTGGGGACGGACGCCGCGGCCGGGGCCGACCCCGCGCTGCTGCTGCGGCTCTACGCCGAACTGGTCCGCGGCCGCAGGTTCAACACGCAGGCCACGGCGCTGACCAAGCAGGGCAGGCTCGCCGTCTATCCGTCGAGCACCGGCCAGGAGGCATGCCAGGTCGCCGCCGCGCTCGCCCTGCGCGAGCAGGACTGGCTCTTCCCCAGCTACCGCGACACGCTCGCCGCCGTGGCCCGCGGGCTCGACCCCGTCCAGGCGCTGACGCTGCTGCGCGGCGACTGGCACACCGGGTACGACCCGCACGAGCACCGGATCGCCCCGCTCTCCACACCGCTCGCCACCCAGCTTCCGCACGCGGTGGGGCTGGCGCACGCTGCCCGGCTCCGGGGGGACGATGTCGTCGCGCTCGCCCTGGTCGGTGACGGCGGCACCAGCGAGGGCGACTTCCACGAGGCACTGAACTTCGCCGCCGTATGGCGCGCTCCGGTCGTCTTCCTCGTCCAGAACAACGGCTTCGCGATCTCCGTACCGCTCGCCAAGCAGTCCGCCGCCCCCTCTCTGGCCCACAAGGCCGTCGGGTACGGCATGCCGGGGCGCCTGGTCGACGGGAACGACGCGGTCGCCGTGCACCGGGTGCTCGACGAGGCGCTGGCGCGCGCCCGGCACGGCGGGGGGCCCACGTTGGTCGAGGCCGTGACGTACCGCATCGACGCCCATACGAACGCCGACGACGCGACGCGCTACCGCGAGGGCGACGAGGTGGAGGCCTGGCGCGCGCACGACCCGGTGCGGCTGCTGGAGCACGAGCTGAGGGAGCGTGGAGTGCTCGACGAGGACGGCGTCAGGGAGGCCGCCGGCTCCGCCGAGACGATGGCCGCGCGGCTGCGCGAGCGGATGAACGCGGATCCGGTGCTCGACCCCATGGATCTGTTCGCGCATGTCTTCGCGGAGCGGACATCGCAACTTCGGGAGCAGGAGGCCCAGCTCAGGGCGGAGCTGGCCGCCTCCGCCGAGCCGGCCGCCGAAGGGGCCGGTGATCCGCGATGACCGGCACCGGCATCGGCGCCGTGGCGGAGAAGGCGGCTGTGGCGGCGAAGCCCGCCACGATGGCACTGGCGCTCCAGCGCGCGCTGCGTGACGCGATGGCCGAGGACCCGTCTGTCCATGTGCTCGGGGAGGACGTGGGCACGCTCGGCGGGGTCTTCCGGATCACCGACGGGCTCGCGGCCGAGTTCGGGGACGAGCGCTGCACGGACACGCCGCTCGCCGAGGCGGGCATCCTGGGGACGGCGGTCGGTATGGCGATGTACGGGCTGCGGCCGGTCGTCGAGATGCAGTTCGACGCCTTCGCCTATCCATCGTTCGAACAGCTCATCAGCCATGTGTCGCGGATGCGCAACCGGACGCGCGGCGCCATGCCGCTGCCGATCACGGTGCGGGTGCCGTACGGCGGCGGGATCGGCGGGGTCGAGCACCACAGCGACTCCTCCGAGGCGTACTACATGGCGACCCCCGGCCTCCATGTCGTCACACCCGCGACGGTCGAGGACGCGTACGGGCTGCTGCGGGCCGCCATCGCCTCCGACGACCCGGTGGTCTTCCTGGAGCCGAAGCGGCTCTACTGGTCGAAGGCCGCGTGGTCGCCGGACGCGCCGGCCACGGTCGGGCCGATCGGGCGCGCGGTCGTCCGGCGCCGGGGCTCCAGCGCCACGCTGCTCACGTACGGTCCCTCGCTCCCCGTCTGTCTCGAAGCGGCGGAAGCGGCCCGCGCCGAGGGCTGGGACCTGGAGGTCGTCGACCTGCGCTCGCTGGTGCCGTTCGACGACGAGACGGTGGCGGAATCCGTACGCCGCACGGGCCGGGCGGTCGTCGTCCACGAGTCCACGGGCTTCGGCGGGCCGGGCGGTGAGATCGCCGCGCGGGTCACCGAGCGCTGCTTCCACCACCTGGAGGCGCCGGTCCTGCGAGTGGCCGGATTCGACATTCCCTATCCGCCGCCCATGCTGGAGAGGCACCATCTTCCGGGAGTGGACCGGGTGCTGGACGCGGTCGCGCGGCTCCAGTGGGAGACGGAGAGCTGATGGCGCAGGTGCTGGAATTCAAACTGCCTGACCTCGGTGAAGGGCTGACCGAGGCGGAGATCGTCCACTGGCTGGTGTCGGTGGGGGATGTCGTCGCCGTCGATCAGCCGGTCGTCGAGGTCGAGACGGCCAAGGCGATGGTCGAGGTGCCCTGCCCCTACGGGGGCGTGGTGACAGCGCGCTACGGCGAGGAGGGCACGGAGCTGCCGGTTGGGGCGCCGCTGCTGACCGTCGCGGTGGGCGCGTCGGCCCCGGGCCAGGCCTCGCCCGAGGCCCCGGCCCCGGCCTCCCACCCGGCTCCGGCGGCCGGGTCCGCGCCGCCTCCGTCTCCCGCACCGTCCGAGGCCGGAGGTTCGGGCAATGTGCTCGTCGGGTACGGCACGGGCGCGCCGGTGGCGCGCAGGCGCCGGGTCCGGCCGCCGGGGGACGGACTCCGTGCGGCTCCTCCCGCCGGGCCGGCCGACTCCACCGCGAACGGGACGGCGGGTCCCGTGCCGGTCGTCTCACCGCTGGTGCGCAGGCTCGCCCGTGAGCACGGCCTCGATCTGCGGACACTCTCGGGCTCGGGCCGCGACGGCCTGATCCTGCGGTGCGACGTCGAGCGGGCGATACGGGAAGGCGCCACGGCGTCCCCCGCCGCCCCGCCCCGCCTCGCACCGGCCCCGGCACCCGTACCGTCCACGGCACCGAGGCCCGCGTCGCGGGCACCGGGCCGTGCGGAGGGTTCCCCGCTGCCGCCCGGCGCCACCAGGGTGCCGCTGCGGGGCGTACGGGGCGCGGTCGCGGACAAGCTGGTCCGCAGCCGCCACGAGATCCCGGACGCCACCTGCTGGGTCGACGCGGACGCCACGGAGCTGCTGGCCGCCCGTGCGGCGATGAACGCGGCGGGTGGGCCCAGGATCTCGCTGATCGCGCTGTTCGCCCGGATCTGCACGGCGGCCCTGGCCCGGTACCCCGAGCTGAACGCCACCGTGGACACGGCGGCCCGGGAGATCGTGCGGCTGCCCGAGGTGCATCTCGGCTTCGCCGCGCAGACCGACCGCGGGCTGGTCGTCCCCGTCGTACGGGACGCGCACACCCGCTCCGCGGAGTCGCTGAGCGCCGAGTTCGCCCGGCTCACGGAGGCGGGCCGGACCGGCACGCTGACGCCGAAGGACCTGACCGGCTCCACCTTCACGCTCAACAACTACGGGGTGTTCGGGGTCGACGGCTCCACCCCGATCATCAACCACCCCGAGGCGGCGATGCTCGGCATCGGACGGATCGTGCCCAAACCCTGGGTCCACCAGGGCGAGCTGGCGGTCCGTCAGCTCGTCCAGCTCTCGCTCACCTTCGACCACCGGGTCTGCGACGGCGGTACGGCGGGCGGCTTCCTGCGCCATGTCGCGGACTGTGTCGAGCAACCGGCGGTGCTGCTGCGCACGCTGTGAGGGGTCCGGGCCGGGGAACGGAGGACCGCGCGTACTCCCGAGCGGCGATCACGGCACATAATGCAGCCATGACCGCGTATGACGCCATCGTGCTCGCCGGAGGCGCCGCCAGACGGCTCGGCGGGGCCGACAAACCCGGGGTGCGGGTCGGCGGCCGGGCGCTGCTCGACCGGGTGCTCGCCGCCTGCGACGGGGCCGCCGAGACGGTGGTCGTGGGCGGCCGGCGGCCGACGGCACGCCCGGTGCGCTGGGCCCGCGAGGAGCCGCCGGGCGGCGGGCCGCTCGCCGCGCTCGACGCAGGGGTGCGCTCCGTCAGGGCCGGTGCGGAGACCGTGCTCGTCCTCTCCGCCGACCTGCCGTTCCTCTCCCGGCCGACGGTGCGCCGCCTGGTCGGGACGCTCACCGGGAGCAACGCCGAGGCGGCGTTGCTCACCGACGCCGATGGCCGGGACCAGCCGCTGGTCGCGGCGTACCGGGCCGAGCCGCTGCGCCGCGAGATCGCCCTGCTCGCCACCGAGTACGGCAGCCTCGCCGGGCTTCCGCTGCGGCTGCTCACGCAGGAACTCGAACTCGCCCGGGTCGATGCGGGGCCCCTCGCCTCTTTCGACTGCGATACCTGGGAGGACATCTCCACGGCGCGGGCCCGGATCAGGGAGCATGGGACCGTGCTGGACGAATGGATCACCGCAGTCAAGGACGAACTCGGCATCGAGCTGGACGTCGACACCTCCACCCTCCTCGATCTGGCCCGCGATGCCGCGCACGGCGTCGCCCGGCCCGCCGCGCCGCTGACGACCTTCCTGGTCGGGTACGCGGCGGCGAAGGCCGGGGGCGACGGGCCCGAAGCCGTCGCGGAGGCGGCCCGCAAGGCCGCGGCGCTGGCCCTGCGCTGGGCCGCGGAGGCGGAGGCCGGGGCGAAGGCCACCGGAGACGCCACCGGCGACTCCACCGGGAGCGACGGCGGCGCGGCCGGATCCAAGGGGGCCGACGCAGGATGACCGCCCATGACCGCAAGGTCGACGGGCCCGACGCCGCCGACGGGAGCGACGGGTCCGACGAGACCGCGGGGGCAGGTGGGCTCAACGGGCCCGATGGCGTCGACGGCACCGACGGCACCGACGGCACCGACGGGATCGACGGGATCGACGACGTGCTGGCCCTCGTCGGCCGAGGCGCGGCCGACCCCGGCGGGAGCCACGACAGCAGCCACGCCCACACCACCGGCAGCGCCCACACCACCGGCAGCGCCCACACCACCGGCGGCAGCCACACCACCGGCGGCAGCCACACCACCGGCCGGGGCGCCGGGACGGCCGGCACAGCTCCCGCCGCGTCCCGCCGGCACCGTGCCACGGCGTGGTCCGACGCCCGCGCGCTCGCCGCCCGCTCCGGGCGCCCCGCACCGGACCCGGCGCCGTCCGCGCGGACCCGCCGGGCCCCCCTCGACCAAGCCCTCGGCCTGGCGCTCGCCGAACCGCTCGTCGCGCTGACCGACCTGCCGCCCTTCGACACCTCCGCCATGGACGGCTGGGCGGTCTCCGGGCCGGGCCCCTGGTCCGCACAGAAGGAGGTCACAGGCCGCAGCGACGACGGCCCCGGTCTGCTCGCCGGGCACGCCACGGCCGCGCCCCTCCCCGACGGTTCGGCGGTACGGATCGCCACCGGCGCCCGCGTGCCGCCCGAGGCGACCGCGGTGATCCGCAGCGAGCACGCCCGTACCGACGCCGCCGGACATCTGTACTCCCAGCGCCCGGTGACCCAGGGTCAGGACATCCGGCCGCGCGGCCAGGAGTGCCGCTCCGGTGAACATCTGCTGCCCGCCGGCTATGTGATCACCCCCGCCGTGCTCGGGCTCGCGGCGGCGGCCGGATACGACGAGCTGCCCACCGTCCCGCGCCCGCGCGTCGAGGTACTGGTCCTCGGCGACGAACTGCTCGTCGAAGGGCTCCCTCACGACGGACTGATCCGTGACGCCCTCGGCCCGCTGATCGCACCCTGGCTGCGCGCTCTCGGCGCGGAGGTCGTCGCCACCCGCCGGCTCGGCGACGACGCCGAGGCGCTGCACCGCGCCGTCTCCGCGTCCACGGCGGATCTCGTCATCACCACGGGCGGCACGGCGGCGGGACCGGTCGACCATGTCCACACCGTGCTGCGGCGGACGGGCGCCGAACTGCTGGTGGACGGGGTCGCCGTACGCCCCGGACATCCCATGGTGCTGGCCCGGCGCGACCCCGGGCGGCTCTTCATCGGGCTGCCCGGCAATCCGCTCGCCGCGGTCTCCGGACTGCTGACGCTCGCCGAGCCGGTGCTCTGCGGGCTGGCGGGGCGGGCGCCCAGGACGCCGTACCACGTACCGGTACGGGACGCGGTGCACGGGCATCCGTCCGACACCCGGCTGATCCCCTTCGTCCACCGGGACGAAGGGCTCGTACCGTTGCGATTCAACGGTCCGGCCATGCTGCGCGGTATCGCCGCCGCGGACGGGCTCGCGGTGGTGAAGCCCGGTGGCGCGCGGCCGGGCGAAGAGCTGGAAGTTCTCGACCTGCCGTGGAACGCCGTGGCATCGGTCGACGGAGGGTGTTTCACGTGAAACTTCCCGGCCAGGATGCGATGGCCAGGCGCGCGGACGAGCATCTGGTCGCCGCGCGGGTGAAGCTGCCACGCCGTACGGCCGTACGGCCGCTGCGGCAGGTCAGCCGACGGCTGCTGATGGCGCTGTTCGTCCTCGCGCTGACGGTCTTCCTCGTCTACATCGACAGGGAGGGCTACCACGACAACGCGGACGAGTCCGTCGACTTCCTCGACTCCGTCTACTACGCCACCGTCACGCTCTCCACGACGGGGTACGGCGATATCGTCCCGTACAGCGACAGCGCGCGGCTGGTGAACATCCTGCTCGTGACCCCGCTGCGGGTCTGCTTTCTCATCATCCTGGTCGGAACCACTCTTGAGGTCCTCACGGAGCGCACCCGGGAGGAGTGGCGGCTGAACCGCTGGAGGTCCAACTTGCGCGACCACACCGTCATCGTCGGGTACGGCACCAAGGGACGCTCGGCGATACAGACTCTCCGGGCCACCGGGCTGAAGAAGGAACAGATCGTCATCGTCGACCCGTCGAACAAGGTGATCGAGGCGGCCAACGCCGAGGGGTTCGTGGGGGTCGTCGGCGACGCGACCCGCAGCGATGTGCTGCTGCGGGCCGAACTCCAGCGCGCCCGCCAGATCGTCATCGCCACCCAGCGCGACGACACGGCGGTCCTGGTGGCCCTGACCGCGCGGCAGCTCAACCGCGGCGCGAAGATCGTCGCCGCGGTGCGCGAGGAGGAGAACGCGCCGCTGCTGCGGCAGTCCGGCGCGGACGCCGTGATCACCAGCGCGAGCGCGGCGGGCCGGCTGCTCGGGCTCTCGGTGCTCAGCCCCAGCGCCGGCACGGTGATGGAGGATCTGATCCAGCAGGGCAGCGGCCTCGACCTCATCGAACGCCCGGTGATAAAGGCCGAGGTGGGGCGGAGCGTACGGGAGACGGACGACCTGGTCGTGAGCGTGCTGCGCGGGCACCGGCTGCTCGGTTACGACGACCCGGCCGCGAGCCCGCTCCAGCTCACCGACCGGCTGATCACCATCGTCCGGGCCACGAGCCCCGCGGAGTCCGACCTCGCCAACTGACCTCGCCAACTGACCGCGCCAACTGACCGCGCCAACTGACCGCGCAGGCCATCCAGTTGACCGGCCCGGCGGTGCGAACTCGTCAACTGACCTGGTGTCCGCGCTGACCTGGCCTCTCCGATGGGTGCTCAGGAGTAGCCTCGCGGCCATGCATGCGATCACGATTCCGGAACCCGGCGGCCCCGACTCGCTCGTATGGGCAGAGGTGCCCGACCCCGTAGCCGGTGACGGCGAGGTGCTTGTCGAGGTGGTGGCGAGCGCCGTCAACCGTGCCGACCTGTTGCAGCGCCAGGGCTTCTACGATCCCCCGCCCGGCGCCTCCCCGTACCCCGGTCTGGAGTGCGCGGGCCGGATCACCGCACTGGGCCCCGGTGTCGCCGGGTGGGCCGTCGGGGACGAGGTGTGCGCGCTGCTGGCCGGCGGCGGCTACGCCGAGCGGGTCGCCGTACCGGCCGGGCAGCTCCTGCCCGTACCGGCGGGGCTGGACCTGGCCACCGCCGCGGCGCTGCCCGAGGTCACCACGACGGTCTGGTCCAACGTCTTCATGATTTCCCACTTGCGGCCCGGTGAGACCGTCCTGGTGCACGGCGGCGCCAGCGGGATCGGCACGATGGCGATCCAGCTCGCCAAGGCCGTGGGCGCGCGGGTCGCGGTCACGGCGGGCGGCCCCGACAAGCTGGCGCGCTGCGCCGAGTTGGGCGCGGACATCCTGATCGACTACCGGGAGCAGGACTTCGTCGAGGAGATCCGCACGGCCACGGAGGGCGCGGGAGCGGATGTCATCCTCGACATCGTCGGCGCCAAATATCTGGAGCGGAATGTGAAGGCGCTGGCCGTGAACGGCCGGCTCGCGGTGATCGGTCTCCAGGGCGGGATGAAGGGCGAACTCAATCTGGGCGCCCTGCTGAGCAAGCGCGCCGCCATCACCGCGACCTCGCTGCGCGCCCGCCCGCTGGCCGAGAAGGCGTCCATCGTCGCGGCGGTACGGGAGCATGTCTGGCCGCTGATCGCGGACGGACGGGTCCGGCCGATCGTCGATCAGACGCTGCCGATGGAGCGGGCGGCCGACGCGCACCGCGCGCTGGAGAGCGGTACGCATATCGGCAAGGTGCTGCTCCTCACCTCCTGAGGAGCCCGAGAAACAGGGGCGCGGTCCGGTGTACGGCGTACGGGCCGGACCGCGCCACCCCTGCGGGGCTTGCGGAAGCGCGGCTCAGAGTCCGCGCGACCGCTTACAGGCACAACCGCTTACAGGCGCGACCTCTTACAGATACGGGCCCGAGCGGATCGCGCCATGGCCCTGCTCGCCCTCGTCGTCCGGGACGGAGCCGGGCGGCAGAGCGCGCCGCATCTGTTCCAGCTGGGCCCTGGCAGCCATCTGCTGGGCGAAGAGCGCCGTCTGGATCCCGTGGAACAGGCCCTCCAGCCACCCCACCAACTGGGCCTGCGCGATGCGCAGTTCCGCCTCGGAGGGGATCGCCTCGTCCGTGAAGGGCAGCGAGAGCCGTTCCAGCTCCTCCACCAGCTCGGGGGCGAGCCCGTCCTCCAACTCCTTGACCGAGCCGGCGTGGATCTCCTTGAGCCGCACCCGGCTCGCCTCGTCCAGAGGAGCCGCCCGCACTTCCTCCAGAAGCTGCTTGATCATGCTGCCGATGCGCATGACCTTCGCGGGCTGCTCCACCATCTCCGTCACCGGGATCTCACGCGCCTCGGCGTCGGCCCCGCCGCCGCCGAAGGACATCCCGTCTTGTCCGACCACCAGGACATGGGGGCTCTCCTGCGACCGTTCGTTCCTCGGCATCTCCATGCGGTCCATTGTCTCGCACAAGTGCGTCATCACGCGGCGTGCCCCCGTACGAAGACGATCCGTCTTTCGTACGGGGGCGCGGCTCCGGGGCCGGGAGGCCCGCCGGGGTACCCCGGCGGGCACCGGGCCCTTACGTGGCGGCCCTGCGGCCCAGCGTCCGGTGCGAGCGGGTGACCAGCGCCGCGAGGAGCGCCGCGCCCAGCGGGACGACGATCAGCAGGGCGCCCATCGTGGCCCACGGGATGACGACGGGCACGAACGGCGGGGTGGCGAAGCTCGACCCCTGGTCCAGGGCATCCTGGTACCAGCTCTCCTCGCTGCGCCGCGTGGTCAGCCGTAGCCCGATGGCGGGCAGTACCCCGGCCGCGGAGCCGAGGAGGACCCCCATCACCGCCACCACCCCGCACTGGAGGCCGCTGAGTGTCCTGCGGACCCGCGCCGGGGCGCCGACCGCCGCGAGCGTCTTCAGATCGGCCTCGGCGTCGGCCTGGGCGAGCCCGGTGGCGATACCGGCGGCGCCGATGGTGACCAGACCGGCGAAGACGGTCAGTGCCAGCAGCACGATGTCGGACTCGGCGGTGTACCCCTTCTCGATCCGCAGGTTGACGTCGGTGCCGGTCTTGTCGATCTCACCGTCCAGCTTCTGCTGCTGGGCGGTGGTCGGCAGGGAGGTGGTCGAGTAGTACGCGCCGAACGGGACGGTGCTGAGACCCGCCGCCTTCGCGGTGGCCGGAGTGATGATCATGGAAAGGCCGTAGGGGTTGACGCTCTCGGGGGTCTGGTGCACCGCGAACGACTTGATCTCGCCCGGCGGCTCCTTGTCCGCCTCCCGCGCCTTGTCCGCCGCCTCGACATCGGTGATCAGCCGGATGCCGATCCTGCCGTCCTTGTTGACGTTCCGTTTGTCGAACGAGACGACCTTGCCCTCGGCGAGCGCCTTCTCGGCCTCCGGGTCCTTGATGTCGAGTACCTTCAGTACCTTGGCGTCGCCGATCAGCACACCACCGTCGACCTGGCTGTAGACGGGGTCGTCCTGGCAGCGCCAGTCCTTGCCGAGCTTGCGGCGCTCGGCCGGGGTGAACTTGTCGGTCTCGTCGTCCTCCCACAGCGGGCACTGGTTGGCCTCGGGCAGGACGACCTCGTACAGCCCACAGCCCTCCTCACCGCCGTACATCGGACAACTGGGCTTGCCGACGTTGATCCGGTCCACATCGGCCCGGATGTCGACGGGCAGGGCCTTCTGGACCGCTTCCCGTACGGTGGGCACGTCCCGGCCGCCGCCCTCGGTGATCATGGCGGCGACCGCGCCGTGCGGCAGATCGGGCACGTACTCGGCCCGGTACTGGGCGTCGCTGCTCACGGTGTACGTGGAGACGGCGACGGTGCCCGCGACGGCGGCCAGTACGGCGGCCACGGCGGGGGCCGTGCGTCCCCGGTTGCGTACGGAGTCCCGCAGCGCCAGCCGCGGGGAGAGCGGCAGCCAGCGGCCGATCCGGCCGAAGAGCCCCACCAGGGCGGGGGTCAGCGCGACCACGCCCAGCTCGGCGAGCGCGCTGCCGCCGGCGACGACGGCGAACTGGTCGGTCATCAGCGACCCGTACAGCGCGATCGACGCGCCGATCGCGACCGCGATCAGCCCCACGACCGGCAGCACCCTGCTGGACTTGCGGACTCCGCGGCGGCCGGTGAGCGAGGCCAGGACGGTCTGCCGGGAGGAGGTGATGGCCGGGACGATCGCGGCGAGCAGCCCGGTCACGACGGCGAGCAGCGCGATACCGCCCAGCTCCAGCGGCCGGATGTCGAAGCTGCCGAACCGCTTGCCCATGTAGTCCTCAAGCAACGGGCGCAGGGCGAAGGTCAGGCCGACGGCGAGGACCGTACCGACGACCGCCGAGGCGACCCCGATCACCAGACCGCCGCCGAGGACGATGGCCCTGATGTGGTGCCGGTCGCCGCCGTTGGCCCCGACGAGGCCGAGCTGACGGCGCGAGCGCCGGGCGCCGACGGCGAAGGCGGGGCCCGCCAGCAGGCAGATCTCCAGCATCGCGAGACCGACGACGGTACCGACCGCGGCCAGCTCGGCGGTCTGGGCCGCCGTGCTCTGCTCGTAGCCGCCCCAGCCGTCCATCTGGTACAGCGGGACATCGGCGCCGGCCGGCGGGTTCAGGGCCACGGCGCGGGAGGTCACCAGGACTCCCTTGGCGTTGGCCTCCTGGACCATGTTCCACGTGAAACCGTCCGCGCCGGACGCGCCCCGGTCGACCAGATATGTGGTGGTGGCGCTCGTGCCGGGCAGGTCGTCGGCCTTCAGCGCCTTGTCGAGCGGGTCCAGCATCGCGCCGGGAAGCGCGTTGACCTGGTCCACCGCGAGTTCGCTCGGCAGCTCGTACGAGCCGACGATCCGGTACTCGGCGTCCAGCCCACGAGCGGTGAGCTGGGAACCGATCCGCAGACCGCTCGCCTCCAGGAAGTGCGTGGTCGCCGCGAGCTCGCCGCTCTTCTCCGGGAACCGGCCCTCGCCGAGGCGCATGATGCCCCGGGCCATCGGGTCGGCGGCCTTCAGCTCACGGATCTCGGTGTGCAGCAGCCCGTGGGTGGTGCGCAGCTTCCCGGAGCCGACGGAGTCCTCCAGGACGGTGGCGCCCGCCGGGATGGCCTTCTTGAGGTCGGTGGCGCCATCGGGCCACGACGCGCCGTCGAAGTCCTCCTTCAGCTGGTACATCTGGGCGTCGGGGCTCTGGAGCACCGCCTCGCCGTCGTACTCGGGGTCGGAGAACCGGGCGTCGGCGCCGCCGAGCTCCCGTTCCATGGACTCCGAGGCGGAGAGCTCCGCGCTGCGGAGGGTCAGGTCCAGGGCGCTCACGCCGAGGATGGGCAGCGCGATCATGGCCAGGACGAGGAAGCTGCGTCCCTTGTAGCGCCAGGCATCGCGGCGGGCTATTCGCAGTGCGGCCCGCCAGGAGTGGTACCAGGTCGTCACAGCTCGGCCGCCTGGCCGGAGAGGAGCGACTCCGCGTCGCTGCGCAGGGTCTGGTCGACGACGGCGCCGTCCCGCAGGAAGACCACCCGGTCCGCCCAGGCGGCGAAGCGCGGCTCGTGCGTGACCAGGATGCCGGCGGCGCCCGCGTCGCAGCGGGCGCGGAGCAGGCCGAGCACGGCCTCACCGGTCTCGGAGTCGAGCGCGCCGGTCGGTTCGTCCGCGAGGACGAGGCGCCGCTCGCCGACGAGCGCGCGGCCGAGGGCGACGCGCTGCTGCTGGCCGCCGGACATCTCGTCGGGGAAGCGGTCCGCCAGCTGTTCGAGGTTCATTTCCGCGAGGGCGGCGAGTGCCTCGACACGGGCCTTGCGGGCGGAGACGCCGTCCAGTTCGCGGGGGAGCGCGATGTTCTCGGCGGCCGTGAGGGCGGGGATGAGGTTGTAGTCCTGGAAGACATAGCCGACGCTGCGGCGGCGCAGGGCCGCGAGCTTCTTGCGGTCGGCGGTGGTGATGTCGGTCCCCTCGACGAGCACACGGCCGGACGTGGGCAGATCGAGGCCGCCCGCGATCGTCAGCAGCGTGGACTTGCCGGAGCCCGACGGGCCCATGACGGCGACGAGTTCGCCGGGGAAGACATCGAGGTTGATCCCGCGCAGGGCGTGCACCTCGGTGGCGCCACTGCCGTGGACGCGGGTCAGCTCCTGGAGCTGGAGAACGGGGCTCTGTGCGGAGCCGGACCGGGACGGAGGCGCCGGGGGCGAGCTGAGCCGCCCTTGTGACCCTTGTGATCCCTGTGATTTCTGAGGTTGATGTTGCTGCTGTGACTTGCGGGCCATGAGGGTCCCCCCTATGGGATGTACGTGGATGGAGGAGTGGTTCCGTGCGATGCCGTGGGTGTGGTGAGCACGCGCGTGCGGTGAACGCGGCGAAAGCGGTGAAACGTGGTCGTGCGGTACGAGTGCTGTACGGGTGCGGTTACGGGTGCGGGGACGGACGGGCGCGGTGTCGCGGAGGACATGAGCACGGTCGTCCGGCCCGGCCCGGGCGGGTCCGGCGGGACGCGGGCGGGGGTCGCGTCCCGCCGGACCCGGCCGGGAGTCGGGGTCGGCCGGAGCCGGAGCCGGAGCCGGAGCCGGGAGCCGGAGCACACCGCCGGGGTCGGCGGCGGCGCCGGCGGCCGGGAGCGGCGCCGGGTGTCAGCGCCCGCCGGGCGGGTGGGCCTCGTGCACCGGCGCCCGGCCCAGGACCTCACCGGACGCCTCACCGGGCGTGGCGTCCGGCGGATCGTCGGTGGGCTCGCCGGTGGCTTCCCGCACCGGCGTGGCCTCGTGCAACGGCGCCATCGAGAGCCGGATCAGCCGGGACTCGCAGTGGTCGAGCCAGCGTGCCTCGGCCTCCGTCTGGAAGATGAGCTGTTCCAGCACGAGCAGCCAGGCCACCTCGTCCCGGTCCTTCGGGACGGCCTCCAGCGCCTGCGCCTTGAGCCGGGTGTAGTCCTGCATCGCCTTGATCGTGTGGCGGCGCTGCGACTGGATGACCTCCCGGATGTCGACCCCGGGCGCGCCCACCGCCATGGCGAGCTTGATCGCCAGCTCGTCGCGGGGCGGGCTGGCCCGGTCGACGGGCGTACGGAACCAGGACTTCAGCTCCGTACGGCCGGCCTGCGTGATCACGTAGAGCGTGTGTCCCGCCTCGTCCTCGCCGCCCTGGGCGACCATGCCGTCACGTTCCAGACGGCTGAGCGTCGTATAGACCTGCCCGACATTGAGCGGCCAGGTGGAACCCGTGCGTGACTCGAACTCCGTACGGAGCTGAGAGCCGTAGCGCGGGCCACGTTCCAGGAGGGCGAGAAGCCCATGGCGAATCGACATACTCAGTATGTATACCGAGTATGCCGTGGCCCGCAAGCGACCTGAGAGGGAGGTCGTAAGTCCGCCATAAGGACTACGCGGGGCAGACAGGAGGGGATAGACGCAGGTGGGGAGGGGTGGCGGTGGCGGAGCGGCGGGATCAGCGGCGGCGCAGCCGCAGCCCGAGAAATCCGAGCCCGAGTCCGATCAGTGTGATGCCGGTGCCCAGCGTCAGTACGGAGACGGGCCGCCCCGAGGTGTTCGTGACGAACGCCGTGCCCCGCTCGCGGGGCGCCTCGGGGGCCGGGGGGCGGGGTGTCGAGGACGTGTCCGGGATCGGCGCGACCGGCTCGGGCAGCGCCTCGTCCTCCTCCGCCGTCTCTTCCTGCCCGTCCGCCTCGGGGGGCTTCGCGGGCCGGCCAGGGCGTACGCGGGAGGGTGACGCGGAGGCGGAGGTGCCGGCGGAGTCGGACGCGGCGGACGATGTCCTGGGCGAGGGCCGGGCGGACCCGGCGGGCGGTGTCGCGGGGGCGCCGGACGGCTGCCCGGCGGGGCGCGTGGCCGCCGCTCCCGTACCGCTCTCCGGGGTGTGGCCGCCCGTACCGCCGCCCGTGTCCGCGTCCTCGGCGTCCTTGACGGCGCTTCCGGAGCCCGGGCCCCCGTCGTTCTCGGTGTCGATCGCGGGGCCGGCCTCCTCGGGCCGTACGACCTGGCCTCCCGTGGGCCTCCCGGGCCGGGGGTGTCCCTCGCTCGCGGGCCGCCCCGCCGGAGAGGCGGCGGGCTCCGGCTCCACCACGGCCGTCCCGGGCGCGACGGGTGCCCCGGACTCCTCGGCGTACGCGACGGGCGCGACCAGCAGCAGCGCCGCGACGGCGACCGCGGTCGCTCCCGGAAGATGGGGCGGGGGGCTCGGACTCACCGACTCAGCGTCACATGGCACGCCAAAACCGGCATCTCGGACGTTTCGTACGGCTCACCTGTCGGAGCGCGAGCTGCCCTCAGGGCGCGAGCTTGCCCTCAAGCACCACCCGGTACTAGCCCGCGTCCCCCGTCGAGATGGTCAGCTCGAACCGCTGGTCCTTGGGCAGGATCGCCGCACCCGGTTCCGGGTACTGACCGATCACGATGTCCTCGGCCTGTGCTCCGTCGTCCTTCTTCTTCGGCTCCGCCCAGGTCCAGCCCGCCTTACGCAGACAGTCCTTCACCGAGATGATGTCCTTGTACCGCAGGTCCGGAGCCTGCACCTTCGACGGGTCCAGGCTGTCCTCGGAGGCGTCCGTGCACTTGTCGGCGTCGATCGTCCGGTTCCGCTCGGGGTCCCTGTGATCCGCGGACACCGTCGCGCTGCCGGTGGCGACCGGGTCGGCCTTGTCGTCCTTCGTGTCGCCGTTCATCGACAGTGCGGTGACCAGGCCGCCTATCGCCAGGAGCGCGACGACGATCGAGCCCACGACCACCGGGGTGTTCCGCTTGCCGCCGCCCCCGCCCGTACCGGCGCCCGAGGAGCCGTGCGGGGAGATGCCGTACCCCTGGGGTGTCGTCGGCGCGGGCGTCGAGTACGCCGGGGGCGCCTGCGGATAGCCGTAGCCCGGATTCTGCGTGTGGGCCGGCGGCGAGGTCTGTGTCGGGCCGTACGCCGAGGCCGGGGTGGGCGTCGGCGGGCCGTAGGCGTTGGGCTGGTACGGCGCCTGCACACCGCCCGGCACGCCCTGCGGGGCCTGGCCCGACTGGTCCACCGGCGGGAAGACCGCCGAGCCCACGCCGGAGCCGCTGCTGTGCTGCGCGGCGCCCGGCACGATCGCCGGGGCGCCCGGCTGCCCGGCCGTCAGGACGCGCGCGCACTCGTCGCGCATCGCCTCCGCGCTCGGGAAGCGCTCGTTGGGGTTCTTCTTCAGCGCCCGCGCGACCAGCGCGTCCATCGCCGGGGTGAGGGACCGGTTGATGCCGGAGGGCGCGCCCGGCTCCTCCTGGACGTGTGCGTATGCGATCGCCAGCGGTGAGTCCGCGTCGAACGGCAGCCGCCCCGTCAGGAGCTGGAAGAGCATGATCCCGACCGAGTACAGGTCGGAGCGCGCGTCGACACCGCGGCCCAGCGCCTGTTCGGGCGAGAGGTACTGCGGCGTCCCGACGACCATGCCGGTCTGCGTCATCGACGTGACGCCCGACTGCATGGCGCGCGCGATGCCGAAGTCCATCACCTTCACGACACCGCGCTTGGTGATCATCACATTGCCGGGCTTGATGTCCCGGTGGACCAGGCCCATCTCGTGGCTGGTCTCCAGGGCGGCCAGCACATCGGCGGTCACCTTGAGCGCCTTGTCGGCCGGCATCGCGCCGTACTGCCCGATGTCCTGCTGGAGCACGGAGCCGAGTGGCTGCCCCTCGACGTACTCCATGACGATGTACGGCATCACCGCGCCGTCGAGGGTGTCCTCGCCGGTGTCGAAGACGGAGACGATGTTGGTGTGCGACAGCTTGGCAACAGCCTGCGCCTCGCGGCGGAAGCGCTCACGGAAGGACTGTTCGCGCCCCAGCTCCGTGTGGAGCGTCTTGATCGCGACCTGGCGGTCGAGCGCCGCGTCGTACGCGAGATATACGGACGCCATCCCGCCCTCGCCGAGCAGATCGCGGAGCTGGTACCTGCCGCCCGCGACCGACCCGCCCGCATAGCGGCCCCGTGCGCCGTCGTGGCTCATGACTGTGCTCCCCCTCGGCGCGCGTGGACGCGGTGGTGCCTCGCGCGGCGGTATCGCGGTGACACCGGCAGCACCGGCGAGAACGGCGATACTGGCGCGGTGATCCCTTATTACTGGCCAAGTCTGCCGTAGGGCACTGACACGTCAAGCCGGGTGCCCGTTCCGTGACCGTAGACACAGCAAGCATCTCGGAAGCGTTACAGGAACCGCACGTAATTTGCATGCGCGGTGAGGCAACGGGTTTCATGACCGGTCCATCCTGGACCGGCGTGTCACCGGGAGGCTGTAGCGTGAGGTGCCATAGCCACCCCTGAGCGACCCTCCCAAGTCCCAAACACGCAGACACACAAGCTTCACAGAGCTCCTGAGACCCACAGACCACCCGCGGACCGCGCGCGCGGCCACCACGCGGACAGACACGACGGCGAGGACTGATGGCACCCGAACCCGAAGCAGGCGGCGGAGTGTCGGATGCGGCGGACTCCTGGGGCGACAACGGATTGGTCGGCGGGATGGTCGGCGACGGCCGCTACCGCATGACCCATCGCCTCGGTCGCGGCGGCATGGCCGAGGTGTTCGCGGCCGAGGACGTACGGCTCGGGCGCATCGTCGCCGTGAAGCTCCTCCGGGCGGATCTCGCCGAGGACCCGGTCTCCAAGGCCCGCTTCACGCGCGAGGCACAGTCGGTCGCGGGCCTCAACCACCACGCTGTGGTGGCGGTGTACGACTCGGGCGAGGACACCGTCAACGGGCAGACCGTCCCGTACATCGTGATGGAGCTGGTCGAGGGCCGCACCATCCGCGATCTGCTCGTCAGCGCGGAGGCCCCGCCGCCCGAGCAGGCGCTGATCATCGTCTCCGGTGTGCTGGAGGCGCTCGCCTACTCGCACCAGCACGGCATCGTCCACCGTGACATCAAGCCGGCGAACGTGATCATCACGGACGCGGGCGCGGTCAAGGTGATGGACTTCGGCATCGCGCGCGCCCTGCACGGCGCGCAGTCGACGATGACCCAGACCGGCATGGTCATGGGCACGCCGCAGTACCTCTCGCCGGAGCAGGCCCTCGGCAAGGCGGTCGACCACCGCAGCGACCTGTACGCCACGGGCTGTCTGCTGTACGAACTGCTCGCCCTGCGGCCCCCGTTCACCGGCGAGACCCCGCTCTCCGTGGTGTACCAGCACGTCCAGGACATCCCCGTACCGCCCTCCGAGGTCTCGGACGTGGCGCCGCCGGAGCTGGACGGCCTCGTCATGCGCTCGCTGGCGAAGGAGCCGGACGACCGGTTCCAGAGCGCCGAGGAGATGCGCGGGCTCGTCCAGTACGGCCTGCAGATGATCCAGCAGCAGGGCAGCCACACCGGAACCTGGAACACCGGCCCGGTCGACGCCCACATGATGGGCGGCAACACCCCGGCGATGGGCATGGCCGCGACGCCGGCGATGGGTCACCCGCCGCACGGCGAGACGTCGCAGGGCCCGATCCTGCCGCCGATGAACCCGAACGACGGCGGATACGACGGCGGCCACCACGGCAACGGCGGCGGTCGCGGCAAGCTCTGGCTCTTCGTCGCGCTCGCGGTGATCGCGATCATCGCGGGGGTGGCGTTCGCGGTGAACAACATGGGCAGCCCGGACACCGGCAACGACACCAAGAACCCGACCACGAACTCCCCGAGCGCGGAGCAGACGACCGAGAGCCCGTCCCCCTCCGAGTCGGCGTCCTCGCAGGACAGCGAGACGGACACGTCCACGGGCGGCAACGACTACCCGAGCTACGAGCAGCCTTCGAAGCCGCGCTACACGCCGAGCCCGTCGCTGGAACCGTCGAACGACACGCCGACCTCCACCGACACGGGCACGGCGGACGGCGGGACGAGCGACGGCGGCAACGGCAGCGATCCGTCGAGCGACCCGAGCACTGGGCCGAGCGGTGACGGTGGCGACCCCGAGCCGCCCGGCGGTCCCGGGTCGGTCACGAGCGGCGTGACCGGCGACACCGGCACCTCGACCGGCGCGGACGGCGGCACCGACGCGGGCGGCCAGGGCTGAGAGCCTGTCGGAGACGCCGTCACGGGCCGGCCGCCTGAGATCCACCCCGGCGGGCCGGCCTTCCGGGGCCGGTCCTGAGGTCGGTCCCCTGAGGCCGGTCCGGCGGTCCGCCCCGGCGCCCGGCCCCGGCAGCGGTCAGCCGGCGAACGCCTCGCGCACCGCCTCGTACTCACGCGTCCACCACACGGCGAGGGCCGACACCGCGGCGAACAGCGGGTCGGCCCTCCGGTCGTCCAGCATGTAGCGCCACCGCAGTATCCAGAAGTCGTTGAGCCGCTCCCACCAGACCCGGTGGACCGCCGCGGCCAGCTCGGAGGCGTCCGCCCCGGCCGCCCGGCGGTAGGCCCGTGCGTACGCCCGTACCTTGGTCAGCTCCAGCTCCCCCGTCGGCCGGACGAAGAAGATCGCCGCGGCCCGTACGGCCTCCTCGGCGCGCGGCTGGACGCCGAGCCGGTCCCAGTCGATGATCGCGGCCGGCTCCGCGCCCCGGTAGAGCAGGTTCAGCGGGTGGAAGTCGCCGTGCACCCACCCCGTCGCCGGCTCGGTGCCGGGCGGCGGGCGGCGGTGCGCGTGCCGCTCCAGCAGCTCCCTGCGCTCCAGGAGCCGGTGCTCGGCCAGGGTGTCGATGACCTCGCGGCGGGCCCGGCCGCGCGCCAGGACGAGGAGTTCGTCGATGAGCGCGAAGGTGTCGGCGGGGTCCGGGCTGAGATAGGCGAGCGCCGCCGGATCGGGCTCCATCACCCGCTCCAGGCAGGTGTGCACGAGCCCGAGCAGCCCGCCCAGACGCCGTGACGCGCGGGCCGTGAGCTGCGCGCCGTCGCGGTGGCTGCCCTCGACCCAGGGGTGCAGCGCGTAACAGCGCCCGCCGATGACGGCGACGGTGTCCCCGTCCGTGCTCTCGACGGGCGGCGCGACGGGCACGCCGAGCGTCTGGAGCCGCTGGGTGGCGCGGTGCTGGTGGGCGATGGCCTCGTGGTCGCCGTCGAGATGGTGCTTGAGGAAGTACGCGCCGCGGGTGGTGCGGAGCCGGTAGCCCCGGTTGAGGAGCCCTTGGGCGACGGGCTCGCACGACAGGGGATCGCCCGTGTTCCGGTAGCGGCGGAGCAGCAGCCGTACGGGCGGCGCCGCGGGGTGGGGAGCGCTGGTGGTGCGAGGGGTGGGTACAGGGGCGGTTACGGGGGTGGTGCGGGGGGCGGAAAGGAGAGCGGTAGCGGTAGGAGCTGTGTGGCTGGCACGAGCGGCGGCGGGCCGGGGGATGACGGCGGTCGCGGCAGGCGCAGCGAGTTCATATGAGCGCGGCACTTGTCAGATGTTAGATCACGCAGCGTGTCGGCTCCGTTGCTCATCGATACCGTCGAGCGTGTGTACGGTTATGAACTGGGGCGTAAGCCGCATATAGACCGGATCGAACGGTTCGCCGTCCACATGGTGAGGTCCGGCGCCAAACATTTCGATTTCCGAGGGGGTCGGCTCGATCAACTCGGCCGTCCCGGTGAACTGCACCGACCAGAGATCGTCCGCGTCGCTGCCGTAGTTGTCCGCCCCGTACGCCACCACCCCGCCGCCGCACGCCTGGTGGTATCCGTGCCCCGCGTGCATCCTCAGCAGGACCGAGCCCCCGGTCACCACATGGCGGGCCGGTGCCACGAACGGCATGGCCCGCATGCTCGTCGCCACGCGTCCGTACGGCACGCGGTTAAGCAGGTCGATGGCGCGGATCTCCTCGGTGGACATGCTGTCCACCCTCCGTCACGGAAGCCGCCGCCACCAGGGGAGACGGCCCCTGAACCACAGGACGTTGGTCCCGATTAGGACCCGGAGCGCCGCGGTACGGGGACCGGTGCGCCCCGCCCCGCGACCGACTCAGCGCTTCTCGGCCTGGAGCCGGGCCACGTACGCCGCCGCCTGCGAGCGCCGCTCCATCCCCAGCTTGGAGAGCAGGCTGGAGACATAGTTCTTGATCGTCTTCTCGGCGAGATGGAGCTGCTCGCCGATCGCCCGGTTGGTCATCCCCTCGCCGATCAGGTCCAGGATCCTGCGCTCCTGGTCGGTGAGGCCGGACAGTTTGTCGTCCGCCTTCGGTCCGCTCCCCGTACGCAGCCGCTCCAGCACCCGCGCCGTCGCCACCGGGTCGAGCAGCGAACGGCCGGCCGCCACGTCCCGTACGGCCGTCAGCAGTTCGTTCCCCCGGATCGCCTTGAGCACGTACCCCGAGGCGCCCGCCATGATCGCGTCGAAGAGCGCCTCGTCGTCCGCGAACGACGTGAGCATCAGGCACTTGACGGACTCGTCCCGGGATCTGACCTCCCGGCAGACCTCGACGCCGCTGCCGTCGGGGAGCCGTACGTCCAGCACCGCCACGTCCGGGCGCGTGGCCGGGATGCGAGCCATCGCGTCGGCCGCCGTGCCCGCCTCGCCGACGACCTCGATATCGTCCTCGACCGAGAGAAGTTCGAAGACTCCGCGGCGGACGACTTCATGGTCATCAAGCAGGAATACCCTGATTTTTCCTTCTTCGTGCACAGAATTCAGTCTCACACACTCACCCCTTCCCTGCCGCAGATCAGCGGGATAACGTGCCGTTGTTCCGGCGGCCTGCGAGGCTGTGACCAGTGGTTGTTCCGGACTTTGCCGATTTACTTGGAAATCCAAGCAAAATGGCAGGTCAGATGGGGTTTCGCAGTAATGCTGCCCACTGGGTAACGTGCCTGTGACAGGGCGCTCGCCGGGGCACCTGTCACGCCTGTCCCGATCTGGTCGCACCCACCCCGTGCGTCCGGCGGTACAGGCGAGCCGCACTGGTTCCCGGCGGATCCCGGGGGCCGGACAGACGGAGGAGCACGCACGTGACCGTGGAAAGCACTGCCGCTCGCACACCGCGACGGAGCAGCGGTACCGGTACCAAACGCGCGAGCGCGAAAAGGACGGCCAAACCGCGGGCTTCCGCGCCGCAGCTCGTCCAGTTGCTCAGCCCCGAGGGCGAGCGTCTGGACCACCCCGAATACTCGGCCCTCATCGCCGACATCACCCCCGAATCCCTGCGCGGGCTGTACCGGGACATGGTCCTGACCCGCCGCTTCGACGCCGAGGCCACCGCCCTCCAGCGCCAGGGCGAGCTGGGACTCTGGGCGTCACTGCTGGGCCAGGAGGCCGCGCAGATCGGCTCGGCGCGCGCGCTGCGCGACGACGACTACGTCTTCCCGACCTACCGCGAACACGGCGTCGCCTGGTGCCGGGGCGTCGACCCGACCAATCTGCTGGGCATGTTCCGCGGCGTGAACCACGGCGGCTGGGACCCCAGCGCGAACAACTTCCACCTCTACACGATCGTCATCGGCTCGCAGACCCTGCACGCCACCGGCTACGCCATGGGCGTCGCCAAGGACGGCGCGGACTCCGCCGTGATCGCGTACTTCGGGGACGGTGCCTCCAGCCAGGGCGACGTCGCCGAGGCGTTCACCTTCTCGGCCGTCTACAACGCGCCCGTCGTCTTCTTCTGCCAGAACAACCAGTGGGCGATCTCCGAGCCCACCGAGAAGCAGACCCGGGTGCCGCTCTACCAGCGTGCCCAGGGGTTCGGCTTCCCCGGTGTCCGCGTCGACGGCAACGACGTCCTGGCGTGCCTGGCCGTGACCCGGTCCGCGCTGGAGCGCGCGCGCCGGGGCGAGGGGCCGACGCTGGTCGAGGCGTTCACGTACCGGATGGGCGCGCACACCACCTCCGACGACCCGACGAAGTACCGCGCGGACGAGGAGACGGAGGCCTGGCAGGCCAAGGACCCGATCCTGCGGCTGCGCAGGTACCTGGAGCGCGAGGGCCAGGCGGACGCGGCGTTCTTCGCGGAGCTGGAGGCGGAGAGCGAGACGCTCGGAAAGCGGGTACGTGAGGTGGTACGGGCGATGCCGCAGCCGGACTCCATGGCGATGTTCGACCATGTCTACGCCGACGGCAACGCGCTCGTGGACGAGGAGCGGGCGGGGTTCGCCGCGTACCAGGCGTCGTTCGTGGATTCCGGACCGGCCGGCGCCGAAGCCGCGGGTTCCGCCGAGGGGGACAACTGATCATGAGTGGCGTACAGAAGCTCCCGATCGCGAAGGCGATCAACGAGTCGCTGCGCAAGGCGCTCGAAACCGACCCCAAAGTCCTGATCATGGGCGAGGACGTCGGCAAGCTCGGCGGCGTCTTCCGCGTCACGGACGGCCTTCAGAAGGACTTCGGCGAAGGCCGGGTCATCGACACCCCGCTGGCCGAGTCCGGCATCGTCGGCACGGCCATCGGGCTGGCGCTGCGCGGCTACCGCCCGGTGGTGGAGATCCAGTTCGACGGCTTCGTCTTCCCGGCGTACGACCAGATCGTCACCCAGCTCGCGAAGTTGCACGCCCGCTCGCTCGGCAAGATCAAGATGCCGGTCGTGATCCGTATCCCGTACGGCGGCGGCATCGGCGCGGTCGAGCATCACAGCGAGTCGCCCGAGGCGCTGTTCGCGCATGTGGCGGGGTTGAAGATCGTCTCGCCGTCCACGGCGTCGGACGCGTACTGGATGATGCAGCAGGCCATCCAGAGCGACGATCCGGTGATCTTCTTCGAGCCGAAGCGCCGCTACTGGGACAAGGGTGAGGTCAACACGGAGGCCATTCCCGACCCGCTCCACGGGGCGCGGGTGGTCCGGGACGGCACGGATCTCACCCTGGTGGCGTACGGCCCGATGGTGAAGGTCTGCCTGGAGGCGGCGGCCGCCGCGGCCGAGGAGGGCAGGTCGCTGGAGGTCGTCGATCTCCGGTCGATGTCCCCGATCGACTTCGACACGGTCCAGGCGTCGGTGGAGCGGACGCGCCGGCTGGTCGTCGTGCACGAGGCGCCGGTCTTCTTCGGCTCGGGCGCGGAGATCGCCGCCCGGATCACGGAGCGGTGCTTCTACCACCTGGAGGCCCCCGTGCTGCGGGTCGGCGGCTACCACGCGCCGTATCCGCCGGCCCGGCTGGAGGACGAGTACCTCCCGGGCCTGGACCGGGTGCTCGACGCCGTCGACCGCTCGCTCGCGTACTGAGGAGTGCCGTGACCATGACTGCTGAAACCTCCGCCCGGTACCGGGAGTTCAAGATGCCCGACGTGGGCGAGGGGCTCACGGAGGCGGAGATCCTCAAGTGGTACGTACAGCCGGGCGACACCGTCACGGACGGCCAGGTGGTGTGCGAGGTGGAGACGGCGAAGGCGGCCGTCGAACTGCCCATCCCGTACGACGGGGTGGTGCGGGAGCTGCGCTTCGAGGAGGGCGCCACGGTGGACGTGGGCGCGTCCATCATCATGGTGGACGTGGCGCCGGGGAGCGGTGAGGCACCGGCCGCGCCGGCCGCTTCGGCGTCGCCGGCTCCTTCGGCTCCCGCTCCCGAGCCGGCCCCGGAGCCGCCGGTGACGCCGGAGGCCGGGCCCGCGGGCGGCGGCCGTACGCCGGTGCTCGTCGGGTACGGGGTGGCCGAGGCGTCGACGAAGCGCCGGCCGCGCAAGGGCGGCACGCGGAAGGCCGCCTCTGCCGCACCGGTGCCCGAGCAGGTGAACGGCCACGCGGGCACGGGTACGGCGCCGCCCCCCGCACGCCCGCTGGCCAAGCCGCCGGTACGGAAGCTCGCCAAGGACCTTGGTGTGGATCTGGCGACGGTGACGCCGTCGGGCCCGGACGGGACCATCACCCGCGAGGACGTCCACGCGGCGACGGCCCCGGTACGGGAGCGTCCCGAGGCCCCGGCGACGGCTGCCGCGCCGTCCCCGGCTCCGGCATCGGTGCCCGCGTCCGCGCCGACCCCGGCTCAGGCTCCCGCACCCGCCGCGCAGCTCTCCACCACCGCCCGGGAGACCCGTATCCCCGTCAAGGGCGTACGGAAGGCCACGGCCGCCGCGATGGTGGGCAGCGCCTTCACCGCGCCGCATGTCACGGAGTTCCTGACCGTGGACGTGACGCGCACGATGAAGCTGGTCGAGAAGCTGAAGTCCGACAAGGACATGGGGGGCGTGCGGGTCAGCCCGCTGCTCCTCGTCGCCAAGGCGGTCCTGGTCGCCCTCAAGCGCCACCCCGACGTCAACGCGGCGTGGGACGAGGCCAACCAGGAGATCGTGCTCAAGCACTACGTCAACCTGGGCATCGCGGCGGCGACCCCGCGCGGACTGATCGTCCCGAACATCAAGGACGCGCAGGACAAGACGCTGCCGCGACTGGCCGAGGCGCTGGGCGAGCTGATCACCACGGCCCGCGAGGGCCGGACGACCCCGGCGGCGATGCAGGGCGGCACGGTGACCATCACCAATGTCGGCGTCTTCGGGGTCGACACCGGTACGCCGATCCT
Organism: Streptomyces sp. NPDC096310; assembly: GCF_044763125.1. Taxonomy (NCBI): domain Bacteria; kingdom Bacillati; phylum Actinomycetota; class Actinomycetes; order Kitasatosporales; family Streptomycetaceae; genus Streptomyces; species Streptomyces sp. NPDC096310. Next base: position 421,330 of record NZ_JBIWFO010000002.1, on the reverse strand, counting down.
GAACCCGGGCGAGTCCGCGATCCTCGCGGTCGGCTCGATCAAGGCGCAGCCCTGGGTCCACAAGGGGAAGGTCGTACCACGCCAGGTGACGACGCTGGCGCTCTCCTTCGACCACCGGCTGATCGACGGGGCGCTGGGCTCGATGTTCCTCGCCGACATCGGGGCGATCCTGGAGCAGCCGAAGCGCCTGATCACCTGGGCGTAGGGAACCGCCGGGGGGACGGCCGGACCGCGAGGCCCGGCCGTCCCCTTCTACCGGATTTACCGGACAGAAGTTCCGGACAAGAGGCTCTGGACGAGTCATTCCGGAGTCCCGTCCGCGGGGAGGTGCCATGCACGCACATCCGCGGCGTTGACGGCGATGCCGGGGGAACCGACGCTCCCGCGTCGCTTCCCTCCTGCGCCTTGCGGCTGCGCTCGGCATCCGAAGGACCGTTCAATGCGCCGAGACGGAGCGAGCGCGGCGAGTGCGGTGCACCTGACACCTCCCCGCCCGCCCCGAGGGGCGGACGACGCTCCTTCGGAACGACTCGTCTAGTCGCGCTGTGCGTTCGACGGGAGCGTACGGAGCTTCATCGTCTTCGCGGTCGAGGCGCCGAAGCCGTGGTCGAGGATCTTCGCCGCGTCCTTGTAGCGGTCGGAACCGTTCAGGATGACGCCGACGAGCGTCTTGCTGCCGCGCGTCGCCGCGAACACCAGGCAGGGACCGGCGGCGGTGCCCGTGCCCGTCTTGATGCCGATGGCGCCGCTGTAGGAGCCGAGCAGCTGGTTGGTGTTGTACCAGGTGTACGTGCGCGTGCCGCCGTTCGCGGCCGGGGCCGTGGTCTTGTACGACGTGGCCTTGACGACCGCGCGGAAGTTCGCGTTCTTCATGGCGTACTGCGCGATCTTCGCCAGGTCGCGCGGCGTCGTGTAGTTGTTGCCGCCGCCCGAGATGCCGTCGAACGAGTCGAACTTGGTGTTGGTGAGCTTCAGTTCCTTGGCCTTCGCGTTCATCTTCGCGATGAACGACTTCTTGCGCGCCGCGACGGTCGAGCCGGTGCCGTACGCGTCCGCGAGGGCGTACGCCGCGTCGCAGCCGGAGGGCAGCATCGTGCCGTACAGCAACTGGCGGACGGTGACCTTGTCGCCGGTGCGCAGGTCGGCGGTGCTCGCGCCTTCCTTGGCGACGTAGTCGCGGTACGCCTGCTTGACGGTCACCTTGCGGTTGAGGTCCACGCCCTTGGTGCTGAGCACCACGGCGGCCGTCATGATCTTCGTCGTGCTCGCCATCTGGCGCCGGGTGTCGGCGGCCTTGCTGTACACCGTCGCGCTGGACGTGTTGTTCAGCAGGAAGGCGCCCTTGGCGGTGACGGTCGGGGCGGCGGCGGCCGCCGGGGCGGCGGTCGCGGCCTGCGCGGGCGCGGACAGCGCGGAGACCGAGAGCAGAGCGCCGGCACTGAGGGCGATCACGGCGGACCTGCGCACGCCCGGGTGGGTGGATATCAAGGAAACACTCCGAATTCGCGGATGCGGTGAAATGCGGTCAAGTGCATCTGGAATGCAACGAAATGGGACCGTTCTGGGCTCCGATGTCAGTGAGGCGTCCCGAGAGGAGACCGGTGAGGGAGCCGGAGAGATGCACGGACCCAGGTAATCATTTCGGAAAAGATGATCTGCGCCCGCCGCAGAAGCCGGACGGGCCGGAGGTGAGCCGGGCCGCGGAGGCGATCGTGGCGCGCGCCTCGTGCTCGTCCAGGCCCGTACGGACCGCCGCGTCGACCAGCGCCGCCGCGAGCGCGTCGCCGAAGCCGTGCTCGTACGCCCGGCACGCGGCCCAGAACAGCCGGGTGTTGCGCTGCCCCTCGTGCGCGGCGAGCACGAACTGCACCAGTCCGTGGCCGCGCGCGGGCCGGTCCTGTGCGTGCCGGGGCCGTGCCGGGGGTGTGAGCAGCCGCAGCAGGGCCCGCGGGCAGGGCGCGGGCGCGAGTCCGGCCGCCCCCGGGGCGAGTCGGTAGGCGCCGCGCGCGGTGACCGAGCCCGGGCCCACGAGATAGCCGCCCGAGCCGCGCACGTCGATACCGGGCGCGAGCCGGCCGGCGGAGTTGGGGACGACGACGTCCGGCGGCCCGGTGAGCCAGAGGTGCCGGCCGCCGCTGGGCGTCAGGACGACGACCGTCTCCGGCAGCGTGAAGAGGTGCTGGAAGGCGAGGTGCTGGAGTGCGGCCACGGAGTCCGGCGCGGGGCCGCGCAGCGGGTCCAGGAACGGATCGGAGGCGGCGGCGGCTCCGCTCGCCGGGCCGACGTCGAGGTCGATGCCGATGAGCTGGTGCGGCGGCCGGCCGCAGGCGATGCCGTACCCCGTGGCCCAGGGCGCGGCGGCGAACAGGGCGCGCACCCGCGCCGGGTCGGCGGTGGCGTCGTGCACGCCGTGGCCGGGGCGCCCGCACTCGCCGCGGCAGAGGACCGGCTCGGGTTCGCCCCGGTGCGGGGAGCGCAGGGCGGGGAGCTTGCCGGGCGACAGGGGGAAGACGGGGAGCCCGCGCTCGGCAGCGGACAGGGCGTGCGCGAGGGCCAGGGTGGCGGTGTGCCGGACGGTGGTGGCCATGGATCCATGTTCGTACAGACGTTCGAAGAAAGGAAGGGGGGAGAGTGGGAGAGCGGTACGGAAAGAGGTCACGCCGGTCGATTTCGCCACCGGGGCGGGGTGGGCGCGGAGGTGTGCTGAAACGCTTCACCTCTTGGGGCGGGCGGGGTCTGGTACATGCATTCCCTGGGCTTTCCCTGGTGTGCGGGGCGGTACGGGGCATTGGGGGCGCATTGGGGGTTTATCGACTTGTCCTCACGCTTGCGGGCGAATCGGTTCCTCCGGGGTGGTTCCGGGGGGATTCGGTGGGCAATTCTGAGGTCGCGACGTCGCCAGCAAGACCGGGTCGGTCGGCCAGCCGCCCGGGTCCGAAAAGCACTTCCCGCCGTACTTCTGGTTCCTGGAGGAAAAGACATGGCAAGCTTCCGTACCGCCCGTACCTTCGCCGCTGTCGCCGCGCTGCCCCTGGCCGCCGCGCTCTTCACCGGGGTGGCCAGCGCCGACAACGGTGCCGTCGCCAACGAAGGATCCAACGCCAGTGCGGCGTCGATCAGCGGCAGCGGAGTGGGCGGTCACAACTTCGGCAACTCGACGACCACGCAGCAGGTGGCGACGGGTGACGGAGCGTCCAACCAGAACAACACCGCGAGTGTGGTGGGCTCGGGCTTCACCTCGATCGACCAGTCGAACGAGAACATCTCGGTAAATTTCACCCACCTGTGGTGGTGAACACGGCCCGACGGGGGGCGTGACTGAGGGGTGAACGACGTCCTGCGCGGCGGTGCTTCGGCACCGTCGCGCAGCCGTATGTCCGGCGCCGTGCCGGCGGCGCCACGGGCCGCCCGCCGGGCCCGTACGCCTCGTGTCCTTCGTATCGTCGTGCGGCGGGAGACGTACCGGGTACGCCGCGTGCGCCGCCCGGCGGTGGCCCCGTCCCCCGGGCCGCGCGAGGCCGGTGGCGGGGGCAGCCCCTACAGTCCTCGTGCCCTTTCCTCCACCTTCAGGAGGTGGCATCACCCCCACCCCTACACCCTGAGGCGGACATGGCTTCGGGACCTGGGGCCGATCCCCCGGGGCGGGCCTCGCTCCTAGCGTGGAGCCATGACCACGTCTGTCTGCCCGAGCGCTTCCACAGCCGCCAAGCCGGCCGCGCAGCACGCGCCGTACGTCACCCGTACGCCGTATCCGCCCTATGCGTCGTTCTCGTCGTACGTACGGGCGCGGGGGCCCGTGCTGCTGCGTACCGCACGCTCGCTCACCGCCAACCCCTCCGACGCGGAGGACCTGCTCCAGACGGCGCTCACCAAGACGTATGTCGCCTGGGACCGGATCGAGGACCACCGGGCCCTGGACGGCTATGTCCGCCGGGCCCTGCTGAACACCCGCACCTCGCAGTGGCGCAAGCGCAAGGTCGACGAGTTCGCCTGCGAGGAACTGCCCGAGCCCGCGGGCGTCCCGGAGCCCGACCCCGCCGAGCGGCAGGTGCTGCACGACGCGATGTGGCGCGCGGTGACCAGACTCCCCGACCGCCAGCGGGCCATGGTTGTCCTGCGGTACTACGAGGACCTCAGCGAGGCGCAGACCGCCGAGGTCCTCGGCGTCTCGATCGGCACGGTCAAGAGCGCCGTGTCCCGCGCGCTCGGCAAACTCCGTGAGGACCCGGAGCTCTCCCCCGCACGCTGACGGCCGCCCGGCCGGATTCCCCTACGGGCGCGGTCCGGGGGCTGTCGGGGGGCTGTCAGGGGAGCGGACCCGAGTGGTCCGGGACGTCCGGGGTAGTGACATACCGAGCGGTACGCGCGCAGAATCTCGGCAGCGAAACATCGCCGCGACGAGAAGCGACATGAACGCGACGATGCGCGACGACGCGACGCCAACGCCCCCGGGAGGACGCCGTGCTGAGCACCATGCAGGACGTACCGCTGACTGTGACCCGCATCCTGCACCACGGGATGACCATCCATGGAGCGTCACAGGTCATCACCTGGACCGGTGGGGGCGCACCGCAGCGCCGCAGCTTCGCCGAGGTCGGCGGGCGCGCGACTCAGCTCGCCGGCGCCCTGCGCGACACACTCGGCGTGACCGGCGACGAACGGGTCGCGACCCTCCTGTGGAACAACTCCGAGCATGTCGAGGCGTACTTCGCGGTCCCCGCCATGGGCGCCGTCCTCCACACGCTCAATCTCCGCCTCCCGCCCGAACAGCTCGTCTGGATCGTCAACCACGCCGCCGACCGTGTGGTGATCGTGAACGGCTCGCTCCTCCCGCTGCTCTCCCCGCTCCTCGCGCACCTGCCCACCGTCGAGCACGTCGTCGTCGCGGGCCCCGGCGACCGCACCGCGCTGGACGAGGCCGTGGCGGCGCGCGCGGCGGCCAAGGCGCCCGTACAGGTGCACGCGTACGAGGAGCTGATCGCCGGCCGTCCCGCCGCCTTCGACGCCTTCGACTGGCCCGAGCTGGACGAACGCTCCGGGGCGGCCATGTGCTACACCTCGGGCACCACCGGCGACCCCAAGGGCGTCGTCTTCTCCCACCGCTCCATCTACCTGCACTCGATGCAGGTCAACATGGCCGAGTCGATGGGGCTGACGGACCGGGACACCACTCTGGTGGTTGTGCCCCAATTTCATGTAAATGCATGGGGTTTGCCCCATGCGACCTTCATGACCGGTGTCAGCATGCTGATGCCCGACCGCTTTCTCCAGCCCGGCCCGCTCGCCGAGATGATCGAGCGCGAGCGGCCCACGCACGCCGCCGCTGTCCCCACCATCTGGCAGGGGCTGCTCGCCGAGGTCGCCGACCGCCCCCGCGACCTGACGTCCCTGGTCCATGTCACCATCGGCGGCTCCGCCTGCCCGCCGGCCCTGATGGAGGCGTACGACAAGCTCGGGGTACGGCTCTGCCAGGCCTGGGGCATGACGGAGACCTCACCGCTCGGCACGATGTCCCACCCGCCCGCCGGCCTCACCGCCGAGGAGGAATGGCCCTACCGCGTCACGCAGGGCCGCTTCCCGGCCGGAGTGGAGGCGCGGATCGCCGGGCCCGGCGGCGACCTCCTGCCCTGGGACGGCGAGTCGGCCGGTGAGCTGGAGGTGCGCGGACCGTGGGTCGCGGGCGCGTACTACGGAGGCGCGGGCGACGAGCCGTCCCGGCCGGCGGACAAGTACAGCGAGGACGGCTGGCTGCGCACCGGTGACGTCGGCGTCATCAGCCCCGACGGCTATCTCACGCTCACCGACCGCGCGAAGGACGTCATCAAGTCCGGCGGCGAGTGGATCTCCAGCGTGGAGCTGGAGAACGCGCTGATGGCGCACCCGGACGTGGCCGAGGCGGCGGTCGTCGCCGTACCGGACGAGAGGTGGGGCGAGCGGCCGCTCGCGACGGTCGTCCTCCGGGAGGGCGCGAGCGCGGGCTACCCGGAGCTGCGGGAGTTCCTCGCCGGGAAGGTCGCGAAGTGGCAGGTGCCGGAGCGGTGGTCGGTGGTGGCGGCGGTGCCGAAGACGAGCGTCGGGAAGTTCGACAAGAAGGTGATCCGCAAGCAGTACGCGGACGGCGAGCTGGACGTGACGCGGCTGTAGGCGCGGCTGCGGGCAGGGTCGCGGGCGGGGTTGTGGGCGGCTGTACGTACGCCGCCCGCGGCAGGCCGGTGGAGGCCGGGGGTCAGTTGGTCCCGATCTTGGCGAGGAGGTCGACGATCCGGTCCTGCACCTCGGTGCTCGTGGAGCGTTCGGCGAGGAAGAGCACGGTCTCGCCGGAGCTGAGCCGCGGCAGCTCCGCCTCGTCGATACCGGCCGAGGTGTATATGACCAGCGGGGTCCGGTTCAACTGGCCGTTCGCGCGCAGCCAGTCGATGATTCCCGCACGCCGGCGCCGTACCTGCATCAGGTCCATGACCACCAGATTCGGCCGGGTCTGGGCGGCGAGGGTGACGGCGTCGTTGTCGTTCGCGGCCCGCGCGACCTGGAGGCCGCGCCGCTCCAGCGTCTCCGTCAGGGCGAGCGCGATCTCCTCGTGCTCCTCGATCACCAGCACGCGCGAGGGGTGCTGCTCGCTGTCGCGCGGCGCCAGGGCCTTGAGGAGTACGGCGGGGTCGGCGCCGTACGCGGCCTCCCTGGTCGCCTGGCCGAGACCCGCCGTCACCAGTACGGGGACCTCGGCGGCGACCGCGGCCTGGCGCAGCGACTGGAGCGCCGTACGCGTGATCGGGCCGGTCAGCGGGTCGACGAACAGGGCGGCGGGGAACGCGGCGATCTGCGCGGCGACCTCCTCGCGGGAGTGCACGACGACCGGCCGGTAGCCGCGGTCGCTCAGCGCCTGCTGCGTCAGCACGTCAGGCGCGGGCCAGACGAGCAGACGGCGCGGGTTGTCGAGCGGCTCGGGCGGGAGTTCGTCGTCGACGGGCTGCGGCTGGGGGCGGTTGGCGACCTCGACCGCGCCGCCGGGGCCGTCCAGCGGCTCGGGGCCCTCGGCGCCCTCGTCGGGCGCCCCTATCGCGTACGAGCGGCCCGCGGCCGGGGCGGTGGGGAGGCGGCCGCCCAGGGTCTGGTGCTGGGGCGGGAGGGCCGTCGTCAGATCGGGGTGTTCGGTCCCGGCGGGCGGGGTGCCGAGCTTGCGGCGCCGCCCGGAGGGAGAGGGCGCGGGCTGGCCCTGCTGGCCCTGCTGCTGCCCCTGCGGGGGGAGCTGCTGGGCGAAGGGCACGCCCTGGCCGAGCGTGCGCACGCTGAAGGCGCGGCCCTGGGTGGAGTCCGGCGGTACGAGGGCCTCCTCCGGCAGGGGCTGCGCGGGCGGCAGCGGCTGGTGCGCGCCGCGCCGGGGGTGCGGTACGGAGGACTCGACGGACGGTTCCGAGGCGGAGACCGACGCGGTGGGCGCGGGGGCGGGCGCCGGGGCGGGCGGGGGCGCGACGGGCGCCGGTTCGGGCCGGGGAGCGGGCTCGTGAGCCTCGGGCACCGCCTCGGGCGCGGCTTCGGGCGCGGGATCCTCGGGCCAGCCCGGCGGTGGTGACATGTACCCGAAGCCGGACGTCGTGGGCATCCCCTGCCCGTTGGTCGCCCCTCCCGCCGCCCGACCGGCGCTCTGCCGGGGGAAGGCGCTGACCGGGGCGGCCGGTACGGGGCTGCCCCAGCCGTTCGGGTCGGCCGCCACGGCCGCCTCGGCGGCGGGCATCGGGGCGGGGGCGGGAATGGGCCCGGGAGCGGGCACGGGGCCCGGCTGCGCGCGGCGCCGCCCCGCCGCGGGCAGGGGGTGCGGCTGCGGCGGGGTGTGGTCGTCGTCCGGAACCGTACGTACGGCGTCGTGGCGGCCCGGCGGCGCGGCGTCCGGGACGGGCATGGGGGCGGGCGGGGGCGCGGAGGGGGTCGGCTGAGGCGTCGGCGGTGGCGTCGGCTGGGGCGCCGGAACCCTGCGGTCCGCTTCGGCGGGCGGCAGCGCGAACGCGCTGCGGGGGTTCTCCGCCTCGGCGGGAGGCGGGACGCGGCGGTCCTGCGCGGGCGCCAGCGCCCGGCGCGCGCGGCGCCCGGCAGGCTGCTGCGGCTGCGCGGCGCCGGGAGGCGCGACAGGCGCCGCCTGGACGGGCGGCTGCCCCGACGTCCCGGACGGTCCGGACGTCCCGGACGGTCCCGAAGGCCCAGACGGTCCCGAAGGCCCAGACGGCAGCGCGGGAAGCGCCCGCTGCCCGCTGTGCCGCGCCCGGCGCCCGGTACCCGGCTCGACCGGTACACCCTGCGGCGGCACGGCCTGGCCCAGCGCCGCGCGCCCGGTCGGATGCGCGCCCTCGGAAGCGGTGACGACCGCCCCCTCGGAGGGCGCGGGCGCGCCGCCCGTCAGCGCGACGGCGGAACCGGGCCCGGGAGCCGCGTCCTCGGCAGGGCTGGGCCGCCCACGCCGCCGCCCCGTACCGCCTCCGCCGCCCCCCTCCGTACCGTCACCGGCAACACCAGCACCGGCGACGCCACCAGCACCGGCGACGCCACCGGTACCCGTGGCACCCTCCGTACCCCCGTCGCCGGAAGTGATCGCGCGGGCCCTGCGCCGTCCCGTGGGCTCCTGCTCGCCCGTGTCCTCCGCCCCCGGGGACTCCAGGAACGCGTCCGTCGTCGCCCGCCGCGCGCGCCGCCTGCCGCCGCCCGAGGTCCCGGGACCCTGCCCCGGCTCCGCGTGCGGCGAAGGCGCCTGGTGCTGCGTCTCCTCCCCGCCGGGGCGCGCGGAAGGCGGCGGAACCGCCCCCGAGCCCTCGCCCAGCGGCAGCTCCAGCACGAACGCGCTGCCGTTCATCCCGGGCACCTCGTGGGTCTGCAGGACCCCGCCGTGCGCCCGTACGATCCCGCGCACGATCGGCTCGTGCACCGGGTCGCCCCCGGCGAACGGCCCGCGCACCTCGATCCGTACGACATCACCGCGCTGCGCTGCGGCCACCACGATGGTCGAGTCGACGTAACCGCCGCCCGGCGTCGCCTTCGTACGGCCCGTCGAGTCGACCCCGGCCACATCCGCGACCAGATGCGCCAGCGCCGTCGCCAGCCGTACTCCGTCCACCTCGGCCTCGATGGGCGGCGCGTGCACCGCGAACTGCGCCCGGCCGGGACCGATCAGCTCCACCGCGCCCTCGACACCGGCCGCCACGACCCCGTCGAGCAGGGTCTTCGTCTTGGTGAGCTGTTCCGCGCCGGCGTCGAGCCGCTGATAGCCGAGCACGTTGTCGACGAGCGTCGTCATCCGGGCGTACCCGGCGGCGAGATGGTGCAGGATCTGGTTGGCCTCGGGCCAGAGGTGGCCCGCCGGGTCGGCGGCGAGGGTGGTCAGTTCGCCGCGCAGCTCCACCAGCGGCCCGCGCAGCGCCTCGCCGAGCACGGCGGTGAGCTGGGTGTGCCGGCCCGCGACATCCCCGTACCGCTCCGTCAGCCCCTCGATCTCGGCCGCGTACCGGTCGCTGCGGTCGGCCAGCTCGGCCGCGTGCCGCTCCTCGGCGGCGGCGAGTTCGGCGGTGAGCCGGTCGGTCGTCTCCGTCAGCTCGGCGGTGAGCCGCTCGTCGGTCTCGGCCACCTCCGCGGTACGCCGTTCCTCGGCCGCGGCCAGCTCGGCGGCGTGCTGCTCGGTGAGTTCGTCGTACGGGCGCCGGTCGGTGAAGGTCATCACGGCGCCGACGAGCTGGTCGCCGTCGCGTACCGGAGCGGTCGTCAGATCGACCGGCACCTTCCTGCCGCCCTTCGCCCACAGCACCTGCCCGCGCACCCGGTGCTTGCGGCCGGAGCGGAGCGTGTCCGCGAGCGGGGACTCCTCGTACGGGAACGGCTCACCGTCCGCGCGCGAGTGCAGGATCAGCGGGTGCAGCTCCTGGCCGCCCAGATCGCTGGCGCGGTGGCCGAGGATCTGCGCGGCGGCCGGGTTGACGAGCACGACCCGCCCGTCGGTGTCCGTACCGACGACACCCTCCGACGCGGCCCGCAGGATCATCTCCGTCTGCCGCTGCGAGCGCGCCAGCTCGGCCTCGGTGTCCATCGTCCCCGACAGATCCCGTACGACGATCATGAGCAGTTCGTCGCCGGTGTAGCTGTGCGAGTCGTTGTACGCGTCCCGGCCGTCCTCCAGGCTCGCGCTGGTCACCTCGGCGGGGAACTCGCCGCCGTCCGTGCGCCGCGCCATCATGCGCGTGGGCTTCGTACGGCCGCGGGCGTCGGCCGAGGCGGGGCGCCTCATCGAGCCGGGGATCAGCTTCGAGTCGAACTCGGGCAGCAGGTCGAGCAGTCCCCGGCCGACCAGCGCCGTGCCGGGGGTCTCGAACATCTCCAAGGCGATGGTGTTGGCGTTGACGACCGTGCCGTTGGCGTTGACGAGCACCAAGCCGTCGGGGAGTGCGTCGAGTATCGCCGCGAGGCGAGCAGCGCCTCGGGATGGCCTGCTGCTCACGACGACGCTTCCTCCCTGAACCACTGCACCTTGCGGACGGCCGCACCCATCTTGCCTCTCGGCTCCCGGCCTGTCACTGATGGGAGTCTAAGGGCTGGGAGAGGCGCGGCGACGGCGGATGAGGGCTACCTCTCCCCGGGGCGTGTGCGTACCGCCGCCTGATTACCCGGCGCTCGCGGGAAGAACCGGCTCCAGCGCCCGCCAGCGGGAGATCTCGCAGCCGTTCTTCTTGTCGAAGGACGCGTTGACGGAACGGCCCTGCCAGGTCCCGGTGACGCGGGCGGTGGCGGGCCCGCCGTACTGCATGGTGCACATGGCGTCCCGGCCGACCGGCGCGAAGGGATCCCGGCTCCCCGTGGCCAGCTCCGCCAGCCGGTCACAGGCGGCCCGCGCCCGCAGATGCGTCCCGCCGACGGGCCGGCAGGTCAGCCGCCGCGTACCGTCGGCCCCGGCGACCCCGGAGTCCGCGACGGTGACGGTGAGCTGATCACCGGGCGCCGCCGCGCTCTGCGGCCACGCCTCCTCGGACAGCGGCAGCGGTACGGGGGCGAGCGGGGCGCCGGTGGCGGCGACGGGCGTACCGGCGAGGGCGGCGGACACGGCGACACCGAGAACAAGGAGACGCAGACGCGGCATGGGGGCTCCTGACAGTGACCTGACCTGACGGACATCACCGGACGCGACGCCCGGCCCCCTGCTTAACGCGCGTCGGCCCCCGGCGTTGCGCACGGAGATGTGCTTTGCCCTGCGGCCCACCTGCCTAGTACCGTGAGGAGCGATTGGTGACACCCCACCTGGCTGTGTCATCATCTGCACGCACCGTTTCGCGCCCGCGCGATCCGGAGCTGGAGGCGTCGCCTAGTCCGGTCTATGGCGCCGCACTGCTAATGCGGTTTGGGTCTTAAAGCCCATCGAGGGTTCAAATCCCTCCGCCTCCGCGTGAAGATCACCGAAGCCCCGGCCCCACGGCCGGGGCTTCGGCCGTTCTCCCTCACTCTTCCGAGATTTTCGGCATCGCCGCAGGTCAGGAGGGGTTCGGGCAATGGATTTCACGTGACGCCGCAGGTCATGTAATGTTGTTCCCGCAACGCCGACCGGGAAGAAAAGCCCGGAACGCCAAGCACTCGTAGCTTAACGGATAGAGCATCTGACTACGGATCAGAAGGTTGCAGGTTCGAATCCTGCCGAGTGCACACAGGTGAGAGGCTCCGGATCACTCCGGGGCCTCTTGCATTTCAGGGCCATACAGCAGCGAAGTACAGCAACGGGTCTTGGGAACGTCAGTCGGTGCCGCCCATCGCGTCCGACAGCTTGCCGATCGCGGCCCGCACCTCTTCCTCACTCACCTCGGCGTAGACCTCCATCGTCGTGGCGATCTGTGAGTGCCGCGGGGTGCGCTGAGCGATCTTTGGGCCGGAGGCTGGCCCGGCGGGCACGGAGGGCGAACCTGCGGGTGAGGTTGCCCGGGGGCCTTGGGTCAAGGCCCAGTGGCGCGCTCCACCTGGAGGCCCTGAACCACGCCCGCTCCACGGTGTGTGGGTTGAGGGCGGACGGGATGGGAGCTGGGGAGAGTGGTGGGTCGAGCTGGTAAACCGCTGCTAGACGTGACTACCCATCAAGGGCGGCGATGACCTTAGCCGCCGCTGCATCAGCGGCTTCGTGTTCCCAGACTCGTAGGACTGTCCAGCCCCGCTCGCGCAGGCGGGAGTCGGTGTCGGCGTCACGAGCTTGGTTTCCTTGAATCTTTTTGTGCCAAAAGTCGGAACGCTTAGTCGCAGGTCGGTAGTGGTCAGGGCATCCGTGCCAGTAGCAGCCATCGACAAAGACAGCAACACGGGCTTTTGGGAAGACGATGTCAGCCGTGCGTCGGAGGTCAGGGAGAGGGCGAACATTGACTCGGTAGCGGAGGCCCTGTCGGTAGAGGAACGAGCGAAGGAGCCTTTCCGGCTTGGTGTCCCGTCCCTTGTTGGCGGTCATCACGGCGCGAACGGCCGTAGACGAAGCTTTGGAGCCGGATGGCAAGACCTCATCTCGGATAAGACCAGCAGTGCGAGCCATCGTCCAGGCCTGCGCGAGGTTCGCGGCCCGTGTCGCGCAGTTGACCTCTCCGACATAGCGCTCACGGGTGCGGCCCTGTTCGGACCATCGCAGGTAAGCCCGAATGCGGCGAGTTCGCTTGTAGACACGAAGCGCGATGGATCCGGTGGCTCGCCGATCCTCATCCAGTACGACGACACGGCGATGACGGCCCCCAGAGGCGCGGTCCTGCTCCGCAGATCTGCCGGAACCGGACATGCCGGGCCTCGGCTTCCAGGCCCGTTCTGGCGGGAGTTGATCACTCCAACCGTGCTGGGTGCTGGTCACCTTGGTCACGTCCGCCCTTCAGCTTCATCGAGCGCGGATCGGACGGCTTTAGCGAATACCTCACCGAGCCGGACAGGGACGGCGTTTCCAAGCTGACGCATCTTCTCGCCACGCGGCCCGGCGAGGACCCAGTCATCGGGGAAGGTCATCACACGGGCGGTCTCACGCACGGTCATGTACCGATAGCCGCTGCCATCGAAGGTGGGGTCATCAAGCCGCATTACAGACTCGCCCCCGGGTACTCCATGCACACCGGCCTTGACGGTCTTCGCTGGGCGATCCAGCTCGTTCGGGGTGTGCCCGGTGTAGGCGCGGGCGCCTGGCCAGCCCATGTGATCGGGAATGTCATCAACCACGAGCCTTCCGCGCACTTGCTCCACCGTCACTGGGGGAAGGGGTTTGTTCTCATCTACACCGGCGATCGCGTCGCGTAGTGTGCGCCACGGTTTCTTGCCGTCCGGAACGAGGGAAGCAGGTGGCAGGGTGGCCACGACCCGTTCCCGGATCAAGTCGATACCAGGTGCGTCGTCGTACCGTTTCCAGTACGTCCCGTCATGCATAGAGTCGATCAGGGCCGCTTCCGAGTACTCAGCTTCCGGCCTGTGCTTTGCCCATTCCACGCCGAGGTCCGCGCGGAATGCGACGATGATCACGCGCTGTCGAATCTGCGGGACGCCATAGTCAGCCGCGTTCACCGGGATATGTGTGACGTCGTATTGTTCGGACGGGTGCACCGAACCGTCCTTGAGCAACTTCCGCAGGACCGCATCATGGTCTTCCCAGGTGGCGCCCTCGACTCGCTGGACGAACGGAAGACTCATCTCCCGCTTGATGTACTCAAAGTATGGCTTGAAGGAGGGGCGGAGTAGGCCGCGTACGTTCTCACAGATTACGGCCTTAGGGCGCATCTCGCGGATGGCACGGAACATTTCCGGGAACATGTTCCGCTCATCGTCGTCCCCCTTGGCCGCCCCTCCTAGGCTGAACGGCTGGCAGGGCGGACCGCCGGCCAGGATGTCAACCTCGGCATCCTTCAGGAACTCGAAGGAGAGGATGCCTCGGACGTCCCCCGGAGCCAGGGGCCAGCCGGCGGCGCGACGACCTGGCCGTCCCTTGCCTGGTTTGGGGATCGAAGTGTCCGCTGGATCACGGGGCACTGCCCCATTCTTGGTCAGCGTCTCCACGGCGCGCGTGGCGAACTCGTTGACCAGCAGTGGTTGAAAACCTGCGTTGTGAACGGCCATGGCCAGTCCTCCCCCGCCCGCGAAAAGCTCGACAGACGTCCTAGGGCTGGACTTGCGTTTCTCCTGATCAGGCATGGCGAAAGCATACCGCGGAGCGTGTGATCACGTGCACGGGGCTGTGGAAGTACCGGCTCACCAGGGGAAACAGTGCTGGTTACAGTTACCGACACAACCGCATACGCGGCATCGTCCGAGGAGGGGGACTGCGCTACATGTCGGAGGCACGATCGGTGAGAGGCACCCGCAAACCACGCAATTGGCGGGACACTGCACTCCGCCCCAAGGCATACGACCCGCTGACGCTAGAGAACCTTGGGCGTAGCATCGAGATGCGGATGCTGGAGATGGAGCCAGAGCCGCTCACAGACGTCCCGCTGATGATAGGGGCCGGAATCTACGCCATCTACTACGTGGGCGATCACGAACTGTACTCACCCATCGCTGAGCCTTACTGCCAGACGCCGATCTACGTAGGGAAGGCGACCCCAGAGGGCGGGCGTAAGGGAGGGGAGGTTGGCAATCCCGACGATGAAGACGCTCTTTGGGATCGGCTCCGCGAACACCGCCGCTCTATCGAGCAGGCCCACGATCTAGACGTAAGCGACTTCCGGGTTCGTTACTTGGTCGCCGTCGATTTCTTCGTCTCACTCGCCGAACAGGTGATGCTTCGACAGTTCCGACCAGTGTGGAACTCTGTGGTGGACGGCTTTGGCAATCATGCGCCGGGGAGCGGCCGAGGACAGCAGGCACGGCCGCCATGGGACGACCTCCATCCAGGTCGTACGTGGTCCACACCAGAGAAGATGCCGAAGCCCAGTCAGTACACAGCCCTGGAATCCAAGGTCCTCATTGTTAACCACTGGAAGCAGTTGGGTTTTCTTCCCAAGGAGGCGCCCCTCCCCACGGAGTAGCTTGGCAAGCACACTCCGAGTCCCGCAGCCCAGTGACGGTACAGCAACGAGGTACAGCAACCCCAGCAACCGATTCCGTCCGGTAGCGTCCCTGTGGGGGGCGTAGCACGGCTGGTATGACCGTTCGTGACCGGCTCACATGGAGTTACGGATCAGAAGGTTGCAGGTTCGAATCCTGCCGAGTGCACACAGGTGAGAGGCCCCCGGAGAAATCCGGGGGCCTCTCGCGTTGGGCCGTACGGCGGCGAGGTGCGGGCAGGGTCGGGTTCGCGGCTAGGGTGACCGCTCGTATCGCACGACGACTGGGGAGTCGAACGCATTCGTGCGAGGGGGAGGGGCACTGATGAAGATCCGTACGGTCGGGGTGGGACTCACCGTCGTGATGCTGGCCGCGCTGGCGGGATGCGGGACGAGGCCGGTCTCAGAGGGCGGGGGAGCCCGGGAAACCGGGGGAGCCGCAGAAGGCCGCCTGTCGTCCGGGACGCTGCAGAGCCGATGGTGGACGTGGGCGTCGACGGAGCCGGAACCGACGAATCCGGTCGACGACCAGAACGGCCGTGCGTGCGAGCGGAACCAGCCGCAGGACGTGTGGTTCCTGGCCGGCACTTTCGGCACGCACACCGAGCGCACCTGCACCGTCCCCGACGGGGTGCCCCTCGCCTTTCCTCTTCTGAACCGGCTCGGTGAACCGGCCGATTGCGCGGGCTCCATGCGCACGGCCGAGGGTTCCGCCGTGCTGGACGGCGAGAAGGTCGCCGCGGACACGTACCCGGGGGAGCCGATAGAAGTACGAAGCGCCGCCGGCAACCCCGTCACGGGCACGACCGGCCGCTTCACCACGATCGCCTGCGGCCTCTGGGTCCAACTGCCCCCACTGGCCCCCGGCCGGCACACACTGACGATCCGCGGCCGCTCAGGCGACTTCTCGACCGGCGTGGACTACGCGCTGACGGTGGAATCGGCGTAGGCACGGGAGTCGGTGACCCGGGCTGGCGTCTGGAACGGGGCGACTATCGCGCGCGGTTCGGGCACCGCTGCACCGACGCAGTCCCACTTGCCAGGTGGCGGGCAGGCGGTAGTCGCGTCGGCGGCCATGACCGTGTCGCACACCTCCACGAAGTGGTCCAGGTGGTGGCCGAGTTCTTCGAGCCGGGCGTAGATGCCGCAGGGCCCGGGGTTGGGCTGGGCGATGGGGGTGTCGCGGGCCAGGTCGAGTGGCCGATACGACACGGTGAACTCGACCGGCCGCCCGTCCAGCAGATACCGGCGACGCGGGACAGATGCCACATCCGGCGGCTGGCAGCGAAAGCGATGCCAATCGTGGCAACGCACCTTGTGCGCCGTTCAGAACTCGGGCGTGAAGCCGTCGGACTGGTCGAGGTGGAACGCAGAGCCCGGAACCGACGGAGTCCAGCCCTCCCGCAAGGCAAGCCGAACAGCCGCAGCAACTCCGGACGGCAGCAAAGACTCAGCCTCGCGGCCCACCCAGTTGCTCGCGTGCGGCTGGTTGGTAGTGACCACGAGCGTCATTCCCGGGGCGTCCGCGTGCTCAACCGCGAAGGTGCACGGCGACCAGACCAAGCCCTGGGAGTACGTCGGCCTGCCTCTCAGCCGCCAGCGGTAGGCCGTGCCGTCGACAACGATCCTCCGTGATCCTTTACGGACCAGTGCCATGACACCCCCTTCAACAGCGACGATGCTAGCGAGCCAGCCCCGCAGCTTCGACGTGATGTGGAAGACCGCGACGCCGGTACGGGAAGGGTGACCATGGCGCGGACCGACGACGACCCGGCGGCACCTGAGCCGAACAGCTTGGTGGTCGCCGCGTCCGCCGTGGTTACCGACGATGAGGGGTGCGTGCTCCCTCAGCTCCGGCGGGACAACGATCTCTGGGCGCTCCGTGGTGGCGGCATGGAGATGGTCGACTCGCTCCCGGGAACTGCTTTCCGTGAGGTGGAGGAGGAAACAGGCCTGGACGTGGAGATCACTGGGCTTGTGGGCACGTACACCGATCCGCGCCACACCACCGCCTACTCGGACGGCGAGGTGCGCGGACAGTTCAACGTCTGCTTCACCGCCCGCTTGGTCGGCGGCCGGGTCGCGATCTCGGACGAGTCAACGGAGGTGCGGTTCGTTCGGCCGGAGGAGATCGATCAACTGCCTATGCACCAGACGCAGCGGCTCCGGGTCCGTCACTTCCTGGAGTACACGGGACCCGACATCGGGCCGGCCAACCACGATGCGGCGTCCGGAGAGAGAAGTTGGCGCTCACCGAGGGAATCCGCAGGAGATCGTGGGACCATGTACGGCATGACGACGTACCGAAAGGTCCATGCCGCGTAGACGGTCACGACACATCCGGGCCGGTATCTCCCGCCGCCGGACTCCTGCTGGAAAGCCAGTCATCGACGGTTTGTCTTCGCGGGCTCTGTCCGAGATCTACCGTCTTGAGTGCACCCGTAATTACCTGCGCCCGGGAGACGTCAGCGCGGCGGTGCGCCTGTGGAAGGACTACGTACGCCGTCCCGAGCGCCAGCTGTGGCACGACTACGAGTGGGGCGACGTGCACTGGTACTGCTGCGGCGATCCTTTTGAAGCCCGCGCTCTCCTCGACACCGTGATGCAGGCCCTTTCGTCTCGAAGTGCCCGGGAACTCCGCCGGATCGTCTGTCGGTTCGACGCCGTCTGAAGCGGCCGTCGATTGACGGCAGTGCGTGGAAAATCGGTGGTATCGGGGACTTGGGGCGTACATACTCGCCGGTTATGTCAAGGACTGCTCCGGCCGGGCCGATGTGTACGCGGGATTCGCTGGCCGCCGAGTTGCGTGGTGTGGGTCTGCGCTCCGGTGAGACCGTTCTCGTGCACTCTTCCCTCAGCTCGCTCGGGTGGGTCTGCGGCGGCCCGGTCGCCGTCGTCCAGGCGCTGCTGGATGTCCTCGGTGACGACGGGACGCTGGTGGTTCCGGCGCAGTCCGGGGACAACTCGGATCCGGCGGGATGGGTGAATCCGCCTGTGCCCGAGGCATGGTGGGCGGATATCCGTGCGTCGATGCCGCACTACGACGCATGGACCACGCCCACCCGTGGTGTCGGGGTCATCCCGGAAGTCGTCCGCAACTGGCCCGGTGCCGTGCGCAGTGCTCACCCGCAGACGTCCTTCGCCGCTGTCGGGCCGCGCGCCGCCGCGATCGTGGACGGTCACGCGCTGGACTGCCGGCTCGGCGAGCGCAGCCCGCTCGCCCGGTTGGAGGAAGCCGGGGCGCGGATCCTGCTGTTGGGCGCGGGGTTCGCATCCTGTACGGCGTTCCATCTGGCCGAGTACCGGATCGCCGCGCCGCAGGTCGACAACTCCTTCGCGGTCATGACCCCTCAGGGCCGTAGATGGACCACCGTGCGCGACACCGCGATCACCGACGACCGCTTCGGTGAACTGGGCGAGGCCTTCGAGGAGGAGCGCCCGGTGGTACGGGGCAAGGTGGGCGCGGCCGATGCCCGGCTCTTGTCTCTGGCCGATGCCGTCGCGTACGCCGAGATCTGGCTCGCCGAGCAGCGACCGCATACGACGGCCTCTGCCTGACCTCTCTGCCTGACCCCTCTGACGATTCCGAGGCTCGGCCGGTGAATTCGCAGGCGGATCCCCTCCTGGGAAGGCTGAGCCGGCCGGAATCGAACCGGCGTCCTCGCGGTTTTGGAGACCGCGCGCGACGACCTCTGCGCTACGGCTCTGCCCGACCGCCATCCTAGAGACTTCCGCCGAGGCCACGCCTGGCCCTTTCGGCCGGACCTTGCCCAGGCCTCGCCGACCGAGCCTCCGGCCATCAGCGTGGAGCCCGTCGGCGCGGGTGGAGTAGCCGCGCTTACGGCCAGGTGCGCGCGTGTGCCGCGAAGAAGTCGGCCTCGCTGTGGACCGGGATGACGCACACGAGGTGGCCGCCCGGTGCGCGGAGGGTGCGGCATTCCAGCCAGGTGGATTCCTCGGTCGCGCCGAGGGCCAGCAGACGCGCGGTCTCGGCTTCGATGTCGTCCGTCTCGATGTCCAGGTGGTAGCGCGGCGCGTCGTCCACCGCCTGTACGGCCGTGACCAGCCCCGGCAGGGCTTCGTGGAGCACGGTGAACTGCTCCTCCCCCGCGACCGTACGGGCGGGCGTGCCCAGGGCGGCGGACCAGAACTCCGCTGCCCTGGACGCCTGTTCCTGGGGTACGTCGATGAGGAGCGTGGAGACCCGGGAGCGGTGCATCGGGTCACCCTAGCGGTCGGTGCTGGGCGAGGCCGGGACGTGGGGGACCACGACGACCTGGTACGCGTCCTCGTAGACCACCCGGCCCGGGTCTGTCGAGCGTAGTTCTTGCCAGGCGATGCCGTGTGCGGTGAGGAGTTGCAGGTAGCCGTCCAGGCGCGCGATCAGCTCCGCTGCCTCGGGCGAGGTCTTGAACCAGGCGACCGCGCCAGGGTGCAGCTCCGTGTCGTAGACCAGGGGGGCGACGGTGGAGGGGTCGGGGTAGTTCGCGTCGTACCAGTCGTTGCCCGCCCGCCAGAAGCGCCACTGCTCCTCGGTCAGGGCGCCGCTCCTGGCCAGGCCGTTGGCCAGGGCGAAGACGCCGGGGAAGTGGCCGCGCGGGCTGCGGGTCGTGCTCTGGAAGCGGATGAATTGCCGTGGCGGGGCGGTCTTGGCGCCAGGCGGCGTGTTCGTGGGTGCGGTCGGGGCGTTTCTGGTTTCCGTTGATTCGCTCATGTGTTCTACCTCCGGGGTGTGGGGTCGTTGTCGTGCCCGTGGGGAAAACCGGCATTCTGTCAGCAGGGAACGGAGCGTGGAGGTGGGTTGCGGGTGGCGTGGCGGTGCGACGGGCTTCGGTGGGTCGACGGGGCGCCCGTGCTCCGGTGGCGGCGGGGCGCGGAGTTGCGGGAGAGCGGTCTGGTGTACGGGCGTGACCTGGGGTTTCGCGCGGTCGGCGCGCGCGGGTGTGTCGGGGCGCGGGGGAATGTGTGCCCGCTCGGGGCGCTGATCCCCGGGCGCAGTACCGGTGGGCGGTGTGCCGAGTGCGCGCGGCTGGAGCGGGCGCACTCCGTGGCCGCCGACACCCTGGCCGATGATCCGCGTACCTACCGTGTCTATCTGGCGTGGTTCGGGCCCGGCATGGTGAAGGTCGGGATCACCGCCGAGCAGCGTGGTTCCGTACGGCTGCTGGAGCAGGGCGCCGTGGCGTTCTCCTGGCTGGGCCGGGGGCCGCTGATGGCCGCGCGGCGGACGGAGGAGCTGGTGCGCCGGGGGCTCGGGGTGCCCGACCGGGTTCCGTACGCGGCGAAGCGGGCCGTACGGTACGCGCTGCCCGAGGCGGCCGAGCGGGCGGCCGAGGTCGGGCGGCTGTACGCGCGGGCGGTGGCGCTGGAGGGGTGGCCGCAGTCGCTGGAGCGGGTGGGGTGCGCCGTGGTCGATCACGCGGCGGTCTTCGGGCTGGAACGTACGGGTACCTCGGCCGTGACCGGGGTGGTCGGCGAGCTGGTCGACGGCGGGCGGGTCGCGGGCCGGCTGGTCGCCGCCGCCGGGCCGGATCTGCACCTCGCCCCCGCCGGTGAGGAGACGGCCGTGGTCGTGCTGGACACACGGCTCATGAGCGGATGGGAGCTGATGGCGGGCACGGGCGGCGGCGTGGCCGCGGTCACCGTGCCCGTCGTGGACGTACGGAGTGAGGGCGGTGAGGTGCAGGATGGGCTCTTCTGATGTGGATGGTCTTGGCGCGGATGGTCTTGGCGTGGACGGTCTTGGCGTAGACGGGCTCGGCGTGGACGGGCTTGACGTCGATGGTCTTGGCGTGGACGGTCTCGAACCGGACGGTGAGGGCCTTCGGCGTGCCGGGATTCTGGCCGTACGGCAATTCCGGGAGCGGATCGGCGTGCCCGCCCTCGTCGATGTCCACACCCACTTCATGCCCGACCGCGTCCTCGACAAGGTGTGGGCCCACTTCGACTCCGCCGGGCCCCTCGTCGGCCGGGAGTGGCCCATCACCTACCGCCACGACGAGGCCGAACGCCTTGCCCTGCTGCGGGCGTTCGGCGTGCGCGCGTTCACCTCGATGGTCTATCCGCACAAGCCGGGCATGGCCCGCTGGCTGAACGGCTGGGCCGCCGGCTTCGCCGACCGTACGCCCGGCTGTCTGCGGACCGCCACGCTCTTCCCCGAGGAGGGCGTCGAAGCGTACGTAAGGGAAGCCGTCGAGGGCGGCGCGCAAGTCTTCAAGGCGCACGTCCAGGTAGGGGCGTACGACCCCAACGACCCGCTGCTGCGCCCCGCCTGGGGGCTGCTCGCCGAGGCCGGCATCCCGGTGGTGACGCACTGCGGTTCCGGGCCGGTGCCCGGGAAGCACACCGGGCCCGGGCCGGTGGCGCGGCTGCTGGCGGCGCATCCGCGGCTGCGGCTGGTCGTCGCGCACCTGGGGATGCCGGAGTACGGCGACTTCCTGGATCTCGCGGAGCGGTACGGCGAGGTACGGCTCGACACGACGATGGCCTGCACGGACTTCAGTGAGCGGTTCGCGCCCTTCCCGGTCACGGCGCGGGCGCGGCTCGCGGATCTCGGCGACCGGATCCTGCTCGGGACGGACTTCCCGAACCTGCCGTACCCGTACGCGCACCAGCTCGAAGCCCTGGAACGGCTCGGTCTCGGCGACGACTGGCTGCGCGCGGTCTGTCACGGGAACGGGGTGCGGCTCTTCGGCCTCGGCCCATCACTTCCGGACGACGGTGGGGCCCGCCCCTGAGCACGCGGCCGCGCATTCTCAGCGAATTCACAGGATGGGGAAAGGTCTCTCTCAGAGGACTTGCCCATGGTGAGCACCATGACCATCACCTCGCCCCGCGGGCGTACCGAAATGCTCAGGCCCGACGGGAGCCCCGTCCGCGTGCTCGTCGTCGACGACGAGGCGTCGCTCACCGAGCTGCTCTCCATGGCCCTGCGGTACGAGGGCTGGGAGGTGCGCAGCGCCGGGGACGGGGCCGGCGCCGTGCGCAGCGCGCGGGAGTTCCGGCCCGACGCCGTCGTGCTGGACGTGATGCTGCCGGACATGGACGGTCTCGCCGTTCTCGGCCGGCTGCGCCGCGAACTGCCGCAGGTGCCGGTGCTCTTCCTCACCGCGAAGGACTCCGTCGAGGACCGTATCGCCGGGCTGACGGCGGGCGGCGACGACTATGTCACCAAGCCGTTCAGCCTGGAGGAGGTCGTGGCCCGGCTGCGCGGGCTGATCCGGCGCTCCGGGGCGGCGGCCGTACGGAGCGAGTCGCTGCTGGTGGTCGGGGATCTGACGCTCGACGAGGACAGCCACGACGTCACCCGCGACGGGCACTCCATCCATCTGACGGCGACCGAGTTCGAGCTGCTGCGCTATCTGATGCGCAACCCGCGCCGGGTGCTGAGCAAGGCCCAGATCCTCGACCGGGTGTGGTCGTACGACTTCGGCGGCCAGGCCAACGTCGTCGAGCTGTACATCTCCTACCTGCGCCGGAAGATCGACGCCGGGCGCCCGCCGATGATCCACACCCGGCGCGGCGCCGGCTATCTGATCAAGCCCGGCGAGCCCGGTGACGCCCCGCGATGAGCGGTCCCGACAGGGCGGGGGGCACGCGAGGCGTGCGGGGGCGGCGCTGGTCGCTGCGGACCCGGCTCGTGGTGTCGGCGGTCGCGCTGATCGCCGTGGTCGCCTCGGTGATCGGGGCGGTCACGACGATCGCCTTCCGCTCGTATCTGTACAACCAGTTGGACACGCAGGTGCAGTCCGTCGCGGGACGCGCGGCGGGACCCCAGGGCGGGGGCGCCGCCGGCAGCCCTCCGCCGGGTGCGATTCCCGGCGGTGACAAGGACCCGCTGGAGAGGGACCCGCTGGAGGTGGTCACCGGCGGTGGCGCGCCGCTCGGTACGGTCGGCGCGGTGGTGTCGGCCGACGGTACGGTCGGCCGAGGGCTGGTCAGCGACGAGCAGAAGAGCGCGGCCTCGTGGCCTCCCGTCTCGAACAAGGACCTCACCTCGGCGCAGAGCGCGGCCCTCGCCACCGTCGTACGGGACAGCGAGCCGCACACGGTGACGCTGCCCGGACTCGGCGACTACCGGGTCACGTACATCGAGGGCCCCCGGGGCGACTTCCTCGTCGGCGTCCCCCTCAGGGACGTCCAGGACAATCTCAGCATCCTGGTCCTCGTGGAGGTCTGCGTCACCCTCGCGGGCCTTGTCGCGGCCGGGATCGCCGGGGGCGCCCTCGTCGGGGTCGCCCTGCGCCCGCTGCGGCGCGTCGCCACCACCGCCACCCAGGTCTCCGAACTGCCGTTGCACAGCGGTGAGGTGGCCCCGCTCGTACGGGTCCCCGCCGCCGAGGCCGATCCCCGTACCGAGGTCGGGCAGGTCGGCGCCGCGCTCAACCGGATGCTGGGGCACGTCGGTTCGGCGCTCACCGCGCGGCAGGAGAGCGAGACGCGGGTACGGCAGTTCGTCGCCGACGCGGGCCATGAGTTGCGTACGCCGCTGGCCTCCATCCGCGGATACGCCGAACTGACCCGGCGCGGCCGGGAGGAGACCGGCCCCGACACCCGCTACGCGCTCGGCCGGATCGAGGCCGAGGCACAGCGGATGTCCGGACTGGTCGAGGATCTGCTGCTGCTGGCGCGGCTCGACGCGGGACGCCCGCTCGCGTACGAGACCACCGATCTCTCCCCGCTGGTGGTGGACGCGCTGAGCGACGCGCACGCCGCCGGGCAGGGCCACCACTGGCGGCTGGAGCTGCCGGGGCCCGAGGAGCCGCCCGCCACCGTGCACGGCGACGCCTCCCGGCTCCACCAGGTCCTCGTCAACCTCCTCGCCAACGCCCGTACGCACACGCCCCCCGGCACCACCGTCGTCGCCCGCGTACGCACCAGCGCCGGCGGGCAGCCGGGGCCGCGGACGTTGTCAGGACAACCAGGGCAACGGGGACAGCCGTGGCAGGCGGAGCGGCCCGGGCACGGTTCCTGTGTGGTTCTCGACGTGCGGGACGACGGCCCCGGGATTCCCGCCACGCTGCTCCCCCATGTCTTCGAACGCTTCGCGCGCGGTGATGCCTCCCGCTCCCGCGCGGCCGGCTCGACCGGGCTCGGTCTCGCGATCGTCCAGGCGGTCGTCACGGCGCACGGCGGAACCGTGACGGTCGAGAGCGCGCCCGGCCGGACCGTCTTCTCCGTACGGCTGCCTCATGTGCCCGCGCAGGCGGCACCGTGCCCGCAGCCGTCCGCGCAGGACTCCGCGCAGCCGCCCGCGCAGGACTCCGCGCAGGAGCAGGACCCCGCGTACGACTCACAGACAGGCCACAGGCTCACCACACGGCCGTGACAGCCCGCCTCGCGAGTGTTCTCACCATGCGAACCGACACTTCATGGGGCGCCCTCCCGGCCCGGGAGCACCTCCCGGTCGAGGTGACCGAGGCCCCCGTACTCGATGTGACCATTCCCGTCTACAACGAGGAGCAGGACCTCGAACCATGTGTGCGGCGCCTGCACGGCCATCTCGCCCGTACCTTCCCGTACAGCTTCCGCATCACGATCGCGGACAACGCGAGCACCGACCGCACTACAGAAGTCTCCGCCCGGCTGGACGCGGAGCTGCCGGAGGTACGGGCGTACCGACTGGAGCAGAAAGGGCGCGGGAGGGCGCTCCGTACCGTCTGGTCGCACTCCGACTCGCCCGTCCTCGCCTATATGGACGTGGACCTGTCCACCGACCTGAACGCGCTGCTGCCGCTGGTCGCCCCCCTGATCTCCGGGCACTCCGATCTGGCGATCGGGTCCCGGCTCTCCCGGTCGTCGCGGGTCGTGCGCGGCCCCAAGCGCGAGTTCATCTCACGGGCCTACAACCTCATCCTCAAGTCCTCTCTGTCGGCCCGGTTCAGTGATGCCCAGTGCGGGTTCAAGGCGATACGGCGCGATGTCGCCCAGCGGCTGCTGCCGATGGTCGAGGACACCGGCTGGTTCTTCGACACGGAGATGCTGGTGCTCGCCGAGCGCGCCGGACTGCGGATCCATGAGGTGCCGGTCGACTGGATCGACGACCCCGACAGCACGGTGCACATCATCAGCACCGCGACCGAGGATCTGAAGGGCGTCTGGCGGGTGGGGCGTGCGCTCGCGGTGGGCGCGCTGCCTCTGGACCGGCTCGCGAGGCCCTTCGGGGACGACCCGAGGGACCGCCGGCTTCCTGGGGTT
The DNA here is from genome assembly GCF_044763125.1 of Streptomyces sp. NPDC096310. Taxonomy (NCBI): domain Bacteria; kingdom Bacillati; phylum Actinomycetota; class Actinomycetes; order Kitasatosporales; family Streptomycetaceae; genus Streptomyces; species Streptomyces sp. NPDC096310. Next base: position 396,125 of record NZ_JBIWFO010000002.1, on the reverse strand, counting down.
CCCGGCGGTCTCGCCAGGCAACTGGTCGGCTTCTGTGTCGTGGGCGCCCTGTCCACGCTGTTCTATCTTGTCCTGTATTCGCTCTTCCGAACCATGGCCGGGCCACAAATCGCCAACGCCGCCGCGCTGCTGGTCTCGGCGATCGCCAACACCGCCGCCAACCGGAGGCTCACCTTCGGGGTACGCGGCCGGGACGGCGCCGTCCGCCACCAGGCCCAGGGCCTGGTCGTCTTCGCGATCGGTCTCGCCCTGACCAGCGGTTCACTGGCGGCCCTGGACGCGGCCAGCGGCAACACCGCGCACTCCACCGAGCTGGCCGTGCTGATCGCCGCCAACCTCGCCGCGACCGTGCTGCGCTTCCTGCTCCTGCGCGCCTGGGTCTTCCCGGACCGGCGCGCCGACGAGCAGCTCCCCCACGTCCCCGTCAACTCCCGTACCGAAGCGTCCGCCGACGGTCCCGCCGACAGCCCGGCCGACTCCGCCGCCGCCCTCTACTCAAGGAACGTCCGATGACCACGACCCTTCAGCCCGACGGGCTCGTACCGGCGGCGGACGGCCCCGTCCACCGCGCCGGCGCCGGCCGCGCCGCCCGCCTCTGGCGGGGCAGGCAGGAGGACCCGGCCTGGGTGCGCCCGGCCCTGTTCGCCCTCCTGCTGGCCACCGCGCTCCTCCAGCTCTGGAACCTGAGCGCCTCCGGGTACGCCAACTCCTTCTACTCCGCGGCGGTCCAGGCGGGCAGCGAGAGCTGGAAGGCGTTCTTCTTCGGCTCCTCCGACGCCGCGAACTCGATCACCGTCGACAAGCCGCCGGCCGCGCTCTGGCCGATGGCCCTGTCCGTACGGCTCTTCGGGCTCGGCTCGTGGCAGATCCTGGTGCCCGAGGTGCTGATGGGCGTCGGGACGATCGCGGTGCTGTACGCCGCCGTACGCCGCCGTTTCAGCCCGGTCGCCGGGCTCACCGCGGGTGTCGTGCTGGCGCTGACGCCGGTCGCCGCGCTGATGTTCCGCTTCAACAACCCGGACGCGCTGCTCGCGCTCCTCATGACCGTCACCGTCTACTGCGTGCTGCGCGCGCTGGAGGCCGGCCGGACGAAGTGGCTGGTGTGGGCGGGCGTCGCGGTCGGCTTCGCCTTCCTGACGAAGACGCTCCAGGCGTTCCTGATCCTGCCGCCGCTGGCGCTGGTGTACGCGGTCTGCGCGCCCACGTCCCTGCGGCGCGGGCTCGGCCAGCTCGCCCTGGCGGCGGGCGCGATGGTGGTGGCCGGCGGCTGGTGGGTCGCGATCGTGGAGCTGTGGCCCGCGTCCTCCCGCCCGTACATCGGCGGGTCGCAGAACAACTCCTTCCTTGAGCTGACCTTCGGTTACAACGGTCTCGGCCGTATCAACGGCAACGAGACCGGCAGCGTCGGAGGCGGCGGCGGTGGCGCCGGTGGCGGCATGTGGGGCGAGACCGGCATCGGCCGGATGTTCAACTCCGAGGTCGGCGGCCAGATCTCCTGGCTGCTGCCCGCCGCGCTGATCCTGCTCGTCGCCGGACTCCTCGTCACCCGCAGGAGCCCGCGTACGGACACGGCGCGCTCGGCGTTCCTCGTGTGGGGCGGCGCGCTGCTGATGACGATGGGCGTCTTCAGCTTCATGGCCGGCATCTTCCACCAGTACTACACGGTCGCCCTGGCCCCGTACGTCGCCGCCGTCATCGGTATGGGCGTCGCGGTGCTGTGGGAGGAGCGGGCGCACATCGCGGCGTCGGCGGCGCTCGCGGTGACGGCCGCGGGGACCGCTGTCTGGGCCTTCGTACTGCTCGGCCGGACCTCGGACTACCTGCCGTGGCTGCGCTGGGCGGTGCTGATCGGCGGTCTGGTGGCCGCGGGCGGGCTGTTGTGCGTGGGGCGGCTGGGGCGGAGGTTCGCGCTCGGAGCGGCCTCTCTGGCCGTCGTGGCCTCGCTGGCGGGACCGTTCGCGTACACCCTGACCACGGTCGACAGCGCGCACACCGGCTCGATCGTCACGGCGGGCCCGGCCTCGACGGGCGGCTTCGGCGGCGGCGGTCGCGGCGGCCCTGGGGGCGGTCCCGGCGGTGGCGACGGCGGCGGGATGGGGATGCCGGGCCGGCAGGGCGCGGGCCAGGGAACGGGCAACGGCGGCCAGGGCATGGGCCGGCCCCCCACACAGAACGGCCAGCAGCAGACCGGCCAGACCGGCCAGACCGGCCAGACCGGCCAGACCGGTCAGACCGGCCAGCAGGCCGGGGGTATGCCGGGCGGTATGCCCGGCGGCGCCGCAGGTGAACGCGGTGGCATGGGCGGCGGTGGCATGGGCGGCCTCCTCAACGGCCAGAACGTCTCCACCAAGGTCGAGGCGGCCCTCAAGAAGAACGCCTCCGACTACACCTGGGTCGCCGCGGCCGTCGGCTCCCAGAACGCCGCCGGCTACCAGCTCGCCACCGGAAAGCCGGTCATGGCGATCGGCGGCTTCAACGGCAGCGACCCGTCCCCGACCCTCGCCCAGTTCAAGAAGTACGTGGCCGACGGGAAGATCCACTACTTCCTCTCGGGCAGCGGCGGCGGCCCCGGCGGCAACGGCGGCTCCTCCCTCACGACCTGGGTGGAGGCCACCTTCAAGAAGGTCACCGTCGACGGCACCACGCTCTACGACCTGACGCGGAAGGCGTGACCTCCGGGTTCACCCGTCCGAGGGACGGCAGAAGGACTCTCTGTACAGCGTAAGGGAGTCCCTTGTACGGTGTATGGCGACATGAGTCCCGTACACCGTACAAGGCGTTCAAGGAGACCCCATGCCGACGACGGCCGCCGAGAACCGGACCGCCCCCGCCCGTCACCCCCAGCGCTGGCTCATCCTCGGTGTCATCTGCCTCGCCCAGATCACCGTGCTGCTGGACAACACCATCCTCAGCGTCGCGATCCCCTCCCTCACCCGTGAGCTGGGCGCCTCCACCTCCGACATCCAGTGGATGGTCAACGCCTACTCGCTCGTCCAGTCGGGCCTGCTGCTCACCGCGGGCAACGCCGCCGACCGCTACGGCCGCAAGAAGCTCCTGATCGCGGGGCTCGCGCTGTTCGGGATCGGCTCCCTGGCGGCCGGACTCTCGGGGACCAGCGCGCAGTTGATCGCCGCCCGCGCCGGGATGGGCGTCGGCGGCGCGCTGCTGATCACCACCACGCTCGCCGTCGTCGTCCAGATCTTCGACGACACCGAACGCGTCAAGGCGATCGGCCTCTGGTCCACCGTCAACTCCCTCGGGTTCGCCGCCGGTCCGCTGCTCGGCGGGGTCATGCTCGAACACTTCTGGTGGGGCGCGATCTTCCTGATCAACATCCCCGTCGCGGTGCTCGGTCTGATCGCGGTCGTCGCCCTCGTACCCGAGTCGAGGACCAAGGAGGGCGACCGCCCCGACCTGCTCGGCGCGCTGCTCTCCACCATCGGGATGACCGCCGTCGTGTACGCGATCATCTCGGGCCCCGACCACGGCTGGGCGTCCGGACAGGTGCTGCTCGCCGCCGCCGTCGGGGTGCTGGTCCTCGGCGCCTTCGTCCTGTGGGAGCTGCGGATCCCGTACCCCATGCTGGACATGCGTTTCTTCCGTAACCAGCGCTTCATCGGCGCGGTCGGCGGCGCCGTCCTGGTCGCCTTCGGGATGACCGGCTCGCTCTTCCTGCTGACCCAGCACCTCCAGTTCGTCCTGGGGTACGGGCCGCTCGACGCCGGTCTGCGGACGGCGCCGCTCGCGCTCACCGTCATCGTCCTCAACCTCCTCGGCGTCGCGGCGCGGCTGCTGCCGAGGATCGGCACCCCGGGCCTCATCGCCACCGGAATGTCCCTGGTGGCCGCCGGACTCGCCTCGATCGCGCTGCTCGGCGCCCACGGGTACGGCGGCATGCTGCTCGGGCTGGTCGTGATGGGCGCGGGCGTGGCGCTCTCCATGCCGGCCATGGCCAACGCCATCATGAGCGCGATCCCGCCGGAGAAGGCCGGGGTCGGCGCGGGCATCAACGGCACACTGGCCGAGTTCGGCAACGGCCTCGGCGTCGCCGTCCTGGGCGCGGTCCTCAACGCCCGCTTCGCCGCCCTCGTACCGGCGGCCGTGGGCGCCGCCTCGCTGCCCGCGGCGCTCGCGGCGGCGGACGGGGCGGCGGAGCGGCTGCGGATCTCGGACGCGTTCGCCCGGGGGCTGGAGACCAGCCAGCTCGTCGGCGCCGTGGCCGTCCTCGCGGGCGGGCTGCTGGCGGCGCTGCTGCTGCGCAGGGCGGCGCGTACGGACGAGGCCGGGGACGGGCGTACGGACGCTCCGTCAGGGGCACCGTCGGGCGCCACGCCCGAGGCGGCCTAGCACCTGGTCGCGGCACTAGCATGAGGAAACGAGGAGGCTCACCCATGGTGTCGGAAACCGACAGCGCCCAGCGCCCCGTCCGTACCAGCGTGTGGCTGGAGGGGAAGCCGGCGGGCCGTGGCCGCAGGAGCGCGGGTACGGGTACGGACCACCCCCACGGTCTCGACCGCGACCGCATCACCGCCGTCTCCGTGCGGCTGCTCGACGCGGAGGGCCCGGCGAAGTTCTCCATGCGCCGGCTCGCCGCCGAGCTGGGGGTGACCGCGATGTCCCTCTACTGGTACGTGGACACCAAGGACGACCTCCTCGAACTCGCCCTCGACACGGTCTTCGGCGACGTCCGCGTCCCCGACCTGACGGACGAGGACGCCGACTGGCGCGACCAGCTGCGCGAACTCGCCGCCAGCTACCGGGCGGTGCTCGTCCGCCACCACTGGGTCTCGCCGCTCGTCGGCAAGTTCCTGAACATCGGCCCGCGTTCGATGGAGTTCTCCGCGGCCGTCCAGGCGGTCCTGGGCCGTACGGGACTGGCGCGCCAGGACCAGATGGGCGGGCTGGCCGCGGTCTTCCAGTTCGTGTACGGATTCGGCACCATCGAGGGCCACTTCGTCCAGCGCTGCGCGGACGCCGGGCTGTCCCAGGACGCGTACTTCCGGCAGGCGATGGGGGCCGTCGGGGAACAGCCGGGGTACGAGGGGGCGTTCGACAACGCGGGCGAGATCATGGCGGCGCGCGGCGGCGACACGGTCGAGGAGATGCGCCAGCGGGACTTCACCTTCGCGCTGGAACTCCTGGTGGCGGGCATCGAGGCGATGCGGGACCGCGCCCGTGACCAGGACGCGGACCCGCCGCGTCCCGACCGGGACTGACTCCCGGCCCGTCAGTCCGTCCATCAGTTGGCGCGCTGCCCTCGGCATCGCCGTGCGGGGCCCTCGCCCGGCGCAGCCCTTACGCGCGGGTGGCGGCGTTCCGTACTTCGGCGGCGCGGGCTCGGACCTGGTCCGGTGGCAGTGCGGCGGGGTGGCGTACGGGCGCGGGCGCACCCCGGCAGGCTCCGCACTCCCCGTCGACCAGCGCCGCGGGCCGCGCCGGTGCCCGGCAGGTGCCGCACTCCACCACGGCCGGTGCCACTCGATGCGACACCACCGGCATATCCACAGGCTCGGGCGGCAGCTTGGCGGTGAGCCGGGACCGTACGAGCCCGGCCGGGTGGTGTACGGGCACGGGCAGCCCGTCGGTGAGGGCGCGCAGCACGTCCTCCTCCCCGGCCCCGCGGACGAACCACTCGGCGGCCAGCGGCTCCAGCGCCGCGCAGTCGGCGGCGGACAACGACAGCGCGGGACACCGCCGCCCGACCGAGGCGAGCAGGAGATACCCGCGTGACCGCCCCACCCGCGCACCGGGCACCGCGACCGGGGCCGGAGCGGGGGCGGCGGGGGCGTGCGTCCGGGCCGGGGCGGGGGCGGCGGGGGCGTGCGTCCGGGCCGGGGCCGGGGCCGAAACCGGCTCCCGCCCCGGCGCCGGGGCCGGTGCCGCCACGCTCGCCGCCCCCGTACCCGACTCGCCCGCATCGACTGGCGCACCCCAGGAGTCATCATCGCGGGCGGTGCGGGAGAACCACGTACGGGTGACCCACCGCCCACCGCCCGGCCCGACCGCCAACTCCCGCCGCCGAAGCAAATGCCCGGCCCGCTCAAGGAAGTTCAGAGCCGTCCGTAAGGCGCACTGCCCGTAATCCATCACCTTGGCCAGCGCTTTCACCGAGATATCGGCCCCGTCGGGCAGCCTGTCGATGAACCCGGCGATGGCCCCCTCACGCTCCGGCAGGAGTGCGAAGTCGCTTGCGGAGGCGGCCGGTTGACCGGCAACCGAACGCTTGCCGTACCCGGCACTGGCCATCGGATGGGAAGCGGTGTGCACGCGCGGCGGCGCAACACTAAACTGCGAAGCAGCCACAAGGATCACGTTCCGATCTAGCTGGTGAGGTCTCCGTCAGGTGCGACAACACCGGGCGGAGGCCGTTTTTACGTTCAGGGGCACGCTAGACGCTCCTCACCCTGCGTGGCAACCCGATCGCGAAACGTCAACCTCCGAGGTAGGGAGGGTGGGTGGGAAACAAGAACCAACCACTCCTCACAAGCAGGGCTCGACCCCCGAAGCTCAAGCCCCGGGCCGCCCCACCGCCTCCGCCCCACCAGCTCAGCACCCCCGAGAACCTCGCCCGCAACCCGAAGCTCAAGCCCCAGGTGTGTCGCATGTGCGATTCGCAACCAGCTACCGCGCTGCCGGCATGTGACCAAATCGCCAGTCATCCAGGCGTTTACGGATGCTGGAGACCATGGGAAGGGCGTCCACTTCTTCGGACTTGAACCAACGAACGTCCGTGGATTCCTCCGAAGTGGCCAGCCGCCCAGATACGGGACGCCCAAGGAAGCAGACGGAGAATTCTTGCCTCACTTCACCATCGTCATAGGCGAATACGTGATGGGGATTGGTGTACGTGCCTACAATGCCGATGACCTCAATATGGATTCCGGTTTCTTCGCGCGTCTCCCTGACTGCACAGTCGGGCAAAGACTCCCCGATGTGCATGGCTCCTCCGGGGAGCGCCCACATGCCGTTATCGACTCGCCGTTGGAGCAGCACGCGCCCAGCATCGTCAACGACAACGACTGATGCGGCCGGGACCAGACTATTGGCAGTCGGGGCATTCGGATCGTTCTCGTAGTCACGTCTACCCATGATGAGCATCCCCCCATACCGCAGCGCCCCGGTTCCACAGTTCCTCAACGTGAGAGACGAAGCGATCGAATATGCCGTCGTCCTGGTAGCGACGCAGATGCAGCGTAGGGGCGTCATGCCCCACGTTGTGAGTCAGCAAAGGTGTGACGATCATGTCGTCATCGAAGCGAAAGACAGACAAGTAGGCGTTACCTCCACTATATTTCGCATCAATGCCCTGCTGCCCCTTGATCTTCTCGGGCTGAGCGCTGCATGCCGCAGGGACTCCGACCACCCACACGGGAAGGTCGGAAGTGAAGCTGTCTCTCGGTATCAAGGTCCCATCATCATCTGCGCTCTGATCTCCATAGTCGTCGCCATCGTTGCGGGCCCACTGAGCTATGCCCCCGGGTCCTCCGCCGGCGAGGCTGTCTTGTACGGCGGTGGCGCGTTGGCTGCCTGGGTGATCCTCTGCATGGCGGTGCTGACGTCACTCGGCGTGCTTTGAACAAGCACGCGGTGCCCCGGGAGCCTGATCCCCGGGGCACCGCAAGCAGGAAACCAACCTCGCCTCAACGGAGTTTCAGGGCATGGCGAGCGGCGTTGATGACGTTGTGGGCGTCGGCTCCGAACACAGCCGACTCGCGCAGGGTGGCCCAGACCTTCGAGTACAAGGCGATGTTGTCGGCATCGTCCAACCACATCTCAGCGTGCCAGTCCTCGGCGACCACCAGACGGTCATCAAGGACCCAGAAGCCGTTGGCGGGCACGATCTTGACGGAGGCCGTGAACGGGATGATGCCGAGCTCGACCGTGTCCATCCCGAGCAGGCCGGCAAGGCGGTCGAGCTGGGCGGCCAGCACGGGCGGCGGACAGATCAGTGATCGTGACGCGGCTTCCCACATCAGGACGTGCAGGTTGCGACCGGGGCGGTACAGCCACTCTTGCCGCTGCACTCGGGAGCGCACGGCGGCCTCAACGTCGCCGGCTCCGCCCAGCAGCTCGGAATAGCGCTGGATGACGTGGCGCGCGTACTCGGGGGTCTGCAACAGACCCGGGATCACCGACTCTTCCCAGATCCACATTTCCGAGGTGCGGTCGATCTCGGCGCTCAGCCCCTCGTGCAGCGGCTTGAAGCCGTTCGCCAGCGCGCGACGCCATGACCTGATGTGGGACTCGAACCCCGCCAGCCGGCCGGCAAGCTCGGCGTACGCGCCCGGCTGCTCGGTCGCGTCGGCCCACGCCCTCAGGTCCTCGGGGGCGGCTGTCTGCTTGCCGTTTTCCAGCTTGCTGACCTTGGAGCCGGGCCAGTCGAGCCGTTGGGCAAGCTGCTGACCGGTGAGCCGACCACCAGGGCAGGTGAACCGGAGTTCGCGCAGTCGCGCCCCCAAAGCCACCCTGGCTTGCTGATAGTCGGTGCTCACCGGTCACGCGTCATTCGGTCGGGGCGAACTGGTCGAACGGCACGGCGTGGTGCATCGCCGCGTCACGGACGATGGCGTACCGGACGACCTCAGCCGGTTCGGTGATCAGCTCGATGCCCGTGATGTTGTCGGCGTCGTCGAAGTGCAGCAGCGCGACCAAGCGCGAGTCGAAGATCCAGAAGTCTTCGGCGGGCAGGTCGGTCGCGTCCTCACGCCACAGGTACCGGATGTCCTCGCCGACCGCCGCATTATGCCGGGCGTAGTCGAGCAAGAACCGTTGTTCGGTGGTCATCGGGCTGTCGGCGACGCGCACTCGTCCGACGTGCTTGCCTGCCTCTGTCTGGGCCTTGATGTTGACGAACCAGGGTTCGTTGGGGTCGCAGGGCGAGGAGCCGGTGACCAAGAACTCCTGAAAGTCGGGGTCCTCACGGTCGGACGCGTAACCGCGTCGCGTCTCCAGCCGCCAGGCGGTGTGCTGGAAGGTCTCGAACAGACGCCGAAAAGTGGTCCGGTCGACCAGTTCCGGCACCCGCTCCATCTCCTTCGGTCCCCAGTTCACGAGCAGTTCGCGCGGTACGGCCACCGCTGCCTCGTCCACCCCGAAGTGCTTGAGCTGCGCGAGGTCTTCCGGGTCGGTGACGGGCGTTCCTTGAACAATGATCTCGCCGGTTCCCTCGTCTGTGTGCAGGGCGGGGCAGCCGTCGACCTTACTGTCTGTGCCGGTGAAGCGAAGCTGACGAGCCATGGACGCTCTCCCTTCCAGGGGTCTTGATCCAACAGCATGGCCGGGGGTCCAGCTCGCTTCTACGGGGTCAGGCGGGGTTCAGGAGAAAACACCCGCAATCTTGACGAGGCGTCGAGCAAACACGAGAAAACAGCCTACTGTCAGCCAACGCCCCACTTCTAGAGTCACGTTCATGCCTACGAAAAAACCGGACATCGACCCGTTCGTGGCGATGGAGTCCCTGAGATCAGCATTGGCCGAAGCCGGGATCGTCCTGCCCTCCCTGAGCGTCGACGCTGCGTCACCGCAACTGCGGCTGGTGGAGCTGGGGCGGGTGCGCGCCGACGTGGCCGATCGCCTGGCCCGAGCACTCCAGCGAGGGGGCCGAGAGTGACGGCATACGACAAGCCCCCGACGACGCTCAGCCACGGCGAACTGCCCTATCCGGCGGGAACGCTCGTCGAGGACACGCAGCACGACCGGACCGGCGAACTCGTCGGTGTGATCGAGGAACGCGTCAAGGAGTCCGGGCGGCTCCTCAGCCGAACCGCCTACATGCGGCCCAGGGGTGGCGGGATCGAGTGGGATGTTCCACTGGCGCGCATCCGGCCCGTTGAGACGGAGTCGTGACAAAGCCAACCAGGGTGGCTGCCCTCCTTGGCCCCGGTGACCACATCGGCCAGGTGGCTTTGGGGAGCCGGAGCAACGAGGGGGACCAGTGGCCGAGCACGGCAGCTTACCGCCCACGGAACCGGACGCCGACCGAGAGGCGAGCCGGACCCGTCACCCCGGGAGAGGGTGACGGAGCCCGGCGAACAGGTACGCGTTGTTCCGGGGATCAGACGGTGCCGAGCTCTCCGGCCTTGAGGCCCGCCACGAAGGACGTGAACGAGCTGACGGGGAAGCCCAGAACAGGTCCGCTCGGGTTCTTGCTGTCACGGACGGGGACGACGCCGGAAGCTGCGTACTCGGGGGCCCATTCGACGCAGTCGCCGCCGTTCCCTTCGCTGTAGCTGCTCTTGACCCACTCCGTGCGGGAGAGGTCGGGGGTGGGGGTCATGGGTGTACGCCTCCATAACGTGCCGGATGAGGGAGAGGGAGTCATCGCGTGACAGGGCATCCGCGCGCAGTCGCTCATAGGCCGCTCGTGCTTCGGCTACCGCTTCTGCGGAGTCTTCCACCTGCCCTCGTACGTAGGTCTCCTCGTACAGGGCTTCGGTTCCGTCCTGCCGTGTGAGCACCTTAAACGGTAGTGCTCGCGACGCGGTGCCCGCGCTGAAGGGAAAGACCTGGACAGTGATGTGCGGAGACTCGGACGCGTCTACCAGGTGCTGAAGCTGCCCCCGCATGATGCCCGCGCCGCCCACGCCGGACCAGAGAACCGCCTCGTGCAGGATCACCCACAGCGCTGGCGGGTTCGGTGCTTCGAACACCTCCCGCCTCCGCATCCGGTCTTCCACCAGCTTCTTGATCTGGACCGCCGAGTCCTGCGGACGGGCGGACCTGAAAACGGCTTCGGCGTACTCCGGGGTTTGCAGTATGCCCATGACGCGGGTGGCGGCGTAGTCGCAGATGCTTGCCACCTCGCGCTCCAACTGGAGGTAGGGGATGAACCAGAGGGGGTTGCCCGCGTCGGCGGCCCGCTGTCGCATACGGGTGTACGTACCGGGCGTGCCGAGCGCCTTGTCGCACTGCTCCGCGAACTGGGCCGACGGGAGTTGCCCGTTCTCCGTCTTGCTCACGTAGGGCTGCTTGCAGAACAGCTTGTCGGCGAACTCCGTCTGGGACCACCCCCGGGCTTCCCTCGCGTGCTTGATCTCCTTGCCGAACTGCTCCGCCGGAGTCTCCGACTCGTCGTTCATGGTGCAACTCCCAGTATTCACATCCCGCTTGGAATCGCTCCGCCTCTTTTGAGACTACGCGCCGACACCGAATCTGTAGTCGGACGAACACAATACGTAGGCGCTGGAGGCGCGGAGTATGGATCAGCGGACGGTCCCACCAACGGGCGAAGACATGACAGACGATCCACCCGCCGGGACAGCGGCCAGTGGTCCCTGGCGGCCGGTCCCGGTGCCCGGTTGTGACCTGTGCGACTGGTGGGACAGGCGGCGGGAGAACGCCCATCGCGGTATCGGGGAGGCCAGCGCGGCCCACTGCGCGCGCCAGATCGCGGCGCACCCGCACCGCCGGGCCGGTGACGCCGGATGACGCCCGGTCCCGATCTGCGGGTCGGCATGGCCGTGTTCGACCGGCGGACGGACATGCCGGGTGTCATCCGCTCGTTCGCCGGACCGGTGGTCTGTCTTATCCGCCCCTCCGGGCACGCCTGGCAGGCCGCGCTGATCGCGCTGCGCCCGGCGACCGAGCGGGAACGGACCCAGCTCGCCGCCCTCGCGCGACTCCACCGGCAGCAGCGGCCCCACGCCGGGCGGCGGACATGAGCGCCGCGCGGCTCTACCACGTGACCGTGGTCTGCGAGGGACCGGTCAACGGTACGGGGGTACGGGTCGTCCTCGCCGCCCGGCAGGCGGCATCACCGGAGTTCGCCCTCTCCTTCCTCCGCCACCAGGCCCGGCGCATCGCCGACGGCCTCGACCCCGACCCCGGTGCCGGGTGGGCTCCGCCGGGCACACTCGTCCCCGTACAGCCCCCCCGTTCCGGACGTACCCACCGCACTCCGGTCCTGGTGCCATGACCCCCAGGCACAGAAAGCGGCACAGGAACGGCTCCTCGCGGGAACGGAGTTCGCCCTCGACGCCGACGATTTCAGCGGCCGGTACACCCTCAGAGCACTGCCCGCGCCCGTACCCGCGTACGTACTACCGCGCCACGCGCCACGCCCCGGCCGCCGGAGACACCGCAAACCCCGCTGGTTCGACCGGTTCCGCCTCCGTCTCCCGGACTCGTTCCCGTTCCCGTTCCCGTTCCGGCGACGGGCGTCACGTTCACACGCTGACGGAGCCTCCCGGTGTTCCGGGCGGAGCCGCGGGAAGCCCTGACGGGGACCATGGGACGGCCTCCCGACGACCCTGCCTCCGACGACCCTGCCTACGGCGCCAGGTGCGCAGGGAAGCCGCCCGTCGCGACCGGGCTCCAGCGCTCCGGGGTGATGCGGATGATCGACTTGCCCTGCTTCACCATCGCCGCCCGGTACTCGTCCCAGTCCGGGTGCTCACCCGCGATGTTCCGGTAGTACTCCACCAGCGGCTCGACCGAGTCGGGGGAGTCGACGACCTCGGCCGCGCCGTCGACCTGCACCCACGGGCCGTTCCAGTCGTCCGACAGGACGATCACGCTCACCCGCTCGTCCCGCTTGGCGTTGCGCGTCTTCGCGCGCCCGGGGTACGTGGAGACGACGATGCGCCCCGAGTCGTCCACCCCGCAGGAGAGCGGGGAGCCCTGCGGGCGGCCGTCCGCGCGGGTGGTCAGCAGGATCGCGCGGTGCCGGGGCCGTACGAACTCCAGCAGTCCGGCGAGATCCACGGTCGTGTTCGTTGCGATGTTCGGTGCCATGGTCCGCAGCCTATGACGCCGACGGCCCCGGAGGCGGACCTCCGGGGCCGTCGGCGTTCCCGCGTTGCGGAGAGGGTGCGCGGACCTCTACACCTCGGGCAGTTTCTCGCCCCGCACCGCCTGGATCTCCAGCTCGATCCTGAGCGTGGTCCCGATCGCCGCGATGCCCGCCTGCACGACCTGGTTGTAGTTCATGGCGAAGTCCGCGCGGTGCAGCTCCGTCGTGGCGTGGAACGCCGCCCGTACGCCGCCCCACGGGTCCGGGCCCGTGCCCAGATAGCTCAGGTCGAGGTCCAGGTCCCGTACGACGCCGTGCAGCGCCAGCCGGCCGTGCACCTTCCAGCGGTCCGGGCCCGCCGGGGTCACCCCCGTACCGCTGTACGTGATTTCGGGGAAGCGCTCCACGTCCAGGAAGTCCGGCGACCTGAGGTGCTTGTCGCGCAGTCCGTTGCCGGTGTCGATGGTCGCCGCGCTGATGACCGCCTCGACGCGCGCCTGCTCGGGCCCGCCGCCGGTGTCCAGGATCTCGATCCGGCCGCCGAACTCGGTGAACCGCCCGCGAACGCTGGAGATCCCCAGGTGCTGGGCGACCGCGCCCACCGACGAGTGCGCCGGGTCGATGCTCCACACCCCCGGCGGCGGCAGCTCGACGCCGCCCTGCCGGGCCAGCGTCACCGTGCCGAGGTCCGCCCGGCCGGTCCTGGTGACCAGTGCGGTGGAGGCGACCGGTGCGTAGCCGACGGCCGTGACGACCACCGTGTACGGGCCCGGCACGAGCGGCGAGTCGTCCCGTACGGCCCCTTCCTCGTCCGCCCCCGTCCGCAGTACCTGTGTGCCTGTCATGTCGGTCATGGTCACGATCGCGTGCTGGACCGCCCAGCCGTCGCGCGTCCTTACCTGTCCGCGAAGTCCCATCCCTGTTCTCTCCTCGATCATGCGGATCCCGATGCCACCCTCAACAGGGCCCCGGCGTGGGGGTGTCGGGCAGGGTACGGCCCGACACCCCGCGCGCGGGAGGGGGAACTACTCTCCGGGGTGCGCGAGTTCGATGTCGTGGCCGTCGATCCCGCGTCCCGCGACCGTCAGCGCACCGGCCACCGGAGGGTATCCGGTGGCGATCACCGTGTACTCGCCCGAGTCCAGGTCGGCGAAGGCGTACGCCCCGTCGTCCCCGGTCGTCGCCGTGGCGACGACGTTCCCGGCCGCGTCCACCAGCGTCACCCGCGCGTCCTGCGCGGGCCGCCGGTCGGCGCCCGCCCGGACGGTGCCCTGGACCAGGGCACCGGCCTGGAGCGCGATGTCGACACGGGTGACGCCCTGGCCGCCGATCTCCACCGGCAGTGCCTGCGGACGGAAGCCCGCCGCGTTCACCGCGACCGTCACCGCGCCGGGGATCAGCTCGCCGAACGCGAACTCGCCCCCCTCGGTGGACTTCCCGGTGGCCAGTACGTCGCCGCGTACATCGGTGACGATGACCATCGCGCCCTCGACGGCCGTACCGCTCTCGGCGGCGCGCACGGTCCCGGTGAGGCCGCTCGTACCGGAGAGCAGGATGTCGTACGCGAGCGGCTCGTCGCCGACGACCACCGTGGACGCCTGCGGCTGGAAGCCGTCGGCGGAGGCGATCAGGACGTACGAGCCCGCGCCCGGCGCGTCCAGCGAGTAGCCGCCGTCGGCCTGGGCGACCGAGCGGGCCAACTGGCGTCCGGCCAGGGAGATCAGGGTGACGGCGGCGCGGGGCACCGGGGCGCCCTCGGAGCCGAGCACCGCACCGCGCACGCCGGAGCCGGGGGTGCCGGCCGACGCGGTGATCAGCGCCGTCGTGGTGGCCGCCGCCGGTGCCGCGGAGAGTGCGGAGGGCGCGGCGGGTGCGGTTTCGGCGCTCAGGGACGCCATCGGGGCCACGGAGGCGGCGGGTACCGCTGCCGCCACCGTCGCTCCGGCGCTGACCGCGACCGGCTCGGGGGCGATCCCGGCGGTGACCGGGGCGCTCTCGGAGCTGTCGTCCCCCGCCCGGGTCTTCAGCGCGACCTCCTTGATGAACAGCGTCAGGATGAACGCGATCAGCGCCGCCGGAGCCGCGTACAGGAAGACGTTCGCGACACCGTGCCCGTACGCCGCCTCGATGACCGGGCGCAGCGGCGCGGGCAGCGCGGCGAGGTCCGGGATACCGCCACCGCCCGTACCGGCGTGGCCCAGGGCCGCGCCCTGCGGACCGAGGTCGGCCAGGCCCTCCTTCACGTAGTGCGTGATCCGGTTGCCGAGCACCGCGCCCAGCACCGAGACGCCGACCGCGCCGCCCAGCGAGCGGAAGAAGGTGACGGTGGAGCTGGCGGAGCCGAGGTCCTGAGGAGCGACCTGGTTCTGCGTGGCGAGGACCAGGTTCTGCATCATCATGCCGACGCCGAGCCCCATGACCGCCATGTAGACGGCCACGTGCCAGTACGGGGTGTCGTACCGGATCGTGCCCAGCAGCGCCAGTCCGGCCGTGGTGAGCGCGCCACCGCTGACCAGCCATATCTTCCAGCGGCCTGTCTTGGTGATGACCTGGCCCGAGATCGTGGACGAGAGGAACAGTCCGCCGATCATCGGGATGGTCATGACGCCGGACATCGTCGGCGACTTGCCCCGGGCGAGCTGGAAGTACTGGCTGAAGAAGATGGTGCCCGCGAACATCGCGACCCCGACGAAGAGCGAGGCCAGCGAGGCGAGGGTGATGGTGCGGTTACGGAACAGCCGCAGGGGGATGATCGGTTCCTTGGCCCTGGACTCGATGAGGATGAAGATCGCGCCGAGCAGGACCGAGCCGCCGACCATGGCGTACGTCTGCCACGAGATCCAGTCGTACTTGTCGCCCGCGAAGGTCACCCAGAGGAGCAGCAGCGAGACGGCCGCGCTGATGAAGAAGGCGCCGCCCCAGTCGACCTTGACCTCGCGCTTGACGACGGGGAGCTTCAGGGTCTTCTGGAGGACGATCAGCGCGAGGACCGCGAACGGCACGCCGACGTAGAAGCACCAGCGCCAGCCCAGCCAGGAGGTGTCGGTGATGACACCGCCGAGGAGCGGGCCGCCGACGGTCGCGACGGCGAAGGTCGCACCGAGGTAGCCGCTGTACCTGCCGCGCTCGCGCGGGGCGATCATCGCGGCCATGACGATCTGGGCGAGCGCGGAGAGCCCGCCGACGCCGATGCCCTGGACCACCCGGCAGGCGATCAGCATTCCGGCGTTCTGCGAGAGACCCGCCACGGCCGAGCCCAGGACAAAGATGACCAGGGCTATCTGGACCAGCAGCTTCTTGCTGAAGATGTCGGCGAGCTTGCCCCAGATGGGGGTGGACGCGGTCATCGACAGCAGCGCCGCGGTCACCACCCAGGTGTAGGCGCTCTGGCCGCCGCCGAGGTCGGAGATGATCTCCGGAAGGGCGTTGGAGACGATCGTCGAGGAGAGGATCGCGACGAACATCCCCAGCAGCAGCCCGGAGAGCGCCTCCATGATCTGACGGTGTGACATCGGCGTACCGTTCGCGGGAGCGGGGTCGCCGCCGCGCTTGGCGTGGCCGCCCCGCACACCCGTTGGTGTGGTCGTAGCCATGTGATTCCTTGTCTTACTTCTCTTGCCGCAGGGGTGTACGGGCGTATGAGTCTTGTGTGTCGTGCCGGTCGTCGTGCCGGCTTTCGTATCGGCCTTCGTATCGGCCTTCGTGCCGGTCGCGGCAGTCGCCGAAGCTGCTGCGCAACCTGCCGAGCAGTGCGTTGAGCTGACCGACCTCGTCGTCGGTCCAGTCGTCGAGCGTCCGGGCGAACATGTCGGTCACCCGCCGGTCCAGCTCACCGAGGAGTTCCCGCCCCGAGAGCGTGAGCCGCAGGATGCGCGAACGCTTGTCGGCCGGGTCGGGCAACCGCTCGATCCAGCCACGTTCCGCGGCGTGCGCGACATGTCTGCTGGTCACCGACATGTCGACGGCCAGCAGCTCGGCGAGCTTGCTCATCCGCATCTCGCCGTGCCGTTCCAGCAGGGTCAGTGCGGCGGCGGAGCCACCTGGGCAGTCGGCGGGCAGAATCCGCGCGAGGCTTCGCTTGACGGCTCCGACGGCACTGATCTGCCGGGAAAGTTCCGCGTACTGGCTGTGTGCGGCCGCCATGGCCCCTCCCGACATCTTGTTGCTTAGGGCAACCATAAGACCATAGGATCAGTTGGTTGCTGAAGGCAAACTAAATCGGTCTCTTCGCGGTAAAGGAACCCAAAAGGCTTCGCATGCGGGAGGTCATGGGCAAGATCACGGGGAGCGCGGGGGCCGATCCGGGGTGATCACGGAGTACGGAACGGCCTCGGTCGGCCATCAGCCCCGGGCCCGGGGTTGGGCGGGGCGCACGGGTTCGCTAGGGTCCTGCCGTATGGCACACAACCCCCATGCCCCGCAGGGACCCGAGGGAACTCCTGACCCGGCGGGCAGCACCCAGATGTTCCGTGCGTTCGTCGACGACGGAGAGCCCGAGCGCCGGCAGCCGGTTCCGCGGCAGAGCGGGCCGAAGACCGGAGTGATCGTCGGTGTGGTCGCGGCCGTCGTGGTCCTGGCCGTGGTGGCCTGGCTGGCCTTCGTCTGACACCGAGGCCTCGCCACCCGGACCGTCCTCGCCACCCGGACCGTCTTTCGCCACCCGGACCGGTGGCACCGAGGGGCACGCGGGACTCCGCGGCCCCGTCGGACTCGTCATGTCGGAACCCCGCCCGCGTCATCGTCCGGTGCCTTCTCCGGAGAGCCCGGCTCTCCCGAAGGCAGGACGGTGGGCGGGGTCCGCGTGCCTCAGTCCGAGATCAGACCTTCCCGCAACTGCGCGAGCGTACGGGTCAGCAGCCGCGAGACATGCATCTGCGAGATGCCGACCTCCTCGCCGATCTGCGACTGGGTCATGTTCGCGAAGAACCGCAGCATGATGATCTGCCGTTCGCGGGGCGGGAGTTTGGCGAGCAGCGGCTTCAGCGACTCGCGGTACTCGACGCCCTCCAGCGCCATGTCCTCGTAACCGAGCCGGTCCGCGAGCGAGCCCTCCCCGCCGTCGTCCTCCGGCGAGGGCGAGTCCAGCGAGGACGCCGTGTACGCGTTGCCGACGGCGAGGCCGTCGACCACGTCCTCCTCGGACACGCCCAGTACGGCGGCGAGTTCGGGCACGGTCGGGGAGCGGTCCAGCTTCTGCGCCAGCTCGTCGCTGGCCTTGGTGAGCGCGAGACGCAGCTCCTGGAGCCGCCGCGGCACCCGTACCGACCAGGACGTGTCCCGGAAGAAGCGCTTGATCTCGCCGACGACGGTCGGCATCGCGAACGTCGGGAATTCCACGCCCCGTTCGCAGTCGAACCGGTCGATCGCCTTGATCAGCCCGATCGTGCCGACCTGGACGATGTCCTCCATCGGCTCGTTACGGCTGCGGAACCGGGCCGCCGCGTACCGCACCAGCGGCAGGTTCAGCTCGATGAGGGTGTCGCGTACGTAGGTGCGCTCCGGGCTGTCCTGGTCGAGCACGGCGAGCCGCAGGAACAGGGAGCGGGACAGAGTACGGGTGTCGATGGCTTCCGGCTGGGACGCCCGTGGCTGGACCACATGGTCCTGGTCCACATGGTCGAGAGCATCGGGCGCGGGAGCGCTCTTCGTGAGCGTGAGCACCTTCGAGCTGCCCTGTTCTACGGACATGCCACCCCCTTGAGGTCGCGGACGGTCGCGTCGGCCGCTCCCGTCGGAGGAACGCAGCCTCCACCTGAATACCGGTGCCGAGGCCGCGGCAAACGCGGTTCCAGCAGAATGTCACATGTCGGCAACACGCTGTAGTGACAAGTCGACATCTGGGTGCTGGGTACGTCCCGTTAAGGAGTGGTATGGGGTATTTCGTCATGGAGGAGGAAGGTCGGGGGTTCTACCCCTGGGGGTTATGCCTCGATCCGATTTGCGGATCGCAACCTGGCGAAGCTGCGCGCGAGAAGCCTTGACACATGCATCTGGGATACGCCCAGCTCCTGGCTGATCTGTGACTGTGTCAGGTTGTTGTAGTACCGGAGCATCAGGATCCGCTGCTCGCGTTCCGGCAGTTGCACCAGCAGATGCCGGACCAGGTCGCGGTGCTCCACCCCGGCCAGCGCGGGATCCTCGTAGCCGAGCCGGTCCAGCAGCCCGGGGAGCCCGTCGCCCTCCTGTGCGGCCTCCAGGGAGGTCGCGTGGTACGAGCGGCCGGCCTCGATGCAGGCGAGCACCTCCTCCTCGGAGATCTTCAGCCGCTCGGCGATCTCGGCGGTGGTGGGGGAGCGGCCGTGGGCCGTCGTCAGGTCCTCGGTGGCGCCGGTGACCTGGACCCACAGCTCGTGGAGCCGGCGCGGCACATGGACCGTCCGTACGTTGTCCCGGAAGTAGCGTTTGATCTCGCCGACGACGGTCGGCATCGCGAAGGTGGGGAACTGGACGCCGCGTTCCGGGTCGAACCGGTCGATGGCGTTGATCAGGCCGATCGTGCCGACCTGGACGACGTCCTCCATCGGCTCGTTACGGCTGCGGAAGCGGGCGGCGGCGTAGCGCACGAGCGGCAGGTTCGCCTCGATGAGCGCTCCGCGCACGCGGGCGTGCTCCCTGGTGCCGGGCTCCAGCCCTTTCAGCTCGCCGAAGAGGACCTGGGTGAGCGCCCGGGTGTCCGCGCCGCGGCTCTGTGCCGTGCGCTGCTCGGGCTCGGTCCGGCGTTCGGTTTCGATCTGGGGCGGCACTTGAGGCGTAGTACTGGCCGGCACGGTGACGCCACCCCTCTGCGGTCGACTACGTCAACTCATCCGTCAAAAGCGGTCATAGCATCACAAGACATGTCCACTGTGTGCAAGCACCCGAAAAAACCGTGTTGACGGTGAGATGGGGTAATAAACCCAAAAACCCCACACCGGGGAGGTGTGGGGCGAGGTGGGTGAACGGCTCAGAACTCGTAGTCGGCGATCACCCAGGTGGCGAATTCGCGCCACTGTGCGACGGCTGCCTGGTGTGCCGGATGGTCGAGATAGCGCTGGAGAGCGTCGCGATCGGGGACGGCCGAGTTGATCGCGAAGTCGTAGGCGATCGGGCGGTCGGTGATGTTCCAGGCGCACTCCCAGAACTCCACCTCCGGGACCTGCCCGCCCAGCTCCACGAAGGCCCGGGCGCCCGCGGCCACCCGCGGCTCGTCGCGCGAGACGCCTTCGCCGAGCTTGAAGAGGACCAGATGGCGGATCAAGGGGCGCTCCTTGGGGTGGACGGCGCCGCGTCCGGGGCGGCGGCTAGTTGATGAGCGCTGACATAAAGTCCCCGACGCCCTGCGCGGCGCTCGAAATGCCCTCGAACCCTACCTGGACGAGGTCCGCGGCCCGGTCGGGGGAGGTGATGATCGTGTACAGCACGAAGACGGTGAGCCCGTACAGCACGATCTTCTTCGCTTGCCCCATCGGCCGCTTCCTTCCCGGTCTCCCCACGTGCGGTCGCGAGAGTCTAACCGTATGAACGGCAATGGCCTGAGGCTGCTTTTCCCTTGATACGGCATTTATGGACCAAGGGCCCGGAAGTCCGGGTCCTTTGCCGGGTTGTACGGATCCCGGCGGGCCGCACGATGGAGATGCGTCCCGCGGATCCGGCAAGAGTCCGCGGGCGACGAACCGGCCCCCCTCTGCGGGGCCCGTGCCGCGCACTCCCCCCTGACGCGGTGCGGGCCCAAGGGGCCGGTTCCCCGGGGGGAGCGGCTTCATCCCCCCCGACGCCGCTCCCCCCGCCAGGCCTCCTCCGAGTTCGCTCACCTCGGTCTCAGCGGCAGAGCGCGCTGTCCACCGCGTCGTCTCAGTCTTTCCGCCGCCCCGGTGCGGCCGTAATCCCGCGCGCCGGCGTATGGGGGGTGGTGCTGAGTACACCCCCGGGAGGAGTTATGCCCGCAGGTAGGCGAGTACGGCCAGTACGCGCCGGTGGCCGGCGTCCGTCGTGGGCAGCCCCAACTTGGTGAAGATGTTGCCGATGTGTTTGTGCACCGCGCCCGCGGAGACGGTCAGCAGACCGGCGATCGTCGCGTTCGAGTGGCCCTCCGCCATCAGCCCCAGCACCTCGCGCTCGCGCGGGGTCAGACTGTGCAGCGGGTCGTCGGCCCGGCGGCGTACCAGCAACTGGGCGACGACCTCCGGGTCCATCGCCGTACCGCCGTCGGCCACCCGCTGGAGCGCGTCGAGGAAGTCGGTGACCTTCCCCACCCGCTCCTTGAGCAGATAGCCCACCCCGCCGCTGCCGTCGGCCAGCAGCTCGGTGGCATAACTGTCCTCGACGTGCGCCGACAGGACGAGCACCGCGAGCCCCGGCTGCCGGCGCCGCGCCTCCACGGCGGCGCGCAGCCCCTCGTCGCGGTAGGTCGGCGGCATCCGTACGTCCACGAGCGCGACGTCGGGCCGGTCGGCGGCGACGGCGGCCAGCAGGTCGGTGCCGTTGTCGACGGCGGAGCTGACCTCGATGCCCTCGGCGCGCAGCAGATGGGTGAGGCCGGCCCGCAGCAGGGCGTCGTCCTCGGCGATCACGATGCGCACGGGCTCACACTCCTAGGGGGATGTCGGCGCGCAGCACGGTGGGGCCGCCGCGCGGGCTGGTGAGCCGGGTCGTACCGTCGAACGCGGCGACGCGGCGCTCGATCCCGACGAGCCCGGTGCCGAGGGCTTCGTCGGCGCCGCCGCGGCCGTCGTCCGTGACCTCGACGGTGAGCAGGTCGCCGTCGGTGTGGAGCGCCACGGCGATCTGCCGCGCCCCGCTGTGCTTGACGGCGTTGGTGAGCGCTTCGGCCACCACGAAGTAGGCGGCGGCCTCGACCGCGGCGGGGGCGCGCGGCAGCTCCCCCGCGTCGAGCGTGCAGTCGATCGCGCAGTTCGAGACCAGCGCCGCCACCGCGCCGGAGAGCCCGCGGTCGGTCAGCACGGGCGGATAGATGGAGCGGACCACCTCGCGCAGCTCGCCGAGTGCTTCGGTGGCCGCGTTCTGGGCGGTGAGCACCATGGGCAGGGCGGACGCGGGGTCGCGGTGCAGGGCGCGCTCGACCATGCCGAGGTGCATGACGACGGCGACGAGCCGGTTCTGCGTGCCGTCGTGGAGGTTGCGTTCGATACGGCGCAGCTCGGTGCCGTGCGCTTCGAGCGCGGCGGCCCGGGTGGCGGTGACCTCGGCCAGGCGCGCCACGAGCGAGGTCTTCGGGGGCGCGAGCCGCGCGGCGCCGACCCGTGCGTACCAGCGGGCCAGCGGCGGGACGAGGAGCAGGCCGAACACCCCGTACCCGGCGGCGGTGGCCAGCGCGAGACCGGCGCCGCCCCACGAGTCGACCGGGACGCCCAGAGTGGTCTCGGCGATCGGGACGACGGGCCAGAGCACGGCGATCGCCACGTTCTGCACCACGCCCGCCGGCGCCCCGACGCCCACCAGGCCGGTCAGTGTGCCGAGCGTGGCCTGGAGGGTCAGCCAGCCGATGTCGCGGCGGGTGCCGGGGCTGGTCAGTACGGCGGTGATGTCGGCGTTCTCGCCGGTGTTCCCGTCGGCGGTCTCCCGCGCGGGCGGCGGGATCGGCGTACCGAGGAAGTCGCCGGTACGGCGCCGTTCGAACGCGGCGAGGCGGCGGATCGCCCGGGCGGTACGGGGCAGCAGCGGCAGTGTGACGAGCGGCGCCACGCTCAGGAAGAGCGCGATGAGGGCGAACCAGGCGGCGATGCCGGAACCGGCGCCGATCGCAAGGAACTTCACCTGCCGGGGTATCTCCCGCGCCCATGTCTGGAGCCGGGGCCGCTGTCGGCCCGGGACGGGGTCGGTCACGTCGGGGCTGCTCCCTGGCACGCGCATGGTGGAGTTGGCTCTACCTTCGATCATGGCACGCGCGGGATGGTCCGTGTCAATGGCTCCGACCTACCGTCAGGGCGTCGGCCGGGTCCAGCGGCCGACTCCACTGTCGGGTGTACGGGTGAAGGGTCGGAGCATGGCGATGAAGGGGTGGCTCAAGGCGCCGGGAGGGGCGCGTCCGCCGGAGACGCGGACGCAGACGCGGACGCACTTCGCCGTACGGCTGGAGGCGGCGACGGCGGTGTACGGCCGGGGCGGCACCGGCGGTTCCGGCGGCACGGGCGGGTCCGGACGTGCGAAGGGCGCGGGCGGCTCCGGACGTGCGAAAGGTGTGGGCGGCTCCGGCGGCCCCGCCGAGGTCACCGCGCTGCGCGAGGTGACGGCCGGGGTACGGCGCGGCGCGTTCACGGCCGTCATGGGCCCGTCCGGCTCCGGCAAGAGCACCTTCCTGCATCTGGCGGCGGGCCTGGAACGGCCCACGTCCGGACGGGTACTGCTCGGCGACACCGACCTGTCCACGCTGAACGAGACCTCCCTGACCGAGCTGCGCCGCGACCGGATCGGCTTCGTCTTCCAGGCGTACAACCTGATCCCCGCGCTCGGCGTCACCGACAACATCACCCTGCCGCTGCGCTTCGCGGGACGTACCGCCGACCCCGCCTGGCTGGCCGAGATCGCCTCCGCCGTCGGGCTCGACGGGCTGCTGGACCGGCGGCCGAACGAACTCTCCGGCGGCCAGCAGCAGCGTGTGGCCATCGCCCGCGCGCTGGTGACCCGCCCCGACGTCGTCTTCGCCGACGAGCCGACGGGCGCGCTCGACACCAACACCGGGGCGCAGGTCCTGCGGCTGCTGCGCGGGCTGGTCGACACGCTCGGCCAGACGGTGGTGATGGTCACCCACGACCCGGTCGCCGCCTCGTACGCGCACCATGTCGTCTTCCTCGCCGACGGCCGGATCGTCGGCGAGATCGACGCGCCCACACCGGAGTCGGTGGCGGCGCGGATGACGCACCTGGGGGAGCGGTGAAGAACTCCGGGAGTTCCACGCTCTCCTTCGCCTGGCAGTCGATCCGGGCGCGCCGCACCGAGTTCGTCGCGTCGTTCCTCGCGGTGCTCGGCGGCGCGATCCTCGTGACGGCCTGCGGGGTGCTGCTCCAGTCGGGCCTGTTCGCCGGGATCGCCCCGCAGCGCTACACGGCGGCCCCCGTCGTGGTCGGCGCCGCCCAGTCGGTCAGGGCGGAGGTGGCGGAAGGCCCCGACACCGTGGAGACGCTGCCCGAGCGGGCGATGCTGCCGGCGAAGGTGGTGGAGACCGTCGCGGCGGTCCCGGGCGTCCGCGAGGCGATCGGGGAGCTCAGCTTCCCGGTCACGCTGACGGCCGCGGGCGACCGTACGGTCCCGGCCCCGTCCGGCGGCGCGATGCTCGGCCACGGCTGGGGCTCGGCCGCGCTCACCCCGTACACGCTGCGCGCCGGCGCGCCCCCGCGCGGCCCCGGCGAGGTGGTGCTGGACGCGGAGACGGCGCGGCGCGCGGGCGCCGGTGTCGGCTCGCCGGTACGGATCGCGACGGCGGACGGCGCCGTACCGTACCGGGTCACCGGGGTGGCGGCGCCGCCGCAGGGCGACGGACTGCCGCGCCAGTCGGCCCTGTTCTTCACCGACGAGCGGGCGCGCGCCCTGTCAGGGCACCCCCGGGAGGTCGTGGCGGTCGGGATCCTCGCGGAGCCGGGCGTACCGACGGACGCGCCGGGCGGTCCGGCCGGGCCGGCCGGGCTTCTCGCCGGCGGGGCCGCGGAGGACGCGCTCTCGCACCGCGTGGCACAGGCCCTGGCGGACGAGGGGCTGGACGGCGACCGGGTGGTGGTCCGCTCGGGCGTGGAGCGCGGCGAGGTCGAGTTCCTGGGGGCGGCGCAGTCGCGCTCCGTACTGACCCTGGTGTCCGGCTCGTTCGGCGGCTTCGTCCTGGTGATCGTCCTGCTCGTCGTGGCGGGCACGCTCTCGCTGGTGGTGCATCAGCGGCGGCGCGAGGTCGCCCTGCTGCGCGCGGTGGCGGCCACGCCCCGGCAGATCCACCGGATGCTCGCCACCGAGGCGCTGCTGGTGGCGGGCGCGGCGGCGCTGCTCGGCGTGGCGCCCGGGTACCTCGCGGCGCAGGCGCTGCGCGACGGGTTCGCCCGGATCGGGGTGATCGAGGAGGGGTTCGCGCTGTCGGCCGGCCCGGTGCCCGCGGTGGCCGCCGTACTGCTCTGCCTGGGTACGGCGTGGCTCGCGGTGGGGGCGGCGGCCCGTAAACAGGTACGGATCCGGCCGGTGGCGGCGCTGCGCGAGTCCGTGGTGGAGCGCCCGGACATCGGCCGCGGCCGGATCGCCGGCGGGTACGCGGTGCTGGCGCTGGCGGTCGTGTCGCTGGCCGCGGTGGCGGTCGTACCGCAGAGTACGGCCGCGGTGCCCGCGGTGCTCTGCTCGCTGCTCGCCCTGATCGGCGTCGCGATGCTCGGCCCGCGTCTGACGGCCGCGCTCGCCCGGATCGCCGGGGCGGGGCCGCTGCGGCGCTTCCGGGTGGCGGGCTACCTCGCCGCGGCCAACAGCGCGGCGGGCTCGCGGCGGCTGGCGGCGGCGGTGACCCCGCTGGCGCTGACCATCGGCTTCGCGAGCAGCCAGTTCTACAGCCAGACCACGCTGTCGGAGGCGACGCGGTACCAGGCGCGGGCGGCGACGGTGGCGCCGTACGTGGTGACGGGCGCGGGCGGGGTCGCCCCGGACGTCGCGGCGGCGGTCCGCCGCGTACCGGGGGTGACGGCGGTGACCCCGCTGGTCGCCACCGAGGTGGTGGCCGTCGAACGGACCCTGCTCGACGAGCCGTTGTCCCGCTCGACGGCGTACGGTGTCGACGCCGCGGGCCTGCGCGGCACGCTGGACCTGCCGGTCGACTCGGGCGCCCTGGACGAACTGCGCGGCGACACCGTCGCGTTGAGCGGCACGGAGGCGCGCCTGCTGGGCAAGGGCGTCGGGGACCGGGTGGACCTCGTCCTCGGCGACGGCACCCGCGCGAAGCCCCGGGTGGTCGCCGTGTACCGCCCCAACCTGGGCTTCGGTGACGTCCTGCTCCCGGCGGCCACCGTCCTCCCGCACACCACGGACCGGCTCGCGGACACGGTCCTCGTCGCCACGGCCCCCGGCGCGGACGGGGCGGCGGTGGCCGGGGCCCTGCGCACCCTGTCGAAGGACCATCCGGGCCTGGCCGTGGGCGACCGTACGGCCCTCCAGGCGGCCCAGGACGCGCAGACCCGCTCCCAGGACTGGCTCAACCGCCTGCTGCTCGCGGTGATCCTCGGCTACGTGGCCCTCTCGTCGGCGACGACGCTGGTCACGACCACGACGGCCCGCACCCGCGAACTCGCCCTGCTCCGCCTCTCGGGCGGCACCCGCGCCCAGATCGCCCGCATGCTGACGGCGGAGACCACACTCCTGGCGGCGACGGCGGTCCTCCTGGGCACCGTCACGGCGGCGGTCCCCCTGGCCGCCCTCTCCCTGCGCCTCACCACCGACCCGGTCCCGGCCGGCCCGCCCTGGGTCTTCGCGGCGATCGTCACGATCACGGTCCTGACGGCGCTCCTGGCCATCCGTATCCCGGCGGGCCGCGTCCTGCGGGCCCACCCGCTGGAGGCGATGCGCACGCAGACGTGACGGACGCGCACCGGGGATCGGGACCGGGGAGCGGCGCGGGCGTGGTCAGGAGCGGAAGGGAGTGACCACAAGGAGGGAGTGGCCACAAGGAGGGAGTGACCACAAGGAGGGAGTGACCACAAAGTCCAATAAGAGCACTGCCTCCGCAACGGTGACCCGGGACCAGCGCCTTCGGCACTGTCTCTGCGTGTACCGGTCCGGTCGTTCCACCGAACACCGTTCCTCGTCCCCGTTCCCTCGCCGTCGCGGGAAGGCGCAAGACTCCGCATGAAGACAGAAGACGTGCAGTCCACCCTGGGCACGCTCCCGCTGCTGCTCATAGCCGTGGTGGCCATCCTGACCCTGCTGTTCCTCATCATCAGGGTGAAGATCCATCCGCTGATCGTCCTGCCCCTGGTCAGTCTCGGCACCGCGTTCGCCGCGCGGGTGCCGACGGACGAGATCATGGACGTCCTGGTCGACGGCTTCGGCGGAACCCTCGGCGAGGTGGCCCTGCTCGTGGGGTTCGGGGTGATGTTCGCCCGGATCGTGGAGACCAGCGGGGGCGCCCAGGCCCTCTCCGACGCGATGATCCGGCTCTTCGGCGACCGGCGGGCACCGCTCGCACTGGGCGTGGCCTCGCTGCTGTTCGGGTTCCCGATCTTCTTCGACGCGGCGCTGATGGTGATGCTGCCGATCGTCTTCGCGGTGGCGCGGCGGCTCGGCGGCGGGGTGCTGCGGTACGCGCTGCCCGCCGCGGCGGCCCTGTCGACCATGCACATCTTCCTGCCCCCGCACCCCGGCGCGGTGGCCGCCACGGTCTTCCTCCACGCCGATGTGGGCCTCGTGGTGCTGCTGGGCGTGCTCATCGCCGTACCCACCTGGTACCTGGCGGGCTATCTGTACGGGGTGTGGATCGGGGACCGTATCGTCCTGCCGGTGCCCGAACTCCTCACCGGCGGACCGGAGAAGGAGGCCGACGCCGACCCGCCCAAGGTGTCCACGATCCTGCTCCTGCTGCTGCTCCCGCTCGGCCTGATCTTCCTCAACACGGGCCTGCGCACGGCGGTGGACACCGGCTATCTGGCGAAGGACCTCGGCTGGGTCGCGGTGCTCCAGGTCGTGGGCAGCACACCGGTGGCCCTGCTGATCACCGTGATCACGGCGTCGTACGTCCTGGGCACCCGGCGCGGCCGCAGCAGGGACTTCCTGGAGGACCTGTACGACAACGCCCTCAAGCCGATCGCGCCCGTCATCCTCATCACCGGCGCCGGCGGCATGTTCGGCGGCGTGCTGGTCACCAGCGGTATCGGGGACGCGCTGGCGGACACGCTGCGCGACACCGGACTGCCGCTGATCGTCTCCACGTTCGTCGTCGCGTCGATCCTGCGGGTGGCCCTGGGCACCGCCACGGTCGCCATCACCACCTCGGCCGGGCTGCTCAGCGCCTCGATCGTCGCCGCCGGCCTCAACCCGGTGCAGACCGCGGCGATGGTGCTGGCCCTGGCGGGCGGCTCGGCGGTGGTGCCGCATGTCAACGACGCCAGCTTCTGGCTCTTCGGCAAGCTGCTCGGCATGGACATCCCCACCACCTTCCGTACCTGGACGGTGATCAAGACCCTGATCGGCGTGATCGGATTCCTCTTCTCCTGGATCATCTTCGCGCTGGCCTCCTGAGGCGTTCGTTCCGCGAGGGCCCGGCCGCGGGTCACACCAGGCCGAGCCGCCCCAGGTCACCGGCGGTCGCCCGGTCCTGCCCGGCCAGGTACGCGGCGAAGCGCTCCCCGGTCAGGAAGGCGTCCGTCCAGCCGTGCCGGGCCAGCTCCGCCTTCCACCGGGCGGAGCCGCGCATCCGGGTGAGCACATCCGTCCAGCGCGCGCGGTCCGCGGCGCTGATGCCCGGCGGCGCGACGACACCGCGCCAGTTGGCGAAGACGAGATCGATCCCGGACGCCCGCAGCGTCGGCACGTCCTTCAGCAGCCCCAGCGGCTCCGGACTGGTCACCGCGAGCACCCGGAGCTGCCCCGCGGCGACCTGGTCCAGGAACTCGCCGTAACCGCTCGCCCCGAACGCCACACTGCCGTCGATGACGGCCGTCAGCAGCTCACCGCCGCCCTCGTACGCCCGGAAGCCGACCGCCTTCGGCGCGATCCCGACGGCCCTGGCGAGCCGCATCGACAGCAGATGGTCCGGGCCGCCGGGGGACGAACCGCCGCCGACCGCCAGGCTCTCCGGCTCCTTCCGCCACGCGGCGACGAGCTCGTTGATCGTCCGGTACGGCGAGTCCTTGGCGACGACGATGACACCGGCCTCCTCGATCAGCCGGGCGATCGGCGTGGTCCCCGCCACCGTCACCCGCGACGCCGACGCGTGCGAGGCCCCGACCACCCCCAGCCCCATCTGCAGGGCCAGCGCCCCGTTGCCCCGCTCGTCGACCAGCCGCTGGAGGCCGACCGTGCCCCCGGCGCCCGGCAGGTTGAACACCTCGACGCCCGGGGCGATGCCCTCCTCCTCCAGCACCCCGGCCGCTGTCCGCGCCGTGGTGTCGTACCCGCCGCCGGGGGCGTTGGGCGCCATGATCCTCGGCGGGCCCGGCCAGCCCCCGTCGTCCCCGGGACCGTGCCCGGGCGTCCCGGCGCAACCACCGACCGCGAGCAGCAGGAGCACCGTCAGCACCCGCACCAGCGCGGCGAACCGAACCCTCACCATCCGCCCCTTTCGTTTCGCCAACCCCGGCGCGATGATGGTGCGACCGGGCGGCACACCGCTGCGCCTTGTGCCGTCAGAGAAGATTGAGTGCGTTCGTGGTCGCGAGATTCCACCGGCTGACCCTCGCCGGTGAGCTGCTGGTCCTGCAACTCGCGATCGTGGTCGTGGTCGTGGTGGCGGTCGGCGCGGTCTCGCTGGCCCAGTCCGCCGCGACCTTCGACCGGGTCGAGGGCCGCCGGGTGACCGCGCTGGCGGAGCAGTTGGCCTGGAACCCGCTGGTACGCAGCCGGCTCGCGCAGCCGGTGCCGGGAGAAGCGCTCGCCCCGCTGGTGCACAGTACACAGGCGCAGTCCGGGGTGACCTCGGTGACCGTCGCGAACGCCGACGCCGTCGTGGTCGCCGCCACCGACCCCACCCGGGTCGGCACCTCGATCCCGCTCGGCGGCGGCGGCGCCGACGCCGGCCGGCGCGGCTGGGCCGGACACCTCCGTACGGACGGGACCAATGAACTGGCGGCCCGGGCCCCGGTCCTCGGCTCCTCCGCCGGGAACCAGGGAGAGCATCTGGGCACGGTGACGATCGGGGTGACCGCGCCGACCCCGGGACAGCGGCTGGCCGGCGGATCCTCGTATCTGGTCCTCTACCTCGGACTGGCCTCCGTCGCCGGTGTGCTCGGCTCGTGGCTGCTGGCCCGCCGGATCAAACGCCAGACGCTCGGCATGGAACCGCGCGAGATCACCGGCCTCGCCGAACACCGGGAGGCCATGCTCTACGGCATCGCCGAGGGCGTCATCGCGCTCGACCCGCAGCTTCGGATCACCCTCGCCAACGAGGTCGGCAGGCGGCTGCTCGACCTTCCGGAGCGGTGCGTCGGCATGAGCCTGGCCGAGCTGGGCATCGAGGGCCGGCTGTACGACGTACTGGCGGGCGAAGCGGCGAACGACACGCAGCACACGGGGGACACCCGCGACGAGATCGCCATCCGGCGCGGTCGCGTCCTGGTCATGAACCGGATGACCGTCGTCAAGGACGGCCGCCGCCTCGGCTCGGTGACGACGCTGCGGGACCGTACGGAACTGGCCCGGCTCGAACGCGAGCTGGGCTCCTTCCGCTCCACCACCGAACTGCTCCGCGCGCAGGCGCACGAGTTCGCCAACCAGCTCCACATCATCTCCGGCCTGACCCAGATGGGCGAGCACGACGAGGTGCTGCGGTACATCCGCGCCTCCAGCGGCCACCGCAAGTCCCTCGACCTCCAGGTCACCAGCCGCGTCGACGACACCGCCGTCGCCGCGCTGCTGATGGCCAAGTCCTCGCTCGCCGCCGAGCGCAAGGTCCGGCTGCGCCTCTCGGACCGTACGGCGCTGGGCCGGCTGGAGCCCGGGGACTCCGCCGACGTGGCGACGGTGACGGGGAACCTCGTGGACAACGCCATCGACGCCGCCGCCGAGGCCGGGGCAGGGGTGACGGACGACGCGTGGGTCGAGGTCGAGCTGCGCCAGGACGCCTCCGGCGTGGAGATCGTGGTACGGGACTCGGGCCCCGGAGTCGCCCCGGAACTGGCGCGTGAGGTCTTCGCCCGGGGCTTCACCACCAAGGCGGCCCAAGGCGGGGAGCGCGGCATCGGTCTCGCGCTCACGCGACTGGTCTGCACCCGCCGCGGCGGCGAGGTCGCGGTGGCCAACACCGACGACGGCGCCGTCTTCACGGCCCACATGCCGGTCGGACAACCTGCCCACGACACGATGGAGACGGCCCGATGATCGACGTACTGGTGGTCGACGACGACTTCATGGTGTCGCGGATCAACAGCGGGTTCGTCCGCAAGTGCGAGGGCTTCCGTGTCGTGGGCGAAGCCGGCTCCGGGGAGCAGGCCCTCGCGCGGGTCGGCGAACTCGACCCGGATCTGGTGCTGCTCGACCTGTATCTCCCCGACATCTTCGGCCTGGACGTCATCAGCCGGCTCCGGGCCATGGGCCACGACTGCGACGTCCTGGTGGTCAGTGCGGCGAAAGAGGTGGAGGCGGTCCGCGGCGCCGTACGCCAGGGCGTCGTCAACTACCTCCTCAAACCCTTCGACTTCGACGACCTGCGGGTACGGCTCGCCCAGTACGCCGAGCGCCGCACCAGCCTGGACAACACGGTGATCAGCGGCCAGCGCGACGTGGACCGTCTGCTGACCCGGGCCCCCGCGGCGCCGGCGCCGGCCGCGCCCAAGGGGATGAGCTCCGAGACCGCCCGTCTGGTGACCACCGCGCTCCGCACGGCCGGCACCACCCTCTCGGCCACCGAATGCGCCGACCTCATCGGGATCTCCCGGGTCAGCGCCCGCCGCTACCTCGAACATCTGACGGCCCTCGGCAGCGCCGAGGTGTCCCTGCGCTACGGCGCCGCCGGCCGCCCGCAACGCCGCTACCGCTGGCGCTCCCCGTAGCTCACCGACGCCACTGCCCTCGGCCCCCCACTCACCTGACCTGCGCCTCTGCGCCTGCCGGGACGCTTTGGGACAATACAGTCGTACGGAGTCGAAAGCGCCGCACCACCAGCTCAGGGAGGACGTCATGAGCGCCACCGCCACGCGCCGCGACACCGTCCGCGCACTGCTCGACACCCATGGCCGCACCTACGCGGCCCAGGCCGGAATCCGGCTCAAGGACACTCCCCAGCCGCTCTACCAACTGCTCGTCCTGGCCTGTCTCCTCAGCGCCCGTATCCGCGCCTCGGTCGCCGTCGACGCGGCCCACGAACTCTTCGAGGCGGATCTGCGCACCCCGCGCCGGATGGAGGACGCCACCTGGCAGCGGCGGGTGGACGCGCTGGGCGCGGGCCACTACCGGCGTTACGACGAGAGCACGTCCACCACCCTCGGCAAGGGCGCGGCATTCGTCCGCGAACGGTACGGCGGCGACCTGCGCCGGCTGCGCGAGGCGGCCGCCGGGGACCCCGGGCGCATGCGGGACCTCCTCCAGGAACTGCCCGGGATCGGCCCCGCGGGCGCGGACATCTTCCTCCGTGAGGTGCAGGGCGTCTGGCCCGAGCTGGAGCCCTACCTCGACAGCAAGGCGGCCGAGGGGGCGCGGCGCCTCGGGCTGCCGACGAAGGCCGGTGAACTGGCGAAGCTGGTGACCGCGCCGGAGCTGGCGGCCTTCGCCGCTGCCCTGGTGCGGGCGGCGCTCGACATGTCGGTGGTCGAGGACGTGCGCGAACGCACGGGCGCCGCCCGTCCCTAGGGCCTCTCGTTTGGATCTTGCTGGGCTCGCGGGGTCTGGCACCGCGCCTCGCGGCGTTGTCGTCACTCATCCCCAAGGTCTCGGCTTCGCTCGACCAGGGGAGGCCCCATCCGCTCCCGCGTCGCCTCCTTCCTCCGCCTTGCGATCCACGGCACCAGACCCCGCTCCCTGATCCAGCCAGACCCAAACGAAAGGCCCTAAGGCCCTTCTCGTACGACATCCACCGCGGCCTTGTCCTGCCGGAGCCCCAGGAAGCGCGGGTGGCGCAGCATGCCGTCCCGGGTCCATTCGGTGAAGCCGATCTCCGCGACGAGGACCGGCTCGACCCAGTGCGCGCCCGGCTCCCGTACGGGTGTGGCGAAGGGCGAGGCGGCGACCTCCAGCGCGTCGAGCCCGGCGCGCAGCCGGACCAGGGTGGTGTGGTCGAACCCGGTGCCGACCTTGCCCGCGTAGACGAGGCGCCCGTGGTCGTAGTGGCCGAGAAGCAGCGCGCCGAACCCGGTGCGCGCCCCGGCCGGCGCGGTGAAGCCGCCGATCACCAGCTCCTGGCCGCTCGCGCACTTGAGCTTGAGCCAGTCCGGGGAGCGGCGGCGCAGATATCGGCTGTCGGCGCGCTTGGCGATGAGCCCTTCCCAGCCGCGCGCGCAGGCCTCGTCGAGCCGCTGCCGCCCGCCCTCGTTGCGGTGCGGCGTGAAGCGCACGGGCGCCCGGAAGTCGAGCGCGCGCCGCAGCAGGGACTTACGGGTGCGCAGCGGAAGCCGGGTCAGATCGATCCCGTCCAGCCGGAGCAGGTCGAAGACGTAGTACGTGACGGCCACCCCGGTGGCCCGCGCGCGACGCGGGTCGGTGAGCTGCATGCGCCGCTGGAGGCGCGCGAAGTCGGTGCGGCCGTGGACGAAGGCGACGATCTCGCCGTCCACGGTGAACCCGTCGCTCGGCTGCCCGGCGAGCGCCTCGGCGATCTCCGGGAAACTCCCGCGCACGGCACGGCCGGTACGGGAGAGCAGACGTACCCGGTCGGCGTCCCGGGTGGCCAGCGCCCGCATCCCGTCGAGCTTGCGCTCGAAGAGCCAGCCGGAGCCGAAGTCGCGCCGGTCGCTGAGGACGGCGAGCATCGGGTCGGCCGCCGACTCGACCGCGGCCGGCGCCACCCCCAGCAACCGCTGCTGAGCCTCGGGCAACGCCCGGAGCAGGTCATTCATCCAACGTCCTCCCGCTCCTCCCGCCCAGCACACACACGACGACGCGCCCCCCGCCCACGTCTCCCGCCTCTCCCACTGTGATCCCCGACCACACACCCCGCGCGGCCAATGGCGCGGTCGGGTACGAAAGGCCGCCTCCGCCCTGGTCTCCCAGGAGGGCGGGCACGCGGCACCGACGGAGGCCGGAGGAAAGATCCCCCGCAGGCGCGGGGCCGACCTACTCGCCTGCCAGCCGAAACACCCTCCTACCGGAACACCCCCGCGTGCGCGGGGCCGACGTACATCCGGCTTCTCCGTGGAACCATCCGGCAGACCGGTGGGACGGTCCCCGAGCCCGATTACGCCGACCGGCCACTCATCGACCAGCAGTGACAGAGCCCCTCCGCCCCCGGCTTCGGCCCGAGGGCTGAGGGGCACATACGTGCGTTCGGGCCCGGCTCAGCCCCCTCGGGCGGCTCCATCCGGCCAGACCACGTCCACGGGGAGACCAGCCGCGCGAGCCTCCGCGACGACGTCCGCAGTACCCCCGCCCTTGCCCCCCGGAGGAGCACCGTTCCATACCGCGACCAGACGGTCCGCGCGCTCCAGGAGGACGTCGTTCGCCGACTCGTACGCCTGCCGGTTCGCTGTCTCGTGCGGCATGACGAGCACCTCGGCGGCGGCCTTCACCAGGCGGTCGAAGACCGGCGCGTGATCCGGCTTGACCTTCGCCGCCCGGTAGTCCTGGGAGGGGATCACCACGACGAGGCGGCCACCGGCAGCGGTCACCTCCTCCGCGAACAACGTGTCGGACCCGGCCGCGATGCACGACACCCCGGTCAGATCCTCCCGGTACGGCGCCAGGACCTCGCGCAGCGCGGCCCTTACGAGCGGGACACTTTCCTCGGTCAGGTCCATGTGCCCCGTCACGGCGAGCGTCGTCATGTCCACCCCTCAGCTCGACAGCAGGTCGCGGATACTGTCCCGCGCTTCACGGACCGTACGCGACGTGCTGTGCCCCACGGTGTAGGGGTACAGCTCCCCGAGCTGGCTGCGGACCCTCCCGGACTGGGTGAGCCGGGCGGCGTCCACCGCCCGGTGCGTCTCCTCCGCACCGCCCGTGACATCACCAACGAGGAACCGGCATTCAGCGAGGCCGATCCGGTCGAGCGCGTGCGAGCGCCCCGCTTCGGCCCCGCGCGAGGAGAGCGCGCTGCGGATCTCGGCGGCGGCCCGCTCCGCGTGCCGGTGCGGGTCCTGCCGCGCGAGGTCGAGGAGCCGGCCGCCGGTGACGCCGGCCAGCTCGGCGTCGTCGAAGTACGCGATCCAGTACGGCTCTTCCTCATTCGGCCCTGCGGTGGCGAGAGCCTCGGCTGCCCGCGCCGTGGCCCGCTGGAATCCTGCAGTACGGCCCTGCGCCGCGTACGCCCACGCCTCCCGGGTGTGCAACATTGCGCGGACGCGCGGACCGATGACGTCTCGCGCCCCTTCCTGTGCCAGGTTGATGAGTTGGAGGGCATCGTCAGGGCGGTCGCGATAGAGCATCTGCCTGGCCATCCCCGCCAGGACGTTGGCTCCGAACACCGGATCGTCGCCCGCGTGCGCCGCCCTCAGAGCGAGCCGGTAGTACTCCTGCGCTCGCTGGTGGAGCCCGGAGTCCCATGCCATCGTCGCGGCCGTTCCGGCGAGGTGCGCCATGATGCGGTACAGACGGGTTTCGACCGTCGGCGCCTGGTACTCATCGAGAGCACTGGCGATCTCGCTGAGCTGACCGAGCACTGCTTTGCGCCGAAGCCCGCCGCCGTACTTGTGGTCCCACTGCCGGAACGCTTTCGCGGTGATCTCCAGCTCGTCTATCTCCCGCATCCCGAGTCGGCCCCGGCGGACCGGCGCGGGCGGCCTGGCCGCAGGAAGCAGCCAGCCTTCCAACGAGTCGAGCAGGGCGGCGCCGGTCACCGCGGTTCCGGCCAGTGCGCGCGTGACTGCGCGTCGGTCCATCACGAGATCGCTCCTGGTCAGGTCTGCGGCCAGGTCCACCGTGGCATCGGACCGCCAGGGAATCTCGTCAGGGTCGGACCGTGCGCTCGGCAGCGCTGGCAACGGCTGATGTGTCTGCTGCTGGCGTTCCCAGGGGCGCGGCGCGAGGCCGAGGAGATGCCCCGGGACACGGAGTCCGTCGGCGATCCTGCACATCACGTCGAAGCTGGTGACTCGCTGCGAACCGCTGATGATCGTGCTCACCTTGCCGGGGGCGAGCCGGCAGGCCGCCGCGATCCGGTTCTGGGACAGGCCGGACCACTTCTTGACCAGGGCGAATACCGCAGCGAAGTCGTGCTCGATCAGTGCTGCCCGCAGGTCTTCTCGGTCGAGGACTTCGGGGGCGAGTGGGCCGGGGGTGGTGGCGTCCACGAGGGCCGATTTCCAGGCGATCCTATGCGCGCGAGCGCGCCTTACTGGAGCGCCAACGAGTGTATTACCGCCTCGGTAACCCCCGCCGGTCATCCCGCCATCGGCAAATGGCGCCGACGCTACTTCTATGACCCAGTCGGCTGATGAGAGGGGCACAGGATGCCCGCCGGAGTGAACGCCGAGACGGCCATCGTCCGGTGGCTCGCGTCTTCCACCCGGGACCCCAAGTCCGCGCACCGGGACTGGGAGGACGGCCGCCCCGCCATTCTTGCCCTCGGGGTTCTCTTCGATGCGGTCAAAGCCCCGTCCCGCCTCGTGCACGCGGCTGTCGACTCCTCCGAGCGGTCCGCCGTCGCCGTCGTACTCGGGCAGCTCGGCGGGCCTGTCATCTGGGCGCCGTCCACCTGGTACGCGATCCTCGTCCCTGCCGGAACCGCGGCGGACTGGGATTCCCCTCACGCCGCCGCGATGGGCCACGGCACCTACCTCACCGTGCCGCGCCTGGATCGCGTCGAGCCGCCCGGCATCCACTGGGCCGTACCGCCGGCCCACGCCCGCACGCTCTGTTCCCCGGTCGCCGTCGCGCAGCTCCTGGACCTCGGCCACCAGAGCCAGGGCCTGTCCCGATGAGCGTCAGCGCCATCGAGGTCGCCCTCGCCGAGTCGACCGCTCTCGCCAACACACGAGCAAGCCTCCCCGAACTGATCGCAGCCGTCGCGGCGCTGAAGGCACACATCACAGACCTGTTGCCCGCCGCCGAGAAGGAAGTTGACGGCTGTGGCGGGGCGGCCTGGACTGGTACAGCAGTCGGACACGCCTGGACATCGCGCAGAGCCGCGCGTCCGACGACATGCCCGAAACACCGCTCTCCGCCCAGGTGCACGTATCCCTCCTGCACCGCGACTGTGAGTGGCCCCTGGAGCACTACGGCCAGGCGCTGCTCGGGGCAGAGGCAACACGGTGAAGGACGGCAGCGCCTGGGTGGGCGACCAGATCCGCGACCAGCGCACCGGTCGGGACGGCATCGTCACCGACGTCCGCAGCGGCACCTACATCCTACGTTCGCTCTACGGAGGCGGGAAGGAGTGGACGGCGGAGACCAGCAGCGGCCTGACCGTGGTCGTACCCCTCGAAGAGACCCCAGGCGCGCAGCACCCAGACGGGCGAGGCCCCGGAGACGGCGACCGCCGGCGCACGCAAAGCTCCCGTGCGCCGACCGGGGCGCTCACCCCGGCGTACGGGCCGGGTCCGGCCGTACCACCCTTGCGGCCGGACCCGTCAACCGCTCCGATCAGCCAGTGCCCATCAGCCCCAGCCGCACCGCCGCACCCCCGCCTAGACTGCTGGCTGCCCCCGCCAAGGTAAGGAATGATCACAAATGCGACCCGCGCGATTCCAGGATTTCGTCCTGGACCTGATCAAGAACAGTGCCGACGTCACCCGCGTGCAGACGCTCGCCGAGGCTGGCGACAGCGAGCACCCGTTCGGGCTGGCGATCGCCACCTCGTCCGGTGAGTCGCGCTGGCAGATCATCGGCCAGCTCGCCGACGGCGAGAAGCACGACGACCCCGACACCCCGGTCGCCGACGGTGTCTTCCAGGCACCGTGGCCCGAGCCGGCGGCGGGCGACCACGAGGGCTGGCTCGCCACCGCCCTCGTGAGGGCCGAGTCGCCCGAGATCAAGGAAATCATCCGGTGGTCAACCCGGCCCGACGACGCGACCAAACACGGCATGACCGTCCACTTCCACAACGGGTCGAAGG
Organism: Streptomyces sp. NPDC096310; assembly: GCF_044763125.1. Taxonomy (NCBI): domain Bacteria; kingdom Bacillati; phylum Actinomycetota; class Actinomycetes; order Kitasatosporales; family Streptomycetaceae; genus Streptomyces; species Streptomyces sp. NPDC096310. Next base: position 358,590 of record NZ_JBIWFO010000002.1, on the reverse strand, counting down.
CGTTCGTCCGGAAGCTCTGACTTCCCGGCGCAGAGGCCGGGATGGCACCACCTATCAAGGAGGACTGATGGCACGATTCGATCCCGGTCGGTGCGAGGGCACCTGCCCGTCCTGTGGGCAGACGGTCGGCTCACCTCCTGGGTCGCCGGCGACCGGCCACCAGAAGCCGCACCCGTCGCGCGAGACCTGCCCCGGCGGAACCACGCAGTAACCCCTACGGCCCCGGCCGACTGCCCTCCCCCGTCGGCGTCGGCCGGGCTCCTCGCGGACAAGGCCGGCGAGCGGCGTGTCGAGTATCGGACGGTCGGCGCCCGCCCTGCGGGGGAACATCCCCGCAGGGCGGGGCCGATCCCTCGTCGGGCAGCAACTTGCGCAGGCGCCCCGGAACACCCCCGCAGGCGCGGGGTCGACTACGAGACCGTGCCGGCCTTGCGCTGGATCACGGGAACACCCCCGCAGGCGCGGGGTCGACGTCCCGGGTGGCGTCGAAAGGCAGGCGGGGGAAGGAACACCCCCGCAGGCGCGGGGTCGACACAGTCCGGACCCGCACCACCCACCGGAGGTTCGGAACACCCCCGCAGGCGCGGGGTCGACCAGCGGGTCCTGGACAAGACCCGGGTCCTCGTCGGAACACCCCCGCAGGCGCGGGGTCGACGACACGAAGGCCAGGCAACGCACCCTGCTCACCGGAACACCCCCGCAGGCGCGGGGTCGACCGGCGTACCGCTGGCGGAAGGCGCCATACTTCAGGAACACCCCCGCAGGCGCGGGGTCGACCCCTGGCCCGGCCCGTCCGCGTTCGGTACCGGCGGAACACCCCCGCAGGCGCGGGGTCGACGGCCGCCGCCGTGCGCGGCGGGTGCGAGTGCGGGGAACACCCCCGCAGGCGCGGGGTCGACTCAACGCGTCCCAGCCACCCGACTACACCACGCGGAACACCCCCGCAGGCGCGGGGTCGACACTTGCTGACCTGGGCGTTTATCTGCGGAACGCCTTGGTTTCATTTAGTGGGATCTCGATGAGACGCCGATCAAGGCTCCGTCGAAAGATGCCAGAAAGGAGCAATTGCGGTCGATCCCTCACTCTCTGTCGCCGTCCACGCATACGCTGCCCTGTCACCTTACTGAACTGAGTGGAGAAGCAAGGGTGTTCGGAAGCAGCGTTGAGGCTGATGGTGATTGCGACGATCTTCTCGGCGTGTTGTGGGGGAAGTCCGAGGAGAAGGCCGGCGGGACGATGAACCTCCTGTTGTCGCATCTCCTGGACACGGCTGCGGTGGCGGAACGCATCTGGGACTACTTCCTGGCACCGTCCACCAGGCGAATGTTGGATGAGACTGCAGGAGGCGTGGGCAGAGGGCGTCCTCTGTTCTCCTGGCTGTGCGGAGTACATGACTGCGGGAAGGCGACGCCGGCTTTCCAGCGGATGTGGGTGAAGGGCGCCGAGGCGGTACGTGCCGCTGGGCTCGGCTGGTCCGAGCCTGCGATCGCTCGGTGCAGGTGGCGGCATGACAGGGCTGGTGGGTATCTGCTGCAGGGGCTGCTGCCGAGGGGTGGCTGGAGCGAGGAACAGGTTTCTTGGGTCTGGCCGTTGGTGGCGGGACACCACGGTGCGTTCCCCAACCGCGCCGCCACCCAGCCGGCGCGTAAGGCGCGGGGGCAGTTGGCTGGTGGTGGTCGTTGGCCCGAAGTCCAGCAGGCATTGGTACAGCGCTTCACCCGGGATCTGGGCTTTGGTGACCTGGCCGAGGTGGAGCCGTGCCGGATTCCCTCGCGGGCGGCGCAATTGCATCTGAGCGGGCTCATTGTGATGGCGGACTGGATCGCCAGCGACGAGAGGCACTTCAAGGGCATCGATGACCTGGCGAAGGTGACCTTGGAGAATGCCCGTGTGCGCGCCGGACTGGCTTGGGAGGCGCTTGGCCTGCGTGGTGGGTGGGGGCGTCTGGCCGAGCCTGGGCCGGAAACGTTCGGCGACCGGTTCGGGCAGAGTCCTCGTCCGTCGCAGCGGATGGTCATGGAGGCGGCGCGGAGGATGGAGGCTCCGGGGCTGCTGGTGGTCGAGGCGCCGATGGGAGAAGGGAAGACGAAGGCGGCGCTGTTGGCGGCCGAGATCCTGGCAGCGAAGTTCGGGGCAGATGGCGTCTTCGTGGGGATGCCGACACAGTCCACCAGCGATCCGATGTTCAGCCAGGTCAGAACGTGGGTCGCCACGGTCGACGAGGATCTGGCCTCCCAGGTCGCTCTGCTTCATGGCAAGCGGATGTTCAACAAGGAATGGCGGGAGCTGCTGGAGCCAGGCTGCGCATCGGCTTCCGAGGCCAGTTTCGGAGGGATCGACGAGTACGGCGAATGCGAGGGCGATGACCTGTACGGGGACGGCGACCTGTACGAGGGCGGCGACCTGTACGGGGGCGCGTCCGCGCGAGGGGGTGTGCCGGGCCGGTCGTCGTCGCGTGGGCCCGCGGAGTGGTTTCTGGGCGCGAAGCGGGGGCTGCTGTGCCCGTTCGTGGTGGGGACCATCGACCAGTTGTTGTTCGCCGCGACCCGGACCAGGCATGTGATGCTCCGTATGGCGGGGCTGGTCGGAAAGGTCGTCGTCCTCGACGAGATTCACGCCGCGGATGTCTATATGTCCCAGTTCCTCAAGGAGGGCCTGCGGTGGCTGGGGCAAGCCGGCGTTCCGGTGGTCCTGCTGTCCGCGACGCTTCCTCCACGGCAGCGCCGTGAGCTGATCGACGCCTATCTCGCCGGTGCCGTGTCCCGTGAGGAGTTCACTGCCGAGGGCCTGAGCGATCCGTTGGGCTATCCGTCGGTGACCGCCACCTGGATGGCGCTCGACGGCTCCGGTCCACGTTTCGCTGTCGAGGAGTGCGCCGGCTGGCGCGACGATCTCGCCCTCGCGGTCGAGTTCATGCCGGAGGCGATTCCCGGCCCGCGGACTCCGTACGAACAGAGGGAAGCGGTCCAGGCCGAGGCCAACGCGTCGGTTGCCGCGTACCTGGGTCGCGAACTCGCCGACGGCGGATGCGCGTTGGTGATCCGGAATACGGTTGACCGCGCGCAGTCGCTGTACACGGAACTCCGCAGGAGCTTCGGTCGTGACGTACTCCTGCTGCACGGGCGCATCGCGGTCGGACCTCGGGCCGACCGGACGGAAAAGTGCCTGCGCCTCCTCGGCGCGGAGGAGAAAGGCCGGCCGTCGAACAGACCGGCGCGGTTGATCGTGGTCGCCACTCAAATCGCAGAGCAGTCCTTCGACGTCGACGCGGACCTCCTCCTTACCGACCTCGCTCCCATCGACCTGGTGCTTCAGCGAGTCGGCCGCCTGCACCGGCATGAGAAGACCCGGCGCCGTGGTCGACTGGCCGGACCTCGTGTGGTGATCACCGGTTTCGGCGGGCCGGGCAGCGGGTGCGAGGCCGCGGGCTTCGAATGCGGTACGACCGCGCTGGAGCGTCCCGCGCCGCGGTTTCTGGGCGGGTCCGAGTTCATCTACGGACGTCACCTGCTCCTCAGGGCCGCCGCGCTGCTGTTCGCGGCTGTGGACGGCTGGCGCATTCCGGGGCAGGTTCCGGAACTGGTCGCGGCCGGCTACAGGGAGGGCGAGGAGGGCGTGCCACAGGCATGGCGCGAGGACGCGGAGTCGGCTCGGCTGCTGTGGGAGGGAAAGCAGCGGCAGCGGGCTGACAACGCGGCCGATTGTCTCCTGACCCGGCGGGGTGACAAAGAGGGTACGACTCTCTCCGGACTGCACTATTCCTCGGTTCCAGGTACGGGGCGTGACACGGACCTGGACGCGGTGGTCCGTGACAGTGAGGCCGGTACGGAGGTCATCGTCGTGATCCAGGACGGTGAGACGTATCGGACGCTGGCGGGACGTGCCCTGACAGTGAACGGGGATGTGCCGGACGCACTGCTGGAGGAGGTTCTTGGCGGGACGGTAAGGCTTCCTCCGCGCTATACGGCGGCAGCGGCTCTGGAGCTCGCTCCACTGCCAGGGTGGCTCGGTCACCCGCGGCTCGGATACAGCCCGGCACTCGTCCTCGACTCCGGATGCGGAGCTGTTCTCGCCGATCGGGTACTGCGTTACGAGCACGACTTGGGGCTGGTGGAGGAGAAGGTTCCCGCCGGGCCCGGGAGATAGGCGGAGAAGAACAGACGCGCTGAGTTCCGTATGGCGCGCGGGGAGAGGGGCCTCGAATACCTGACTGCATGGTGGGGAACCTTTGGCTATGGATTCGGGCTTATCTATTTTCCTCTCATGTCGCACGCTGATGTGTAGGGTTGCTTATGCGTCATGAGGCGGGGAAGGGCTTGGGGGAACCGAGTTGTTCAATTTGCTGGATGAGCCATGGCTGACCGCAAGGGGCCTGGACGGTTCCGCGGAGGCGAGTCCACCCCGTCTCGGCGCGGTGGAAGAGGTCGGGCTGCGGCATCTTCTTCTGGCGGCCGATCGATTACAGGACCTCGTGGTCGAACTGCCGACACAGAAGCCCGCGGTTTTCCGCCAGTTATTGCTGCCCATCGTGATGCATGCTCTCGGCTGGCCGGCAGATTCGGCCCAGTGGACGGAAATGTTTCAGGCCGGTGCCTTCACGCCGGAGCAGCGGCAGAAGCTCACCGACTATCTGGACGATCACCGCCATCTCTTTGACCTGTTCGACACTGCTGAACCTTTCGGGCAGGTCGCCGGACTGCACACGGCCAAAGGGGAGACGAAAGGATCGGCCCTGCTCGTCGCGACCGCCGCGACCGGGAACAATGTGCCGCTGTTCTCCTCCCGCACGGAGGGCGATCCGCTGGAGCTGACCCCCGCGCAGGCGGCCCGCTGGCTCGTGCACACCCACTGCTGGGACACGGCCGCCATCAAGACCGGCGTCGTCGGAGACCCGCAGGCGAAGGCGGGGAAGACGACGGGCAACCCAACCGGTCCACTCGGCCAGTTGGGCGTCGTGATGCCCGTAGGACGTACCGTGTACGAGACGCTTCTGCTGAACATCCCCTTCGGGCAGACGTCTTTGTCGGACGACCTGCCGCAGTGGTCCCGGCGCGCGAGAGACGGCAGGGTCGAGGACACCCTGTCGTGTGCCACTCCCGCATGGCAGACACGGCCGGCCCGCGGACTGCTGGACCTGTGGACCTGGCAGTCACGGCGTATCCGACTGATCCCCGAGGAGACCTCGGCCGGGACACGGGTCACCCGGGTCATCGTGGCAGCCGGCGACCGGCTCACCTCCACGCCCGCATACGAGCCCCACACCGCCTGGATCAGAGACCGTCCCACATCGCGCACCAAGAAGACCGGCAAGACCGGCAAGACCGGCAAGACCAGTAATTCCACGGCGCCGACGAGTGAGCGGCCCCGCAGGCATCAGCCGGGGCGGGCAGCCTGGCGCGGTCTTGAAGCCCTGTTGGCGGTAGAGAGCGCGACCACGAACGACGAGGCGACCGCCACCCGCGCCGGTTTCCGCTCCAGTGTCCTGCTCAGCTCCCTCAGTGACACAGTGGACCGGATGCCGGAGACGTACCCGCTCCAGGTGGAGCTGACCGGCATCGCCTACGGCAACCAGTCGGCCGTCATCGAAGACGTCTTCTACGACCGGATTCCGCTGCCGTTGGCCGCGCTCGACCCGGACAGCATCGTCTACGGCTCGCTCCTGGCCGCTGTGGAGCAGGCCGAGAAACTGGCCGCGGCCGTCAACAACCTCTCCGCGGATCTTCGGCGGGCCGCCGGCAGCGAACCGATTCCCTGGGACAAGGGACAGCGCCCGGGCGACACCCTGCTGCACGCCCTCGATCCGGTCGTGCGGCGCCTGCTGGCCGGGCTGCGCACGGTAGGAGAGGACTTCGACGAGTCCGAGCGCGGGCTTGAGGCATGGGAAGAGAAAGCCGGACGCACAACGTGGAAGGTGGCCGAGCAGGTCTTCTCCACCGCCGCTCCCGCTCTGTTCACCGGCCGCTCGGTGAGCAGGGACGGCAAGGAGTACGTGTACCGGCTCAGCACCGCTGAGAAGAACTTCCGAGACCGTCTCGACGTGGTCCTCACACGCCGCTCGGCACGCCGCAAGCGCCGGTGAACCACGGCTCCGCGTCCTCCCGGCACCACTTCGCACCTGATGGCCTTCTGACCGAAGGGGACCGCTGTGTCCACCACCCCGCAGACCGACACCACCCGTGTCAGCACCCCGAACCTCCGACGTTACTGGGCACAGCGCGTGGACAGCAGCGGCGCCTGGCGCAAGCAACCAGCAGGCAAGACGTCCGTGCGCCCGCCCGGCGAGGACCTGGCGGCACTGCGCTCCGGCTTGGGGCGACCAGCCGGCACCGTACCGGCACTCTGGCCCTTCTACACCAGCCCCGTCGACGGGCAGGTGACGCCAGAACTGGAAGCCGAACACGCGGCCTTGTCGCTCTACGGCCTGCACCAGCAGAGTCAGAGCTGCCCCATGCACAAGCCCGGTGTCCATATGGGGACCGCACTGCGAACCCTGCACCGCAGCGGACGCTTCGGTGAGGAGGCCGTCGACCATCGCGTCGCCGCAGCGGTCCACACCTCGTCCGTCACCGCTCTGGTCCACCGATTGCGCGGACTGATCACTCAACTGCGCTCCGTGCAACAGCCGCTCGACTACGACCGCCTGCTCCAGGACATCAAGCGCTGGCACTACGCCGAATCCCGGCAGAGCGTTCGTCGGGACTGGGGCCTCGCCTATCACGCGTGGAGCGCCCGCGGAGACAAGGAAGCCCCGCCGAAAGCGGGCTGACCGCGTCGCGCGTTCGTACGAGCAGGGCCTGCCGACACCCGGCTTCGCAACGTGGCTCCAGGCCCTGTACCGCCTCACCCGCAGCGGGCCGCCCGGGCCGCCCGTTTCCCGTACCCACAGACACAGACACCGACGCCGACCGAACCGCTGGAGGACCCATGGCGCTGCCCCCGTCGCGCACCTACATCGACGTTCACATCCTGCAGACCGTGCCCCCGGCCAACCTCAACCGGGACGACCAGGGCAACCCCAAGGAGGCGTACTTCGGCGGTGTGCGCCGCTCACGTGTCTCCTCCCAGGCATGGAAACGCGCCACCCGAACCCACTTCACCGAGCGCCTTCCCCAGCAGGATCTCGCCACCCGTACCCGGCGGATCGGCGGCGCGCTCGCCAAACGGATCGGCTCCGTCACCGATTTGAACACCGAGGACGCGAACCGACTGGCGAGCGCTCTCCTGGCGCCCTTGAAGATCAGCGCCGGCAAGCAGGAGGGGGACACCGCCTATCTGTTCTTCTACGGCCGCCGTCAGCTCGACTCCGTCGCCGCCCTGGTCAAGGACAGGGCGGCCGAACTCATCGCCCTGGATGACGAAGAGCTGACCGCTGAGATCAAGCAGCTCTCCGTGCAGAAGGAGTTCAGCACCGGCCACCCCATGGACGTCGCTCTCTTCGGACGCATGGTCGCCGACCTCCCGGCGCTCAACGTCGACGCGGCCACCCAGGTCGCCCACGCCCTCTCCACCCACGCGGTCGAGCTGGAATTCGACTACTTCACCGCGGTGGACGACGAACAGGAGAAGGGAGAGGAAACCGGCGCCGGCATGATCGGCACCATCGGCTTCAACTCCGCGACGCTCTACCGCTATGCGACCGTCGGCCTGCATCAGCTCGTCGACAACCTCACGGACGAGGAAGCCGCGGTGACCGCGGTTGAGGAGTTCATGACCTCCTTCGCACGCTCCATTCCCTCGGGATACGCGAATTCCTTCGCGCACCGCACCTTGCCCAGCCTCGTCGCCGTCACCGTACGGCCCGACCAGCCCGTCAACCTCGTCTCCGCCTTTGAGGAACCGGTCACCGGCTCCTCGGGGATCGCGGCGGCCTCCGCGAACCGGCTGGCCCACGAACACACCAGGATCCTCAGCAAATGGGGCGACACCCTCGCCTTCACCGCCTTGTGCCACACCTTCCCCACCACGGGCGACACCGCCAAGCTGCTGGAGCACACCTTCGGTGAAGCACTCCCCTTCCCCCAGCTCCTCAACGGCCTGCGCACCCACCTGACCGACACACTCAAGCAGGCCGCCCGATGACGTCACCGTCCGCCTCCACGCCACCGTCCGCCCCACCGGACGAGGACCACGCGGTACTGCTGCTCCGCCTCGCAGGCCCGCTCCAGTCATGGGGGTCACGCAGCGCCTTCAACCGGCGGGAGACCAACCCGGAACCCACCAAGTCCGGAGTGATCGGCCTGCTCGCCGCGGCCTCCGGAGTCGCCCGCGAGGACCGGCTCGACGAACTCCTGCCCCTGCGCCTCGGAGTCCGTGTCGATCAGCCCGGGACTCTGCTGCGCGACTACCACACCGTCAGCGACTACCGAGGCCGCCCGTTACCCCAGGCCGGTGTGAACGCGAAGGGAACGCAGAAGCCGACCTCCCCTGCCAAGAACACCCATGTGACCATTCGCTACTACCTCCAGGACGCGGTATTCCTCGCCGCGGTGGCGGGCCCGCGCCCTCTGCTCGCCACGCTCGATCTGGCGGTCCGCGCACCCGCTTTCCCCCTCGCCCTGGGGCGCCGCTCGTGCCCGCCCACCCAACCGGTCTCCCTCGGCGTGCGCGACGGAAGCATCGAGAACGTACTGCGGGAGGAACCCTGGCAGGCGTCCCGACAGGCCCGCGAACAATACGCAGCCCAGCGGGGCCGCGAACGCAACCTGGGCCGCTCCCTCTACCCGGCTCGGGTGGACCGCGCCGTCACCGTGGAGGATCCGGCCGGGGAGGACGTCCTCGACGATGCCCCCGTCTCCTTCTACCCGCACGCCCGTACCTTCACCAGCCGGCGCGTACGGCACGACTGGCTGAGCATCCCCACCGGCTTTCCCGAAGCCCACGACGACCCCAATGGTTCGGACGACGAAGCCGGACATGACCCCTTCGCCCTGCTGGGCTGGTGACAGCCATGACCTATCTCTCCCGTATCCGCATCAACCCGCTCCGGGCACAGAGCCGTCTGCTGCTCGCCAACCCCCGCGCGATGCACGGCGCCATCATGGGGGGTATCCCGGACACAGCGGCCGGTGAACGTGTCTTGTGGCGGCTGGACGCCGACAACGCCCGCCGCCCCCATCTGTTCGTCCTCACCAGCTCGAAGCCCGACTGGACACACGTGATCGAGCAGGCCGGCTGGCCCGACGCCGACGGGGAGCACGCGGCGGTGCGCGACTACGCTCCACTCCTCCGGCAGATCGCCGCCGGACGCGAGTTCGCCTTCCGGCTGACGGCCAGCCCCGTCCAGAACACCCAGGCACCCCAGAATCCCACCCCGGCGCAGGCCGCCCGCGTGGCCGCCCGTACCGACAGCAAGCGCGAGCGCGGCTTCCGACTCGGGCACCGCACCGCCGCCGCCCAACTCGGCTGGTTCCTCGACCGCACCGAACGCTGGGGCTTCGACATCCCGGCGTCCCGCACAGACCTCCCGGCCTCCGGCCTCGACCAGCCGATTCCGGAGGCCGCGCTCGATGCGCGGGCAGCCCCCCGGGACCCCAACCCTCCCCGCGAGGTCCGTATCACCGACCGGCAGCGCCACTCCTTCACCAAGGGTGGCAGAGGCCCCCGCGTCAGCTTCCACAGCGCCACGTTCGAGGGACGTCTCCGCATCACCGATCCCGCGGCGTTCACCAGCCGCCTCCTGGAAGGGATCGGCCCTTCCAAGGCGTACGGCTGCGGCCTCCTCACCCTCGCACCCCTCCCCGCACAGAAGGACTGAGCCATGGCCGAGCCCTGGTGGAAAGCAGACCCGCACGACCTGCACCGCCTCGTGGACCGGGTATCCAGCGTCTACGTCGAGCGAAGCCATCTCGACCGCGACGAGAACGCCGTGGTCGTCATCAACAAACGCGAAACCGTACGTGTCCCGGCCGCCATGATCGCCGTCATGCTGCTCGGTCCCGGCACCCGCGTCACCCACGGCGCCATCCGTCTCCTCGCCGACTCCGGCACCACCATCTGCTGGGTCGGCGAACAAGGCGTACGCATGTACGCGACCGGACTTGGCCCCAGCCGCAGCGCCGGCCTCCTCCACCGCCAAGCGTGGCTCATCACTCGGCCCAAGGAACGGCTCAACGTCGCCCGTGCCATGTACGGCATGCGGTTCCCCGGCGAAGACGTCTCCAAGGCCACCATGCAGCAGCTTCGAGGCCGCGAAGGCGCGCGCTTCCGTAAGCTCTACCAGGAACACTCACGCCGCAGCGGAGTTCCCTGGGACGGCCGCGTCTATAAGGCCGGAGACGCATTCGCCGCAGGCGACGATCTCAACCGCCTGCTGTCCGCCGCCAACGCGGCCCTCTACGGCATCTGCCATGCCGTCATCGTCGGGCTCGGCGCGAGCCCCGGGCTCGGCTTTGTCCATACCGGCTCGGCCATCTCCTTCGTTCTGGACATCGCCGACCTCTACAAGGCCGAATACACTCTCCCCCTCGCCTTCGACCTCTCCGCCCAAGGGCTCACCGACGAACGGGACGCCCGCATCGGCCTCCGCGACCAGATCGCCGAGACCAAGCTCCTCGGTCGCATCGTGCACGACGTCAAAGCCCTGCTGAACCCACCGGGCACTGATTTCGACACTCCGGAAACCAGCGAACTGTGGGACGAACGCCTCGGATCGGTCGCAGCGGGAGTCAACTGGGCGGCCGATGCGCCGCACGACGAGACGAATGCCTCACCCTCGGCCGAACTCGCTGATCAGGCGGAATCGGATGGACCCGCCCCGCCGAAACTGACCGACACCGGCATGGGCGAGCAGCACATCACCATCATCGGACCGGAGTTCGAGGAAGCACGTTCACCGGAGTCTCCGGAGCAGACGTCGTGACCGTCATCGTCCTGATCGCCGCTCCCGATGGGCTCCGCGGCCACCTCACCCGCTGGATGGTTGAAGTCAACGCAGGCGTGTTCGTCGGTAACCCGAGCCGCCGAATCCGTGACCGTCTCTGGGAACTCCTGGCCACACGCATCGGCGACGGCCAAGCAGTCCTCATCGAACCCGCCTCCAACGAACAAGGCTGGGCCATCCGGACGGCCGGCCGAGACCGCTGGCGGCCAGTCGACTTCGATGGCCTGATCCTCTCGGCCCGCAACCGACGTTGACCGTATAACTGTTCGGTTATACGGCACGCAGGCGACGCGGGTGTCTTCCCCGAGCGGGCGCGGAACCGACGGTCGTACGGTGACGAACTCGGCAGTTACCGGGGGAACAGCCCCGCAGGGGCGGGGCCAACGTGAGTGCCGCGCTTCTATTCCTCCCCCGGAACACCCCCGCATGCGCGGGGCCGACCCCCACGCCGGACTACACCGCGCCTGACCCGAGGGAACACCCCCGCATGCGCGGGGCCGACTGGGACGAAAACCGCAAGACAACAAAGGACGAAGGAACACCCCCGCATGCGCGGGGCCGACCGCTCGTCACAGAGCAACGTCCTTGTCTCGCCGGGAACACCCCCGCATGCGCGGGGCCGACTCGTAGAGTGGGCCGACCAGGGCGTCACGCAGCGGAACACCCCCGCATGCGCGGGGCCGACGGAGTACTTGAAGAAGGCGCTGTCCGCCCGCAGGGAACACCCCCGCATGCGCGGGGCCGACGACATGGGGCTGGTGAAGTGACGTGGCGATGAGCGGAACACCCCCGCATGCGCGGGGCCGACACGCCCGGATCGCCCACCTCCACCCTCCCCTACGGAACACCCCCGCATGCGCGGGGCCGACCCATGTGGGATCACATGCCTGCGGCTCGTCTACGGAACACCCCCGCATGCGCGGGGCCGACACGCGGAGTCGGCGCGGACATCCCCTCTACGCCGGAACACCCCCGCATGCGCGGGGCCGACACTTGCTGACCTGGTCTTTTATCGGCGGGCAGCCTTGGTTTCATTTAGTGGGAATGGCCCGGGACGTTGATCGAGACTCTGTCGGCTGGCGGCCAGAAAGGACATGGTGACCGATCTCTCACATGGTGTCGGCGTCAGTGTTTAGGCCGTCCCATCACTCTACTGAACTGAGTGGCTGGGCTCTGAAGATCTGGCTTCGGCGGGCCGGGATCGGGCGCCCTTGCGAGCCCGCGAGCCATTCGCATCCGGCGGGCGCGTCGGGATGGCGGACTGGGGCGCCGGCGGGGGCGAGTTGCGGGAATTCTCTCCGAGGGACCGCAGGCGGCAGATCCCTTCGCGGGGAGGCACACGGTGCCGCCCAGGCGGGGACCGTGCGGGGCTGTTGGCTCCCGAGCCTCATGCCCATGCGGTACGGGCCGTACGCAAAACACCCCCCTGACCGCGTATTCGCAGGTCAGAGGGGTGTGAGAGCGGTAGCGGAGGGATTTGAACCCTCGGTGAGTTTCCCCACACTCGCTTTCGAGGCGAGCTCCTTCGGCCGCTCGGACACGCTACCGAGAGAGAGCTTAGCCCAAGGTGGGCCGTGCTTTGAAATCGATAGGCGGTCAGGGGTCAGCGGGTGCGGAAGAAGGTGGTCAGGAGCGTGGCGCACTCCTCGGCCAGGACGCCGTGGATCACTTCAGGGCGGTGGTTCAGGCGGCGGTCCCGTACGACGTCCCAGAGGGAGCCGGCGGCGCCCGCCTTCTCGTCGAGTGCGCCGAACACCACCCGCTCCAGCCGGGACTGGACGATGGCGCCCGCGCACATCGTGCACGGTTCCAGCGTCACCACCAGCGTGCAGCCCGTCAGGCGCCAGGCGCCGAGCCGGGCGGCGGCCCTGCGGATCGCCAGGATCTCCGCGTGGGCCGTCGGGTCGCCCGTCGCCTCGCGTTCGTTGTGGGCCGTGGCGAGCGTCGTGCCGTCCGGGGACAGCACGACGGCGCCGACCGGTACGTCACCGGACCCGGCCGCCCGTACGGCCTCGTCCAGCGCGAGGCGCATGGGCGCCGGCCACGGTGCGCGTACCGGGTCGGGCGCGGCGTCGTGCGTGGGCCGCATCTAACGCACGGCCTCCAGCACTTCCGCCGCGCCCAGCGCCTCCGCGATCTCGGCCATCGCGTCGGTCTCCAGCGCCAGCAGATCGGCCTCGGAGAGGCCCAGGTCGGTCAGGATCTCGCGGTCGCCGACGGCGCCCGTGGGTACGGTGTCGGCGTCGGCCGCGGGGGTCTCGGTGTCGGTATCGGTTCCTTCGTACTCGTCCGGTTCGCCGTCCTCCGTACCGTCGAGGTCCAGCGCGTCGAGGTCGTCGGCCGGGTCGTCGTCGTCCCTGCCGAGCAGTTCGTCCATGAGGATCTCCCCGTACGAGGAGCGTGCGGCCGCGGCCGCGTCGGAGACGTAGATACGAGGATCTTCCTCGCCCTCCACACGGAGGATGCCGAACCAGGCGTCCTCCTGTTCGATGAAGACGAGCACCGTGTCCTCGTCCACCGAGGCTTCGCGGGCCAGGTCGGTGAGGTCCGACAAGGTCTCCACATCGTCGAGCTCTGTATCGCTCGCTTCCCACCCGTCTTCGGTGCGCGCGAGCAGTGCGGCGAAGTACACCGTGACTCTCCCACTGGTCAGAGGTGTGACGGTCCGGCGGCCCGCTGCTCGGCGCCGCCTACTCGGAATCGTGGCAGAAACCGGCTCTTCGCGAGAGGTCTTCCGCCGTTGCGTCGTGGCGCCATTTTATTGGGCCCCTGTTCGGACCCGTTCGCGGGATGGCTTCCTCCGGGCCCCGGGGCGGGCAGGGGCCCGGCGGGATCCGGTCTCGCGGCCGGGCGTGGCTCCGCGTGGCGTCCGGCGTGGCTACCAGCGGAACGTACGCATCCGCATCTGCTGGCGCATCCGTGCCGCACGGGCCTGCCGGGGCTTGACGCGCTCGCGCAGCGCCTTGGCCTCGTTCAGCTCCCGCAGGAACTGGGCGCGGCGTCGGCGGCGGGCCGCCTCGGTCTCGCTCTCGCCGTCGCCCGCGCCCTCGGGCTCCTGGTCCGGGGGTGACTGGGGACTCATCGATGCCTCACCGCCTCAAGGCCGTGTCCTGGGCCCTTCTACCTTCCCTCGCCCACGGGGGTTGATGCCAGTGCGTTCCTGTCCGTTCCCGGCATTCCGTACGTTCCTGGCAGCGCGTAACGCCTTGGCCCCCGGTTACTGTGGACGCCATGCGGATTCACGTCGTCGACCACCCTCTGGTCGCGCACAAACTCACCACCCTGCGCGACCGGCGCACCGACTCCCCGACCTTCCGGCGCCTCGCCGACGAGCTGGTCACCCTGCTCGCGTACGAGGCCACCCGGGACGTACGGACCGAACAGGTCGACATCGAGACCCCGGTGACCGGGACGACGGGGGTGAAGCTCTCGCACCCGCGTCCGCTGGTCGTCCCGATCCTCCGGGCCGGTCTCGGCATGCTGGACGGCATGGTGCGGCTGCTCCCGACCGCCGAGGTGGGCTTCCTCGGGATGATCCGCAACGAGCAGACGCTCCAGGCGTCCACGTACGCGACCCGGATGCCCGAGGACCTCTCCGGCCGGCAGGTGTACGTGCTGGACCCGATGCTCGCGACCGGCGGCACGCTCGTCGCGGCGATCCGGGAGCTGATCAAGCGCGGCGCCGACGATGTGACGGCCGTGGTGCTGCTCGCGGCGCCCGAGGGCGTCGAGGTGATGGAGCGCGAGCTGGCGGGTACGCCGGTGACCGTGGTGACGGCGGCGGTCGACGAGCGGCTCAACGAGAACGGCTACATCGTCCCCGGACTGGGCGACGCGGGCGACCGGATGTACGGCACCGTCGACTAGGCCCGGAGGGCACCAGGGCCTCGATGAGGGGCTTGATCGAAGGGCGTGTCCTCCCCCCGGCCCCCGGGGGGAGGACACGCCCTTGTGTTCAGCAGGACGGCGCCGCCGGGGCGCTCAGCGTGGCCAGTGCCTGGTCCGCGTCCTTCTGGACGTTCAGCGTCTTGAAGGCCGAGCCGATGATCAGGTCGACGTCCTTCGTCTTACGGGTGTCGGCCTTCGGTGTGGCGCCCTTGAGCTGGGTCCCGAGGACGGTGAGGGCGCTGTCCATGTCGCTCGTCGCGCCGAGGAGCACCCCGGCGCCCGGGACCTTCTTGTCGTACGTCTCGGGGGCGTTGCCCACCTTGCCGATGACGAAGCCGCGTTTTCTCAGCTCGTCGGCGGTGGTCTTGGCGAGTCCGCCGCGCGGGGTCGCGTTGTAGACGTTGACCGTGATCTCGCCCGGTCTGGGGAGCGCGTGCGCGGGCGCCGTGGGGGTGGGGGACGGCGTGCAGTCGGGGGTGGTCGGCTCGCTCGCGGTCGTGTCCTTCGTGCTGTCACCGGAGAAGACGTCGATGAGCTGTGCCGTTCCCCAGCCGGCCAGGCCGAGGGCGACGACGGCGGCGACGGCCGCGAGCACGATCCTGCGGCGGTGACGGGGGCGGCGCATGCGGGGGTACTTGGACCCCGTGATGCGGTACTTGCCGCCCATGCCGGGGGGAGTGAGCATGCTCATGGGCGCAGCGTAGTGCGCGCCGTGTGCGTTTCCTACTAAATGATCAACCGTTTGGGTGGTCGGCGGTAGCAAAGGGGCCGAAAGGGGCACTGCGGGCCGTGCCGAGGTGCGGAACCCGGCCCGTCAGCCCATGTCCAGCTCCAGTTCCAGCACGCGCGCGTGGAGCACCTGGCGCTGCTGGAGCGCGGCGCGTACGGCGCGGTGCAGCCCGTCCTCCAGGTAGAGGTCGCCCTGCCACTTCACGACGTGCGCGAACAGGTCCCCGTAGAAGGTGGAGTCCTCGGCGAGCAGCGTCTCCAGGTCGAGCTGACCCTTTGTCGTCACGAGCTGATCGAGGCGGACCGGGCGCGGCGCGACATCCGCCCACTGCCGGGTGCTTTCCCGGCCGTGGTCGGGATACGGCCTCCCGTTACCGATGCGCTTGAAGATCACACGGAAAGCCTACCGGGCAAGCGGCTCCGGGCGCAGCCATGGCGCAGGAGCGCAAAGGTCGTATTCAGTGTCAAAGGGGGAGCGAAGTCAGAGTGGAATCGCCCCCTCCGCCCCGCTTGCCGGGCGCGTCGTGCCCGCCTCGCCGTGGAGACGTGCCCCGGAGGCCCGCCCCGAGGGTTCACCGGAGACCTGCCCCGGGGCCCGCCGGAGGGGCGCTAGACGGGCGGTGTGCCCGGCGGGGACTGGCGGTGCGGGTGGGGCGGGAGGTGCGGGCCCGGGGAGAGCGGCGGGCGGTCCCGGCGGCGGTGCCGGCCGTCGCGCGACGGTACTTTCACCCGTACCCGGCGCGGCGTGAGCCCGTAGATTCCGAGCGGCGGAAAGAGGTCGACCCGCCTCGGACAGTTCCCCTGCGCGCATTCGAGACAGAGGAGATCTCGTGTTCCGTCCGGTGTGGTGCGTACCGCTTCGACGCTGTTCTTCCAACAGGCCTCGCAGTACCAGCAATCCCTTTTCGACAGCAACACGGTCGCCCTGGGCAAGAGGGTCCCCTTTCCTCGACGGAGTTCGCCCCGTATCCGCAGAAACGGTCATTCGTGAAGCGGCCCGAACGGTCCGAACGGTCGGAGAGGGGCGGTGTGCGCGGTGGGGATGGTGAGAGACGCGGGGATAGGGATTGAGTTCGAATCGCTGCGCATTGTCGTCCTCGGGGCGATACAACTACATTGCGTGTGACCAGCGTTGCTCTGCGCCAGGCGTGCGCGCAACGCCGTGTGCGTGCCAGACGGGATCTGTCACCTGAGGAAGGAAGGCCCAATGGGGCGGCGCAATGCGGAAGGCGGGGAGAAGGCAGCCGGTACGGCGGCCGTATTCGGTGAAGTGCTGAAGCATTCACGGGACTCCGTCGGCCTCACCCAGGCAGGGCTCGCGGAGAGAGTGCCGTGCGACAGGTCGTTCGTAGCACGAGTGGAGGCGGGGACGCGCGTGCCCGACGACAAGTTCACCGACACGTGTGACGTGGTCCTGCGGACCGGCGGGATCCTGCGCAAGCTCTGGGAAAAGATCGACTGGTATCCGGAGGTGGAGCACCCGGACTGGTTCAAGCGCCGTGCCGCCATGGACGCCCAGGCGGTGGCGCTGCGCGAGTACCAGAACCAGGTGATGCCCGGACTGCTGCAGACCGAGGACTACGCGCGCGACCTCTTCGCCCAGGTCGCCACCGGCGATGAATTGGAGGAGATGGTCCGCGCGCGTCTTAGCCGCCAACACCGGTTCCTTTCGACCGGAGGGCCTCTCCTCATTGCCGTTCTGGACGAAAGCTGTATCCGGAACGCCGTCTTCAGTGACACCGTCATGCGGAATCAGTGCGCACATCTGATCCGGGTGGGAAAGCTGCCCAACATTCGGGTGCAAGTCGTCCCGGCCGGCTCCCGGGGTGTCGTACGCCCCAGTACGTCCATGTCGCTCATCACCCTGCCCGACGGCCAGTTCTGGGTGTACTCGGAATCGCTCGACCGCGGGCACTTCAGCGACGATCCGGCGGTTACCGCCCGTCATGCGCAGTCCTATGATGTGCTCAGGGCGGATGCCTTGTCCGCTTCCGACTCTGCCGCGCTGATCCGTGACGCGATGGAAGGGTATGGCCACCATGAGGAACCGCGATGTGACGGCGGCGGCGTGGGTCAAGAGCAGCTACAGCAGCAACAACGGCGGAAACTGCGTGGAAATAGGCCTCGGTATCCCCGGATCCGTCCCTCTGCGTGACAGCAAGAGCGTCGAAGGTCCCGTACTCGTTTTCCGTACCGGTGCCTTCGACACCTTTCTTTCGGGCGTCAAGAGACCCCTTCCTTGAGAGGCCGCCACCTCGACCCGCTTTTCCGGCGTTTCGACGCCGCCTTTCCGTTCCGTTCCGCCGTAATCTCTGGCCGAATCCCCAGGAACACAGGAAAGGCAGGGTGCACCACGTGCTCAGCACCGACTTCGTGACCGGCTCCCCCAACTGGCTCGACGTCGCCGCCCCCGACATCGACGCCTCCGCCGCCTTCTACACCGCCGTTTTCGGCTGGACCTTTCAGTCGGCCGGGCCGGACGCCGGGGGGTACGGCTTCTTCCAGCAGGACAACAGGACGGTCGCGGCCCTCGGGCCCCTCACCGACAGTGGTGCCGAACCCGCCTGGTCCCTCTACTTCAAGAGCCCCGATGCCGACGCCACCGCCCGGTCCGTCACCCAGCACGGCGGCACCGTACGCGTCGCCCCGGCGGACGTGATGGACGCCGGACGCATGGCGTGCTTCACCGACCCCCAGGGCGCGGACTTCGCCATCTGGCAGCCCGTCTCCGTCCGCGGGCTCGAAGTCACCTGCGAGCGCGGCGCCCTGTGCTGGGCCGAGCTGCACACGGCCGACGACGCGGGTGCGCTCGCCTTCTACCGGGCCGTCCTCGGCTGGCGCTTCCAGGAGTTTCCGGCGCCCGGCATGACGTACACCGTGCTCTCCACCGGCGAGGGCGATCAGGAGGACGCCACGTTCGGCGGGGTCGTGCGGGCCGAGGGCGGCGAGGGAGCGCGCTGGCTGCCGTACTTCGGCGTCGACGACACCGACGCCCTGGTCGCGGCGGTGACGGGGCACGGCGGCTCCGTCGTCCTGCCCGCCGCGGACGTGCCCGACGTCGGCCGCGTCGCGCACCTCGCCGACCCCTCCGGCGCGCGCTTCGCGGTCATCAGGCCCGCCCCGCAGCGGGAGGCGTAGCGCACCTCGCCGGCCGGACACAACGGAAGGGCACGCCGTGTGCTTCCACGGCGTGCCCTGTTCCCGTTCTCCCGGTGACTACGAGGCCGGTGTGTGCCCCTTGTCGCGCGCCCCTCCTGTCGCCTTCTCGGCGGACGTCGCCGGCTGCGCCGTCTGCGCCGTCGCCGGCTTCTTCAGCGAGCCGAGGTCGTGGGCGTACGTCCCCACGGCGTTCGCGATCACGTCCACATTGGTGTCGAAGGCCCGCATGCTGATGTTGGAGAGGTCGTCGCAGGCCGCGTGGTAGCACGGGTCGTACGCCACGCCCGCCTCGCCTCCGTACCGCGCCGCCTGCTCCGGCGACTTGATGCCCTCCGCGCCGGTGAACGTGCCGCCCGAGGCGATGCCCGCGTCCATGAAGGGCCCGTAGTCGGAGCGGCCGTCGAAGTCCGTGCCCTCGTGCGGAACGTTTCTGCTGTCGAGGAAGTCGGTGATGCCCTTCTCGATCTGCGCCGAACCCTCGGGGCCGGCGCCCGCGCCCTCGCCGTCCGAGTCATCACCGTCGTAGACGAACTGAGCGGGGTTCGGTGAGGCGATCATGTCGAAGTTCAGATAGAGCGAGATGTCCGCGCGCTGCCGGTCGGTGAGCTTCCCGACGTACGACTCGGCGCCCAGCAGGCCGAGTTCCTCCGCCGACCACCACGCGAAGCGCACCTTGTTCGCCGGCCGGTCGTGCGTTCTGGCGAGCTTGAGCGCGACCTCCAGCAGCCCCGCGGAGCCGGAGCCGTTGTCGTTGATGCCGGGGCCTTCGGTGACCGAGTCGAGGTGGGCGCCGAGCATCACCGTACGGTCGGAGCTGCCGCCCCTGGTCTCGGCGATCACGTTACGGGTGGTGCGCTCCTCCTGGAGCTGGCGTACGTCCAGGGAGACCGTCACGGGACCGGCCGCCACCTCGGCGGCCAGCGCCTCGCCCGCCTCCTGGGTGACGCCCCCGGTGGGGATCACGCCCGCCTCGGGGCCGCCGAGCGTGCCGCTGAGCGCGCCCTCGGTGTTGTTGTAGATGACCGCGGCGACCGCCCCGGCGGCGCCGGCCTCCCGCTGCTTGTCGGCGAAGGAGCAGCCGCCGCGCTGGACGAGCGCGACCTTGCCCGTGTAGTCGGCGGAGGCGTAGTCGACGGCCTCGCATCCCGTCGTCGCGTCGAGCGGTACGGCGGCCAGCTCGGCCCGTACGCCGCCCTCCGGGGTGGACTTCGTGTACGACATGGCGGTGATCGTCACATCGCGCTGGGCGGGCGCGGTGACCGTCAGCTTCTCGGCGAGGGTCTCGATGTAGGTGATGTCGAAGGTGTCGTACGAGACCTTGTAGCCGGCCTTCTTGAGCTGGCCGTACACATAGGCGGCCGAGGCATCGTGGCCGGTCGTGCCGGCCGCGCGGTTGCCGTTCGACTCCTCCGCGATCTGCTGGAACCGCTCCAGATGGCGGTACGCGTCCTTCGCGGAGGCCGAACGCACCAGCTTCTTCGAGAGTTTCGCGGCGTTCCGCGCGGCTTCCCTCGCCGGGTCGTGCGCGTGTCCGGCGGCGGGGGAGGCGGCGGAGAGCAGAAGCGGGGCGGCGAGCGCGGTGGCGGCTGCGACGGCCATGAGTCTGCGGGACGTTGCGATCACAAGGGTCCTTCCGGTGCGAACGAATGTGAGCGAATGCCGGAGAAAAGTAGCGAGTGCCGCGTCATCTGGGAACAGATGGGGCTCAGTTCGCCGAAGATCGTGATCGGTTCCGGTCCCGCGCGTGGCTCAGCGCTCCGTGGCCGGTTTGGTCGCCGGCTTCGTCGCCTTCGTCGCCTTCGTCGGCTTCACGGTCTTCGCCGCTTTGGCCGCGCGCTTCGCCTCCTGCTTGAACGCCCGTACCTTCGCCAGCGATTCGGGGCCGGTGATGTCCGCCGCCGAGCGGTACGCGCCCTCGTCGCCGTACGCGCCCGCCGCGGCGCGCCAGCCCTCCGGCCGTACCCCGAACTGCTTGCCCAGCAGCGCCAGGAAGATCTGTGCCTTCTGCTTCCCGAAGCCGGGCAGTTCGTTGAGGCGCTCCCGTACCTCGGCGCCGGTGGCGATGGAATGCCAGAGCGCCGTGGGGTCGCCGTCGTAGTGGTCGACCAGGTACTGGCAGAGCTGCTGCACGCGCCGGGCCATCGACCCGGGGTAGCGGTGCACGGCGGGCTTGCCGGAGAGCAGGGCGGTGAAGGCGTCGGGGTCGTACGCGGCGATCGCGTGCGCGTCGAGGTCATCGGCGCCCATCCGGACCGCGATGGTGTACGGGCCGGAGAACGCCCACTCCATCGGGACCTGCTGGTCCAGCAACATGCCGACCAGGGCGGCCAGGGGGCTGCGGCCGAGCAGTGCGTCGGCCTCGGGTTGCTGTGCGAGACGGATGGTGGCGCTCATGGGCCGATGATCACCCGGGCGCGGCAGAACACGCGGACAACACGCGCCGACGATGTGCTCATATGACTATTTTGTGGTCCGTATGGGCGAGTGGAGGGGCGGGTAGATCGCGGTGCAGGCTCCATCGCTCGTGCTTTCGTGAAAGGCCGCTCAACCGTGACGCACCCCTTTGAACTGCCGGATTTCTACCTGGCGTATCCGGCCCGCCTCAATCCGCACCTGGAGGAGGCCAGGAAGCACTCCAAGAAATGGGCCAGGGACATGGGCATGCTGGAGGGCTCGGGCGTCTGGGAGGAACACGACCTCGACTCCCACGACTACGCGCTGTTGTGCGCGTACACCCACCCCGACTGCGACGGACCGGCGTTGTCGCTGGTCACCGACTGGTATGTGTGGGTCTTCTTCTTCGACGACCACTTCCTGGAGGTCTACAAACGGCCGCAGGACCGCGAGGGCGGCAAGGCGTATCTCGAACGGCTCGCGGCCTTCATGCCGATGGACCTGTCGGCCGGATTCCCCGAGCCGGCCAACCCCGTCGAGGCGGGGCTCGCCGACCTGTGGGCGCGTACGGTCCCGAGCATGTCCCTGGAGTGGCGGCGGCGGTTCGCCGAGTCCACGGAGAACCTGCTCAACGAGTCCGACTGGGAACTGGCGAACATCAACGCGCAGCGCGTCGCGAACCCCGTCGAGTACATCGAGATGCGCCGCAAGGTGGGCGGGGCGCCCTGGTCGGCGGGGCTGGTCGAGTACGCGGCGAACGCCGAAGTCCCCGCCGCCATCGCGGACTCCCGGCCGCTGCGGGTGCTGAAGGAGGCGTTCTCGGACGCGGTGCATCTGCGCAACGACCTCTTCTCGTACGAGCGGGAGATCCAGGAGGAGGGCGAGCTGAGCAACGGTGTGCTCGTCCTGGAGACCTTCCTCGGCTGCACGACGCAGGAGGCGGCGGACGCGGTCAACGACCTGCTCACCTCCCGTGTCCAGCAGTTCGAGAACACCGCGCTGACCGAGCTGGGGCCGCTCTTCGCCGAGCGGGGGCTCGGCCCGCAGGAGTGCGCCGACACTCTCGCGTACGTGAAGGGGCTCCAGGACTGGCAGTCGGGCGGCCACGAGTGGCACATGCGCTCCAGCCGGTACATGAACGGGGTGGGCGAGGACACGGCGACCGGGGAAGGCGGCTCCGGGGCGGGCGGCTCCGAGGGCGCGCCGCCGCCGTTCTCCATGACGCCCGTCGGGCTCGGTACGACCGCCGCCGACATCGCGCGCGCCATGGGGCTGGGGACGATCACCCCCCGGAGCTTCGGCGCGGGCGGGGCGGCCCGGGTGCGCAGCCACAGCCATGTGCCCTTCCAGCACGTCGGACCCTCCGTACTGCCCGACTTCGAGATGCCGTTCGCGCTCTCGCTGAGCCCGCATCTCGACCACTCCCGCGACCATGTGGCCGAGTGGGCCCACCGGATGGGCATCCTGGAGGCGCAGCCGGGGCTGCCGGGATCCGGTGTCTGGGACGAGGAGCGGCTGCGCAGAATCGATCTGCCGCTCTGCTCCGCCGGTATCCATCCGGACGCCACCGAGGAGGAGCTGGACCTGACGTCGGACTGGCTGACGTGGGGGACGTACGGGGACGACTACTTCCCCGCCGTCTACGGCAACACGCGTGATCTCGCGGGCGCCAGGGCGTGCAACGCGCGGCTCTCCCTCTTCATGCCGGTCGACCTGTC
The DNA here is from genome assembly GCF_044763125.1 of Streptomyces sp. NPDC096310. NCBI lineage: Bacteria > Bacillati > Actinomycetota > Actinomycetes > Kitasatosporales > Streptomycetaceae > Streptomyces > Streptomyces sp. NPDC096310. The sequence goes on along the minus strand of NZ_JBIWFO010000002.1, from coordinate 335,823 downwards.
GCCGCCACCGCCACCGGCCACCGGGCTGGAGCGCGGGCTGGCCGATCTGTGGATCCGTACGGCGGGCCCCATGGAGGAGTCCGCGCGGCGCACGTTCCGCACGGCGGTCGAGGACATGACGGCGTCCTGGCTGTGGGAGCTGGCCAACCAGGCGCAGAACCGTGTCCCCGACCCTGTCGACTACATGGAGATGCGCCGCGCGACCTTCGGCTCGGACATGACGATGGCCCTGTGCCGGCTGGGTCACGGCCGTCAGGTGCCGCCGGAGCTGTACCGGACGGGGCCGATGAAGTCCCTGGAGAACGCGGCGCAGGACTACGCGTGTCTGCTCAACGACGTGTTCTCGTACCAGAAGGAGATCGAGTTCGAGGGCGAGGTGCACAACGCCGTGCTCGTCGTGCAGAACTTCTTCAACTGCGGCTACCCGGCTGCACTGTCCGTCGTGGACGACCTGATGAAGTCGCGGATGCGCCAGTTCCAGCATGTCGTGGTCCATGAACTTCCGGTGCTGTACGACGACTTCGCGCTGGACGACAACGCGCGCCGGGTGCTCGACGGTTATGTGCGGGAGCTGGAGAACTGGCTCTCGGGGATCCTCAACTGGCATCACGGCTGCAAGCGTTACAAGGAGCACGAACTCCTGGAGGACCGGGCCGGAATCACCCGGTGGCTGCCTCCGGTGCCGACCGGGCTCGGTGTCTCGGCGGCGCGTGTCCGGCTTCCGGGATGGACGCCGACGGGCGGGCCCGCGCGCCCCGCGTTCCCGTCCGCTGTCCCCCAAATGGCCCAGTAACCCCCCTGCCCGGCAAGGAGTTTGACATCCGGTCGACGTGGTCGGCGCCGATCGTGAACCGGATGGGGGCCTTGAGTGGCGAGCGGGCAGGCCCGGGGGGCCCGGGGTGCGCGGACGGCGGTGCTGGAGGCCGTCGCCGGATGGGTCCCGGGCGAGCCGGTCCGTAACGAGACACTGCCCGCCGCGTGGGGCGTGGACGACCAGTGGGTCCGTACGCGTACGGGCATCGCGTCCCGCCACCGCGCCGGGCCGGGGACGGCGACCGGGGACCTGGCGTACGAGGCGGCGCGGCTGCTGATCGGCGACGCGGGCGGCGGGGCCCCGGCGGACCCCGTGTCCCGGCGCGGCCCCGGGGCGCACCAGGGCTACGGCGCGCGCGGGGGCCTCGCGGGCTCCGGGTTCCACGGGGGCCTCGTCGGCTCCGGGATCCACGGAGGCCCCGAGGGTTCCGAGGGCGGCTGTGAGCGGGCCGCGTGCGGTGCGGCGGCGGTGGACCGGGCGGTGGACGGTGTGGACGCCGTGGACGCCGTCGTGCTGGCCACGGCCACCCCCGACCACCCCTGCCCCGCGACGGCGCCCGAACTGGCGGCGCGGCTGGGGCTCGGCGCGGTGCCCGCGTTCGACCTGGGCGCCGTGTGCAGCGGCTTCGTCTACGGCCTCGCCGTCTGCCACGGCCTGGTGGTGTCCGGGCTCTACGACCGGGTGCTGCTGGTGGGCGCGGACACGTACTCGACCTGGCTGGACCCCCGGGACCGCTCGGCGGGCGTGGTGTTCGGGGACGGCGCGGGGGCGGCGCTGATCGCCGCAGGCAGAACCGGTTCCCCTGGCGAGCTGCTCGGGTTCGACCTGGGCAGCGACGGCTCGGGGCGCGAGCTGATCACCGTGGCGGGGGGCGGCTCGCGGGCCCGCTCCCGGACCAGGCATCCCGCCCCGGAGCGGTCCGCTCCGGCGGCCGGGAGTGACCGGGCGGGTCCGGCGGCCGGGAGCGACGCGTTCTTCCGGATGCGCGGCCGGGCCGTCTACCAGCACGCGGTCGAGCGGATGACGGGCTCCTGCCGGTCGCTGCTGACCACCGTGGGCTGGGACGCGGCCGAGGTGGACCACTTCGTACCGCACCAGGCCAACGCCCGCATCCTGCGGGCCGTCGCCGACCGGGTGGGGATCGGCGCGGACCGCTGCGTCACCCATCTCGACCGCGTCGGCAACACCGGCGCGGCCTCCATCCCCCTGGCCCTGGCGGACGCGGCGGCGCGGGGGCGGTTCCGCGCGGGCGACCGCGTGCTGCTCACCGCGTTCGGTGGCGGCCTCACCTGGGGGACGGCGGCCCTGAGCTGGCCCGGAACCGTACGGGCCGCGCCTCTCGACGGAAGGTACGCACCATGGGAAGGAACGCATCATGACGGGGACGGCTGAGCGGGCGGCGCGGGCCGGGGTGGCGGTGACCGGGCTCGGGGTGGTGACGCCCGCGGGCATCGGCGAGCCGGCCTTCTGGGCGGGGCTCTGCGCGGGACGCTCCGTCGCCCGGCGCCGACCCGAACTGGCGGGCATGCCGGTCGACTTCGTGTGCGCGATCGGCGACCCGGGGGAGGCAGCGGCGAACGGGGAGCCGCCAGGACCGGCGTCGCCGATCGCCCCGGGGCCCGGCACCCCGTACTCCTCGTACTCCCCGTACTCCCCGTCCTCCCCGTCCTCCCCGGAGACCCGCTACGGTCCCCACGCGCCGCATCGTGCGCACGTCCCGCCCGCTTCGTCGTACAGCGTGCTCGACGTGGACACGGCGGTGGGCGGGCGCTCCGTGTGGCGCATGGCGCGGTTCGTGAAGCTGGCGCTGATCGCCGCGCGGCAGGCGGTCGCGGACGCCGGGCTCGACCCCGCCACCTGGGACGGCGGCCGGGTCGGGGTGGTCCTCGGCGTCGGCGTGGGCGGGGTCTCCGTACTCGCGGACAACGCGCTCAAGCTCCAGGAGCACGGTCCGCAGTCCGTCTCGCCGCTGCTGGTGCCGATGATGATCCCGAACGCGGCGGCCGGCGAGGTCGCCATCGCGCTCAAGGCCCGGGGGCCGAGCCTGGCCCCGGTGACCGCCTGCGCGTCCGGCGCGACCGCGCTCGTCGTCGCCCGTGACCTGCTGGTCGGCGGGCAGTGCGACGTGGTGGTCGCCGGGGGCGCCGAGTCCGTACTGACCCCGCTGGTGGTGACGGCGTTCGCACGGATGGGCGCGCTGTCGACGCGTACGGACGACCCGGCCGGGGCGTCGCGGCCGTTCGCCGCCGACCGGGACGGCTTCGTCATCGGGGAGGGCGCCGGGATGCTCGTCCTGGAGCGGGAGGCGGACGCCCGCGCCCGGGGCCGGGTGCCGCGCGCGCTGCTGACCGGCGCGGGATCGAGCACGGACGCGCACCATCCGACGGCGCCCGCGCCGGACGGCCGGACCGCGCAGGTGGCGGTGGAGACGGCGCTGCGGGAGGCGGGGTGGAGCGCGGGCGACGTCGAGCACGTCAACGCGCACGGCACCTCGACGCCGCTCAACGACGCCATGGAGGCGTCGCTGATCGAGCGGGTCTTCCCGCACGGGCCGCCGGTCACCGCCGCGAAGGGCGTGGTGGGGCACACGCTGGCGGCGGCCGGGGCGATCGAGGCGGTGGCGACCGTACTGACCCTGGAGCACGGGCTCATCCCGCCGATCGCCAACCTGGACGCGCCGGCCGTCGAGTTCGATCTCGACTGCGTGACGAAGGAGGCGCGCCGGCAGCGGGTGCGGAGCGCGGTCAGCCACAGCTTCGGCTTCGGCGGACACAATGTCGCACTGGCGTTCGGGAGGGTCTGACGGGGTGTGAAGCGGGCGGAACGTGCTGGTGGCGGGCGCGTGAGGCGGATCGGCCGAACGAATGTCTTGTGGCCCTGAGCACGGCAAAGTCGTTTCTTCATCAACCGTCGCTCGTTCTTCTCAGGTGAGCGTAATGATCAACAGCGGTGCCGTGGACGCGGGGAAGGCGACGGCGCGGCGGCTGACGCGCGTGCTGTACGGAGACGACTTCGAGCGGGAGCACGGACCATGGCGCCGGTTCGCCGCCGACGGCCTCTTCCGCAGCCGCCCGGACACGTCCCCCGGGGAGCGGCTGTCCCTCGCGTACGAACGGCTGCGGGCGGTGAACGGCGCGATCGACAGCCCGGCCGGCCTGGCCGCCGACCCGCGCGGGGTCGCGGCGCTGCACGAGTGGCTGGCGCCGGTCGACCCGTCCTTCACGACCGTGGCCGGCATCCACTACAACCTCTTCCTCGGCAGCCTCCTCGACCTCGACCACACCGCCGACGGGGACCCCGGGGACGCCGAGCGCGATCTGACGGACTTCCTCACGCTGCGCCGGATCGGCACCTTCCTCTGTACGGAGGTGGCGCACGGCAACGACGCGGTCGCCCTGGAGACGACGGCCACGTACGACCGCGCCAGGGACGGCTTCGTCCTGCACACACCGCACGCGGGCGCGCAGAAGTTCATGCCCAACACCAGCACCACGGGCGGCGCGAAGAGCGGGGTGGTGGCCGCCCGGCTGCTCGTGGACGGCGCCGACCACGGCGTCTTCCTCTTCCTGGCGCCGCTGACGGACGGCTCGCGCACGCTCCCCGGGGTACGGGTGCGGCTGCTGCCCGAGCGGTTCGGCAGCCCGCTGGACCACTGCGTGACCTCGTTCGACCGGGTCTTCGTCGGGCGGGACGCGCTGCTGGGCGGCGTACGGGGACGGCTCGGCCGGATCACCGGGGACGGCGCCTTCAGCAGCGCGGAACGCAACCGGAGGCGCCGCCTCCTGGCCTCGATCGGCCGGGTCAACGCCGGAAAGCTCTCGATGAGCGCGGGCGCACTCGGCGGGGCGCGCGTCGCGCTGGCGCTCGCCGTACGGTACGGCGGGCACCGGCTGATCACCGGGCCCCGGGCGGCCGAGCGGGTGCCCGTCTTCGCGCACCGCAGCCATCACGGCCCGCTGACCGGGGGCCTGGCGACGGTCTTCGCGATGACGCTGCTGCACCGTACGGTCGTCGACGCGTGGGAGACGCGCACCGAGGCGAACCGGGGCGAGACCGAACGGCTGGTGGCGGTCGCCAAGGGATGGATCACCTGGCGGGCGCGCGAGATCATCGTGGAGTGCCGTGAACGGTGCGGCGCCCAGGGACTGTTGGAACACAACGGCATGACCGAGATGCTGGCGAACATCGAGGGCGCGATCACGGCGGAGGGCGACAACACCGCGATCTACGCGAAGGCGGCGGCGGAACTGCTCTTCTCGGCGGGGAATCCGGCGGGGGGTGCGGTGGGGAATCCGGTGAGGGTTGCGGCGGGGGTTCTGGCTCCGGTCGCCGTCACGGACGCCGACATGGACATCGCCCGGGAGCCGGCTCCGGGTACGGACGCCGACCGCGACACCGCCCCCGACGCCGACCCGGGCGCCGATTCCGGTGAACGTGACGCGAATTACGTCTCCCTGGAGCTGTCCGACACGGGCCATCTGGGTGATCTCCTGCTGGCCGTCGAGCAGTTGTGGCTCGACCGCGCCCGCCGCCGGATGGGCCGCGCCCCGCAGGGCGACCCCCTCGTCCGCTGGAACGCGGCGTCCGGTGCCGCGCTGCGCGCCGTGGAGGCGCACGCGTACCGGCGGGCGGCCGAGGCGTACACGGCGGCGGAGCGGCAGCTGTGGAAACGGGAACCGAGGGATACGGAGCCGGGCGCGGAGCCCGGGTCCGTACCCGCCTCCGCGCCCGGCTCCGCACCCGCCCTGCTCCGCTCGCTGCACCTGCTCTTCGCCCTCCAGTGGATCGACCGCAACAGCGGTGACCTGCTCGCCCATGGCCTGCTGGCCCCCCGTCACCTTGATGAACTCCCCGAGGCGATCGAGCGCCTCATCGCGGAGCTGGCCACGTACGCGCCCACCCTGGTCGAATCCTTCGCGCTGCCCGAGGAGATGCTCGCCGACCGGCCCATCGCCGGCCCGGGGTACGCCGACGCGTACGACGACCCGGAGGGCGCGTGGACCGTCTCGGAGGCCCTGCCACGGTGCGCGACCTGCCGGCGGTCACCGCCGCCATCCGCGCCTCTATCAGATCGATTTCATGTTGTCCATCGGCTTTTGAGGTTTATCAACACTTTGAGAAACTTGCCGCGCTGAGCCCCTTGAGTACCTTGAGTGCCTTGAGTACCTTTTGAAAGGACATGCCATGAATGCGACCCGTCAGGCGATCCATCCGAAGATCACAGAGGTCCTTGCCGAGACCTTCAAGGTGCCGGCCGTAGAGATGCACCCCGAAGCCACCATGGACAGCCTGGAGATGGACTCCCTCGCGGTCGCCGAGTTCGCCGTCATCATCAAGGAGAAGCTGGGCGTCGACGCCGACTCGGAGACGCTGCTCAAGGGCGCCACCCTCGCCGAGATCACCGAGTTCCTCGACAAGGCGGCCGTGGGCGTCGGCCGATGACCGGTGCGGCCAGGCCCGCCGTCGCCGTCACCGGACTCGGGATGATGACCCCGGCCGGGAACGACACGGAGTCCACCTGGAACGGGGTGTGCGCGGGCGTGTCCCCCGCGCGTACGGTGCCCGAACTGCGGGGCTGTGTCGTCGACTTCGCCTGTACGGTCGACGGCATCGATCTGGACGCGGCGATCGGCGGGCGAACGGCCTTCCGGATGGGCCGGCATGTGAAGTTCGCGCTGCTCGCCGCGCGCGAGGCGGTCGCCGACGCCGGGCTCGACCCCCGGAGCTGGGACGGCACCCGGGTCGCCGTCATCGTCGGGACGAGCAGCGGGGGTTCCGCGAGCGTGACGGAACAGGCCGTCGCGCTCGACCGGCGCGGCCCCGAGGCCATCTCGGCGACCGGGACCCTGCTGACCATCCCCAACATGGCGGCGGCCGAGATCGCCATCAAGATGCGGGCCACCGGGCCCAGCATGGCACCCTGCACCGCCTGTTCGACGGGGGTGACGGCGCTGTCCGTGGCGCGCGACCTGCTCACCACCGGACAGTGCGACATCGCCGTGGCGGGCGCCACGGAGGCGACCGTCTTCCCGCTCGCCATGACCGGGTTCGCACGGTCGGGCGCCGCCGCCGTCGCGGGCCCCGGCGACGACCCGGCGCTCCTCTGCCGCCCCTTCGCCGCGGACCGCGCGGGCCTGGTGATGGGCGAGGGCGCCGCGATCATGGTGCTGGAGCGGGAACAGGACGCGCGCTCGCGTGGCGCACGCCCCCGCGCGCTGGTCGCGGGCGTCGGCGCCACGACCGACGCCCACCATCCGACGAGCCCGCACCCTTCGGGCGCCGTCGCGCGGCGGGCCGCCGAGGTGGCGCTGCGCGACGCGGGCTGGCGGCCCGGCGACGTCCAGCACGTCAACGCGCACGGCCCCTCGACCCCGCTGGGCGACGCGACCGAGGCCGCGCTGATCAGCAGGGTCTACCCACACCGGCCGCCGGTCACCGCGCCCAAGGGCGTGCTGGGCCACTGCATGGGGGCGGCCGGGGCGATGGAGGCGGCGCTGACCGTCCTCACCCTCCAGCACGGCGTCGTACCGCCGATCGCCAACCTCGACGCGCCCGCTGTCGAGTTCGACCTCGACTGCGTGACGAAGCAGCCGCTGCGCCAGCGGATCGACCGGGCGGTCAGCCACTCGTTCGGCTTCGGCGGCCACAACGCGGTACTGGCACTGGAACGCGCCTGAGCCCCGGCCCGTACGCCTCGTGAGCCCCGGCCCGTACGCCTCGTGAGACGCGGGACGAGGCGTACGGAACCACACCCGGCGCCGGCCCGGCCCACCCCCTTCACCCACCCATCACCCCCCTCGTTCGGAGACCCCCATGCGCAGGTGCCCGCCCCTCCGGGGCCGTACCGCCGTCATCACCGGCGCCGCGCGCGGCGTCGGCGCACAGCTCGCCCGTACCCTCTCCGCGCGAGGCGCCCGGGTCGCCCTCGTCGGCCTGGAGGAGCGGGAACTTGCCCGGGTGGCGACGGAGTTGGCCGGTGAGACCGCCTACTGGCACGTCGATGTCACCGACGCGGACGCGCTGCTCCGTACGGCACGCTCCGTCGAAGCGCTCTTCGGTACGGTCGACATCGTCGTCGCCAACGCGGGCGTCGCGAACGGCGGCCTTTTCCGGCACGCCGACCCCGAGACGTGGCGGCGCGTTGTCGAGGTCAACCTCTTCGGCAGCGTCAACACCGCCCGCGCCTTCCTGCCCGCGCTGATCCGGTCGCGCGGCTACTACCTCCAGATCGCCTCCCTCGCCGCCGTCGCGCCCACCCCGCTCATGACGGCCTACTGCGCCTCGAAGGCCGGCGTGGAAGCCTTCACGCACTCCCTGGAAGCCGAGGGCGCGCACCACGGCGTACGCACCGGGGTCGCCTATCTGAGCTGGACGGACACGGACATGGTGCGCGCCCCGGAACAACAGGCCGCCCTCGGCCGCCTCCGCGCCGACCTGCCCTGGCCCACCCGCCGCACCTACCCCCTGGTCCCGGCGGTGGACCGCATCACCTCAGGCATCGAACGCCGCGCCCGCCACGTCTACGCCCAACCCTGGCTCAGGGCCGCCCAGTTCCTCCGCGCCACGCTCCCCGCCCTGGCCACGCGCAACGCCCGTCACGCGGTGGCCGAGCTGGAGTCCCGCTCAACGGCTCCGCTACCGGCACAGGCCCCGGCGGTCGCCGGTCCGGTGGGGTGATCCTGTCGGCGGGGGAGGGTAGCGCCGAGTCATCGGTTCACTGCAAAGCGCCATCGAGCAGGTACTTTGGGCGCTAGTGTTCACTTCTCGCGCCGCACTTGTGCGGTGCGTCACATGAGCGCGACGCGATGGGCCGCCCGTTTGGGGACGCGGTGGCCCCGTAGTGGGGGGTGGGTGCGACACCATGCACGAGATGACCAAGGGGGCCAACGTCGGGCTGGGTTCTCTGAGCGAGGATGCCACGACGGTACGGGTGGGGCTGAGTTGGAGCAGCGAGACGGGGCACGGCGACGCCGATGTCTCCGTACTGCTCCTGGGAGATCAGGGAAAGGTCCGCGGCGACGCGGACTTCTTCTTCTACAACAACCCGGTGGCGGAGGACGGCAGCGTACAGCTCCTGGGCAAGACGCCGACGGACAGCGGCAGCGAGGACCGGATCAGTGTCGACCTGTCGGTGGTCCCGGCGGACGTCGCGCGGATCGTGGTGGCGGCCAGCCGGGACGAGGGAGAGCGGTTCGGGGACCTCAACGGACTGCGGCTGACGGTCACCGACCGGGGCGGCGAGGGGCTGCTCGGGTTCTCCATCGACGACGCGGGGGCCGAAGGCGCCTTCGTCTTCGGGGAGTTCTACCGGCGGGCCGGAGATTGGAAGTTCCGGGCCATCGGGCAGGGGTACGAGACGGGGCTGGCCGGTCTGGCGACGGACTTCGGTATCGACGTCGACGACGCGGCGGAGCCCCTGGAGGCCGTCGCGGATCCCGCCGCGGAAAGTCCGACCGACGCCAAGTCCTCTGAGCGCACGGGGAGTCCGGGGGCCCCGGAGGCCGCGTCCCCTCCCGCCGCCGTCCTGCCGGCCCAGGCGATCCCGCGCGGGGAGCAGGCCGGGCCGGCCGCGCGCCGGCCCCGTACCGTACGGAAGAAGGTGACCCTGCCCAAGGTCGCCAAGAAGTCCCTGGCGGAGAACGACACCTGGCGCTCCGCGCGACTGTTCCCCGTGCCCTCGCTCAAGAGCGACCGTGAGCGCGAGACGCGCGCGACGTCCGTGCTGCTGTCGGTCATGGCACAGGTCCCCGAGTTCGGGCGGCGGCTCACCGCCGGGTTCGGGGCGCCGGCCGGGCGAATGGAGACGTTCACCGAAGTCTCTCTGCCGTACGGCGACGCCCGCACCGGCGAGTCCAGGAAGCGACCCGACGGGGTGATCCGGGTCGAGCGGGCGGGAAAGCTGTGGACGGCCCTGATCGAGACGAAGACGAACGGCAATCCGCTCAAGGCGCAGCAGGTGCAGGACTATCTGGACATAGCGGCCAGACGTGGGTACGAGGCGGTCATCACGCTGGGAAACGACGTCGCCCTGGAGGGCAGCCCGCTGGTCGACGTCAAGATCGACGGTCGGCGCAAGCACAAGGTCGTGCTGTGGCACCTGTCCTGGGCGGAGGTAGCGCACCAGGCGCAGTTGCTGATCCGTCACGAGGGGGTCGGGAACGCGGCGCACGCCTGGCTGCTCCAGGAACTGCTGCACTACCTCCAGCACGAGAACTCCGGCTGCCACGGCTTCCAGAACATGGGCCCCGCCTGGGTTCCCGTCCGTAAGGCCATCGACGACGAGACGCTGTGCCAGGGCGACGCGCGGGCCGTGGATGTGGTGGAGAGCTGGGAGCGGCTGGTCCGGCAGGTCTGTCTGCGCCTCGGCGGAGAACTGGGCCAGAAGGTGCTGCCCGTGCAGCGCGTACGGCGGGCGGCCGACCCGACGGCCCGGCGCGGTGCGCTCGCCGATCTGCTCTGCCGGGAGGGGCGGCTCCACGCGGAGCTGCGGATCGAGGGCATCCAGGGGATCCTCGCGCTCACCGCGGATCTGCGGACCGGCAAACTCCGTACGTCCGTCGACATCCCCGCACCCGACCAGGGCTATCCGCTGGCCTGGGCGAAGCGGCTGATCCGGCAGCTCTCCGAGGCACCGGCCGATCTGCATGTACGGACGTTGCTGGCGGAGCACGGCGACGGACCGCGCGGCACGCTGGAGCGGCTGCGTCCCGAGCCGGCGGATCTGCTGCCGAAGGGCGGTGGGGAGATCACCGGCTTCCGGCTCTCCCTCTTCAAGAGCATGGGGGCCACGCGCGGCACCGCCGAGTCCGGCTTCATCCGGAGCGTCGACGACGCGGTGGACCGCTTCTGGGGCAGCGTCGTCACCCCCCTGGAACGCCGACTCACCCCGCCCCGCCCGGCTGCCCGGCCGCTGTCGCCGCCGGCGTCCTCCCCGGCGTCCTCCCCGGCGTTGTCCCTGTCGTCCGGGGCTCCGGAATGAGGGAGCCCCGGAGATCGTGCTACGGCCGGAGCTGAGACCGGGCGATGGTGTGGGCGTCCGCCGATGAGGTCGTCGATGAGGTCGTCATGGCCGAGGACGTCGGTGAGCTTCGGACTCTCCGGCGTCACTGGTCCGAAGGGCGGTGTGGAAGGTGAGCCAGGCGGTGGGGGTGATGCGGAGGATGGGGCCGCGCTTGGCTTTGGAATCCCGGACGGCGATGGTGCCGGGTACGTTGTGGGCGACCTCGACGCACTCGCCGGTCTGCGAGCTGTAGGTGGACTTTACGAAGACGAATTCGATCACGAGTGCATCCCCTTGCCAATGCTTTCGATCAGGCTTACCGAGTCCTTGGGCGCGAGGCTCTTCCGAGCGGTTCGGTCGAAGAACGTGCTGTACACAGAGCTGTCTTCCTCGTTCTCCACCCACAGGGTAGAGGTGATCGTGTCCACGTGAACCACGTCGACCGATTCCGCTTCGGCAAACGAGACGATGTTGAAAGCATTTGCCATACAGGGGTGTCCACCAGACCGATACGGAAGCACCTGAAGGCGTACGTTCGGCAACTCGGCCATGTCAAGCAGATGTTCCATCTGCCCGCGCATCACCTCAGGGCTGCCCACCTGCTGCCGGAGCGCTGCCTCCCAGACAACCGCGTACACCTCCAGAGGGTGTTCTCCGTCAAGCCGGGCTTGGCGCTTCATCCGGACTTCTACGATCCGCTCGATCTCATCCGGATCGATCCATGCACCCTCGCTCACCGCGAGCGATCGAGCGTACTCCCGTGTTTGGAACAGGCCTGGAATGAAGGAGAGTTGCCACGTCCGTACAAGGCTGGCCGCGTCCTCCATCGCGATGTACTCGCGTAGGTTGTTCTGGTCGAGTGCGTTCCACCAGCCTTTCGCCCTGCGCCGCTCTCGGTCCAGCTTGGCCAAACGGACCAGGCTCGCAACGACGGCTTCGTCCTCGACTCCGTACAGCTTGCAGAGCGCGATGATGTCGGGATCCCGGAACGGCACCCAGCCTCGCTCCATCTTGGCGACCTTGGCCGCCTGTGCGCTGAGTACCTCTGCCGCAGCCGACTGATTGAGGCCGGCCGCGTCACGGAAGGCCAATAGCTGGCTCCCCAACTGCCGTGCCAGCACCGTCGATAGGCGGTTCGCTGAGCTCCCGCGTTTTTCTGCCACCACTCACGGCCTCCTCACGTTACGCATAGTCTGCACTCGCTCTCAGCGAGCGACAATCACTCTTCAGGGGATAATTATCTGCACGATATTGTCCGATGGCAACTCGGGGCGCTACGTTCGGTGCGCAGCCGCTCGCACAGCGGAGCCGCCTGGCGGAAGTGCACCGCCCTGCCCTGCCTAACGGCAGCCGCAGGCCTGGTATCGCCACCGCCGCGCTTCCGGCCGTACGGGCAACGCCCCCGACCGCACATGGAGGTGCGCGTCCATGTCTTTGCCCCTTGAAAGCCCCGATTCCGAGCCCGTGTTGTACGAGGACCGGCTGAACTACACGCCTGTGGCCGGCAGTGTGAGCCTGGCGCGGCACCGGACGTCACGGCTCATTGTCGAGTGGGGGCATCCCGAACTCGCCTGGGTCACGGGCCTGGTGGTGAGCGAACTCGGGACCAACGCCCTGCTCCACGGATGCCTGCGGGACCGGCTCTTCCAGGTTGCCGTCGTGCTGCGGTCCACCGTGTTCCGTATCGAGGTGAGCGACCCGCGTGGAGAGCGGCTGCCCAGGCTGCGGACCGCCGACGAGAACGAGTGCTTCGGGCGCGGGCTGCCGCTGGTCGTCCAGGTCACCGACCGGTGGGGAACCGAGCCCCGGGTCGTCGGCAAGACCGTCTACGCCGAGATCGACCTGAAGCCCGAGCCGTCCGGCTCGCTGCCCCGGCGGTGATCGCGGCCATGGCCGACGAGACGTTCTGGGGCGTCGTCGCGATCTCCATCAGCCTCATCGCGCTGGTATTCGGCGTGCTGTACGCGGCCCATGGGCGCCCCGGGCCGGAAGAGGGCGCCCCGGATCCGCCGTTCGTCGCGGCAGAGGAGACGTACTCGTACACCTGCCACTGCCATCGCGAACCGGTGCACATCACCATCCGCGCCCGCCAGGTGCCCCGCATGGTCGGACGCGGGCGCTGGCTGCTGTGAGGGTGGTGGGTGCGGGTTCGGGCGGTGCCTGTCGGGGTGGGCCCGGGGTGCGTTATGGCGGGCGGTCCGCCCCCTCCAGCTCTGATGGTCGCGGCTCCAGGGTGCGCGTCAAGGGCGCTCCTTCGTCGCGTCGGCTTCGCCGATGTCGCTGCGCTCCACCCTTGACCCGCACCCTTGCGCCGCTGGTAGAGCTTTTTCGGGAGGGGGCGGGGGGGAAGGGTCCACTGGAGAACACCGGTGCACTTGCGGTGGGTTGCAGGCTGGCGGGCCGGTTCGCCCTGCGGGGCGCGCGGTCGTGGAGTGGGGTGGTGGCGGCTTTCGTCAAGCGTCTACCGACCGGATAAGGGTTGGGCTTCATGCCCCGCTGGTCACTGTCCGATGGTGAGTGCGGGTTCAGGCGGTGGCCTGGCGGGGGGTTGGGTGTCCGTTGTTCCACTCGTGCGGACCGAAAGCTCCCCTATCCGGGACTCTCGGTCCATGCACCACTCTCTGAGCACCAACCCCGTCCCACATGTCACACCCGCCCCGAGGTCACCTGGCCTCTCCATCCACGGCGGGTGACCAGCGGGGCATGAGCCCTGGCCGGCATCCGGTGGGCGGACGCTTGACGAAAGCCGGGCCACCCCACACCACTCCCGCGTGCCCCGCAGGGCGAACCGACCCGCCAGCCTGCAACCCACCGACGGAACAGAGCAGTTCCCCAGTGGACCCTTCCCCCCGCCCCCTCCCCCCTGCCTTTTCCAGCGGCGCAAGGGTGCGGGTCAAGGGTGGAGCGCAGCGACATCGGCGAAGCCGACGCGACGGAGGAGCGCCCTTGACGCGCACCCTGGAGCCGCGATCATCGGATCAGGGAGGGGGCGGCCCGCCCGACACCACACACCCCCGGCCCACCCCGACAGGCCACCGCCCGAACCCGCACCCACCACCCGACAGTGACCAGCGGGGCATGAAGCCCAACCCCCATCCGGTCGGCAGCCGCTTGACGAAGCCCGTCACCACCCCACACCACTGTTGCGTGCCCCGCAGGGCCAACCGGCCCGCCATCCCGGCAACCCACCGGTAGGGCACCGCTGTTCCCCAGCGGACCCTTCCCCGACAGACCCGGCTCCCGCCCCGGCCCCGCCCCCTACTTCCGCAGCAGCAGGGTGATGCCTGCCACCACCAGGCCCAGGGCCACCGCCGACGCTCCGTACGCCAGGCGGTGTGACTTCAGGCCGGGGAGGAAGCGGTCGGCGGCGATGCGGCCGGGGCCGGTGAGGGCCAGGGCTGCGGCGCCTGCGGTCAGCAGGATCTCGTACTCGATGCCGGCCGGGGCGAAGAAGCTGCCCGTGCCCTTGACGGCGATGGCGTTGACCATCGTGCCGACCACGGCGGCGCCCATCAGCGGGGTGAGCAGGCCGATCGCCAGGCCCAGGCCGCCCAGGGTCTCGGTCAGCCCGGCCACCACGGCGAACGCCTTGCCGGAGGGGTAGCCGCTCATCGTGAAGAACGCGCCGGTGCCGTCCAGGCCGCCGCCGCCGAACCAGCCGAAGAGCTTCTGGCTGCCGTGCGCGGCCATCGTCAGGCCGAGGACGACGCGGAGCAGCAGCAGGCCGACGTCGTAGGCGTGGGGCGTGGAGGCATGGGCGCCGTCCCCGGAGGCGGAACCGGGGCGGGACAGGGGCGCGAGGGTGCTGGTGGGGGAGGACATGAGCGCGTTCTCTCCTGGGGTGAAGGGGGTGGGGGCCGCTTCGGTGAGGCCGTTCCGTGCCTGGCTCCGGTGAGCCACGGGTCATGGCCCACAAGGTGTGAGCCGTCCGCGAGCTTTCCTTGAAAGTTTAAGCAAAGGCTTGCGTTCACGACCGTACACAGTGATTTGAATTTGAACAACCGGTGCCTAGGATGGCGCCATGGACGAGCCCCGCTGGCTGGACGAGCACGAGATGGCCGCGTGGCGCGGCTTCATCACCGCCGGCATCCTCCTGGAGCGCCGCCTCGACCAGCAGCTCAAGGAGGACGCGGGCCTCTCCCACCCGCAGTACGAGATCCTGGCGCGCCTCGGTGACGCCCCCGGCGGCGAGCTGCGCATGAGCGGTCTGGCGGACCTCCTCCTCACCTCCCGGAGCGGGGTCACCTACCAGGTCGGGCAACTGGAGAAGGCCGGCCTCGTCACCCGCCGCGCCTGCCCCTCCGATGTGCGCGGCGTCATCGCCGCCCTCACCGACGCGGGCCGCGAGCGGCTGCGCGCCTCCGCGCCCGGCCATGTCGCCCTCGTACGCGAACTGCTCATCGACGTCCTCGACCGCGACCAGCTCGCCGCCCTCGCCGACAGCCTCGGCGCGGTCGGCCGCCGATTGCGTGACGGCGCACCGAGCGGCTGAGGGCCGGAGACAACCTGATCGGTCCCCCACCGCGTTCCACTGACGTGAGCGATCGAACAGGATGGCGAGGGCAGGCCGATGGATCCGGGCGACGGCGACTTCGAGGCGTTCGTCACGGCCCGGGGGCCCCGGCTGCTGCGCGTGGCGTGGCTGCTCACCGGGGACGCGCATCTCGCGGAGGACCTGCTCCAGAGCGCGCTCGCGAAGGTCTGGCCCAAGTGGTCCCGGATAGCGGGGGAGCAGCCCGAGGCGTACGTACGCAAGGCGATGATCCACCTGCATGCCTCCTGGTGGCGGCGGCGCTGGCGCGGGGAGCTGCCGTACGGCGAACTCCCGGACACGGCGGTGCACTTCGACGCGTACGCCAAGGTGGACCTGGAACAGTCGCTGGCGACGGCCGTACGGTCCCTGCCGGTGCGGCAGCGGGCGGTCGTCGTGCTCCGCTACTTCGAGGACCTGAGCGTCGAGGCCACGGCGGCCGCCCTCGGCTGCTCCACCGGCACGGTCAAGAGCCAGTCGTCCCGTGCGCTGCGCGCGCTGCGGGGCCTGCTGCCCGCGCCCGTGGAAGGCGGTGACCGCCGTGGGTGACACGGGGGCGGACCGGGACAGCCGGGAGAGCGAAGACGGGCGGGAGAGCGAAGGCAGCCGGGAGAGTGCCGAGGAGCGGGAGCTGCGTGTCCTGCTCGAACGGGTCGCGCCCCGGCTGTCCGGCCCCGAGGACCGGCTGGCGCGGGTACGGGAGCGGGTCGTCCGGGGGCGCCGCAGGCGCCGTACGGCCGGAGCCGCCGGAGCGGCCGTGGCCGGGCTCGTGCTGGCCGGCGCGCTGCTGCCCGGTGTGGTGCGCGGCGGCCCCGAACGGGTGCTGCCCGCCGCCACCGTGCCCGGCCCCGTACCGACCGCCGACCTGTCGCCGTCCACGGCGCGGGACCGGTCGGGTGAAACACCGGCCCCGGACGGCGCCTGGGTCAGCTTCACGCACCTGCGGGGTCTGACGCTGCGTCCGCCCTCCGGCTGGTACACGCTCGATCTGCCGCCGGACGGCGAATCCGGGGTGGCGGCCAGGAGCTTCGTCTCGTCCCGGCCGCTCACCCCGGACGACCGGAGCTGCCCGGCCGGGCAGCGGTACGACTGTCCGCCGCTGCGGACGCTCGGTCCGGACGGCGCGCTGGTCACGCTGGTCGCGCAGGGTGCGGACACGCCGCCGGGCACACCCCCGTCTCCACCGCCGTACCCATCGCCGGAGACGGTCGGGTCGCCGTCCGGGCTGCGTCAGTTGGAGAAGCTCTCCGCCGGGTGCAGGCGGATCGGCGGGACGCGCGAGTACAGCGTCCTGCTGGACGGTACGTCGGCCGCCTCCGACAGCCCCACCCTCACGCCCGGCAGGGACCGCTCCGGCGCCTCCGGCTCCCCGGGCCCCACCCCCGCCGTCCCGGTCACCCCCGTCGCCGCCGTCGGTCTGTGTGTCGCGGGCGACGCGCCGGGGACCGTGGAGGCCGTCCATACGATGATCACCGGCGCAGACTTCGACGCAGGAACCGCATCCTCATCCGCCCCTCCTCCCTTCCTCAGGAACACGAAATGAGAGGCCCGTACATGTCTGTGCGCACTGTTCGCAGAGGATCACGGCTGGCCGCCGCTCTGCTGGCGACCGGTCTGCTGCTCACCGGCTGCGCGGGCGGCGGGGACGGCGTGCGCGACGCAGGCCGGGCGGAGACGGCGGACAAGGCCGGGACGGGTGCCCGTTCATCGACCGGTTCATCGTCCGGTTCGGCCGCCGGTCCCGCCGGTTCCGCCGCCGCGAGCGGCGCCGACAAGGGCGGCGGCGCATCCGCCGGCGCGTCCGCGCGGCTGGATGCGCACGGCGCCGACACGCAGGCGATCCCCGGCCTCGGCCCCGAGACCCGCGCCCAGATCCCCACGGACAGCCGCCAGGCCGTCGTGGTCACCGGCATCAACCGCGACTCCAACCTCGCCTCCGTCGTCGTCCACGAGCGCGACCCGGTCTCCGGCTGGGCGCCCGTCACCGACACCTGGCCCGCGCACAACGCGCTGGAGGGGTGGACCGACGACCACAACCAGGGCGATCTGCGCTCGCCCATCGGGGTGTACGGGCTGACCGACGCGGGCGGCCGACTGGCCGATCCGGGGTCGCGGCTCCCGTACGACCAGGGCCCGGCCTTCTCCGTCTCGGGCACCGGGTTCGAGGGCGAGCCGCTCGAAGGCTCCTTCGACTACGTCGTCGCGATCAACTACAACCGCGTGCCGGGCACCACCCCGCTCGACTGGGGCCGGCCGCTCGGCGCCGACAAGGGCGGCGGCATCTGGATCCACGTGGACCACGGCGGGCCCACCCAGGCGTGCGTCTCCGTGCCCCTCGACCGGATGAAGGAGCTGCTGCGCACGCTGGACCCGGAGAAGAAGCCGGTGGTGGTGATGGGCGACGCGGACTCGCTGGCGCTCTGAGCCGTGAGCCGCTGGGGCTCTGAGCCCCTGAGCCTCCCGCCGTCCTGGGCGGCTGACGCTGGGTGACGGGCTGTTCACAGCTCACGCCCAGCTCGCTGCCGGCTTGGTTCCCCAGCCTCCCCTGTCATGACAGAGACACAAGAGCCTTTGGGGAAACGGGACGTGATGCGCCGCAGGGCGGTACTCGCGGGCGGCGCGGCCATCGCCGCCGGTGGTATCGCCGCCGTGGCGGTCACCTCCGCCTCGGCGGGCGAGGACGCCGCCGCCTCGTCCAACGGCACCTGGCCCGGTGCCACGGCCACCGGCGACGGGGAGGAGTGCTACCGGCTCACCTGGCAGACCACCGAGGGGCCGTACTACATCGACGCCGACGAGGTCAGGAAGGACATCACCGAGGACAGGGAGGGCATCCCCTCACCCTGCGCCTCAAGGCGATCGACTCGGACACCTGCAAGCCGCTGCCGGGCGCGGCCGTCGACATCTGGCACTGCGACGCGCTGGGCCCCTACTCCGGTTACGAGGGCAGCTCCACCGGCGGCGGCCCGCCGCCCACGTACCGGGGCCGCGCCGTGCACATCCACACCAAGGTGCACGTCGGCGGGAAGATGACCGAGGCCGGGTACGAGGGCGTCACACCTGCCACACCGGCCAGTTCTTCTTCGAGGAGGCCGCGGTCCTGGACTCGGCGGAGATCGCGCCGTACTCGACCAGTACGACGGAGCACACGACGCTCACCGAGGACACGATCTACGACCGGAGCGGGGTCCAGGGCGGGCTGCTGAAGCTCTCGTAGCGCAAGAACGGCATGGCGCGCGGCGTCGTCGGCACCATCACCATGGGTGTCGACCCGGACGAGACCCACGACGGCACCGGCCTCTGAGCCATCGGTCCTCTGAGCCATCGGTCCGTCGGTCCGTCGGTCCATCGGTCCGTCGATCGGTCGGTCCGTCGGTCCATGAAGCAGGGCCCGGGGCCTGGCGGACGTGCCCGGCCCCGGGCCCTGCCCGGGATGCGTGGAACGGATACGGCGTTACGCCGACGGCTCCTCCAGGCGCGGGAAGAGCACCGCGCCCTTCGTCACCGTCGAGCCGGCCGGCAGCAGGCCCCATGTGCCCGCGTCCTGGACCCGCTGGTCGGCGAGCGCGCCCAGCGACTCCGCCGCGCCGAGCGAGTCCCACAGCTTCTGCGAGGTCTCCGGCATCACCGCGTTGAGCAGCACGGCGAGCGCCCGCAGCGACTCCGAGGCGGTGTAGAGGATCGTCGCGAGCCGCGCCCGGCCCTCGTCCGAGTCGTCCTTGGCGACCTTCCAGGGCTCCTGCTCGGTCAGATAGCCGTTGACCTGCTTGACGAAGTCGAACACCGCGGCGATCCCGCCCGCGAAGTCCAGCTCCTCGCCGATCTTCCGGTCGGCCTCGGCGACCGCCTTCACCAGCCCGTCCCGTACCGCCTGCTCGGCGTCGCCCGGGGCGGCGTCGGCCGGCAGCGTCCCGCCGAAGTACTTGCCGACCATGGCCGCGACGCGCGAGGCGAGGTTGCCGTAGTCGTTCGCCAGCTCGGAGGTGTAGCGGGCGCTGAAGTCCTCCCAGGAGAACGAGCCGTCCTGCCCGAAGGCGATGGCCCGCAGGAAGTACCAGCGGTACGCGTCCACGCCGAAGTGCGAGGTCAGGTCCTGCGGCTTGATGCCGGTCAGGTTCGACTTCGACATCTTCTCGCCGCCGACCATCAGCCAGCCGTTGGCCACGACCCGGCCGGGCACGGGCAGCCCCTGCGCCATCAGCATGGCGGGCCAGATGACCGAGTGGAAGCGCAGGATGTCCTTGCCGATGAGGTGGACGTCGGCGGGGAAGGTCGTGTCGAACTTCTCCTGGTTGGCGCCGTAGCCGACCGCCGTCGCGTAGTTCAGCAGGGCGTCGACCCACACGTAGATCACGTGCTTCTCGTCCCACGGCACCGG
The DNA here is from genome assembly GCF_044763125.1 of Streptomyces sp. NPDC096310. Lineage (NCBI taxonomy): Bacteria > Bacillati > Actinomycetota > Actinomycetes > Kitasatosporales > Streptomycetaceae > Streptomyces > Streptomyces sp. NPDC096310. Next base: position 316,100 of record NZ_JBIWFO010000002.1, on the reverse strand, counting down.
GACGCCCCAGTCGAAGGTCGAGCGCGAGATCGAGAGGTCCTGGAGGCCCTGCCGGACGAAGTTCACGACCTCGTTGCGGGCGGACTCGGGCTGGATGAAGCCCGGGTTGGCCTCGTAGTGCGCGAGGAGCTTCGGACCGTACTCACTGAGCTTGAAGAAGTAGTTCTCCTCCTTGAGGATCTCCACCGGCTTCTTGTGGATCGGGCACAGCTTGACGCCGTCCTCGTCCTCGATCAGATCGCCGGGGAGCTTGTACTCCTCGCAGCCCACGCAGTACGGGCCCTCGTAGCCGCCCTTGTAGATCTCGTCCTTGTCGTACAGGTCCTGCACGAACTCCTGCACACGGGCCGTGTGGCGCTTCTCCGTCGTCCGGATGAAGTCGTCGTTGGCGATGTTCAGGTGCTCCCAGAGGGGCTTCCACGCCTCCTCGACAAGCTTGTCGCACCACTCCTGCGGGGTCACCCCGTTCGCTTCCGCGGTGCGCATGATCTTCTGACCGTGCTCGTCCGTGCCGGTGAGGTACCACACCTTCTCGCCGCGCTGGCGATGCCAGCGGGTGAGCACGTCCCCTGCGACGGTCGTGTAGGCGTGGCCCAGGTGAGGAGCGTCGTTGACGTAGTAAATGGGGGTGGTGACGTAGTACGCCTTCCCACCCTGCTCTTCGGATCCAGTGGCCGCCATGCTCGAAATGGTATCGGCCCGGAACCGGTGTCCTCACATCGATAAACCACCGTTGCTACCCGGTGGAGACCTCAGGGAAACAGCCGCCGAGGTAGACAGGCACATCCTGGGAGGGAATGGGCATCATGTACAAGGCGGGGCGCCGGATGAGACGTGGGACGCATACGGACACGCACAAGGAAACGCACAAGGACACGCACACGATCACGGAAGCGCATACGGAGACGGACATGGGCACGGGGGCCGGCGGTACGGGGGCGGAGACGGGACCGGGGCCGGGGAAAGGGACAGGGGACGACAGCATGCGGGTACTGGTCGCCGAGGACGAGGAGGTCCTGGCCGAGCTGGTGGCCACCGGCCTGCGCCGGGCGGGGTTCGCCGTCGACACCGTGTACAGCGGGGACGCCGCCCTCGCCTATCTGGGCCTGCACGACTACGACGTCGTCGTCCTCGACCGCGACCTGCCCCGCGTCCACGGCGACGACGTCGCGCGCAAGCTGGTCGCCGAGTCGTCCCGTACCCGCATCCTGATGCTCACCGCGTCCGCGTCCCTGGAGGACCGTGTCGAAGGGCTCGACCTGGGCGCCGACGACTACCTGGGCAAGCCCTTCGACTTCCCCGAACTGGTGTCGCGGGTGCGCGCCCTGCGGCGGCGCAGCGCCAGACCCGTACCGCCGCGACTGGAGCGGTACGGGGTACGGCTCGACTCCGTACGGCGCACCGCCTCGCGGGACGGGGTGGCGCTGGACCTCTCGCCCAAGGAGTTCTCCGTCCTCCAGATCCTGATGGAGGCGGACGGGGCGCCCGTCTCGGCCGAGGAGCTGCTGGAGCGCGCGTGGGACGCGCACGCCGATCCGTTCACCGGTGCGGTACGGGTCTGTCTGAGCAAGCTGCGCGCGAAGCTGGGGGACCCGCCGCTGATCCGTACGGTGCCGGGAGCGGGGTACGCCCTGTGAGCCCCAGGCCGGTGGGTTCCGAGACCCTGGTGAGCCGGCCCGTGCGCCCCGCGGCGCCGGCGCGGGGCGGATGGCTGCTCCGTCCGTTCACCGGCTCGACCATCCGTACGCGCATCGCGCTCGTCTACGGCGGCGTCTTCCTCGTCCTCGGCGGCTGCCTGCTGACCATCGTCAACCTGCTCGCCGGCGCCGGCACCCAGACGGAGGCCGCGGAGATCGCCGCCCGGGTGGCGCCGGCCCAGGTGGCGCCCGTCTTACAGCCACCGTCGGTGACGCGGCTGATCGGCGAGCAGCAGATCGCGCCCGTCACCGTCACCCAGGTCGCCGACAACGTCACGAACGCGGCCTCCGACGAGATGGTGTTCTGGTCGGTGGTCGCGCTGCTGGTCATGGCGGCCTGCGCGGTGGGCGTGGGGTGGTGGACGGCGGGCCGGGTGCTGCGGCCGGTGCACGCGATGACGGACAAGGCCCGCAGGCTCTCCGAACGCAATCTGCACGAGCGGATCGGCGCGCGCGGCCCGAACGACGAGCTGAAGGAGCTGAGCGACACCCTGGACGCGCTGCTGGGGCGCCTCCAGAAGGCGTTCGACAGCCAGCGCCGCTTCATCGCCAACGCCTCGCACGAGCTGCGCACCCCGCTGGCGACGCAGCGCACCGCGATCCAGGTCGGCCTGGACGACCTCTGCTCGCCGGACGAGCTGGCGCGGACGAAGGAGACCCTGCTCGACAACAACCGGCGCAGCGAGAAGCTCATCGAGGGGCTGCTGGTGCTGGCGCGCAGCGAGCGCGAGGTGGACGACCTGGAGCCGGTCGACCTCGGCGAGGCGGTCGAGGAGGAGACGGTGCGGTGCGGCGGTGACGTGTCCCTGGCGGTCAAGGACGCCGAGACGGTACGGGGCAACCGGCTGCTGCTCGGCCAGCTCGTGGGGAACCTGCTGGCCAACGCCGTCACGTACAACGTGCCGGGCGGGACGGTGGACGTGGAGGTGACCGGCGCGGTCCTCGTGGTGCGGAACACGGGCCCCGAGGTCGCGGCGGCGGACGTGCCCGCGCTGTTCGAACCGTTCCGGCGAGGCGAGGGCCGCGACCGGATGGGGCGTGGCGCGGGGCTCGGTCTCTCGATCGTCCGGTCGATCGCGGAGGCGCACGGCGGGACGGTGGACGCGGTGCCGGGCGGTGACGGCGGGGGGCTGGTGGTGACGGTGACGCTGCCGGTGCAGCCCCCGGCGCCGGCGACGGAGGGGCGGGGGAGGCGCGCGGCGGGGGACTAGTGCCCCTTCCGGCAGGCTTTGCCCCGGCTGCCGTTCAGGGAGCGGCGGTGGTGACGTCCACCTCCGTGATGGCCGCGTCGGGATGCCGCACCCCCGTCAGTACCTGGTCCTGCCCGGTGTCGCCGAGGAGGTAGCGGCGGAAGAAGGCACCGAGGTACGTGGCGGCGACATGGCGCTGCTGCGGCTCGGTCAGCTGCCTGGCCGGCGCCGCACCCTCACGGTCGGTGCACTGCCCGGAGTGTCCTTCCACCGGCGTGGCGTCGTCGGAGGCCGCGACCTGACGGCTCTGAGGCGACCACTGCGTGTTGAAGTAGTTGTGGTTCGCCCCGTGGATCGCGAACCGGTAGAAGCCGCTCCGGTTCCCCTTTGCCGCGTCGGCCGCGAACCAGAACGCCTCACCGCCGACCTGTCCGTCGCATGTTCCCCGGATGGAAGCGAAGGGGGTCTTGGTGATCGTGTAGTTGGACATGTCCTCCGTCATCACGTTGTAGGCGGGAGCCACAGCCGCCACCGCCTTGACGTCGACACCCTTGGGCCACTGCCCCCGATGGCTGTCAGCCGCCTGCCAGGTGACCCCGGCCCCTGCCCTGGAATGCCCCATGATCCCCACGTTGCCCATGTCCACGTGGTGGGCGAAGCCGACGCGTCGCGCCGCTCCGGTCGCCGGGTCGACGAACTTCCCGGCGAGCTCACCCTTGTCCTGGGAGCTGAGCTCCTGCCACATGCGCAGATGCCGGTTGATGAGATCCGCCCGCGCGGCAGCATTGTCATCCCCCCACATGGAGGAGGCGTTGATGCCGTTGGCGCCGACCGAGACCACGACAAACCCCTGAGCGGCCAACCCGCGGCCCACGTAGTCATATCCGCGCTCGCTGGGCAGGGCGGGTGTTCCTGACGCACACGGCCAGGCGAACAGCTTGGCACCGGCGGCTTCATACGCGGCATCGTCCCCGCTGACTTCGGCGGCCGTGCGCGCTGCGTCCGCCTTCCGGTCGGCGCAGGTCTCGTGCCAGCCGTGCAGCATCACGATCAGTGGATGCCGCCCCGTGCCCAGGTCGGCGGGGTAGTGCACCACACCGGTCAGCTCGACCGGTTGACCGGTCTGTGGCAGGCGCCAGGCCTCATCGCCCAGGTCGTAGCTGACCGTCCTGGTGGCCCCGGACGAAGGCACCGCGCTCCGTTCCGTCGCCGTGTTCGGTGCCGCGGCACCGGTTGCGGCCGTATACGTGAAGGCTGCTGCCGCGGCGGACAGGACCGCCGCCGACAGGCCCAGCAGACGAGCCGAAGCCCTCGTGCGTTTGTGTCGCTTCATCATGTCTTCCTCGGTGGGTGCGGGACCGGCCCGGAGCGTCCGGTCCCGCTGGTTGGCCGTTGGCCGTTGGCCGGGGTGAAGGTGAAGGCCGTCCTCAGGGGGCGGCGGCGTAGGAATCCACCACGAACTGGATGACCCGGTCCTGCAACGCGGCCCCTGAAGCACCTGCTCGCCTGATCATGTCCGTTCCGTGGAAACCGCTCTTGTCGATGACCAGTTCCTTCTCGCGGGCAACGGAGGCCGCGTGGACCTCACGGACCTGCTTCTCCACCGCGCCCAGCATGTCACCGGGCGACACCACCAGAAGCGTCGGAACGCGCAGCTTCCGCACCGCCGCCACGGCGTCCGCCCCGAGGCACCGGGCAGGCGAGGACATCATCAACAGGCCCACCACCCGCAAGGGCGTGTCAACGCCGGCGACCGCTGCCGTCGTCCCGCCGCACGACGCCCCCGCCAGAAACACCCTCTTCGCGCCGACACGTCGCAGTTCCGCCAGTCCAGCACGGGCATCTCGGTCGATGTGCTCGTTGGCGGCCAGTTTCTCGGACGCACCGTGATTGCGGTACTCGGGGATCACCACGTGGTAGCCACGCTCCGCCAGCTGCCGCCCGATGTCGATGAACGAGCAGATGCTGTAGCCCTGCTCGTGATCCAGAAGAACGCCGTCGGGCCCGTCCCCCAGGACCAGCGCCGACAGACGCACCCCGTCGCTGGTCGTCAGCGTGGTGGCTTTACTCCTCAGGTCCTTGGGCACGCAAGTGTTGACGAGATACCCCCGTGCCGTGCGCACCGTGCGGTCGGGAGAGCTCGGCTCGTACGAGACCGGCTCATGATCCGGCGGTGCCGCGGGAACACTGCTCCGCGCCCCGGAGGGTACCGGCGCGGTGGACGTCGCAGCCCCCGCTTCCGTGTCACGCCCGGACCCGCCGGCCGGGCTCGCACAGCCCGACACCAGGCCCAGGCACACCAGCGCGGCGACGGCGGCGGCTCTGACTTTCAGCACGGTCTTCCTCAGCTCTCACATCCGGCGGCGACGTGTCCTGTGCATGCTGGACACGCACGTCCGCACCAGGGCGGAACATCCCCTACGCCTTGACAGACGTGCGGACCTGCCCGAGGTTGCAGGCCGCGACGATCAATGTTCCGGTAGCCGGGGACGGACAGGCCACGTCACAGCCGGGCGCCCGCACCGCGCGGTGAACTGCAACCTGTCGGCGCCCCACACGTCCTTCCCAGTAGGGGGCACCCCTCTGAAAGCCCTGAACCGCTCGATTCACGCAACAGGTTGACGCATATGCCAGAAATGACCCGCTGGGAGACCCTCCGCGGCAGCATCCCGATGTCGCCACGGCGCCCCGGACCGGATGACGGCCGACACGCACAGCGTCAGGACGTCACCGTGCCGCCCGCGGGGAAAAGGCGCTGATGGCTGCCGTTTCCGCCTGGGAAGGTGCTTTCCCGCGCAGCCGGTGGCGATGGCTACTGGCCCGCCTCTCCCAGGACCGAAGGCGATCGGACCCCAAGGGCCGGCCGTCCGGCACGGTGTCGGAAGAAATCGACACGCTGTACCGCCACCGCAGGCTCGACCTCGTGCGCCTGGCCGTCCTCCTGGTCGACGACATCCCCACAGCCGAGGACGTCGTCCAGGAAGCCTTCGCAGGACTCTACCGACGTCACGGCAACACGCTCGACAGCATCGCCGACCCCGAAGCCTACATACGGCGCAGCGTGGTCAACACCTCCAGGGACGTGCTGCGCAGGAGGCGCACCGTGCGCGCCTACATCCCCCCGCGCATCCTCCCCGCACCACCACCGGAAGAAGAGATCCTCCTCAAGGAAGAACACCAGGAAGTGCTGCGAGCACTGAGACTGCTCACCGTGCGCCAGCGGGAGGTCCTCGTCCTCAGGTACTGGTCGAACATGTCCGAAGCGGACATCGCAGCGACCTTGGGACTGTCTCAGGGTGCGGTGAAGTCCACAGCGAGCCGGGCGCTCACGGCTCTGGCCAGAAGACTGAAGGAGACGCCATGACAGCCGTCGAGGACCGCCTTCGCGCCACACTGCACGCCCGGGCCAACCAGGTCGACGCCCTCCGCCCGGCCTTCCCGCCATCGACCCGCGCGCGGACGGTCGTCCACCCCGGACTGCGCAAGGCCGCGGTGGTCCTTCTGGTCGCAGCAATGACAGCCGTCCTCCTCGTGCTGCCACGGCTTCTCTCGGGGGGCGGCCCACCAGTCCCCGCCGACACTCCCCCGCCCGCCGGCCCGAGCGACAGCACGTCACCTTCACCCGCCTCTTCCCCACGGGACGAGGCGCCCAGACCTGTCGCACCGTAGAGCAGCCGCAGCCGCAGCCGCAGCCGCAGCCGCCGGGGCTGCGGCTGTCTGCTACGCCTTGGGCGCCTGCGAGATGCGCACCGTGCTGCCCGAGGGGTCACGGAACGCGCAGTCGCGCGGGCCCCAGGGCTGGTCGATGGGCTCCTGAAGCACCTCGGCGCCGGAGGCCCGTACCTTCTCGAAGGCCGCGTCGACATCGTCCGTACGGAAGATGATCTGCTGGAGGACGCCCTTGGTGAGCAGTTCCTGGAGCGCGTCGCCGTCCGCCTGGGAGCGGCCGGCGTGCGGCTCGGAGAGCACCAGCTCGACGTCCGACGGGGACGCGCTGCCGAGGGTCACCCAGCGGAACTCGCCGGAGGAGACGTCGTTGCGCACCTCGAAGCCGAGCGCGTCGCGGTAGAAGGCGAGGGACTCGTCCATGTCGTTGACGGTGATATTGCAGTACTGGAGTGAGAGGTTCATGGAATCCACGCTAGACGTGGGCCGCGCGGACCGCTTCTTCAATCCTGACCGGTTGCTCCGGGTCGGCGGGCCGCCGCCTGGCGGGCCGGGTGCGCTCCTTCGCCATGCAGGTGGGCATCGCCACGACGGCGTCGTGCTCGCGGGCCCGGTACGCGCTCGGCGTCATCCCCACCAGCTCGGTGAACCGTGAGCTGAACGAGCCGAGCGAGGTGCAGCCGACCTCCATGCACGCATCGGTCACGCTCGCGCCGGCGCGCAGCAGCGCCATCGCCCGCTCCACCCGCCGGGTCATGAGATAGCTGTACGGCGTCTCGCCGTAGGCCGCCCGGAACGCCCGGGAGAAGTGCCCCGGCGACATCAGCGCGTGGCGGGCCATGGCGGGCACGTCGAGCGGACGGGCGTACTCCCGGTCGACCAGATCCCGCGCCCGGCGCAGATGCGCGAGGTGGGCGAGCTGCTGGGGGTCCATGGGGCGAGCGTACCGCCCGCTTTCCGTGGACGGCCCGGCCCCGGCGGAGCAGCGGGGAGAGCCGCTGTCCGCCGGCCGGGAGGTCCCGCTGTGCGGGAGGTCCTGCTACAGGGTGGTGTCGGGGCGCCAGGCGGCGAGCAGCCCGCGGTAGAACGCGGCGTCGGGCACCTCGCGCGGGGCCGGGCCCGCGTGGAAGAAGCCGACGTTGGCGGTGGCCTCGTCCGCACCGAGTTTCCGCGCGAAGTCGAACGCCTTGGAGTCCTCCTCGCCGAACGCCACGAACTGCCAGAAGAGCGGAAGTCCGGCTGCCTCGGCGAACGCCTGCTCGGCGGCGCGTACGGCGCTGGGCGCGCCGTCCGTCTGGAAGATCACCAGCGCGGGCCCGCCGTCCCCGGCCCTCTCGTGGTGGGCGACGACCTCCTCGACGGCGCGGTGGTAGTGCGTACGCCCCATGCGGCCGAGGGAGCCGTTCAGTGCGTCGACCGCCCCCTCGTACGCGGAGAGTTCGATCTCCCCGGTCCCGTCGATCTCGGTCGAGAAGAACACGACGGGTACGGTCGCGCTCTCGTCCAGGTGCGCGGAGAGCGCGAGCGCCTGCTCACCGAGGTGCTGGGCGCTGCCGTCCTTGAAGTACGGCCGCATGGAGCCGGAGCGGTCGAGGACGAGATAGACGGTGGCGCGACGGCCGGTGTGCCCGTACTTCTTGAGCGCGGCGCCGGCGGCCTTGTAGCGGTCGGCCAGCCCGGGGGCGCGGGACTTGACGCGCGCGAGGGAGAGGGCGGGGCGGCCGGGGGCGGGGGTCGCGGATGCGGGAGCGGTGGGCTCGGGCGCGGCCTCGGGCTGAACGTCGGCCTCGGGCACGGGCGTTACGTCGGCCTCGGGCTCGGGCTCGGTGACGGGCGCGGGTTCGATGACGGTTTCCGGCGCGGGCTCAACTGCCGCCTCGGGCGCGGGCTTCGCATCAGTCTGCGGTTCCGGTTCCGGTTCCGGCTTCGTCGCCGCTTCCGCTTTCGCTTCCGGCTTCGGCTCCGGCTCGGCCGACGCCTGTGCCGGGACGGTCGGGGCCGCCGCGGGCGGCTCGTCGGCCGCGCGGGTGCGCGACGCCTGCGACGGCACGCCGCGCTCCGGCTCGCTCGGGCGGGCGTTGTCGAACGCCGCCGCCACCAGGTCCGCGGCACCGGCGCCGACCCCGGCACCCGCTCCGGTCCCTGCGCTCGCCGTCGCGGGCGACTTCCGCGCGGAGGCCGACTTCTCCGTACGGTCCGCACGGTCCGCCTGGGACGGTACGGAGACGGAGACGGCTGTCGACGCCGCCCCGGCGGTGGATGCGGAATCCGAGGGCGAGGACGAGGACAATGACGAGGACGAAGACAAGGACGAGGACGAAGCAGCGGCCGTGGCCGATTCCGTGGCCGGCTCCGTGGCTGAACCCGCGGCCGGTTCCGGGGCCGTGTCGGTCGCCACGTCCGGCGCCACGTCCGGCGCCACGTCCGGCGCGCCGTCCGGCGTCGCGTCCGACGCCGATGCCGACCCGTTGCGCTCCTCCGCACGGTCGCGTCCGAACACCTTGCGCAGCAAGCTCCGAATGCCCATGGGCGAGCCTTTCAGATGAGGTGGGTGCGGTGTCCGCCGCCGGGGAAACGCGCATCCCTGGCCAGGGCGGATACGTAAGGTTAGCGGCCGTCCCCGGTGATCCATGGCAGGGGCGGTTTACGTAACGGGCAGAAGGGTATCGGCGCGACCTCCCCGTTGCCCCGCGTTAACGCGCGTGCCGGGCATTACTCTCTCCGGACCACTCGGTCGATTCGGATTCACCCGCCGTTCATCTTCCGGCTGCCGCCCTGGTGGGACCCGCGCTTAGCGTCACCGCCGAGACATCCCGACACCCTGTCGGCGCGGTGCGCGCCGAACCATCACCGGAGGCGAACGTGCGCAAACTGCTCCCGCTGCTCAGCTCCCCCTCTTCCCCGCATCCCGGCGGCCGTTCCGCCCTGACCTGCCGTTACCGGTGTGGCGACGCCTGCTTCCACGAGGTGCCCAACAAGAGCGACAACGAGTACGTCGGTGATGTCATCGCCGGTGCCCTGTCGCGGCGTTCGATGATGCGGGCCGCCGCGGTCGTCACGGTCGCGGGCGCCGCCGGCAGCGCGCTCGCCCTCGGTGGCCCCGGTGGTTCCACGGCCGTCGCCGCCCCGGCCGTCGGCAACGGCCACGCCGGTACGAACGGCGGCGGCTCGGCCGCCACGGGCGACGGCGCCCGGGGGCTGCGCTTCAACCCCGTCGCGCCCAACACCGCCGACAAGGTGACGATCCCCGCCGGCCACAGCCAGAACGTCGTCATCCGCTGGGGCGACCCGATCCTGCGCGGCGCGCCCGCCTTCAACCCGGACAAGCAGACGGCGAAGGCCCAGGCCGGCCAGTTCGGTTACAACAACGACTTCCTGAGCCTGCTCCCCATGACGGGGAAGGGCGAGCAGGGGCGGCAGCTCCTCGTGGCCAACCACGAGTACACGGACGAGATCCTGATGTTCAAGGGGTACGACCCGGCCAAGCCGACCCGCGAGCAGGTCGAGATCGCCTGGGCGGCCCACGGCCTCTCCGTCGTCGTGGTCGAGGAGGACCGCAAGAGCGGCAAGCTCACCGCGGTCACCCGCCACCAGCTCAACCGCCGCATCACCGTGAAGAGCGAGTTCCGCCTCACCGGTCCTGCCGCGGGCAGCGAGCTGCTGCGCACCTCCGCCGACCGTACGGGCAGCAAGGTGTACGGCACGCTCAACAACTGCGCGGGCGGCACCACCCCGTGGGGCACCACGCTGCACGGCGAGGAGAACTTCAACCAGTACTTCGCCAACGGCTCCAGCCCGACCGATCTGCGGTACGGCATCGGCACCGGCGCGAGTGAGCGCAAGTGGGAGCTGTTCGACAAGCGCTTCGACCTCAAGCAGGAGCCCAACGAGGCGCACCGCTTCGGCTGGGTCGTCGAGCTGGACCCGTACGACCCGGACTCGACGCCCCGTAAGCGCACCGCTCTCGGCCGCTTCAAGCACGAGGCCGCGCAGCCGCGCCTGACCGCCGACGGCCGGCCCGTCGTCTACATGGGCGACGACGAGCGCTTCGACTACCTCTACAAGTTCGTCTCCTCGAAGAAGATGAAGAAGGGCGGCGGGCGCGCCGCGCACGAGCACAACCTCACGCTGCTCGACGAGGGCACGCTGTACGTCGCGAAGCTGACCGGCGACAGCCCGGCGGGCGAGATCGACGGCTCGGGCAAGCTGCCGAACGACGGCGAGTTCGACGGTTCCGGCGTGTGGATCCCGCTGGCCACCGGCGATGTCTCGCACGTCCCTGGCATGTCCGCCGACGAGGTGTACGTCTTCACGCGCCTCGCGGGCGACAAGGTCGGCGCCACGAAGATGGACCGCCCCGAGGACGTCGAGCCGTCCCCGCGCACCGGCCGCGTCTACGTCGCGCTGACGAACAACACCGACCGTGGCAAGGCGGGCAAGGCGGGCCCCGACGAGGCGAACCCGCGCAACGCCAACAAGCACGGCCACATCCTGGAGCTGGCGGAAAACTGGGACGACGCGGCGGGCGACGGCTTCGCCTGGCGGCTCTTCCTGGTCGCGGGCGACCCGAAGGACCCCGGCACGTACTTCGCGGGCTTCCCGAAGGACAAGGTCTCCCCGATCTCCTGCCCGGACAATGTCGCCTTCGACCCGCACGGCAACCTGTGGATCTCGACGGACGGCAACGCGCTCGGCAACCACGACGGGCTGTTCGGTGTCGCGACGCAGGGCGAGCGGCGCGGTGAGCTGAAGCAGTTCCTGACGATGCCGAACGGCGCGGAGACCTGCGGCCCGGTCATCCAGGACCGCCGGGTCCTGGTCGCGGTCCAGCACCCGGGCGAGATCGACGGCGCGTCGGTCGAGAAGCCGGCGAGCACCTGGCCGGACGGCCCCGGCAAGATCGTCCGCCCGTCGGTGATCTCGGTCTGGCGCAACGACGGCCGCGACATCGGCGTGTGACGCGGGCCGCGTGAGTCACGTATGACCAGGGGTGGCGCCGCTCGGACCGGCGCCACCCCTTCCGTGTGCCGGGTCCGGCTACCCTCGACGCATGGCTTCTGAGGCTTCCGGTACGAGCGCGGGCGCGGCGCCGGTGTCGGCGTCGGGTGAGGGAACGGCCCGGGTCGACACCTGGATCTGGTCCGTACGGCTCACCAAGACCCGCTCCCAGGCGGCCACGGCCTGCCGCGCGGGCCACGTCCGCGTCAACGGCGAGCGCGTCAAACCCGCCTATACGGTGAAGCCGGGCGACGAGGTCCGGCTGCGCCACGCGGGCCGCGACCGGGTGGTCGTGGTCTCCCGTACGGTACGGAAACGGGTCGGGCCCCCGGTGGCGGCCGAATGCTACGTCGACAACAGCCCGCCGCCCCCGCCGCGCGAGCTGGCCCCCTCGGTCCCGGTGCGGGACCGGGGCGCGGGGCGCCCGACGAAGCGGGACCGCCGGGAGCTGGAGCGGTTGCGAAGCTCCCCGGATTCCTGACGCTCCGAAGAGCTAGGAGCCGGGTTTCGGCGTCGGGTCGACCGTGGTGACCGCGTCCGGGGCCGTCGCCCCGGTCGACGGCGAGGTCGGGGGCGGAACCGCCGGTGGCGCGAGGGAGGGGGCGCCGGTCGAGGTGCTCGCTTCCGTCGTGGCGTCGACGCCGGGCGGGCGACCGCCGGACGGGGGCTCTCCGGTGGGTTCCGGGCCGGGCGACGACGCCGACGTGGGCTCGGCCGGCGGGGTCGGTGCGGGCGGTGGGCTGCTCGCGGGCGGCGGGGCGAGCGGGGCGGTCGGGGACGTGGACGCCGTCTCCGCCGCGTAACGCAGGGGCAGCACGACGAGGGTGACGACGGCGCAGGACACCCCGACTCCCACCGCTGCGCGGACCAGCCGGCGGCGGGCGGCGGTGCGCCGGATCGCCTCGTACCGGCCGGGCGGCGGGCCGAGATGATCGGTGGACGGTCGCAGGATGACCGTGAGCGGGTCGTCGGGCTCGAACTCCGGACCCTCGTCAGAGTGTGTGATCAACGCTTCTCCTCAGGTGGGCGCGGAGCAGTTCGCGGGCCGCGTGGAGGTCGGCCTTGACGGTTCCTTCCTTGCGCCCGGTCAGTACGGACACCTCCCGGATCGGCATGTCGGCGTAGTAGTGCAGCAGGATCGGGACGCGCAGCCGTTCCGGCAGTGACTGTACGAGCAGCCGGACCGAGGGGTCGTCCTGTTCGGTCCGCGGACGGACGGAGGCTTCGACCCGGGCGCGGTGCACGGCCCTGCGCTCGCGCTCCAGTTTGCGCCAGTGGTCCCTGACCAGGTTGGCGGCGGTGACGTACAGGAAGCCCTGGGGCTCCGCGACGGATGTCCAGCGCGCCCACAGCCGGGTGAACGCCTCCGAGGCGATCTCGTGGGCCGTCTCGTCGTCGTCGACCAGCCGTCGGCACCAGCCGGAGAGGCGCGGGTAGAGCGCGGCGAACAGCTCGGACGCTGCTTTCTCGCGGGACCGTTTCAACGCTCTCCATGGTCGTGATGGCACTCGTGGGGGGAGGCAGGGGCGGCGGGGGAGGGCCCGGGCCGCTGGAGTACGGCTCCACCGGCCCGGGCCCGCGTACGCGTTCGGGGTTTCGGGGTTCGGGCGGGGTCAGGGGGCCGCGGACGCCAGCCTGGCGAAGGCGATCACGTTGTCGGGGTAGCCGTCTTCGGTGAGGGCTCCGCCGCAGGTGATGAGACGCAGCTCGGGCCGGTCCACGTTCCCGTAGACCGCCTCCGTCGGGAAATCGGCCTTGGCGACCGTCCGTACGGTGGTGACGGCGAACGTCGCCCGCTCACCGTTCTCCAGGCGCGCCACGATCCGGTCGCCCTGCTGGAGCCGGGCGAGGTGGTGGAAGACCCCCGCCCCGTAGGAGCCGACCGTGACATGGCCGAGGATCACCGACGGGCCCGCGCGGCCAGGCACCGGCGAGTGCTGGTACCAGCCCGCCCGGTCGTTCGCGGAGATCGGCGGCGTCTGCACGGTGCCGTCGGGGGCCAGCCCCAGCGTCATGACGGCGGTGTCGACCCCGATGGCCGGGATCTCCAGTCCGACCGGCACCGCGCGCCCGTCGTCCGGCGCCGTACGCGCGGACGGGCGCTCCGGCGACGGCGTGCCGCCGGAGCGCGCGGCCGTGTCGCGTCCCGCCCCGTCGCCGCCGCCGCACCCCACCAGCAGTGCGGCGGCCGACGCGGTCGCCGTGGTCAGGAAGGCGCGCCTGGAGAGCGAGGTCATGCCCCGGTCGCCCGGCGGCGCCGTACGACGAGGATCGTCGCGCCGCCCAGCGCGAACGCCGCGGCGGCGCCGCCGCCGATCAGCCCGCCGCCGGCCCCGGAGTCCGCCGCCACGGGCGCGGCACCGGTGTCGGGGGCGCCCTTGGGCACGACGGTGACCTGGCCGGGCGCGGCCGTGGGCTGCTTCGGGGCCTCGGTCGGGGCCTCGGTCGGGGCCTCGGTCGCGGTGGCCTCGTCGGGGCCCTGGTCGGGGGTGGTGGCCGGGGCCGGGGTGGGGGCGGTCTTGGGCGCGGTCGTGGGGACCCGGGTCGGACTCACACCGTCGGCGAACGCGGGGACGGCGCCCGCGAGTACGGCGGTGCACGCGAGTGCTACGGCACTGAGGACAGTTCGGCGCATGAATCGCTCTTTTCGTCGGTCCGCCCGCCCGGTGGACGGGGCGGGCTGCCTTACGGATCGAGCGGAGAGACGAGGCAGCGGGGGGACCGGTTGTAAAGAGATGGCAAAGTCGCCGGCGGGTCGTCCCGGGGTCGGACCGGCGGGTCGTCCCGGAGGTCGGACCGGCGGGTCAGGTGGTGACGATGTCCGCGAAGCGCCGGGTGTCGATGTTTCCGCCGGAGGCGATGAGGCCGATCCGCCGGGCGCGGTGCTCGACGCGTCCGGCGAGGAGCGCGGCGAGGGCGGTCGCGCCGCTGGGTTCGAGGACGATCTTGAGCCGTTCGAAGGCGAAGCGCATGGCGTCGCGGATCTCGTCGTCGCCGACGAGGGCGATGGAGTCGAGGAGTCGCCGGTTGACGGCGAAGGTGATCTCGCCGGGGGTGGGCAGCGCCTGGCCGTCGGCGAGGGTCCTGGGCACGGGGACGGTGACGCGTTCACCGGCTTCCAGGGAGCGCTTGGTGTCGTCACCGTCGGCGGGTTCGACACCGACGGCGCGGATACGGGAGTACAGGGCCTTGGCGGTGAGGGCGCTGCCGGCCATGAGGCCCCCGCCGCCCACGGGTGCGAGGAGCAGGTCAAGTTCCCCGGTCTCCTCGAAGAGTTCGAGGGCCGCGGTGCCCTGGCCCGCGATGACGTGCGGATGGTCGTAGGGCGGGATGAGCGTGAGGCCGCGTTCGGCGGCGAGCGCTTCGCCCAGCGCGGTGCGGTCCTGGGTGTAGCGGTCGTACGTGACGACTTCCGCGCCGTATCCGGCGGTGGCCTCCCGCTTCGACCGGGGGGTGTCCTCGGGCATCAGGACGACGGCGGTGCTGCCCAGGTCCCGGGCGGCCAGCGCGATGGCCTGGGCGTGGTTGCCGGAGGAGTAGGCGGCGATGCCCCGGGCGAGCTGCGCGGGGGACAGTTGGGCGGCGGCGTTGTAGGCGCCGCGGAACTTGAAGGCACCGGCCCGCTGGAAGTTCTCGCACTTGACGAACACCTCGGCTCCGACGCGGGCGTCGAGGGTGCGGGAGGTCAGCACGGGGGTGCGGTGGGCGATGCCGTCGAGGCGTACGGCGGCCTCGCGGATGTCGTCGAAGGTCACGGGCAGGGCGGCGGCGGCCATGGGGTTCCTCGCGTCGGTCGGGGGCGGGCGGATCGGGCGGATCGGGCGGGCCGGGCGGGACCTCGGGTGGGGGCGCCGGGCGGACCGGTCCCGTCGTCGTCACTTCGTGTAGGCGTACACGCCGGCCCGGGAGATGTCGAGGAGGTCGGCCACGGCCTGGGCGGCGTTACGGGTGTCGAAGTAGCCGTCCTCGTACAGGCGTCGCACGAGTTCCTTCTTCGCCTCCCGGGGCAGGGCGCGCGGCGTCGTGGAGCGCTCGGCGGCGGTCTGCTCGACGACGTCGCGCAGTTCCCGGCTGCTCCGGGCCCGCAGGGACTCCTTCGCACGCCTCCACGTCGTGGCGGGCCCAGAGTCGGCGGAAGAGGGGGCCGGCCAGGGAGAGTTCGGCGACCAGCTCGGTGAAACGGGGGTCGTCCGTGTCGGTGCCCACGGACTCGCGGAAGCCGGCGACCATGCCCTGGGCGGCGTTCTCCCAGTCCGGGTGGAGGGCCTGCTCGGCGGGGTCGAGGAACAGGTCCCGCAGACGGTTGGCCCCCACGGTGAGGCGCGGTGACAGCGCGGTCGCCAGGGCATTGGCGGCGAGGACGTCGAAGTAACGGCTCTCGACCAGAGCGGGGAGCTGAAGCGTGGCGACGAGCTGGGCGCTGCTCGACGGAATGGTCTCCCTCCGGGGCAGGTGCCGGGGCCGGTGGCGACGGCGGGGGCTGTCGGCGCCCAGGCGGAGCAGGTGCGCCGTCGCGTCGTCGTCCAGTCGCGGCACCCGGGCCAGCGATGTGAGGACCTGTACGGAGGGGTTGCGGTCCCGGCCCTGCTCCAGGCGCAGGTAGTAGTCGGCGCTGATGCCGGCGAGCATCGCGACCTCCTCCCGCCGCAGGCCCGGCACGCGCCGTACCCCCACGGCGGGGATCCCGGCCTGCTCGGGGGGTGACGAGTTCGCGGCGCGCGCGTACGTACTCGCCCAGCAGGTTCGGTTCGTCGGTCATCTCTTCACGGGATCTCGCCCTGACCTCGGAGAGCGGCTGGCGGATCCCGCCGCTGCACGAACTGCCGCCGCCCTCGGGGCTGTTCGGCGTCACGGATCCGGCGGACATCGCCTGGCTGCGCGGGATGCTCTCGGATCAGCCGGTGCGCTGCCTCCAGCAGCCGGTCCGCCTGGACAACCCGGCCATGAACGCGATCCCCCGGGCACACATCCACCGCACGGTCGGCGTGCCGGAGGGCATCGCCCGGCGTCCCGTTCCCGCGACACAGCCCAACGGCGACCCGGCCCAGGTGTGGACGCTGGCGGTCGGCCACGACTGCATGGTCACCCTGCCGAAGGAGCTCACCGAACTCCTGCTCAGGGCCGGGTGATCCGCTCGCCCCGGGGAGATCGGTGACGGACCGTACGTTAGGTTTGCCTTACTTGGTCCGGGGCAGGATCCGGGCCGCCGTCAGGGAGGCCCGCCGCCGTGTCCAGAATCCTCACCCGCCGTGCCACCGTGGCCGCCACCCGACGTATCGCCGTGGCAGCCGCCGTCACCGCGCTCGCCGTCACGCTCACCTCCTGCGGCGGCGGCGGCGAGCCGGCCGGCCAGGGCACGGGCCAGGGCCAGGGCACGGACAGCGACTCCGGCGGCGGTGCGACGCACACCGTCGCGACCGTCATGGGCGAGGTGAAGGTCAAGGACGCGCCCCGGCGGGTCGTCGTGCTGGACACCGACGCGCTCGACTCGGCCGTCACCCTCGGGGTCACCCCGGTCGGGGCCACCACCGTCGTCGACAAGGCGCCCTTCTCCACCTACCTGCCCGCCGGCCGGCTGGGGGGCATCAAGCCCGTCGGGCTCATCGCACAGCCCAACCTCGAAGCGATCAACGCACTGAAGCCGGACCTGATCCTGAGCAGCAAGGTCCGCGACGAGAAGAGCTACGAGGCGCTCTCCGCGATCGCCCCCACCGTCTTCTCCGACACCACAGGTCCCTCCTGGCGGAAGAACTTCGAACTGCACGCCGACGCGCTCGGTAAGAAGAACGAGGCGAAGGAGGTCGTCTCGGAGTACGAAGCACACGTCACGCGGGTGACCGAGGCGCTCGGCGGGCCCGAGAAGGCCAAGCGGCTCAAGGTCGGCTTCGTACGGTTCATCGAGGGCGCGGACACCCGGCTCTACCTCAACGACACCTTCGTCGGCTCCCTCTTCAAGGACCTCCAGGTCGGCCGCCCCGCCAACCAGGACAAGGACGGCTTCTCCCTCGACGTCAGTCCGGAGCAGATCGACAAGGCCGACGCGGACGTCATCTTCTACTCCGCCTACGGGGACGCCAAGAAGTCCAAGGAGACAGAGACGACGGCGGGGCCGCTCTGGAAGAACCTCGTAGCGGTGAAGAAGAAGACGGCCTTCAAGGTCGACGACAACCTGTGGATGCTCGGCATCGGTTACACGGGCGCCGGTCAGATCCTGGACGCCGTGGAGAAGAGCTACGAGTCCGCCGGCCGGTAGCCGGGGGCGCCCTCCCGCACCGGGACGGACAGGTCCTCGTACGCCAACTCCTCCACGGCCTCGACCAGCAGCCGCCGCCCGGTCCGCGCCCAGGCGTCGCGGGCCGGGCGGTTCATCAGGGGCTCTCCTCGGGGACGGGGGCCGGCGTCCCCGGGGCGCCGAAGGTCGTCCATGCCGCACGCTCCGGCACCCGGAGCACCGTCCGCCCCGCCACCGCGTTGAGGATCGTCGCCGCGCGCCACGCGCCCAGGGTCAGATCGGGGGCGCCGACGCCGTGCGTGTGCAGTTCGGCGTTCTGGACGTAGAGCGCGCCGGAGACCCGCCGGTCGAGCGCGACGCGGTAGTCGCCGTCGACGCGGTAGCGGCCCCGCTCGTCCCAGTCCACCAGCTTCGCCAGGCCGTCCAGGAAGCCGGGGCGCGCCGCCGCGTACCCGGTCGCCGAGACGACCGCCGCCGTCCGTACCTCGAACAGCTCGTCCTGCTCGGTGTGGCGGCACGTCAGTACGTAGCCGCCGCCCCGCCGCTCCATCCCCTCGACCGCCACGCCCGGGTGGAGCGCGGCGCGTGGCTCCGTGCCGCCTATCGTCCGCTCGTACAGCTCGTCGTGTATCTCGCCCAGCGTCTCCTCGCTGACGCCCTTGTAGAGCTGCCACTGCTCGCGTACGAGCCGTTCGCGGCGCGCTTCGGGCAGGGCGCGGAAGTAGCGGATGTAGTCGGGCGTGAAGTGCTCCAGGCCGATCTTGGAGTACTCCATGGGCGCGAACGCGGGCGTACGCGCCAGCCAGCGCACGTACGGGCCGCCCGCGCCGCCGCCGTCCTGGTGGCGCAGCAGGTCGAGGACGACCTCGGCGCCGGACTGGCCGGCCCCGAGGACCGTGACGTCGTCGAGGCCGGCCAGCCGGGTGCGGTGGGTGCGGTAGTCGGCGCTGTGCAGCACCCGCGTACCGCCGTCGCGGCCACTCGCGCCGTCCCTGTCCCCGTCGCCGTCGCCGTCGCCGTGGAGATACGGGCGCAGCGGGTCAGGGACGACCGGGTCCGTACCGATGCCCAGAACGACCTGGCGGGCCCGTACGGACGAGTCGGTGCCGTCGGACGAGCGGTGGGTCACGAGAAAGGCCTCGGCGCTCTCGTCCCAGGTCAGGTCGGTGACGCGGGCGTCGAAGCGGCAGGATGGCAGGTTCTCGGTGACCCAGCGGCAGTAGTGGTCGTACTCGCGGCGGGGTATGTGGAAGCGCTCCGAGAAGAAGAACGGGAACATCCGGTCGTGTTCGCGGAGGTAGTTGAGGTACGACCAGCGGCTGGTCGGGTCCGCCATGGTCACCAGGTCGGCGAGGAACGGGACCTGAAGGATCGTTCCTTCCAGCAGCAGCCCCGGATGCCAGGAGAAGGCGGGTTTGGCGTCGAGGAAGAGCGTACGCGGCCCGGCCCCGGGGACACCGTCCGCGAGGGCGGCCAGCGAGAGATTGAACGGGCCGATCCCGACCCCGACGAGGTCGTAGACATCGCCGGGGACATCTCCGTGGATCTCACCGGGGTTGCCGAGGTCGTGGCTGTCGTGAGGGGTCGTCACTGCTGGGCCTCCGCAAGGGGACGGTGGGGGCGGGGAGTTACGAAGCGGGCGGGAGCCGGTGGTTCGGCGGCCCCCTGCGATGACCTCACCTCATCACACCCGTCTCTTCCGCCCCTTCCCTCTCCTCCGCCTCTCCTGTCTCCTCCGCCTCCTCCGTCTCTCCGGCGGCCACGACCGCCGCCAGCAGCCGGTCCACGTCGTCGGTCGTGGCGTACGGATTGAGCAGGGTGAGCTTGAGGCGTACGCGGCCGGGGCCCTCGCCCGGCAGCTCCGTACGGCCGACGACGGCCCGGCCCTCGCGCAGCAGCCTGCGGCGCAGCCGTGCGTTGATGTCGTCGCTCCTGGCCGCGGCCGCCGTCCCGTCCTCGGCCTCGGCCTCGCCGTTCGGTACGTACCGGAACAGGAAGGCGGTCAGCACCGGTTCGGAGTGCAGCGCCAGCCGGGGGTGTTCCCGTACACCGTGCGCGCCCGCCAGCGCCAGCTCCCGGCAGGCGTCGACCAGCCGTCCGAGCCCGTCCCGGCCCAGGGCCCGCAGCGTGACCGCGATCTTGAAGGCGTCGGCGCGCCGGGTGGTACGGAGCGACAGGCCGAGCAGGCTCGGGTAGCCGGCGTCCTCGTCGTCCGCGGGGTTGAGGTAGACCGCGCGGCGCGCGAGCGAGGCGTATGTCTCCGACGCGCGGACCAGGAAGATCCCGGCCGCGGCCGGCTGCCAGCCGAGTTTGTGCCAGTCCAGGGAGACGGAGTCGGCGAGCGCGAGCCCGTCCAGCAGCGGCGCGAGCCGGTCGGAGAGCAGGGCGCCGCCGCCGTACGCCGCGTCGACGTGCAGCCAGGCGCCGTGCGCGGCGGCGAGGGCGGCGCAGGCGCGCAGCGGGTCGACGGCGCCGGTGTCGGTGGTGCCCGCGGTGGCCACGACGGCGACGGGGAGTTCACCGCGAGCGGCACATCCGTCGAGCGCGGCGGCCAGCGCTCGCGGATCCATCCGGAGTTCGTGGTCGACGGCGACGGGGACGACCGCGTCCTCGCCGAGCCCGAGGAGGGCGGCGGCGCGCTGGACGGAGAAGTGCGCGGCCGCGGAGGCGAGGATGCGGGGCCGGCCCGCGGATCCGCTCGCGGCCACGCCGGAGAGTTCGACCTGCCGGCCGGTCGCGGCGCCGAGGACCCGGTCCCTGGCGAGCATCAGGCCCATCAGGTTCGACTCCGTACCGCCGGAGGTGAGCACCCCGGCGGCGCGCGTGTCGTCGTACCCCACGAGCCGGGCCATCTCCTGGAGCAGCAGGGTCTCCAGGGTGGTCGCGGCGGGCGCCTGGTCCCAGGAGTCCTGGGAGGGGTTGAGCGCGGAGACGGCCAGGTCGGCGGCGACGGCGATCGCGAGGGGCGGGCAGTGCAGATGGGCGGCGCAGGCGGGGTCGGCGGGGTCGGCGCTGCCGTGGGCGAGGAGTTCGGTGAGCCGCGCGAGCACGGCGGAGACGCCGAGTCCGTTCGCTCCGTCGCCGCCGTGCCCGGTCGCTCCGCCCTTGGCCGCGCCGGTGCCCGTACCGCTCGCGAGGGCTTCCGCGACCGAGGCGGCGATGTCCTCGGGGCGGCCGGGGGCGACGGGGCCGTCGCGGCGTTCGGCACCCTCGGTGAGGGCGGCCAGAACGGTCGCGACCAGCGGCTCCAGGGCCTGCGGCCCGCCGGTACCACCGGAGAGCGGGGCGGCCGACGTCCCGGTCTGCTCCGGGCCGGGCGCCGCGCCCTGCTCCGGGCCGGGCGCCGCGACGTGCGCCGAGGCGGCCGACGTCCTGGTCTGCGCCGGAATGGGCAGCGCGCCCTCCGGCGGGGCCGGCGGCGCGCCCTCCGGCGTGGCCGTCTGTGTCCGGGTGTGCGTGGTCATGCCTGCCGTCCCTGGGCCGCGTCCTTCGAAACCGTCGCGATCGCGTCCGCCAGCCGGTCCACCACCGCATCCGCCTGCTCGTCCGTGATGGTCAGCGGTGGCAGCAGCCGTACGGTCGCGTCGAACCGCCCGCCCAGCTCCACGATCAGTCCCCGGTCCAGACAGGCCGCCCGTACCCGCACGGCCAGTTCCGCGTCGACCGGGCGGGCGCCGCAGGAGTCCGACGGCGCCTCCGCGTCGACGAGTTCGACGCCGATCATCAGCCCCCGCCCCCGTACGTCGCCGATCGCCGGGAGCTCCGCGCGCAGGCCGTCGAGGCGTGCCGTCATCCGGGCGCCGACGGTCGCCGCGCGCTCGCTCAGCCCCTCGGCGGTCACGAACCGCAGCGTCGCCGCGCCCGCCGCCATGGCCAGGGTGTTGCCGCGGAAGGTGCCGGTGTGGGCGCCGGGCAGCCAGCCGTCGTACTTCTCGTCGTACACGATCACGGCGATCGGCAGCCCGCCGCCGATCGCCTTCGACAGGACCAGTACGTCGGGGGTGATCCCGCTGTGTTCGACGGCCCAGAAGGCGCCCGTACGCCCGACGCCCGTCTGGACCTCGTCCACGATCAGCGGAATCTCGCGTTGCGACGTGAGCCGCCGCATCTCGCGCAGCCAGGAGTCGGGCGCCGCCACCGCGCCGCCCTCTCCCTGTACCACCTCGACGATCATCGCGGCGGGCGGCACGACACCGCCCGCCGGATCGTCGAGCAGCCGCTCCGTGTACGTGGCGGCGAGGGCGGCCCCGTGTTCGCCGCCGACGCCGAACGGGCAGCGGTACGCGTACGGGTACGGCAGCCGCGTCACCTCGGCCCCGCCGCCCGCGACCCGCTCCTTGACGGCGACGCTGCCGGTCACGCCCAGCGCGCCGGCCGTCATGCCGTGGTACGCGCCGGTGAACGCGAGCAGCCCGCTCCGCCCGGTCGCGGTCTGCGTCAGCTTCAGGGCAGCCTCGACCGCGTCCGTACCGGCGGGCCCGCAGAAGTGGACCCGGGCGCGGTCGGCGAAGCCGCTCGGCAGGGTGGCGAAGAGCGCGTCCGTGAAGTCGTCCTTCTCCGGGGTCGCCAGATCGAGGACGTGCAGCGGCGCTCCGCTGTCCATCGTGCGCCGGACGGCCTCCAGGGTGACGGGGTGGTTGTGGCCGAGGGCGAGAGTGCCCGCGCCGGAGAGGCAGTCGAGGTATCGGCGGCCGTCCGTCCCCTCGACGGTCATGCCCGAGGCGCGGACGGGGACGATCGGGAACGAGCGGGCGTAGGTGCGTGCCGAGGACTCCCGGGCGCGCTGGCGCCGCAGGATGGCGTCGGCCGCCACGGTCGCGGCGGTGGCCTGGGCCGGCAGGGCGACGGGCGGCACGGTCGAGGGGGGCACGGTCATGACACGACTCCGGAGATGCGAGGAAGGACGAACTCCCGGTCGTACGAGCCCGCGTAGGGAAGAACGATCAAATCCCTCGTGCGTATCCGCTCGATCGGGACATCACGCGGAAGGGTGTCGCCGGGAGGAGGTCGGAGCGGGTCGGGCACGGCTGGCACTACCTCGGGGTGGGGGGTGCGGCGGAAGGGGCGCATGCCCAACAGCTTGCACCGCAAAGGTTTTGCTGAGGAGCTGTCAGGGACTCGACTCCCACGGAATGGTTAGGGGAGCCTAACCTAATGTCTTCTTCGGGGAGATGCCAACCGGCGTTCACTCCTCCGCGATGCGCCGGGTGACGCGCCGTCCGGGCGTGTACGGTTCCCAGCCCGGATCGCCGGTACGGGCGAAGGCGACCCAGGCGGCGTGCGTGCGCGGCGCCAGCTCGGGCGGCGGGGCCTGCGTCCCCAGCAGGCCGCCGGGACCGTGCAGTTGAGGCAGGTGCGTGGTGTCGAAGACGAACGGAAGCTCTACGGTGTGGGCCGCGCCGAGCCGCCCGCCCAGGGCGTTCGAGCGCCAGGCGAACTCGTACGCGTAGGTCCGCCCGGCGCCGGCAGCCGTGACGGCGTCGCTAGTGCCGGTGCCGGTGCCGGTGCCGGCGCCGGTGGCGTGGGCGTCGAGCAGGTGCCGGGTGCCGTCGCCGAAGAGCGCGTCGCCCAGGACGGCGGCGCGCAGTTCGCCGTCGGTGGCGCCCGGCCGGCGGGCGCGGTGGGCCGCGACGCGTGCGCCCGGGTCGCGGTGCGTGCGGGCGGCGAGGGCGTCGAGTTCGGCGGGTGTGGTGGAGGCCGGCAGCCCCTGCGGGGCCAGATAGAGGTTCCCCTCCTCGGAGTTGACGCCCGCCAGCAGATCGACGCCGTACGCGTGCGCGGTCAGGGCGTCGGCGGGCTGGCGGTCCCGTACGACGCTGAACGGGGTGAGGCCGGCCAGGGGGTCGAGATGGGTCGCGGTGATGAGATCGATGCCCGCGAGCCGGGGCATGATCTCCACGAGCCGTTCGTCGGGCAGCGCGGCGAAGGCGTCGAGCCGGGGCCGTACCCCCAGCGCGCGGGCCGCCGCGTCCGTGACCCGTGCGGCCTGTTCGGGGGTGTGCGCCCCGAGTCCGCTGCCGCTCTGCACGATCGCGCGCCGGAAGAGCCCGCGCGCGGCCGGTTCGGCCAGGACGGCGCCGGTGAGGGTGGCCCCCGCGGACTGGCCGAACAGGGTGACGTTGCCGGGGTCGCCGCCGAACGCGGCGATGTTGTCGCGCACCCACCCCAGCGCTGCGACGACATCGAGCAGGCCGCGGTTGGCGGGGGCGCCGGGCAGGTCGAGGAAGCCCGCGACGCCCAGGCGGTAGGCCACGGTGACCAGCACGACGCCGTCGCGGGCGAAGGCGGCGCCGTCGTACAGCGCGGAGCGGGGCGATCCGGCGACGAAGCCGCCCCCGTGCACGAAGACCATCACCGGCCGGGCGGCCACGCTTCCGTCCATGGCCACGCTTCCGTCCACGGGCGCGTGGACGGTGAGGGTGAGGTAGTCCTCCCCCCTGACCCAACCAGGGCCGAAGTACGGGGACATGTCCAGGGCACCGAACGCGTCGCGCCGGGCCTGCGGGGCAGTGGGGCCCGGTTCGGTGGCGTCGCGCACCCCGGCCCACGGGGTGTGCGGCCGGGGCGGGGCGAACCGGGCACGGCCCACGGGGGCGGCGGCGTAGGGGATGGCGTGGAAGACGGCCGTACCGCCGTGGCGGCGGCCCCGTACGGCGCCGCTCTCCGTGGCGACGGTGAGCGGGGAGGGGCGGCCCTCGGGACGGCGGTTCACGGGCGGTCCGTCCGGAGCCGCGCGAACGGAGCCCATTCCTTGATACCGAAGGTGCCCGCGTCGCGCCGTACCTCCAGCGCGCCATGACCGGCGAAGTGGGCGGGGAGGACCAGGGCGTTGTGGTCGGCGGCCCGGCCGAGGATCCGGTGACGGGTGGCGCGGGCCCCGGCCGGGTCCTCGCAGAAGCAACTGTTCTGGTCGGGCTCCATGATCTGGAGCGGAGTGTGCAGCAGGTCGCCGACGAACACCGCGCGGTCGCCTCCGGAGTCCAGGGTGATCACGCTGGAGCCGGGGGTGTGCCCGGGGGCCGCCTCCAGCCGCAGATTGGCGTCGATACGGTGGCTGTCCTCCCATAGCACCGTCTGACCGGCGGCGTGGACCGGCGCGACGCTGTCCTCGAAGACGTTCTGGTTACCGGGCCCGAACACCGACGCGTTCGCGTGGGCCGGGTTCCAGAAGTCGAAGTCCGCCTTGGGCATCAGATAAGTGGCGTTGGGGAAGGTCGGCACCCAGGTCCGGTCCCGCAGAACGGTGTTCCAGCCGACATGGTCGAGATGGAGATGCGTGTTGACGACGACGTCCACGTCCTCGGGCCGGACCCCGGCACGGGCCAGGTTCTCCAGATAGCCCGTTTCGAGATGGCCCCAGACCGGCGCGTACGGCCGCTCCTTGTGGTTGCCGGCCCCGGTGTCGATCAGGATCGTCCTGCCCTCGCTGCGCAGCACCCATGTCTGGAGCGCGGACACGCAGATGTTGGTGTCGGGATCCAGGAAGTCGGGGGCCAGTACGGGGCGGTGGCGCTGCCATGCCTCGTCCGTACTGCCGGGGAAGAAGACGTCGGGGGTCATCCCTACGGGGCCGGAGAACTCCCCGACGCGGGTGATGGTGACCTCGCCGAGCGCGAGTCCGTACACGTGCGGATCCTGACTCCGACTCCGACTTTGGTTCTGGTTCTGGTTCCGCATGGTGTTCCGGTCTCCTTGACTGATTTCGGGCATGCGGCAGCGCCACGCCGACGCACAGGGAACAGAGAGAGGGAAGAAGAGGGAAGAGGGGAGGTCAGCCCGTGCTGACCCCGGGCCGGGACACGGAGGAACCGACCGGGGAGCCGGGCGGCGGTGCCACGGCCTGGACGAGCAGGGTCAGCGCCGTACGCGAGGGCGAGCCGCTGTCCGTCGTGGCGAGCACGACGCTCCGGCCCGGCCCGTGGCCCAGGGTCTGCTGGGTGACGGTCAGCGTGCCGACGAGCGGGTGCCGCATCTCGTGGACGGCGACGTTGCACGCCTTGACGCGGTGATCGGCCCACATCGACGCGAAGTCCTCGCTCTTGGAGCTGAGTTCGCCCACCAGTGCGTGCAACGCGGTGTCGTCCGGGTACTGGCCCGCCACCAGACGCAGATTCCCCACCACCGATCTGGCCTTGGCCGGCCAGTCCGCGTACAGGTCGCGGGTGTGGGCGTCGAGGAACACCATCCTGACCATGTTGGGCCGCTCACCGGCCCGGTCCGGGGCGTCGGGGTCGAGATGCCCGGCGAACAGCGCGTGGCCCAGCCGGTTCCACGCCAGGACGTCGTTGCGGCGGCCGAGCACCAGCGCGGGCACGTCCGGGAGCGAATCCAGGAGTTGACCGGCCGCCTCCGTCACCCGCTCCGGTGCGGGCCGCCGCCCCCGGCCCCGGCGCTTGGCCGTACGGGCCAGGTCGTACAGGTGCAGGCGTTCGGCCTCGTCCAGGCACAGGGCGCGGGCGATCGCGTCCAGCACGTCCGGCGAGGCGTTCATCGAGTGCCCCTGCTCCAGCCGGGCGTAGTACGACGCGCTCACGCCCGCCAGCAGCGCCAGCTCCTCGCGCCGGAGCCCCGGCACGCGCCGCCGCTCCCCGTAGGTGGGCACCCCGACGTCCTCCGGGCGGAGCCGGGAGCGCCGTGCCTGCAGAAACTCTCCGAGCTGCACTTTTCCGCTCATGGATCCGAGTATGGGTCGCCCCGGACGCCGTAGCCTCTCCCTGCGAGTGCCAGGCACGGGAGGGTCAGGCACGGGAGGGTCAGGCAGGGCTCCCGGCGGGCCGGGAGCCGGTGCGGGTCAGGGGGCGGGGACCGGTCCGCGCATATGGGCGCTGATCCACTGGATCAGACCGGCGTCGGCCATGTTCGGCACGTATGTGCGCGCATTGTGACCGCCGCCCTGGATCACGCTGAGCCGGGTCCTGATCGGCCCCTTGGTGTACGTACGGACGAACTCCTCGACCTTCGGCCTGGTCCGGGCGTCCGAGCCGACCGTGCCCACCTGGAAGGCGAGGTAGACGTCAGGGCCCTTCGCCCTGATCAGCTCGGGGGCGAGGACCGTCGGATCGTTCTCCCGCTCCTGCTGTTCGTGTCCGGCCCACAGCCGGGAGTCCGGTACGAGGTCCGGGCCCGAGACGAGGGCCGCCTTGAACTGGCGGGGCTTTTGGAGGACGGACTTCAGCCCGGCGAATCCGCCCGTGGACGACCCCATGATCGCCCAGCCGTCGCGCGACTTCAGGGTGCGGAAGTTCGCCTTGACGAGGTCGGGTACGTCCTCGGTCAGCCAGGTGCCCATCTTCGGCTGGCCGGGGATGTCGCTGGCGTCCCAGTAGAGCCCGCCGGTGTCGGGGCGGGGGTTGAGCACCGGCATGGCCAGGATGAAGGGCAGGCTCTTGCCCTCCCGGGACCACCGGGCGATGCTCGCCTCCAGTTTCAGATCCGTACCCATCCAGTAGTTGACCGGGTAACCGGCGCCCCCGGGCAGCGCGATCATGACCGGGAACCCGCTCTTCGCGTACTTCGGGTCCTTGTACTGCGGCGGCGCCCAGACCCAGACCCGGCCCGTGAATCCGGACTTCTTCCCCCGCAGCGTCGTGACAGCGATCTTGGACCCGTCCTCGGGAACGGTGGCGGCCACGGTGAACGCGGCGGCCGGCCCGGTCGGCATCAGCACCTCGGACGCCCCGGCCGCCGCCTGCCGCCGCCCGCCGCCGCCCTCTGCGGCGGGCGTGGGGGCCATGTCCCCGCCCTGGTCGAAGCTGATCGGGTCGCCGGTGTCGGAGAAGACCCCGAGGGCGCCGAGGACGGACGGCCAGGCACCCGCCCCCAGCACGAGGGCCACGGCCAGCCCGAGGACCCACCTCTTACGCCGCTCCTTCTTGTGAGGCTTATGAGGGCTCGCCCCTGCTCCGTCCCCCTTCTTATGGCGGGTCTTATGGCGGGCGTGCGGCATCGGCGTTCTCCTAGGGCCTCTCGGGCGTGCCGGCATCTTCCACCCACCAGGAGGGGCATCACGGACCCAAGGGTTCCGGATTGGTATGACAAATCTACTTAAAGTGACCTGGGGTCGCAGGGCGGACCCCCCGTCGCGGGGCCGGAATAGATTTCGAGTCCCCTGCCGTTGTACGGTGCGGTTGGCAAAGTTGAAAATTAAACCATTTCGATGGAGCCGATCAGACGCCAGTCCACCGAAGAGGCGAGAGGTGAGCTCGATGCAGTTCGGGATCTTCACTGTCGGCGATGTCACGACCGACCCGACGACCGGACGTACACCGACCGAGCACGAGCGGATCAAGGCGATGGTCGCCATCGCGCGGAAGGCCGAGGAGGTGGGGCTGGACGTCTTCGCGACGGGTGAGCACCACAACCCGCCCTTTGTGCCCTCCTCGCCGACCACCATGCTCGGCTACATCGCGGCCACCACCGAGCGCCTCATCCTCTCCACCTCCACCACCCTCATCACCACCAACGACCCGGTGAAGATCGCCGAGGACTTCGCGATGCTCCAGCACCTGGCCGGCGGGCGCGTCGACCTGATGATGGGGCGGGGGAACACCGGGCCGGTCTATCCCTGGTTCGGGGAGGACATCCGGCAGGGCATCCCGCTCGCGATCGAGAAGTACGCGCTGCTCCACAAGCTGTGGCGCGAGGACGTCGTGGACTGGGAGGGCAAGTTCCGTACGCCGCTCCAGGGCTTCACCTCGACGCCCCGGCCGCTGGACGGGGTTCCGCCGTTCGTCTGGCACGGGTCGATCCGGTCGCCCGAGATCGCCGAGCAGGCCGCCTTCTACGGGGACGGCTTCTTCGCCAACAACATCTTCTGGCCCAAGGGGCACTTCCAGAAGCTGATCAACCTCTACCGCAAGCGGTACGCGCACTACGGCCACGGCACTCCCGAGCAGGCGATCGTCGGTCTCGGCGGCCAGGTGTTCATGCGGAAGAACTCGCAGGACGCCGTACGGGAGTTCCGGCCGTACTTCGACAACGCGCCGGTGTACGGGCACGGTCCCTCCCTGGAGGAGTTCACCGAGCAGACCCCGCTGACCGTGGGCAGCCCGCAGGAGGTCATCGAGAAGACGCTGTCCTTCCGCGAGACCTTCGGCGACTACCAGCGCCAGCTCTTCCTGATGGACCACGCGGGGCTGCCGCTGAAGACGGTGCTGGAACAGCTCGACCTGCTGGGCGAGGAGGTCGTGCCCGTACTGCGCAAGGAGTTCGCGAACCTGCGGCCCGGCGGGGTTCCGGAGGGGCCGCTTCACCCGGCCGTCGCTCCGGCCGTCGCCGCGGCCGGGAAGAAGGAGGTCTGACCATGGCCGTCGTGCCGCCCGCCACCCCCGCCGACTCCTCCGTCATCGCCACCGCTGCCGCGTCCGGCGGCTCCGTGGAACCGCTGAAGCTGGTCGCCGTATCGGCCGGTCTCGGCAAGCCGTCCTCGACGCGCCTGCTGGCCGACCGGCTGGCGGAGGCGTCCTTGCGGGCGCTCGCCGCCGAGGACCGCAAGGCGGAGGTGGAGATCGTCGAGCTGCGCGAGCTGGCCGTCGACATCGCGAACCACCTGGTCACCGGCTTTCCTTCAGCCGCGCTCGGCGCGGCGCTGGCGGCGGTGAGCGCGGCGGACGGGGTGATCGCGGTGACGCCGGTGTTCGCCGGTTCGTACAGCGGGCTGTTCAAGTCGTTCTTCGACCTGGTCGACCCCGACGCGCTCACCGGGACACCCGTGCTGCTCGCGGCCACCGGTGGGACCGCCCGCCACTCCCTCGTGGTGGAGCACGCGATGCGCCCGCTGTTCTCGTACCTCCACGCGCTGACCCTGCCGACCGCCGTGTTCGCCGCGACGGACGACTGGGGCGCCGGGGCCGACACGCACGCGGGCGGACTGCCGGCCCGGATCGGCCGCGCGGGCGGCGAGTTCGGCCGGCTGCTCCAGGGGCGGACCGCGCGCGACCTGAACCGGGGGAGCGAGGGACAAAAGAGTCAGACGCGCAACGAAAGCGGCGAAGGCGGGGACGAGTTCGACGGCGTCGTGCCTTTCGAGCGGCTTCTCGCGAATGTCACGCAGTGATCTGATGGCGACGAACGTCCGTTGTCAGTGGGGTCTCCTATGGTTTGACCATGACCCCAGCTCTCATCGGGCGTGACCACCCCCTGGGTGTCCTCCGGGCGGAGATCGCCCGGACGACGGACAGCCATGGGGGCCTCGCGCTGGTCACGGGCGAGGCCGGCATCGGCAAGACCGCGCTCGTCACGCGGGCGGCGCACGAAGCGCGGCGGCGCGGGGTGCTCGTGCTGGGCGGCTCGTGCTGGGAGTCGGACAGCGCGCCGGGGTACTGGCCGTGGGTGCAGGTCCTGCGGGGGCTGCGGCGCGCGGTCGGGGAGGGGCGCTGGGCGGAGGTCGAGGGAGCGGCGGGCGGCCGGCTCGCGGCGCTGCTGGGGGAGCCGGGGTCCGCGCGGTCCTTACGGTCCTCGATCGGCGCGAACTCCCCGCAGGACGCCTTCGTGTTGTACGACGCGGTGACCACGGCCCTGGTCACCGTCGCGCAGGACCGCCCGGTCGTGGTCGTCCTCGACGATCTGCACGGGGCGGACACCGCCTCGCTGCGTCTCCTCGAATTCGCCGCGCAGCACGCCTGGTTCGAGCGGCTGCTGCTCGTCGGGGCTTACCGCGACGTGGAGGTGGAGGCGCCGGGCCATCCGCTCCAGGGGCTGTTCCTCCCGCTGGTCGCGCGGGCGACGACGACGCTGACGCTGACCGGGCTCGACCGTGACGAGGTGGGCGCGCTGCTCGCGCTCACCGCCGGGCGCGAGCCGGAGGCGGCCGTCATGGACGAGGTCCACCGGCGGACCGGCGGCAATCCGTTCTTCGTCGAGCAGACGGCCCGGCTCTGGCACGGCGGCGGCCCGCTCTCCGCGGTGGCGCCCGGGGTGAGCCAGGCCGTACGGAGCAGGATCGCCCAACTGCCGGCGCCAGTCAGCGCGTTGCTCACATCGGCCGCCGTGCTGGGCCGGGAGTTCCACCGCCGGGTGCTGGCAGGCGTCACGGCCGCGCCCGTACCGCATGTGGACCGGTTGCTGGAGCGCGCGGTGGCCGCCCGGGTGGTCGTGGGCGGGCGGGCCGGCCGGTTCGCCTTCGCGCACGATCTCGTACGGGAGGCGCTGTACGTCTCGCTGCCCGAGCAGGACGTACGGCGCCGCCACGCCGCGGTCGTCCGCGCCCTGGACGGCGACCCCGCGCTCAACGGCCGGCTCTTCCCCGCGGAGTTGGCCCGGCACGCCTATCTGGCGGGCGACGCGCTGGAGCGTGACCGCCGGCTGGACGTGCTGCTGGCGGCGGCGCGGGATGCCTCCAGCAGGCTGGCCGGCGAGGAGACCCTGGGCCACTACCGGCGGGCGCTGGAGATCGCCGAGGGGACGGCGCCGGGCGCTCATGCGCCGGGGGCGGTGGCTGATGGCGCGGAGGCGGGGGCGGGGGGCGATGGGCCGGGGGCCGGGGCCGGTGATCCGCGCCGGGCCGTGCTGATCGCGCTGGATCTCGGCGGCGAGTTGCGGAACTACGGCGAGGAGGAGGAGGCCTGGCGGTACTTCGAACGGGCCGCCGCCCCCGCCCGTGAGCTGCGCGACGCCGAACTGCTGGCCCGCGTGGCGCTCACCCTGCACCGCCGGGGCGGCGTCCCGGGGCGCGAGGCGCAGACCGCGGGGCTGCTCCGGGAGGCCCACCGCACCCTGATCGGCGGCGGCACCGATCCGCGGCGGCTCGATCCGGCCCAGCTCGCACAGGAACTGACCGTACGGTCCACGGCGCTGGCGCGCCGCGAGGAGGACGACGACGCGCTCGCCTTCTCGCTGCGGGCGCGCCACGACACGATCTGGGGGCTGGGCACGGCGGCCGAACGGCTCGCGCTCACGGACGAGATGGCCGCCATCGCCCGCCGCACCGGCGACCGCGACATGGAGGCGCACGCGACGGCGATGCGCTGGGTGACGCTGCTGGAGCAGGGCGATCCGCGGTTCCACGCGGAGCTGCACGCGTATGTCACGCTCGCCGAGCGGACGGGCAAGCGGTTCTTCCAGCTCGGCAGCGCCATCGATCTGTCCATGGCCGCGTCCCTCGCGGGCCGCTTCGACGAGGCGGAGCGGTTGCTGGCCAAGGCGCTGGAGCCATGGCGCGAGCACGCGCCGTACGCGTTCGTCAGCGCGCATCTGGACTGGGCGCTCAAGCTGCACCGGGGCCGCTTCGACGCGGCGGAGGCCGTGGTCGGCACGCTGGACGGGCTGGGCTACCCGTACCCTCGGCTGCCGGCCGCCCTCACGGCGCTGGAGCGCGGCGACACGGCGGACGCGGTCCGGTATCTCAGGGAGGTGGAGGCCGGGGCCGACCCGCCGTTCCCCCGCGTCTACGCCCCGCTGTGGCTGCGCTTCCGCGCCCAGACGGCCGCCGCCTCGGGTGACGAGGCGCTGATCGCCCGCGCGCGGGCCGCGCTCGCGCCGTACACGGGGCAGTGGATGGTCTCCCTGTACGGCTGCGACATCAGCGGCCCTGTCGACCTCTGGCTCGGCACGCTGGACGCGGCGAGCGGGCGGTGGGACGAGGCGGCCGCGGCGCTGACGGCGGCCCGCGACGCGGCGGACCGGCTCGGAGCGGCCCCGTGGTCGCACCGCGCGTCCACCGCCCTGACGGAGGCTCTGCGCCACCGGGGCCCGGACCGCCACCGGGGCCCGGATCGGGACCGCCATCCGGACTCGGACCGGGGCCGCCACCCGGACCGGGACCGCCACCCGGAGCCCGCCCGCCACCGCTCCGCTCGCGGCGTCGGCACCCCGGTCGCGCCCGAGCCCGCCGGCGAGACCGTCGCCCACGCTTCGCCGGCCGAGGTCCACGGGGCCGATGTCCAGCAGGCCGAGTTCCGGCGGGACGGCACCGTCTGGGCGCTGGGCTTCGCGGGACGGACGGTCCATGTGCCCGACGCCAAGGGGCTACGCGACCTGCATACGCTCCTCGGCCAACCGGGCGCCGACCTGCCCGCCGGGGAACTCCTCGCCCCGGAGGGCGGGCGCGTCGTGGCCGCGGCCCGGTCGCTGGGCGGCGACCCCGTGCTGGACGAGCGCGCCAAGGCCGCCTACCAGCGCCGGCTGGCGGAGCTGGACGAGGAGATCGACCGCGCCGACGCCCGCGGGGACGCCGCCCGCACCGCCGAGGGCGAGCGGGAGCGGCAGGCCCTGCTGGACGAGCTGCGCCGGGCCGCGGGGCTCGGCGGGCGTACCCGGCGCCTCGGCGACGAGGCGGAACGGGCCCGGAAGACGGTCACCGCCCGCATCCGCGACACCCTGCGCAAGCTCGACACCCTCCACCCCGAACTCGCCGCCCATCTCAGGGCATCGGTATCCACCGGCTCCACCTGCGTCTACCGCCCCGCCCCCACCACGCCCCCTGTCGACTGGCGTCTCGGGTGAACGTACGGAGCGGCCCCGACACGCTGTCACGGCGAGGCGTCATCTGCGGTTGTACAGGCGCATCGTGACCGTGCCGAAGCCGATCAGCAGGACCGCCGACCAGCCAAGGGACCAGGCGACGGCCGCCGTCGGCCAGTGGCCCGCCATCAGCTCGCGCACCGCTGTCGCCACATGGCTGACCGGGCTGTTGTTGACGAAGACCTGGAGCCAGCCCGGCATCGTCCTCGGGTCGACGAAGACATTGCTCAGGAAGGTCAGCGGGAAGATGACCATCATGCTGACGCCCATCACGGACTTCTCGCTGCGCAGCATCAGCCCGAACATCGTCCAGACCCACGAGAAGGAGAACGAGAAGACCAGCAGCAGCGCCACCCCCGCCAGGACCCCGGGCACCCCGCCCTGCGGCCGGTAGCCGATGAGGGTGCCGACGGCGAGCATGACGGCCGAGGCGATCACGTAGCGGACGACATCCCCGAGGAGGTAGCCGACCATCGGGGCCGGGCGCCAGATGGGGAGGGTACGGAAGCGGTCGAAGACACCTTTCTCGATGTCGGTGTTGACCGCGACGCCCGTGTACATCGTGACCATCACGACGCTCATCACCAGGATCCCCGGCAGCAGGAACTGGATGTACTCCGAGACGGAACCGGCCAGCGCACCGCCGAAGAGGTACGAGTACAGCAGCACCATCATGATCGGGAAGGCCGTGACGTCGAAGAGCTGTTCCGGCACGTGCTTGATCTTGAGCATGGTCCGCCGGCCGAAGGCGAGCGAGGCGGTGAGCCCGCTGGGCCGGGGCGGCCGGTCCTGGCCCGTCAGCAGGGCCTCCAGATCCTCCGCCATGGGAGAGGTGAGCGCGGGATCCACCGGACCGTGTGCGTTCTTCGTCTTCGTGAGCGCGGTGCTCATACCGCCGCCTCCTCCGTCGTCGGGGTGGTCGCCCCACTGCCGTGCCCCCCCCCCCCCGGCCCCGCGGCGGGGGGGGCGCCGGGCGCGGCGCCGGGGCCGCCCGGCGGGGGGGGCGGGGGGGGGGGGGCGGTGGCCGCGGGGGCCCGGGGTGCTTC
>NZ_JBIWFO010000002.1:0-281802 GCF_044763125.1 Streptomyces sp. NPDC096310 | reverse complement strand
GCGCGTGTGCTTCGCGGTTATGGGTGTGGGGGGCGGTCAACCCCCCGCCCGGGGGGTGGTGTGGGTGGTCCCCCCCGGCCCCCCCCCCCCGCCGCCGGCCCGGGGGGGGGGGCGCACGCCGAGCTCGTCGCCGGGGCCGCCGTGCGAGGTGTCCGGGCTGTGGTGCGAGGTGCCGGCGGTGACCGGTGTTCCTTCGGTGAGGGCGAGGAAGACCTCGTCCAGACTCGGCTGTCCCAGCGAGAAGTTGTCCACCGTGATCCCGGCGCGGGCCAGCTCCGCCAGCGCCCGCGCGGCCTGCTCCGCCGCGCCCTGCTCGGTGCCGTGGCCGTTGACCGTCGCGGTCAGTGCCACCGGGTCGGGGTCGAGCTGCACGCCCGCGCCGAGTGCGCGCGCCAGCACCCGCTCGGCCTCCGTCCGCTGCGCCGCGTCCCGCAGCCGCAGATGGACCGCCCCGGCGCCGACCGACGCCTTCAGCTCGCCCTTCGTCCCCTCGGCGATCATCCGGCCGTGGTCGATCACCGCGATCCGCGAGGCCAACTGGTCCGCCTCGTCCAGATACTGCGTCGTCAGCAGCACCGTCGTGCCGTGCGCGACGACGGCCCGCACGATGTCCCACACCTGGTTACGGCTGCGCGGGTCGAGCCCGGTCGTCGGCTCGTCCAGGAAGAGCAGGTCCGGCGTGTTGAGGAGGGACGCGGCGATGTCGACACGGCGCCGCATCCCGCCCGAGTAGTGCTTGATCTGCCGCCCCGCCGCCTCGGTGAGACCGAACGCCGCCAGCAGCCGCGCCGCCCGCTCTCGCGAGGCCCGTCCCGAGTGGCCGAGGAGCCGTCCCAGCAGCACCAGGTTCTCCGTACCCGTCAGGTCCTCGTCGACCGATGCGTACTGCCCGGTGAGACTGACCCGGCCACGTACCGCGTCCGCCTCTTTCCGTACGTCCTTGCCGAAGACCCGCGCCTCACCGCCGTCCGGCCGGAGCAGCGTCGCCAGCATCCTGACGAGGGTCGTCTTGCCCGCTCCGTTCGGCCCGAGGAGCCCGTAGACAGTGCCCGCGGGCACGGCGAGATCGACTCCGTCGACCGCCCGGTTCTCACCGAAGACCTTCACCAGCCCTCTGGTCTCGATCGCCAGATCAGTGCTCATTGCTGTTCCCTTGTCCGTTGTCCGTGGGGTCCGTGTGGTCAGTAGTCCTTGGTCCGTGGTTCCGTCCGCAGGTCTGTTCGTCGTTCTGTGCGTCGTTCTGTTCGTAGGGCAGGTCCGTTCGCGGATCACGAGATGTACGGGCGCGCCTCGCGGGCCTCGCGCAGCGCCAGCCCCCACCAGCCGAGCTGGTCGAGCATCAGCCCCGCCGCCCGGTCCCCGGCGCGAAAGGCACCGGAGGGAGCGGCGGAGCCGACCGGCCAGTCCTCGAAGAGGTTGATGTTCACCCCGTTGCGCAGCGTCACCGTGTGCAGTTCGGTGAAGACCGACCTCAACTGCTCCACCGCGTAGAGCCCGGCGCCCGCGCCATGGCCGTAGCTGACGAACGCGACCGGCTTGGTCCGCCACTCGTCGTACGCGAAGTCGATGGCCTGTTTCAGGGAGGCCGGGAACGAGCGGTTGTACTCGGGGGTGACCACCACGAACGCGTCCGCCCGCCCGACCTCCGCCGCGAACGCGGACATCTGCCGGGTCGGGCGGTCCGGGTAGTGCGCGGGAAAGTCGAAGTCGATCAGATCGACGACCGCCAGCTCCAGATCGTCCCGCCCGGCCGCCCGGTCCGCGAACCAGCGGCCGATGACATCGCCGACGCGCCCCTCACGCGTACTGCCGATGATGACCGCGACGCGCAACGGCCGTGACGGCTCCGCCTGTGGCGGCAACGACTGCCTTCGTTCCGGTGGTTGCTCCATGGGTCCCCCGTACTCCCCTCCTGCGCCTGTACCTGTACGTGTACCTGCGCCTGTACTGCCCGCGCTCCCTCACCTCTCAGGCGCGAGACGCGACCGCGCGGCCCGCCAGATCGGATCTGGCGGGCCGCGCGGTCGTCACGGACCTCAGGGTTCTCGTGTGTAGAAGCGGTAGAAGGTGGCGATGACCGTGCCCGCGCCGATCGCGAGGCCGATCCCCGAGGACAGCAGCACACTGTGCCCGGTGAGGCTGTAGAGGAAGCCGATGGACCCGCCCACCAGCACGCCCCAGGCCGCCGCCCTGAGTTCGCGCGACAGGGAGTGTTCCACCCTGAGCAGCCCGAAGAGCAGCAGTGCGAACGCCGCGCCGGAGATCAGCGCCAGGGCGAGCTGCCCCCAGGTCGCGGGTCCGCCGCTGCGCGCGATGGCCTGTGCGTACGCGCCGTAGACGATGCCGAGGAAGAGCGGTACCCCGATGGCGAGCGGGGAGACGCGCCGCCCGCCGCGCCCGGAGCGCACGCTGTGCGCGCCCTGAGCGGCGCGCCCGCCGTGCGCGCCCGCCGCTCCGTACGTACGGTGCGCCCCTGGCATCCAGGCCCCGGGCGTACGGGCTCCTGACGTACCGGGCGTACGGACTCCTGACGTACGGGCCTCAGGCGTACGGGCTCCTGGCGTACGGAGCGGGGCGCCGCCGTGCCGGCCGGGCAGAACAGGTGTGGCCATGACCGGGAACTCCTTCCCTCACACCCCCACGCCCCCCACTTCATCCAGAGCACACCCGCCCACCGTGCCCGTCAAGCCCGGCTTTCCTCTTATTGCCTCTCATTTCTCCCCTCTCCCTTCCTCCCGTCCCTCTCCTCACCGGGTCGGCGGCGCACCGCTCGCGCGGACCGGCCGGTCCGCGTTCCCTTGAGGGGTGCGGACCAACCGGACCTACCACCGGACCTCCCTCTCCCTGGCGCTGATCCTCCTGCTGACGGTCCTCACCCCGCTCAGCGCGTTCGCCGCCTGGTCCGATCTGGAGATCGGCGACACCCGCCGTTTCGTGGCCACCACCGCGCCGCTCGGCTCCGAGCCCGCCGTACGGGCGACCTTGGCGAACCGGATCACGGACCAGGTCATGGCGGAGATCGACAGCAGCGGATTCGATGTGGGGCCGTTCCAGGAGGACGCGCGGCGGGCGGTACGGGGTCTGCTGCACGACGCCGTGCTGTCCTTCACCGGGTCCGAGGCGTACGAGAACGCGTGGCGGACGGCCGTACGCGCCACCCACTCCACGGTGGAACAGGCCCTGACCAGCGGGCGGGGCAACGCCGTGACCCTTGATCTGGCGCCCGTGGTCCGGCAGGTGAAGGCCCAACTGGTGGCCGACGGGGTGCCGTTCGCCGATCGGATCCCCGTGAGGGACAGCCGGATCGTCGTCCTGGAGGCCAGCGGGCTCGGCGTCTGGCGCCAGGTCGCCGAAGGGCTGCGCGCCGCCGGGATCTGGCCGGCGGTCGGCACCGCGCTGCTCGCGGCGGCGACCGTACTGGCCGCCCCGGCCGGCCGTCGGCGCCGGGCGCTGACCGGTGTCGGTCTCGCGGCCGCGGCGGGCGGGGCGCTGCTGGTCGTGATCGTCGCGGTGGCGCGGGGGACCGTGCTCCAGGGCCTGCCGGCGGGCGGCGACCGGTCGGCCGGCGCCGCGTTCTACGACGCGCTGACCGGCTCGCTCCGTATCACCGGCTGGTCCCTGCTGGGCGCCGGGCTGCTGTTGGCCCTGGTCACCTGGCTTGCGGGGACCCTCGCGGGCCGCCGGGAGAGGCACCGTCAGAGCCGCCACGCCTGACTTTACTCAATCTTTATGCCGATACCACCCGGTCGAATGTCCCTTTTGTTCTGTTTGGAGCACCATGGGGATATGAGCCAGAACACAGCACAGCGGCCCCCCACCTCGGGCATGGGCACAGGCACAGGTACTGGTACTGGAATGGGCATGGGAACCACCGGCGTAGGACACGGCACCGGAGCCCATGCGGAAAGGAAGGCTGCCTGGGCAATGGGCGGTAGCCTCTTCGCCGGCGTCCTCCTGTTGGTCATGGGAGTGACGGACATCCTCCAGGGGATAGCGGCGATCAGGAGGAACGCGTTTCTCAACACCGCCGGTTACACCTACTCGTTCAACCTGACATCGTGGGGCTGGATCCATCTGGCGATAGGCGTTCTGCTCGCCCTCGTCGGTATGGCACTCCTCGCACGGTCCAGGTGGGCACGGTACCCGGCCATAGGACTCGCGGGGCTGAATCTGATCGCGCAGTTCATGTATCTGCCACACCAGCCGGTGTGGGCCGTCGTGGGCATGGCGATGTCGGCGTTCATCATCTGGGCGCTGGCCACGGATCGAAGCGCACTCGGTGCCGGAGCAGGAGCCGGATCGGGCATGAGAACCTGACGGTCCGGCACCCCCCAGGACAGAGAGTCCCGACCAACCTCGCGGGAACAGCGGTAGCCGTCGCTGTTCCCGCCTTCACGTGTGTGCGGTCTCCAGGCGTGCGGAAGGATGGTGACCTCCATCAGGCCGTGACTTCCCTCAGGCCGAGCGCGAGAGGCCCACCCCGTTGAACAGCCCGAACCGTACGGACGACGCCCCGTCACCGCCCGTCACCCGCCCCCTTATCCAGCGCCTGCTGCTCGGGGCCACCGGCCTCTTCCTCCTCGCCGCCACCGTCCTCCTCGGCTGCCGCGCCCTGGGCGGCGACGGCATCACCCCCGTACCGCAGTTCCTCGCGTTCCTGCCCTGGCTGCTCGTCCCGTCCGCCGTCGCCCTGCTCCTCACCGTGCTGCTGCGCTGGCGCGCCGGGGTGGTCTGGGCGCTGGTCGTGGTCGGCGCCGGGGGGTGGTTCCTGCGGCCTTACGACACGCAGGCCGCGTCCGCGGCCGGGTCCGGGTCCGGCCGGACCGGCGGCGCCGCGCCCGTCATGCTCAAGGTGCTGACGTCCAACGTCGAGTACGGGCAGGCCACCCGCGGCCTGATCGACGTGATCCGCCGCGAGAAGCCCGACCTCGTCTTCGTCCAGGAATGCGAGTTCCGCTGCGTGGAACTCCTCGACGAACGGATACCGGCGGCCGACTACCCGTACCGGAACGTCGTCAAGGCCAGCAGCGCCGAGGGCTCCTCGATCCTCTCCCGCTTCCCGCTCACCGACGCCGCGCGCATCCCGGGTCTCCTCGCGATGCCCGGCTCCACGGCACGCGTCGGGGACCGTACGGTGCGGCTCCAGCTCGCGCATCCGCTGCCGCCCATCCCGGGCATGGTCGACGACTGGCATACGGAACTGGGCCGTATCCGTACGTTCGCCGCCGCGCAGCAGACGGCCGGCGCGCCGCTGATCCTCGCGGGCGACTTCAACGCCACCCGCGACCACGCCGCGTTCCGCGCCGTCCTGGACGCGGGCGGGCTGCGCGACAGCGCGCTCCTGGCGGGCGCGGGCCGTACCCCGTCCTGGCCCGCCGGCCTGCCCAGACCGCTGGGCGCGCAGATCGACCACGTCCTGGTCAGCGACGACTTCTCCGTACGGAGTGCCCGCTTCCTGGACCTGGCGCACACCGACCACCGGTCGCTGCTCGTCGGCCTCGAACTCCACTGACCGCGGCTCGACGTGCGGGCGGGGCGGCCCGGCGTGACGATCGGAACATGAACGACGAACCCAATGCCGACATCCTGCGCGACATCGACACGCTCGTCGCGGAGGAGCGCGCGCTGCGCG
Source organism: Streptomyces sp. NPDC096310 (assembly GCF_044763125.1). NCBI lineage: Bacteria > Bacillati > Actinomycetota > Actinomycetes > Kitasatosporales > Streptomycetaceae > Streptomyces > Streptomyces sp. NPDC096310. The sequence continues at coordinate 276,170 of NZ_JBIWFO010000002.1, read as the reverse complement.
ACCGCTCGACGCGCCGGCTCGGCCTCGGGCCGGAGGAGGAGACGCGGCTGCGCGCCGTGGAGATCCAGCTCGACCAGTGCTGGGACCTGCTGCGCCAGCGCCGCGCCAAGTCGGAGTTCGGGGAGAACCCGGGCGAGGCGCGGGTACGGCCGGCGAGCGAGGTCGAGGGTTACCAGGCGTAGCCCCCGTCCCCCAGCCCCCGTCCCTCAGCCCCCGTCCCCCAGCCCCCCCGGTCCCGGCCCCCGCCGCAGTCGCAGTCGGAGGCGGGCGGAGCGCCGGGCCGGGCACCGGTGTCGGCCGCGCCGGGCCACGTACGTCACCCTGGCGCCATGGGAGAACACTCCGACCCGAGCGGTAAGCCGAGCGACGCCCCGAGCGCAGACCCGGCCCCCGCGGGCCCGGGCGCGGACTCCGCGACCCCACGCCCCCCGGCCCCGCCCTCGCCGCGCCGGCCCTCCGCGCCCCCATGGCTGCTCGCGGGCCTGCGCCCCAGCTCCGCCCCCATCCCGTGGGCCGCCGTCGCCCGTGCCTCCGTCGGCATGGCCGTCCCCCTCGCGGTGGGTTTCGCCGTCGATCAGCCCGCCTATGGGGCGCTCGCCTCGCTGGGCGCCCTGTACGGCGTCATCGGCGACACCGCCGACGCGTACCGGATGCGGATCTTCAACATCGCCGTTCCCCAGCTCTTCGGAGCCGTCGGCGTCACGCTCGGCGCGCTCGTCTTCGACCGGGGCTGGTGGGCCGTCGGCGTGCTCACCCTGCTCGCGCTCGTCTCCGGAATGATGTCCTCCATCGGCGCGGTCGCCTCGTCCTCGGGGCTCCAACTCCTCCTCTTCGCCGTCCTGGGCGCGGGGCTGGCGATGCCGGAACCCTGGTGGGTGGCGCCGCTGCTGTTCACCCTCGGCGGGCTCTTCATCCTCCTCCTGTCCCTGCTGGCCTGGCCCCTGCGCGGCCTCGAACCGGAACGCGCCGCCGTGGCCGCCACCTACCGCGCGGTGGCCGACCTCCTCGCCGCGGCGGGCCGCCAGGGAACCGGCGGCCTCCCCGGGCCGGGGCGGGACGCGTACGACACGAGGCGCCAGGCCGTCACCGACTCCCTCAACGAGGCGTACGACCTCGTCCTCGCCCGCCGCGCCCGCGAACACGGCCGCTCGGAACCGCTCGTACGGCTGCTCGCCCAGCTCAACGTCGTCATCCCGCTGGTGGAGGCCGCCCCCGCCGCCCATCTGCGCGGCCAGCCGCTGCCGGCCGCCGTGCCCGCCGCCGTACGGGAGTTGGCGGACGCGGTCGCCACGGGTCGTCCGCGCGCCACCGACGGCCCGGACGACCGCCCCCGCCCGCCCGGCGCCACCTCGGCGGAGCGCGCCGTCGACGCCGCGCTCCGCCACGCCACATCCGTCGTGCACCACGCCGAGCCCGACCCGCACAACGTCGACGACCGGCTCGGCCGCCCCGCCGCCCTCCGCGTCCGCGTCCGCCGCGCCACCCGCGACGTGCTGCTCTCCGAGGACTCCTGGCGGTACGGTCTGCGCCTCGCGCTCTGCATCGGGCTCTCCCAGGCGCTGGTGTCCCTCATCCCCGTACCACGCTCGTACTGGGTGGCCCTCACCGTCACCTTCATCCTCAAGCCGGACTACGGTTCGGTCTTCTCCCGGGCGGTGCTGCGCGCCCTCGGCACGGTGGCCGGGCTCGTCGTCGCGGCGGCGATCCTCTCGCACGTGGCGCGCGGCTGGTGGGACGTGGCGGTGATGCTGGTCATCGCGGGGATCGTGCCCGCGATGACGGCGAAGGGGTACGCCTTCCAGACGGCGGCCATCACCCCCGTCATCCTGCTCCTCTCCGACCTCCTCAGCCACGAGGGCTCCGGCCTGCTGCTGCCGCGCTTCGTCGACTCCATGATGGGGTGCGCGATCGCCCTGATCGCGGGGTATCTGCTCTGGCCGGAGAGCTGGCACACGCGGATCGGGGACCGGCTGGCGGACGCGGTCGAGGAGACGGCGGAGTACGTACGGTGCGCGTTCGCCGCGCCGCCCGACGCCGACCGTGCGGAGCGGGTGCACACGCGCCGCCGTATCTACCGTGATCTGTCCGTCGTCCGCACCGAGTTCCAGCGCGCCCTGACCGAGCCCCCGCCCACCGGCACGCGCGCCCGCGCCTGGTGGCCGCTGCTCGTCGCCGTCGAACGCGTTGTGGACGCCACGACGGCGGCCCGCGTCCGCGTCGACCACGGCGCCCCGCCGCCCGCCCCCGCCGAGATCGCCGCGATCGAGCGCCAGTTGCGCGAACTGGCGGACGGTATGCGGTCGAGCGCCGTCCTGGTGGAGGTACGGGCGGACCTCGGCGGCGACGAGAGGGGCGTACTGGCCCCGCTGCGCCAGGAGGTACGGGGCGCACGCGCCATCGCCTCCCCGCAGCGCCGCACGGGCCTCACCGGTCGCGCGCCGCGCCCCCCGGAGTGACGTCGGGCGTGACGTCGGGCGTGACCTCAGGCGTGGCCCCGGGCGGAATGCCCGGCGTGATCCCCGGGGTGGTCCCGGGCGAGACCCCCGGTGCGCTCCCCGACGGGAGCACTTCCGCCGTACCCCCGCCCGACGGCACCTTCAGCAGCGCCCAGACCCGCTTCCCCGGCCCCCGGCGCGGCGCCACACCCCAGTCGTCGGCCAGCGCCGCGACCAGGGCCAGCCCCCGCCCGGACTCGTCCTCCGCCTCAGGAACGCGCGGTCTCGGCAGGTGGTCCCCCGCGTCCTCGACCTCCACCCGCAACAGCCCCTCGGCACGGAACAGGGTGACGGCGATCTCCCGGCCCGGCGGACTGCCGTGCCGCAGCGCGTTGGTGACGAGTTCCGACAGCAGCAGGGCCGCGGTCGCGCCCGGATCCCCGGTCAACCCGACCCGCGCCCGCAGCACATGGCGCGCCCGGCCGACGCTACGGGGGTGGCTGGCGAGCCGGAAAGTGACGTATTGGCCCTGCGGATCGCGCTGTTCGTCGTCCTGCTTCATGGGGGCGTCGTGGTTCATGGGAAGGAACTTCCCCGTAACGGGACATTTACGTTTTCCAGACCGACATATCTCGCCCCAGGAGCCGCGTTTCGCCCTCCGCTCAATGGCAACGCCTGGCGCACCCGACCCATAGGGGAACGCACTTCCGGCCCTTAGGCTCTCTCAACCATGTCGCCCTCAGCGAAGCTGGTTCACCATCACGAGTTCTCTTGTCACCCCGTCAGGCAGGAGGTCTCCGGGTTCTCCGGTGACGACGAATCCGTTGCGCCGGTACAGCGCGAGGGCAGCCTCGTTGTCGGGGAACACCGCGAGCTTCAGCGCGGTGGCGCCCGACGTCCGGGCCCACGTCCGGACCGCCGCGATCAGCCGGTCCGCGACGCCGCGGCCCCTGGCGTGCGGGCTGACCCACACCGACCTCAGCTCGTATGTGCCACCGTCCCCGGGAAGGCCCGAGGCCATCCCGGCGGTCCGGCCGTCCAGCAGCGCGACGACGTTGTGGGCGGCGGGCAGCGCCAAGCGCGTACGCCACCGTTCCTCCCCGCCGCTGTGCCAGTCCGCGAGCCGGGACTTGAAGGCGTACGGCGCGTCCTCCAGCGCGGCCAGACGGACCTCCCGCCACAACGGCCAGTCGCTTGTCCTGAGAACCCGCAGGCGCACCATGGCGACGAGTCTGCCGGGACGCTCGGGGGGCGGTCCACCGCCCACCACGTACGGAATCGTCCGCGAGGAATGCCGGCCGGCGCGCTTGTCTCCGCATCCTTCGTCAGGGCCGGGTGGAGGCGCGGGCGACGGTGGTCATGGTCAGCCTCCGTGCACGGTGAGACGGTAGCCCTCGGGGCCGGTGAAGGAGAACATCGGGCCGAACGGGCTGTCCTGGAGGGGGCTGACGTCTTCCGTGTCCGCCCGCACCAGTTGCTCGCGCAGGGCGCTCGCGTCAGTGGTGCGCAGCCACAGGGCCACTCCCAGGCCGGGGCGCCCGCCGCCGTCCAGGTCGGTGCCCGGAAGCGGCTCGCGTACGGCGAACGGGACCGGGCTGGTGGTGAAGACCACCGCGCCGGGCGGCGAGGCGGGGGCTCGGCGGAGGCCGAGACGCTCCTCGAAGAAGGCGGCCGCGGCGGGCACGTCCTTCACCTGCAGAGCGATGAAATCGGGGCCTTCGACAGTGGCGGACATGAATACTCCCGTGCTTCGATACGAGGACTTGGGTGTCAGGACTTTGACATCGGTGACTGTAGGCACCGGCTCGGGCGTATGTCAAAATATTGACATGGAAGACCGTGTGCACGTGCCCTCGCCCCACCCCGCCTCCCACATCACCGAGCACGTGGGGTACCGCCTCAAGCGCGCCGCGGCCGCCCTGCGCGGCGCCATGGACAAGGCGCTGCGGGAGCAGGGCCTCACCGTCCCGCAGTACTCCTGCCTCGAACTCCTCGACGAGCGGCCGGGCCTCTCCAACGCCGACCTGGCGCGCGGCACCTTCGTCACCCGGCAGTCGGCCAATGTCGTCCTGCGCGGCCTGAAGGACGCCGGTCTCATCACCCGGGCGGACGTCACCGACCACGGCCGCGCCCTGCCCGTACACCTCACCCCGGCCGGCCGGCAGCGTCTGCACGCGGCCCGCACGGCCGTGTACGCCATCGAGGAGCGCATGATCGAGGCCATTCCCCGGCGGCGGCTAGCCGCCCTGCTCGCCGACCTCGACACCATGGCCGACGCCCTCGCCGAGTGAGGCCGGGCGGCGCTCCCGCGGGTCGTCCGGCCCGGCGGATCGCGCGTGTCCGATTCGTTCAAGAGGACGGTGACGGTGGCCCACTACCATCGCCGCCATGATCAGCACCGGTAGGGAATCACGCCACCTCGGCGTCCACATCGACCGCACCGTCGACGAGGTCTACGCCTACGCCTCGGACCCGGCCAACCTGCCCGCGTGGGCCCGGGGGCTGGGAAGCTCCATCGAGAGGGCCGGGGACCAGTGGGTCGCGCAATCCCCCATGGGGCGGGTCGTGGTGGCCTTCGTGCCCCGTAACGAGCTGGGTGTGCTCGACCACGACGTCACGCTGCCCTCCGGGGAGACCGTCCACAACCCGGTCCGTGTGATCGTCGACGGTGCCGGATGCGAAGTGGTGTTCACTCTCCGTCGGCAGCCGGGGATGGGCGACGCCGAGTTCGAGCGGGACGCCAACATGGTCGTTGCCGACCTGACCAGGCTCAAGGAGCTGCTGGAGTCCGCCCGGGACTTCTGAGCGGTCGGTACGGGCCACATGGGCCTGCGCTAACCGGAACGTAACCTTCGCAAACCTGCTCGTACTTCACAACTGGACGCCTCCCTTGTCACAGGCGTGTCTTAACGCCCCTCGGTGCGCAACGGGAACGGCGGGCGCCGGTGTCTGGAAGGGCAGGACGCCCGCTCATCAGGAGCACGGGCATATTCGGAGGAAGTCATGCGCGTTCGGAAGATCTCGGTGCTCACCCTGGCCGCTGTGGCCGTCGGCCTGTCGCTCACCGCCTGCGACCCCTCCGGCGGTTCGGACTCCGGCACCTCGGTTTCGAGCACCGCGTCGTCGGACAGCGGCAAGGACTCCACCGGGTCGCCGGACGGCTCCACCGGCGGCGCGGCGTCCGGTACGCCGAAGAAGGACGGCGTGAAGTGCACCGATCAGCTCAATTACGCGGGGGACTCGCGGTCGAACGCCGAGATCAACTCGATCGGTGAGGACACCGGCAACTGCCCTGCGCCGGAGCAGGACGGCGCCGCCGCGGGTACGTCGAAGAAGGGCGGCATGAAGTGCACCGATCAGTTCGACTACGCGGGGGACTCGCGGTCCAACGCGGAGATCAACTCGATCGGTGAGGACACCGGCACCTGCCCGCAATCGGATCAGGGCGGCGCCGCGTCGGGTACCCAGAAGAACGACGGGGAGAGCTGCACGGACCAGCTCGACTACACAGGGGACCCGCGGTCCAACGCCGAGATCAACACCATCGGCGACAAGACCGGGACCTGCCCGCCCGTCGAGCAGAAGTGAGCCGTTCGGCGGTACGCCGTTGACGCGGGAGGGCGTCTCCGGGGCCCGCCCACGCCCCGCACGCCCCCCGCGCCCCCCGCGCCTCAGATCACCGGCGGGCGGCCCAGCGCCGTCATACGCCGTACCGTCCGCCACCGGATCGGCCGGCGCGGCCCGCACGCCGTGCGCAGCCCCTCGGAGAATCCGCCGAACCAGGCGCGCAGTCCGCTCATCGACCGGGTACGCGCCACCGTGAGCAGGATCCACGTACCGAGGTAGAGCGGGACGAGGACGGCGGGGAGATGGCGGCGTGCCAGCCAGACGCGGTTGCGGGCGGTCATCCGGTAGTACTCGGCGTGCCGGGCGGGGGAGGTACGCGGATGCTGGAGGACCAGTTCCGGCTCGTAGAGGATCGACCAGCCCGAGTCCAGTGCGCGCCACGCGAGGTCGGTCTCCTCGTGGGTGAAGAAGAACGCGTCCGGCCAGCCGCCGGTCTCCGCCAGCATCGCCATGGACAGCGCGTGCCCGCCGCCGAGGAAGGTGGTCACCTCGCCGCCGCGCATCGGGTCCTTCGCGCGCAGCCGGGGGATGTGCCGCCGCGCGGTGTAGCCGGTCTCGTCCGCGATCCGGAAGCTCACGATGCCGAGCCGGGGACGCGCCTCGTACAGATCGGCGATACGGGTGAACACATCGGCCTCGACGAGCAGCCCGTCGTCGTCCAGGTCGACGAGGATGTCCACGTCACCGGCCTCGCGGAGCTTCTCCATGGCGACATTGCGCCCGCCGGAGACGCCGAGGTTCTCCGGCAGCTCGACCCCGATGACGCCCTCGGGCAGCTCCGGCAGCGGGGAGCCGTTGCCGACGACGACGATCCGGGTGGCGGCCTCCCGCTGCTTGGCCACGGAATCCAGCAGAGCCCGCAGCTCGACGGGCCGGGTTCCCATGGTCAGCACGGCCACACCCACACGCGGTCGGGACACGTCCAGATCACTCCAGCACTCGAAGGGCCGCGGAAGACAGCGGAGAACAGCGAAAGACGGACAAAGCGGAAAGGCAGTCAAGACGGCAAGGCAGTCAAGACGGAAAGGCAGTCCGTCGATGCTAACCGGCGCTCTCCATCCTCCGGACACCCGAAGATATTCCCGCGGACCCCGAAGGTTCACCTTCGCCGCACCGGAACGGGTGGTGTCGTACCGGCGGGCGCCGGGAAATGGCGTGACCTGGGGAGCGCGCGACCGCGAGACTTGGGAGGCAGGGAGAGCGAGCGCGCGTGAAGGGGACGAGGCGCTGTGCTACGGGACACATTCGACGAGGACGCCGGACGGTACGACCGGGCGCGGCCCGCCTACCCGGTCCCGCTGGTCGAGGAGCTGGCCGCGCGGGCGCGCCTCGGGCCCGGTCGGCGGGTCCTGGAAGTGGGCCCCGGCACTGGGCAGTTGACCGTACCGCTGGCCCGGTACGGCTGCTCGATCACCGCCGTGGAGCTGGGTTCGTCCCTCGCGGCGGTGGCGTCGCGCAACCTGAAGCCGTTCCCGGCCGCCGAGGTCGTGGTCGCGCCCTTCGAGACCTGGGCGCCGCCTCCGGAACCGTACGACCTGATGGTCGTCGCGACCGCCTTCCACTGGCTCGACCCCGCCGTACGGCTGGCCAGGGCGGCGGACGCGCTGCGCGACGGCGGGCTGCTGGCGCTGGTCACCACGCACCATGTGGCCTCGGAGACCACCCGGAGCGATGACGACTTCTTCGCGGACGCCCAGAAGTGCTACGACCGCCGGGATCCGGCGACCCCGCCCGGCCTGCGGCTGCGCCGCTCGGCGCTGGTCGCGACCGACACCGCGGAACTGGCCGGTTCCGAGCTGTTCGGGCCGGTTTCCGTGGCCCGCTGGACGCGGGAGATCACGTACTCCGCCGACGCCTACCTCGATGTGCTGCTGACCTACTCGGGGCACCGCGCCCTGGAGCCCGTCGCGCGCGGGTGGCTGCTGTCCGACCTCCGCGGTCTGATCGACGGCCGGTACGGCGGGCACATCACCAAGACGTACCTCCACGAGTTGATCACCGCCCACAAGGGACCCGAATTCCCCGGGAAATCCACGGTTTCCACGGGCTGAACACAGACCGCGGTCATATCCGCCGTGCCTGTGTCCACGATCACTTCCCTGTGGCACACTGCCCGCATGTCGGAGCTGGGGGGTGGGGCATGAGCGAGCCGCGGTCTGCCCCGACGATCGGACAACTCGTCCTCAGCAAGCAGCTCCAGGCGCTCCGTGAGAGAGCCGGCCTCGGCCGGTACCAGGCCGCCGGACTGCTGCGTGTCACGCCCGCCACCATCCGCCGGATGGAGATGGCCGAGGTCGGGCTCAAGATCCCGTACGTACAGATCCTGCTCACGGCGTACGGCGTGTCCGACAGTGAGGTGGAGACCTTCCTCCACCTCGCCGAGGAGGCCAACCGGCCGGGCTGGTGGCAGCGCTTCCACGACGTACTGCCCGACTGGTTCGGCGGCCATGTCAGCCTCGAAGAGGCCGCCAGGACCATCCGGTGCTACGAACCGCACTTCGTGCCGGGCCTGCTCCAGACCGAGGAGTACGCCCGGACGATCCTGACCAAAGGCGAGGTCGGGCGGAGCGATCCGGACCGGATCGACCGTCATGTCGCGCTCCGTATGGAGAGACAGACGCTGCTGACCAAACCCGGCGCGCCCGCCTTCTGGGCGATCCTGGACGAGACGGTGCTACGGCGCCGCGTCGGGACGCCCGCCGCGATGCGGGCGCAGATCGATCGGCTGCTGGAGGCGGCCGAGCGGCCCAACGTGACGCTCCAGCTGGCCGAGTTCGCCGCCGGGCACCACCCCGGCACGTACAGCCCCTTCGTCGTCTTCCGCTTCGCCGTCCCCGAGATGCCCGACATGGTGTACGTCGAGTATCTGACGGGCGCCCTCTACCTCGACGGCCGCCGCGAGGTGTCGGAGCACAAGGAGGCGATGGACCGTATGGCCGCGCACGCCGGGTCGGCGCAGCGGACCATGCGGATCCTCGCCGACTTCCGCCGGGAGCTGTGAGCCGGCGGGACCGGCCCGAGGAGCCGTTCAGCGCGGACAGCGCGGAGGGCGGTCGGACGTCAGAGCGACGTACGGTGCGCGGCCCGCGAAGACGGGGACGGCGACGGGGATATGCGCGCCGGGGGCGCGATGAGTATGTCGAAGAGAGCGCGGCCCGCGATCATGGCGTGCCGTATCGTCTCGGCGTCCCCGGGATCGGAGGCCGTCCCCGGGCTCGCGTCCGTGCCCGGGCTCGCGTCCGTGCCCGGGCTCGCGTCCGTGCCCGTACTCGCGTCCGTGCCCGTACTCGTGCCCGTGCCCGTACCGGCCTGGCGGGCCGCGGCGTCCAGCAGCCGCGCGCCTTCCACCTCTTCCGGGTGGTGCACGGACAGCGCCTCGAACTGGCGGGCACGGGACTCGGCGGGGTAACCACGGTCGATCGCGAGCTGGTTCAGCAGGACGTTCGCCTGCGCCGCGACCGCGCCGGGGCAGTCCACGAACTGCTCCTGGAGGCCGGCCCACCGCGCCCTGTACCGCGCGCGCTCAGGCTCCGACAGTTCCTTGAGGCGCAGACCGCGGAAGTGCCGCAGCCGCGCCGCCAGTTCCCGCTCGGCGGCCTTCGGGTCGCCGTGGTGGCGGGCGGTCACCCGGTCGAACTCGGGGCCGAAGCGGCGCCGTAAATCCTGCCGGAGGCCGCCCTCGCCGCCCGTCCGGTCCGAGACCGGGCGGGCGAGCAGCAGCGCGGTGATGATCGCCACCGGTACCACCAGGACGGCGAGGGTGATCACAGACATGGGTGCCGCCTTTCGCAGAGCCGCCGTGCTTTCGCTACAGAGTGTTACCGAGATCCGGGGCCGTAAACGCGTTCGGTCACGAGAGGTTGGCGCGGGGCACGAACGGATGATCGTGAAAGAGAGGGGGTTTGTCCCCCGGGCTCTCGGGCAGACGGGCTGGCGTCAGCGATTTCGACACGGTAGGGAGCGCGACATGACCGCCGACAAGAAGACCTCCGCGAAGACCGACCAGGTCAAGGGCGCGATCAAGGAAACCGTCGGTCGAGCGGTCGGCAACGAGCGGCTGACCGCCGAGGGCAGGGCCGAGCGCGCCAAGGGCGACATGCGCCAGGCGGGCGAGAAGACCAAGGACGCGTTCAAGCGATGAGCGCGCGGCCCGGCCCCTTCGGCAGAGGCGGTCGTGTGTGCAGAGTCCTCGGGCGGTGGCCCGGCCGTACGGCACTTCGGTGACCTGTACGGCCGGGCCATCGCCCTGTCGGGCCCCGGCCCCCCGGCCCTCTCACCACCCGGCCCCCGGCGCACCGTGAGAAAGGGAGGAGGGGCCCGGTCGGCTGTGCGCCGACCGGGCCCCTCCTCCCTGCGTTCGTCCGTCCCTCACCCCTCGCGGGAGGGCGGAACGTCAGTCCGTGACCTCGATACGGCCGCCCTGCGCCGCCCCGTTGGCCCCTGCCTCGGGCTTCGCCGCCGTGGCCGTGCCGGACCCGGTCGCCGCCGGGGCCGGGGTCGGGGTCGTCGTCAGGGACTTCCCCGCCGCCATGCCCTTCAGCAGCTCCGCGAGGTCGACGCCCGTGGTGGAGCTGAGGAGTTCGACGCCCTGGGCGACGTTGTCCGCGACCGTACGGGCGAGCTGGCCCGCGCCGTCCGTGGAGATGACCGTCATCTTGTCCACCGCGCTCAGCGGCTCGGACGCCTTGGCCACCACCGACGGCAGGACTTCGACGAGCATCTGGAGGACCGCCGCGTCGCCGTACCGCGCGAACGCGTCCGCCTTCTTGTGCATGGCCTCCGCCTCGGCCGACCCCTTGGCGGCGATCGCGGCGGCCTCCGACTCACCCTCGATCCGTACGGCGGCGGCGAGCGCGGCGCGGTGCGCCTTCTCGCCCTCACCGGTGAGACGGGAGCGCTCGGCGTCCGCCTCCGCCTGCTTGACCAGGGCGATACGGCGGGCCTCGGCCTCCTGCTCGGCCTGGTAGCGCGCGGCGTCGGCGGGCTTACGGACCTTCGTGTCCAGTTCGCGGTCGGTCAGCGCGGCCTGCCGCTCGGCGACCTTCTCCTGCTCCATCAGCACGTCCTGCTCGCGCGCCGCCTGGGCGAGCGGGCCCGCCGCCGCGGCCCGCGCCACGGCCTCGTCCGTCTCGGCCTTGATCTCGGCCTGCTTGAGCTGGAAGGTCCGCTGGGCGATCGCGATCTCTTCCTCGGCCTTCAGCCGCGCCTGTTCGGCGGCGCGCCGCGAGACGGCCTCCGCGATGTCGGCCTCCTGCTTGGCGCGGGCGGCCTCGGGGCGGCCCAGGTCCTCCAGGTACGAGCCCTCGGTCGTGATGTCCTGGATCTGGAAGGCGTCCAGCACCAGGCCCTGCCCGGAGAGGCTGGCCTCCGCCTCCTCCGCGACCTGGCCGGCGAAGGCCGCGCGGTCACGGATGATGTCCTCGACCGACATCCGGCCGACGATGGAGCGCAGCGCACCCGAGAGGACTTCCTGGGTGAAGCCGACAATGCCGCCCTGCTGCTGGAGGAAGCGCTGGGCCGCGGCCCGGATGGAGTCCTCCGTACCGCCGACCTTGACGATGGCGACGCCTTCGAGGTTGGCCTTCACACCGCGCAGGGTGACCGCGCCGCGTACGGCGATCGGGATGTGGCGGCTGGACAGGTCCAGGGTGAACTTCTGCTGGACGAACGGGACGACGAAGACGCCGCCGCCCACCACGACCTTCTGGCCGCTGTTGTCGATGGAGATCCGGCCTGTGTCGGGATCGGTCGACTTCTTGCCGCGCCGGCCGGTGACGATGAACGCCTCGCTGGGGCCCGCGACCTTGTAGCGCGTGATGACGACCAGTGCCAGCAGAACGACGAGTACGACGATCCCCAGCACGGCGATGACGACTGGACTCATGGGGCTCTCTCCCTTGCCTCCCGGGGGACGGCAGATCGGAACGGTTCGCACGGCGCCGATGCGGTATGTGCCGCGCGATGTACTGGGCGTGGGGAGTGTGCCGACGAGGCGCCCGGCCGGCCCCGGCGGCCGGAGTCGGACCGGCGTGCGGCGTCGGCCCGGGGTGCGGTGCCGGCCCGCGACCGGTCAGCGTTGGACCGGGCGTACGGAGACGGAACTCGCCGAGAGCGTTGCCTCCACCCAGACCTCCGTGCCGTACGCCACCGGCTCCGCGCACTTGGCGGAGAACTTCACCGGCTGCCCGCCGAGCCGCAGCAGCACCTCGCCGTACCCGGTGGCCGGAATCGCCGTGACCACCGTGCCCGACGACCCCACGAGGTCCTCGCCGCGCGGTGTGACGGACGTCTGGTCGCGCATCAGCGCCCTGCTGAACTTCCAGGTCAGCCAGCCGGCACCGACACCGGCCGCCGCCCCCACAGCGACGGCCGGGCCGGTACCGAGTTGAGTGGTGCCGAGGACGAGCGCGCCACCGAAACCGAGCATCGAGACGAACCCGGCGATCACGGGCAGCGAGAGCAGACCGTCGAAGAGCCCGTCCAGGACCCCGACCCCGTCGAAGAGCCCTTCGAGCACCCCGTCGAAGATCAGTGACAGGACGAGCAGCACGATCCCCGCGATGCCGATACCGAGAAACAAGGTCATCGGAGCAACCTCCCCCACTGGCGCGATGTCCTCGGCCAGGGCCCCATCGTCGCATGTTTGACCGGAACTCGACATTGCCGTTTTCCGGCAGTCTTAACGCGTTCTTAATGCCGGTAGCCGTGCCGTGGCCCCTCCGGTGCCCTGTCGGTGGCCGTAAGGAAACCACGAAGGTCCCGGGCGGATCACCGTTCGGTTCCCGGAAGGTCTCAGAAGGTCTTGGCCGGCCAGTCCATGAGCCTGGCCCCGATCACGGCCGTCTGCAAGGCATAACGGTGCATCGGATCGCCCGGATCGGCACCGGTGAGCCGGTGGATCCGCTCCAGGCGGTACGTCAGCGCCCGTACGCTCAGCGACAGCCGCCGCGCCGCCTCCGCCGCCACACACCCCGCGTCGAAGTAGACGGAGAGCGTATTGAGCAGCGGGCCGGCCCCGCCGCGCGCCGCCTCCAGCGGGCCGAGCGTGTTGAGCACCAGGTCCGTCATGGCCTGCCGGTCACGCGTCAGGACCGGATAGACCAGCAGATCCGCGGCGCGCAGCACCGGGCCGTCCAGATCGAGCCGTTCCGCGAGATCGAGCACGCTCAGCGCCTCCTCGTACGACTGCACCACCCCGCCCACCCCCGGCTGCGGCCGGCCGACCCCGACCCGCCCGCCGTCCGTCGCCGCGAACGCCTGCTTGGCGAAGTACGTCAGCACCTCGGCCTGGTCGCCGGGCGCGATGCACACCAGCCGCCCCGCCTTGGTCGTGAGCAGCACACTGCGGTCCCCGAACCGCCCGATCAGCGCCTGCTCCACGGAGCGCGGTACGGCGTCCTCCTCGTCGTAGGCCACCCATCCCTCCGCGACCGCCACGGCGTGCTCGTACGACAGGCGCAGCCCGAACCGCTCGGCGCGCTCCGCCAGCCGCCCCAGATCGCTGCGCCCGTACAGCAGGTCGTCGATGAACTCCCGGCGCGCGGCGGCCTCCTGGCGTACGGCGAGCCGCTGCGCCCGCTCGTACCCCTCGGCGAACGCGTCCACGGCCTGCTCGACGGCGGCGAGCACTTGGTCCGCCGCGCCGTTGTCGGCCCCGCCGGCGGGCCAGTGCGCCCGCGCCGCCGACAGATGCGCCCCGACGAGCGCCCGCAGGGCGAACCCGGCCTCGGCCGCCTGTTCCCCCACCTCACGCCGGGCCAGCAACTCCTCCCGGGTGAGCCTGCGCCCGGTGGCGGCGACGGCCACGAGGATGCGGGCGTACCCCTCCATGTACTCGTCGGGTATCCCGTGCCCTGTCACGCCTGCTCCCGGCCTGTCGACGACTTGAGGGACCGCGGAACCGGCCCCCGCCTTTCTAGCAAGGATTCCTCAAGGGTCCGTCAAGGCTTCCGTCCGCGGGACGGGGCACGAATGGGATGCACACGCACACAGGGGAGCACGAGCACACTCCGTCACACACTCACACGTACTACGGGGGGATCATGTCTGTGTTGGGTACGTCCGTCACATCGGCGCCGATGGCGGTGCCGGCGCCTGTCGAGCCGACGCTCGTCGAGCCGGTGCCGGTGGAGAACCGCCAGTGGCTGACCCTGGTGGAGCGCAAGAAGGTCCTCGCCGTGGCGCACACCGTCACGTACGCCAAGCGCCTGCTCGACGTCCTGGCGCTGCTGGAGTCGGACTTCCGCGTACAGGTGGTGTTCACGGCGCCGCCGCACGCCTTCGGCGGCGAGGTGCCGCAGTTCCTCGGGCGGCTCGGGAGCCCGCTGCTGCCGTGGGACGAGGCCACGCGGACGACGTTCGACCTCGCCCTCACGGCGGGGCCGCGCGGTGTCGAGCAGGTGCGCGGCCCGCTGATCACGCTGCCGCACGGCGCCAACTACCTGAAGCGGCTGACCGGTGGCCCGGACGCGGGCGTGGCCGGGCTGCGCCGGCGCGATCTGGTCCCGGGCGGGGTGATGCCCGCCGCCGTCGTCGTACCGCACCGCGACGATCTGCGCGAACTCCACCGGCACTGCCCGGAGGCGCTGCCGGTCGCCCATGTCGTCGGCGACCCCGTGCACGACAGGATCACGGCGAGCCTGCCGCTGCGGGCCGCCTACCGCCGTGCGCTCGGTATCGGCAAGAAGCAGAAGCTGGTGGTCGTCGTCTCGACGTGGGGGCCCGGTTCGGCGTTCGGCGGGTTCGAGACGCTGCTGCCGCGGCTGGTCGGGGAACTGCCGGCCGCGCGCTACCGTACGGCCCTCCTCGTGCACCCCAACGTCTGGTCGGGACACGGGCCGTGGCAGGTCAGGGCATGGCTGGCACGGTGCGTCCAGCGCGGGATCGGGCTGGTGCCGCCCGAGGCGGACTGGCGCAGTGTACTGATCGCCGCAGATCATGTCATAGGGGACCACGGATCCGTGACGCTGTACGCGACGCTCACGGGAGCCCCGGTGCTGCTGGCCTCCTCGCCCGAGCCGGAGATCAACCCGGAATCCCCGGCCGCCGCGCTCGCGGTCACCGCCCCCGCGCTCTCCCCGGCCCATCCGCTCGCCGACCAGCTCGACTACGCGGCGGCCGAGTACCGGCGGGACGAACACGCGGCGATCTCCGCCCGCATCACCTCGGAGCCCGGCCGCTTCAACCGGAACATGCGGCGCCTGATGTACCGGGTCCTGGGCCTCGGGCAGCCGGCGCACGAGCCGGTGACGGTCCCGCTGCCGGACCCCAGCCTTCCGGACACCTGGCGCACGGGAACGGGAGCGCGAGCGGGGTCGGGGTCTGGGTCGGGACCGGGGCGGCGGGAGGTGTCGGCGTGAGGGGCTTCGTCGCGCACTTCGTCGCCGTCGACTGGGCCGACCCGGGCGGTACGGGGCCTCGGCGGCCCGTGGACGGTACGGTGCTGGCCCTGCCCGGCCGGGCGCTCGTCGCCCGTATCGCCCCGGTGTGCGCTTCGGAGGGGCGGTGCGCCCCGCCGCTCGACGAGCATCTGGCCGTCGACGCCGAGGCCTGCCGGGATCCGCGCCGGCTGGAGTGCGCCGATGTGCTCCAGACGGGCCGGGCGCGGCCGCTCAGCGGCGCGCTGCGATGGCTCGCGGAGACCCGGGCCGCCCACCCCGGCGCCCGGCTGGTCGCGGCGCCGCTCCCCGGCGGGGGCTGGGTGGCGGCCGGGGAGCAGGACGGCGACGGGTGCGCCGTCCTCCCGCGCTGCGGCACGAACTCCCGCCGTACGCGGCCGCGGCCCAGGAACGCGAGGGCGCGGGCCGCGTCATGCGGGTCGCGCACGGCGAGCAGACCGACCCGCGCGCGGCCGAAGAGGGCGAGAGCGCCCGTGTGGTCGCCGTCCGCGAGGGCGAGTTCACCGAGCACGATCCGCGCCAGCGCCGCGCCGCGCGGATAGCCGCACCCCTCCCAGACCTCGATGGCGCGACGCAGGTACGGTGCCGCCTCGGCCGGGCGTCCCGCCTCGCGGTGGCAGGAGCCGAGGCCCAGGAGGGCCTGCCCCTCGTCCCGTACGTCGCCCGCCTCCCGCGCGGCGCCGAGGGAGGCCGTGTACCAGGCGGCCGCGTCCTCGGTCCGTCCGGCGGCGCTCAGGCCGATGGCACCCGAGTTGAGCATCTGCCGTTCGCCGTCCTTGTCGCCGGCGCGCAGGGCGGCGTCCCGGCCGATCTCATGGGCCTCGATCCACAGGTCGTAGTGGCGTAAACGGAGGAAAAGCGGCCACAGGGCATCGACCAGTTGCCAGGACATCGCGTACCAGCCGCGCTCCGCCGAGGCCCGTACGGCGGCCATCAGATTCATCCGCTGGGCGTCCAGCCAGCCGAGCGCCCCGATGTCGTCGGCGTACGGCAGCGGCAGCGGCCCCGGTTCCAGGGGCGGGTCGTAGGCGCTCCGTAAAGTGAACTGGTCTCCGCGACCGCGCGGTCGCGGGCGTGGATCCGGACCAGGTCGTGGAAGCGGCAGGTGTCCGGGCCGATGTCCTCGACCAGATTGGCCTCGATCAGTTCGTCCAGCCGCCGCTCCGCCCACTCCAGCGACTCGGCGCAGACCGCGGCGGCCGTCCACGCGTCGAAGGTACGTACGGGCAGCACCCCCAGGCGCCGGTAGAGGAACGCGGACTCGGTGGACAACACCGCGTACGACACGTCCAGAGCCTTGCGCACGGTGGTTTCCCCTTCCCCTGCCGCGTCGATCGCGGCCAGTCGGCCGGCCTCCTGGGCCAGTGCGCGGGCGAGTGTCCTCAGCGGCTGTCTGGGTCTCGACGCCAGCCGCGCGGAGGCGAGGCAGAGGGCGAGAGGCAGTCCGGCGCAGAGCGCCACCACCTGCTGGGCGGAGGGCAGTTCGTCGGCGACCCGCTCGGCGCCGATGCTCTGCGACAGCAACTCGACGCCCGCCGAGGCCCCGAGCACCCCCAGCGGATGGAACCGGGCCCCGTCGAGCCGCAGTCCGGTCAGCCGGCGGCGGCTGGTCACCACGACGAGGGTGCCGGGACCGCCGGTGAGCAGTGGTCTCACCTGGGCGGCGGTGAGCGCGTTGTCGAGCACCACGGCGATGCGCAGCCCGGCGGAGCGTGAGCGCCAGAGCGAGGCCAGCTCCGCCAGGTCGGTGGGGACCGACCGGGCGCCGAGCGCCCGCAGGAAGTGCCCCAGGATCTCGCCGGGCCGCACCGGGTCGCCCACCGAGTGGCCGCGCAGGTCGGCATACAACTGACCGTCGGCCCACCGTGATATCCGCCGGAAAGACCGGCACAGTGACGGCCGCCGCGGCCGTCACTGCCTACAGGCGCCCGATCATGATCCACTTTGACGCCCATGCCTGCCGGGACGCCGGCCCGGCAGGCCTACAGGCCCTTCGGTCCCTCCTCCACGAGGACCAGAAGGTCGTCCACCACCCCATGGCTCGCATGGGCCAGAGCCTCGCGCGGGGTGGGGCCTCCGGTGTAGCCGATGACCGGCATTCCGGCTGCCAGGGCCGCGGTGACGCCGGCCGGGCTGTCCTCGATGACCAGGCAGTCGGCCGGGGGGACGGCCAGGGTGTGGGCCGCGTGGAGGAAGAGGTCCGGCGCGGGCTTGCCGTGGGGGACGTCGTCGGCGCTGAAGACGCGGCCGGCGAAACGATTCCACAGGCCCGTGACCGTGAGCGAGTGCTCGATACGGTCGTGGCCGCCGCTTGACGCGACGCAGTACGGGAGCCGCCGGGCGTCGAGCGCGTCCAGCAGCTCCCGTACACCGGGCATGGTGAACGGGCGGGCCGTGAAGGCCTCGCGGACACGCGTGCGGTAGAGCTCCAGCCACTCCGGGCCCAGGGGAGTGCGGGCGTGGGCCCGTACCTGTTCGTAGAGGTACGGCTCGGGGCGGCCCAGGAAGCGGTCGCGCACCTCGTCGGGGGTGAGCGGCCACCCCG
Organism: Streptomyces sp. NPDC096310; assembly: GCF_044763125.1. NCBI lineage: Bacteria > Bacillati > Actinomycetota > Actinomycetes > Kitasatosporales > Streptomycetaceae > Streptomyces > Streptomyces sp. NPDC096310. The sequence continues at coordinate 258,165 of NZ_JBIWFO010000002.1, read as the reverse complement.
CCTCCGTGGCCAGTTCGGCGACGACGGCGGGACCGATGCGCTCGGTGTCGACCAGGACGCCGTCGCAGTCGAAGACGACCAGGCCGATGTCCCGCGCGGGGATCAACGGGAGCCCGCCGCGTCGAGCGAGGCGACGGCCGCCGCGACGACCGCGTCCCGCGTCATGCCCAGCGCCTTCATCGCGTCCGACGCGGACGCCGAGGTGCCGAACCCCTCGATGGTGACGGCCCGTCCGGCGTCCCCGATCAGGTCGTGCCAGCCGAAGACCGTGGCCGCCTCGACCACCACGCGGGCGCGTACGGCCGGCGGCAGGACCGTGTCGCGGTACGCGGCGTCCTGTTCGGTGAACCAGTCCTTGCACGGTACGGAGACCACCCGGGCCCCGATCCCCCGGCCGGCCAGCTCCTCCCGTGCCGCCAGCGCGAGCGCGACCTCGCTGCCGCTCGCCAGCAGCAGGACGTCCGGAGTGCCGGGCGCGTCGGCCACCACATACGCACCGCGCGCGACGCCCTCCCGTACCGCCGCAGGTTCCGTGCCCAGCACCGGCAGCGCCTGGCGGGCCAGGACGAGACCGACCGGGCCCCGGCGGCCGAGGGCGGCGTGCCAGGCGGCGGCGGTCTCGGTGGCGTCGGCCGGGCGGACCACGGAGAGGCCGGGCATGGCGCGCAGCGCCGCGAGGTGTTCGACCGGCTGGTGGGTGGGGCCGTCGGCGCCGAGCGCCACGGAGTCGTGCGACCAGACGTGGACGACCGGCAGCCGCATGAGGGAGGCGAGGCGCAGCGAGGGGCGTTCGTAGTCCGAGAAGACCAGGAAGGTCCCGGCGTAGACGGTGTCGTATCCGACGAGGGCGATGCCGTTCAGCGCGGCGGCCATCGCGTGCTCCCGTACACCCCAGTGGATGTTGCGCCCGGCGAGCCCGGAGGCCCCGGGGAGCCCGGAGGTCCCTGAGGTCCCTGAGGCCCCTGAAGTCCCGTCCTGGCCACGCTCGTTCGCCGGGAGGAAGGAGCCGCCGGACTTGATCGTCGTACGGTTCGAGTCGCCGAGGTCGGCGCTGCCGCCCCAGAGCCGGGGGAAGCGCTCCGCCAGCGCCTGGATGACCGTGCCCGACGCGTCGCGCGGGGCGATCGCGGTGCCGGGGGTGAAGGCGGGCAGCGCGGCGGCGGTGGCGGCCGGGTCGAGAGGGCGGATCGCGTGGGCGCGGGCGGCGGCGCGTTCGGGGTGGGCCAGGGCCCACTGTTCCAGCGCCTTGTCCCAGGCGCGGTGCAGCGCCGCGCCCCGCGCGAGGGCGCCCCTGGTGTGTTCCAGGACCTCCGCCGGTACGGTGAACGGCTCCCCCGCCACGCCCAACAGCGCCTTCGTGGCCGCGACTTCGGCGGCGCCGAGCGGGGCGCCGTGCGAGGCGGGGGTGTTGGTGGCGTGCGGCGCGGGCCACGCGATCTGCGACGCCAGCACGATGAGGCTGGGCCGGCCGCCGTGCGCCCCGCCGGTGGAGGCTGCGGTGAGCGCGGCGTCGAGGGCGTCGGTGTCGATGTCGCCGTCCGCGCCGAGCCCCACGCGCTGGACGAACCAGCCCTGCGCCGCGAAGCGCGCGGCCGTGTCCTCACGGGTCGTCAGATCGGTGGAGCCCTCGATCTGGATGCTGTTGTCGTCCCAGACGACCACGAGGTTGTCCAGGTGGTGGCGTCCGGCGAGCGCGCCCGCCTCGTACGAGATGCCCTCCTGGAGGTCGCCGTCGGAGCAGAGCACCCAGACCCTCCGGTCCGGGATCTCGTCGGCCGAGACCGGGCCCCCCGCCGGGCCCCCCGCCAGGTCCGTGCCGGTCAGCCGGTGCTCGTCGCGCTTGAGCGCCATCGCCATGCCCACGGCGGTGGCCACGCCCTGCCCGAGCGGACCTGTCGTCGTCTCGACCCCGGTGGTGTGGCCGAGTTCGGGGTGGCCCGGGGTCAGCGAGCCGAGCTGCCGGAAGCGCTTGAGGTCGGCCAACTCCAGTCCGTAGCCGGTGAGATGGAGCTGCGTGTACTGAAGGATGCTCGCGTGTCCGCAGGACAGGACGAACCGGTCCCGGCCCTCCCACGCGGCGTCCGCCGGGTCATGGCGTATGTGCCGCTGGAAGAGCAGATGCGCGACGGGTGCGAGGGCGAGCGCGGTGCCGGGGTGGCCGGAACCGGCGGCCTCCACGGCGTCCATGGCGAGGGCGCGCGCCACCGCCACGGCCCGGCGGTCCGCCGCGCCGAAGACGGAGGGGGCGGGGACGGAGGAGGCGGGGGAGGGCGCGGAGGGGGAGGGGGCGGTCACGGCAGCTCCTTGGAGGTCATGTCGTCATGATGACTTTGAACAACGTAACCCACCCCCGGTGACGCGCTCCTGAATCGATCGCGGCTGATCAGAGCTGATCAAGGTCGCTGTGGGCGTCCAGGGCGTAACGGGAAAATTGCCTATTGACGTCTTCTGGGGTTCTGGTCATTATGACGTCTTGACGACACTAGGGACTCGATGAGGAGACCATGGATGGCCGAGCACAAGTACGCACAGGTGCGGGATCACCTGCTGCGCAGGGTGAGCGGTCTCCCCGTGGGCGGTCAACTTCCTCCGGAGGCCGCGCTCTGCGAGGAGTACGCGGTGAGCCGCATCACACTGCGCCGCGCGGTCGAGGAACTGGTCAACGACGGACACCTCATCCGTGAGCACGGCCGGGGCACCTTCGTCACCCGGCCGCGGTACGCGCTGAAGCATCGCGAACGGTTCGTCAGCGAGGTCACCGGCTTCTTCACCCAGATGAGCAGGCAGGGCCACACGGTCACCTCCGAGGTGCTCGTCCAGAAACGGGCCCGGGCCGGCGCGCGGCTCGGCGCCGCGCTGGACATCAGCCCGGCCGCCTCGGTCGTACGGTTGGAGCGGCTGCGCCGGGTGAACGGTGTGGTGCACCACCTCGCGGAGTCGTACGTGGAGGAGGAACGGTTCGCGGACGTCCTGACCGCGGACTTCACCACCACCTCGCTCTACGCCCACCTGAGGGCGCACCACGACGTGCTGCTCGCGCGCAACGAGATCGTCGTCGGGCTGCACACGTGCGACCGGCGCGAGGCGGAGCTGCTGGAGGTCGAGGAGGGGTCGCCCCTGCTGCTCGCGACCTCACGGGTCTTCGACCTCAACAGGAAACCCGTGATCCACGGGACGTCGAAGTTCCTGCCGGAGACGGCCGAGCTGTCCTTCGACATCATCGCCGACGCCGAGTGAGCGTCCCGGCGCCGGGACGGCGCCGGGTGGCCGAGTCAAACGTACGGAGTGTGCTGCACATGCTCAGCGAACTGCTGACCGAGGAGAAGATACGTTTCTCCAGTGAGGTCCTGGACTGGCGCCAGGCCGTCACCCAGGTCGCGGAACCCCTTCTCACCGCCGGTGACATCACCCCCGGCTATGTCGACGCCATGATCGACTCGATCGCCGCGGGCGGCACGTACATCAACCTCGGGTACGGGATCGCGCTGGCCCACGCCCGGCCCGAGGCCGGTGCCGTGCGGACCGCGATCTCGATGCTGCGGCTCACCGAGCGGCCCGCCCCGCTGCTTGACCTGCCGGAGCACGCGGTCGACCTCTACTTCTGCTTCGCGGCGGCCGACACCGCCGCGCACAGCCGGGCCATGGCGTCACTGGCCCGGATCCTGTCGGACACGGAGACCCGCGAAGCGCTGCGCGACGCGCGTTCCGCGGCCGATGTCACCAAGCTGATCACTCGATTCGAGGAGCGTGCTTCGAAATGACGAAGTTCCTGGCCATGTGCAGCACCGGGCTCGGCAGCAGTTTCATGGTGCGGATGAACATCGAGGACATCGTGCGGGAGCTGCAACTCCCGGATGTCACGGTGGAACACACCGACATCAGCTCGGCCGGTCCCGAGAGCGCCGATGTGTTCTTCGTCGCCAAGGACCTGGAGGACGCCGCGCAGGGGCTCGGTGATGTCGTGGTGCTCAACAGCATCATCGACAAGGACGAGCTGCGCGACGCGGTCAAGTCCGCGGCAGGGCGGCACGGACTGCTCTGACCGCCCGTCCGTACCGTCCGTAGGCAGCTTTCGTACACAGCTCCCGTAGGGCAGCTTCCGTAGGGGCTCCCGTGGGCCCTCGGGCCACGGGATTCCCGTCCGTACCGCACCACCCGTCCCAGGAACGTCCTCGACCGGACCATGCGCCATGCGCGACACGCCATGCGCCATGCGTCCGGTGCGGCGGAGACCCACCGCCGACGTCCTGCCCCGTTGTGAGCCACCCCCCTGGTGGACCACCGCAGCGATCACAGTGACCCACCACACCGACCTCGGCTCCGCCGTGCCCGTGGAGAGGCGTTTCCGCCATGAACAGCGTTCTGAACACCCTGCTCGACATCTTCCGTGAGCCATCCGTCATCATCGGGCTGATCGCTCTGCTGGGGCTCGTGCTCCAGCGCAAGTCCCTCTCCGACACGCTCAAGGGCACGATCAAGGCATTCGTAGGATTCCTGGTGCTGGCGGCGGGCGCCGGGGTCGTTTCGGACGCCCTCACCCCGTTCGGCGACATGTTCCAGCACGCCTTCGGTGTCCAGGGCGTCGTACCGAACAACGAGGCGATCGTCGGCAAGGTCCTCACCGACTACGGCTCGCAGGCCGCGCTGATCTTCTTCTTCGGCATGGTCGTCAACGTCCTGCTGGCGCGCTTCACCCGCTTCAAGTTCATCTACATGTCCGGCCATGTCGCGCTCTACCTCTCCGCGATGATCGCCGTGATCCTCATCGCCAACGGCTTCAGCGCCTGGCAGGCCGTGCTCTGGGGCGCGATCGCCCAGGGGCTCGTCACCACCCTCTCGCCCGCGCTGGTGCAGCCGTGGATGCGACGGGTGACCAAGCAGGACAACGTCTCGCTCGGCCACACCGGTAACTTCGGCATCGCCACCAGCGGTCTGGTCGGCAAGCTCCTCGGTGACACCAAGAAGTCCACCGAGGACCTGAAGATCCCCAAGAACCTCGGCTTCCTCCGCGACACCACCGTGGTCATCGCGGTGTCGATGGGCGTCATCTACCTGCTCGTGACGCTGATCGCCGGTGCCGGGTACGTCGAGGACAAGCTGAGCGGCGGCCAGTGGTACCTGCTCTGGGCGGTCATGCAGGCCGGGAAGTTCTCCGCCGGTGTCTTCATCATCCTGGCCGGTGTCCGGGTCGTACTCGCCGAGATCATCCCCGCGTTCAAGGGCATCTCCGAGAAGCTGGTCCCCAACGCCAAGCCCGCGCTCGACGTCCCGATCGTCTTCACCTTCGCCCCGAACGCCGTGCTGATCGGCTTCCTCGCCAGCTTTGTCGGCGGTCTGATCGGCATGGGCGTGCTGGTCGCGGTCGGTGGGACGATCATCATCCCCGGCATCGTCGCGCACTTCATGACGGGCGCCGCCTCCGGCGTCATCGGCAACGCGACCGGCGGCCGGCGCGGCGCGGTGCTCGGCGCCATGACCAACGGCCTGATGATCACCTTCCTGCCGCTGCTCGTCCTGCCCTTCCTGGGCGATGTCGGCCTGGCCAACTCCACCTTCTCCGACGCGGACTTCGGCGTCTCCGGCTTCCTGCTCGGCAGCGCCGTACGGTGGGGCCACGCCGCGGTGATCGTACTGATCCTCGCCTCGCTGGTGGCGGTCTTCGTCGGCAGCGCGCTGGCCGGCCGCCGGGAAGCCGCGAAGGCCGCGGAGGCCGCCGCCGACACCGACTCGGACGACGGTACGGGTTCGGGTACGGGGGCCGGCACGGCGGAAGCGGCGCAGCAGCCCGCGCGTTGACGCCGACTGCCGGTGTGTCCGTCCGGTGACCGTCCTGTGTCCGCCCCTCCCCGGTTCAGGGGAGGGGCGGACCCCGCTTGTCAGGGCCGGGTGCCGCTCGTCTAGCCTCCCGTCCATGCTTTGGTACGAAGCGCAAGCGAACGACAACGCCTTGCTCGTCTTCGACGGCAGTGTGCTGGAGGTGTTCGGTCTCGCCGAGACCCACCGCTATCACATCTGGCAGGAGCCCCGGCTGGAGTTCAGCGACGGTGCCCGCCCCCGCGTGACGATCATCCCGCGCAAGGGACACCGCCTCTCCTTCGCGTACGACGCGCACCGGCTGGACGGGCTGCGCGCGCTCGCGGCCCGGCTGGCGAGCATCTGAGAAGAGAAGGAGAGGAGAGAAGCCGGAAAGGGGAAGAGAAACGGCCGGTCAGGCGTCGGCGTCGGCGCGGGAGGCTTCGAAGCCGCCGCGCGATGCCTCGATGTGGCCCAGGTACCGGTGGGTCCAGTCGCACATCGCGTCGACCGTCGCCCGCAGGGCCCGGCCCGGCTCGGTGAGGGTGTAGTCGACGCGCGGCGGCACGGTGGGGTGCACCGTCCGCTCGACGAGGCCGTTGCGCTCCATCATGCGCAGGTTCTGGGTGAGCATCTTGTGGCTGATGCCCTCGACCTCCTTGCGCACCTCGCCGAAGCGCAGGGTGCGCTCCCCCAGCGCTTCGATGATCAGGAACGCCCACTTGTTGGCGATGTCCGAGAAGATCTCCCGCGCCAGCGAGTCCGCGCGGGTCAGGTCCGCCTCGTCCGGCGAGCCGCTGAACTGCTTGGTCACCATCAGGTTCCCCCGTTACCGAAAAGTGCGTTCTTCCATGTCAGCGCACACTCTCCTACGGTTCCTGAGTAACCACAAGAGACCACAGAAGAGGCGGGCGGCATGGCCATCACCCTGGTGAACCCCAACGGATTGCCGGAGGTCGATCTCTACCGGCAGGTGTCGATCGCGACGGGTTCGAAGCTGGTCTTCGTCGCCGGGCAGGTCGCCTGGGACGCCGACGGGGGCACGGTCGGCGCCGGCGACTTCGCCGCGCAGGTCGAGCAGTGCTACCTCAACGTCGGCGCCGCCCTGGCCGAGGCCGGCGGCTCCTTCGACGACGTGACGAAGCTGACCGTCTACCTCGTCGACTGGACCCCGGACAAGATGCCCCTGTTCGCGGAGGGGGTCGCCCGCGCCGCCGCGAAGCTGGGGGTCACCCCGTCCGCGCCGCTCACCGGGATCGGGGTCGCCGCCCTGGCGGCGCCCGACCTCCTGGTCGAGGTCGAGGCCACGGCGGTCCTCGACTGAGCGGGCGTGAGCCGGCCGTTCCCGGCCGGCTCGTACCCCTTACGTAACCCCGTACCCCGTACCCCGTACCCCGTACCTACGGTCGCGGCTGCTGCGCCGGCGCGTCCCCGAAGTCCGGGATGGGGAGCCGTTCCCCGCCCTTCAGCGCGGACGCGTGCGCGACGATCCCCGGCAGGGTGTAGCGCGCCGCGACCCACGCGTTGACCGGCGGCAGTGTGCCCGTACCGACGGCGGTCACGAAGTCGTCCGCGAGGAAGTGGTGGCTTCCCTCGTGACCGTTGGACACGTTGGTGAACTCCTTCGGCAGCCGTGACCGGTCGTGCACCGGCGCCGAACCCGACGTGAACGCGTCCCGCAGCGCGGGCGAGACATGCGCGAGCGACGGGTCGTCGGGGGAGAGCGTCTGCTTCGGCCGGAGGTGGTCCGTGACGTCCTGGACCCCCTTCTTGTCCTGCCACACACTGACCGTGGCGAGCTGCTCCAGGCTCCCCTCCGTACCGAAGAACCGGAACCGCGACTCCCGGATGTGCGACGGGTAGCCCACGCGCCGGAACTCGTTGATACGGAACGAACCGCCGCCCGCGACCTCGAAGAGCGCGGTGGCGTTGGAGAAGTCGTTGTCGAACTGGCTGACGTCCTTGTCGAAGACGCCGTCCCCCCGCTCGTCCCTGACCCCGATCGCGGAGACGCTCACCGCGTGCGTGCGCCAGGCGCCGAGCACACCGCCCACCGAGTGGGTCGGGTAGAGCAGGGGCGGGTAGCTGGCGGTCGACTTCCAGGCCTCGCCGCCGCTGTACTGGTACGCCTCGTAGAAGCCCAGGTCCATGTCGTGGACGTAGTCGCCCTCGGCGTGGAAGATCCGGCCGAACGCGCCGTCCGCGACCTGGTCACGGGCGTACACGGTGGCCGGGTTGTACTGGCTGGTCTCGCCCATCATGTACGTCAGGCCGGTCTCCCGTACGGCGTCGATGATGGCGGCGATCTCCTCCTCGGAGATGGCCATCGGCACCGCCGAGTAGACATGCTTCCCGGCGCGCAGCGCCTTGACGACGAGCGGGCCGTGCGTCCAGCGCTGGGTGAAGACCGCGACCGCGTCGACGTCCGAGGCGAGCAGGGCGTCGAAGGACGGCAGGGTGCCGGCGAGGTCATGGTCCAGGACCAGTTTCTCGGCCCGCTCGGGGAGCAGGTCGGTCGCGAAGATGTCGCCGACGCCGGGGTGGAGCCGCCAGAGTTTCGCGAACTGGCCGGCGAACTGGCCGGCGCCGACGATGCCAAGGGAGAAGGACATGAAACACCTTTCACGGTGGTTGGTTGTGTTCACTGCCGTAATTCACTGCCGTAATTCACTGCCGAGGCCGAGGCGGGCGCTCAGCCGTCCTGCGCGAGGAGGAGGTTGATCTGCTCGTTGGTCGTGGTGAGCGTGCCCACCGGGGCGCCGTTGGCGTACACGTCCTGCATGGCGGGCCGCATGAGGGCCACCACGTCCGCCGCGTAGTTGGTGATCGGGTACGAGAACGTCGTGCCGTCCGCGACCGGCTTGGTGAAGGCGGTGACGTCGATGCCCTCCTTCCGGTACGCGGCGATCGCCGCCTCCGTACCCGCCTTGGTGGCCGGGAAGACTACGCCCTGCCGCCCGATCACCGTCTGACAGGCGTCGGAGGCGAGGTACGCCAGCCACCTCTGGGCGGCGGGCTTCTTCGCGCCGCGCTTGGTGAGGGAGTCGGCGAGTCCGTTCCGCATGGTGGCGCGCTTACCGGTGGGGCCGACCGGGGTCAGGGCGGTGCGCGCGTCGATGCCCTGGAAGCCGTAGATGGTCTTGGTCATCCAGGAGCCGTGCAGTGCGATGGCCGCCCGGCCCGAACTGAGCTGTACATCGGCCTGGTTGGACTCGGAGAAGACCTCGTACGGGGCGAGGTAGCCCTTCTTCGCGAGGCCGAAGTACCAGTCGATCGTGGACTGGAACGCCTTCTGGTCGTAGTTGTAGTGGGTCCCCCACGGCTTGTCCGTGTAGTTCCACCCGGCCGAGCCGGTGAAGGCGCTCCACTGGGTCTGGCCGTCGGCCATCCCGGCGTCGTTGCCGGCCAGCCCGTACGTCTTGACGTGGTTCTTGTCGAAGCCGGGCTGGTCGCCGCGCCGGCCCTTGGTGTCGACGGTGAGACGGGCGAGGGTCTTCTCGAAGGTGCCGCCGTCGACCGGGTTCCAGTCGAGGGTGTTCATGGTGCCGGCGGAGATCCCGGCGGCGTCGGTCTTCTTCTTGTCGTAGAACATCGCGACGGTGTCCCAGTCCTTGGGCGCGCCGTAGCGGTGGCCGTCCTGGCCGACCCACAGGGAGGCGAGGCCGGACTGGTAGTCGGAGTCCTTGATGGTCCGGGTGGCGGGCAGTTCGTCCAGTGGGGCGAGCACATCCAGGTCGGCGAACTGCGCGAACTTGGTGATGTGGTCGGTGAAGACGTCCGGCTCCGTGCCCGCGATCATGCTGGCGGTGAGCTTGGTCCAGTAGTCGTCCCAGCCGACCTGCGAGACGGCGACCCGGACGCCCGGGTTCGCCCGCTCGAACCCCTTGGCGCACTCCTGGTATCCGGGCAACTGGTTGGAGTCCCAGAGCCAGTACGAGACCGTGTCGGGCGAGGCCGAGGCGGACGAGGAGGCCCCTGAGCCGCACCCGGTGGCGAGGAGCGAGAGGGAGACGGCGCCGACGAGGGCGGCCGACGGAAGGGAGAACCGGCGGGAAGGTTTCACGGGGCTGTGCACAATCTCAACCTCTCTGTCCGACCTGGTCACTTGAGCCCGCTGAAGCCGATGGAGTTGACGATCCGCCGCGCGAAGACACCGAAGAGCAGGAGCATCGGCAGGGCGGCGACCAGCGTCGCGGCCATCAGCCCGGCCCAGTCCGTACCCGTCTGCGGGGTCTGCGAGCGGAAGACCGACAGGGCCACGGTCAGCACGCGCGAGCTGTCGCTGTACGAGACCATCAGCGGCCAGAAGTAGTCGTTCCACGCCGTGATGTACGTGAGGACGCCCAGGGTGGCCATCGGCGCGGACGCCATGGGCAGGGCGAGCCGGAAGAAGATCCGTATCTTTCCCGCGCCGTCCAGCAGCGCGGCCTCCTCCAGCTCTCGGGGCAGGTTCATGAAGAACTGCCGCAGGAAGAAGACCGCGAACGGCGTCATGAACATCGTCGGCAGCGCGATCCCGAGCAGCGTGTCCACCAGGCCGAGTTCCTTGATCAGGATGAAGTTCGGCAGCAGGGTGAAGATGGCCGGCACCATCAGCCCGGCGAGGAAGAGCCCGAAGACCTGGTCCCTGCCGCGCCAGCGCAGCCGGGCGAAGGCGTACGCGGCCATGGCAGAGAACAGCAACTGACAGATCGTCACCATTGCTGCTACGACAGTTGAGTTGAGGAGGTAGCGCCAGAAGTTCAGGGAGCCGCCCGCGCCGCCCTGGGCCAGCGCCTCCTGGGTGCTCTGCAATCCGAAGACCCGCTCGAACCCGCCCCAGCCGAAGTCCACGGGAAGGGGGTTGGCCGGGTCGGTGGTGAGCGCGGTGTTGGAGGAGAGGGCCGTCCGCGCGATCCAGTAGAAGGGCAGCAGGGTGATCAGCACGATCGCGGCCATCACCCCCCAGGCCACGACCCGTCCGGGCGACGGCAGACGGCGGCCGCGCCGTACGGATACGGCGGCGGGCACGGGTACGGACTCGGGTACGGACTCCGGTACGGACTCGGCGGGGGCGGGCGCGTCGGCCGGCGTGCGGGGGCCCATCAGCCGAGGTCCGTCTCGCCGGCCCGGGTGACCCGGTACTGGATGATCGTGATCACGCTCAGGACGGCCAGCAGCGCCACGGACATGGCGGACGCGTAGCCGAACTGGAACCGCCCGAACGCCGAGTCGTAGATGTAGAGCTGGAGAACGTTGCTGGCGTTGGCCGGGCCGCCGGGGCCCGTCGTGGCGACCGCCACGGTGTCGAAGACCTGGAACGATCCGATGACCGTCATGATCAGGACGACCGCGAGCACCGGCCGCAGCAGCGGCAGCGAGATCCGCCAGAACATCCGCAGCTCACCGGCGCCGTCCACCCGCGCGGCCTCGTACACATCGCCGGGGATGGCCTGGAGTCCGGCGAAGAGCAGCAGGGCCGTGTAGCCGACGTGCCGCCATACGTTGATCATCGCGATGCTGGGGACGACCCACTCCTCGCTCGCGAGGAAGGGGATGTGGTCGAAGCCGAGCGCCCCCAGGATCTCGTTGCCGATGCCGATCTGGGTGTCGAGGATCCAGAGGAAGACGATGCCCGCGACGACGTTCGAGACGAGATACGGGGTGAGGACGACGGAGCGCAGGAGGGAGGAGTTGGTCAGCCGCTGCATGAGTACGGCGATGCAGAGGGCGGCGACCGTCTGCACACCGATGTTGATGACGACGTACTCGACGGTGACGCGCAGGGACCCCCAGAAGATGGGGTCGTTGATCATCCGGCGGTAGTTGTCCAGCCCGACCCACTCGGCGGGCGTGAGCAGGTTGTAGCGGGTGAAGCTCAGATGGACGCCGCGCAGGGTGGGCCAGAGCAGGAAGACCAGGAAGCCGAGCAGGGCGGGGGCGATGAAGGCCGCCGCGAGGGGCCCGTCCCCGCGTCCACCGCTGCCGGTGTGCTTTCTGTTCCTGTCACCGCCCTTGCTCCGGCCGCGTGCGGCTTTCGCCAGGAGCGCGCGGCCAGGTATCGCGCGGCCAGGTGTCGCGGGGCCAGGTGTCGCGGGGCCTGGCGCCGTGGGGCCGGGAGGTGCGCCGTGTGAGGCGACCGTCATCAGAGACTCCCTTGTCCGTGACTCGTCCTCGGGGTGGTTACTTTCGTCGTGAAACAATCGCCACGTCAAGAGGTGTGCACATGTGGATCAGGGGGTCATGGATCACGACAGAGAGGCCGCGTTTCTTCCGTGGTGAAATAAAATAAGGCTGCCGAGCCTGGCTACGATGAACCGGGAGCACCGTCATGGACTCCAACGGGAGCGACAGGAACAAGGGGAACCCGCGCATGCTTGCCGCGAGTTGGTCACCGCTGAGCCCCGCCGAGCGGGCCGTGGCGATCGAGGTGCTGACGCACGGGCCGGTGTCGCGCAGCGAGATCGCGCGCAAGCTGAACCTGTCGGCGGGCAGCCTCACTCGGCTCACCAAACCGCTGATCGAGTCGGGCCTGCTGGTGGAGGACCCGGCCCCGGCCCCGGTGCCGCCGGCCGTCGGGGGCCCGTCCTCCGCCGCGCGGACCCCGCCCCCGGCCATCCGGCAGGGCAGGCCCTCCCAGCCGCTGGACATCGTCGCGGACTCCCGCTACTTCGCCGGCTTCAAGATCACGGAGGACACGGCCTACGGAGTCGTAACCACCCTCAAGAGCGAGGTCGTCGCCGCCCGCGCGCTTCCGCTGCGTACCCGCGATCCGGCCGACGTGGCCGACCTCCTGCACACGATGACCACCGGCTTCGCCGGCGACTTCCCGCGCCTCGCCGGGATCGGCGTGGGCCTCGGCGGCCATGTCGTCGGCCCCGGGTGCGCGGTCACCTCACCCTTCCTCGGCTGGGACGGCGTCCCCTTCGCCGACCTCCTCGAACAGCGCACGGATCTGCCCGTCGTGGTCGAGAACGACGTGGCCGCGCTGGTCGAGTCCGAGGCGTGGTTCGGCGCCGGCCGCGGTCTCGACCGCTTCGTCGTCCTCACCATCGGCGCCGGGGTCGGGTACGGCCTGGTCATCGGCGGCCAACTGGTCCGCTCAGGCGACGACGGCCGGGGCATCGGCCGCCGCTGGATCATCGACCCGCAGGGCCCCCTCACCCCGGACGGCGACCGGGGCAGCGCCGTCTCGCTGCTCTCCATCCCGAGCATCCGTTACCAGGTCGCGGCGGCCACCGGCCGGAACCATACGTACGACGAGATCCTCACCCTCGCCGCGGCGGGCGCCCCCCCGGCGTCCCGGGTGATCGGCGAGGCGGCCCGCGCGCTGGGCACGGTGGTGGCGCAGATCGCCAACTTCGCCATGCCGCAGAAGATCCTGCTCGCGGGGGAGGGCGTGGGCCTGGTGGCGGTGGCGAACCCGACGATCCACGAGGCGATCGCCGCCAACCGCCACCCGCTCGCGGAACCGGTCGCCCTGGAGACCAAGATCTCCGACTTCAACGACTGGGCCAGGGGCGCGGCGGTCCTGGCGATCAAAATCCTGGTCCTGGGCGGGCCGAAGCCTTAGGTGTACCGCCCCGGGAGGTTGGGGACGCGGGAAGGCCGAGGCCGGGTGCGGACGGATGTCAGTCGTCGTCGCGGCCGAGGGCGCCGGCCATGCGTTCGGCGATGGCATGCCGTAGCTCGGGGTCCAGGCGTTCGGCAGTGAGGGATTCGTACAGCCACAGGCCGTCGGCGGCCAGCCGGGCGATGAACTGGTCGAGCGTGGCGGGGTCGTCGGTGGGCAGGGCCGGTGGCGGTGGCGGTGCCCACCGTTCGATCACCGCGTTCCAGGGGGCCGCGTGTTCGGCGGTCGTCGCACCTTCGAGCATGAACAGCAGCTCGGCCCGTGTGGCGCTCTGGGTGGTGACGCGGATGTAGGCGGTGAGCCGTTCGGCGGGAGTGGCGTCCGCCGCGGGCTTCCCCGCCGCTGCCGTCATGCCCGCTTCCCACTGGTCGGCGAGGTACTGGTGGATGGCCTGGACGAGGTCTTCCCGGGAAGCGAAGTGGTAGAGGAGACCGCCCTTGGTGAGGCCGGCCTCGGCGGCGACGGAGTCGAAGGTGACGCTTTTGACGCCTTCGCGCTCCACGACGCGGGTGGCGGCTTCGAGGATCTGGGTTCGCTTGCTGGTCCGCATGGGGTGCTCCGGGGCCGGGTGTCAGTGGTGTGCTGGGGCTTCAACGGCGTGTACGGGGGCGGACAGTGCCGACCCGGGGCCATGGCGGCGCAGGAGGAGGCCCGTGGCGATCGCGCCGATGGCCATCACGGCGGTGACCACGACCATCACGCCGAAGTAGGCGCTGTCGAAGGCGTGTGAGGCGGCGGTGATCAGCGAGGGGTTGTCCTGCCCGGCCAGGGCGAGCGCGGCGTCGAGACTGTCGCGCGCCCGGTCGGGAGTCCCCGAGGGCAGGTCGACGGTCGCACTGTAGACGGCGGTCAGGAGACTGCCGAGGAGGGCGACCGCGATGAGGCTGCCGAACTCGTAGGACACCTCCTCGACGGAGGAGGCCATACCGGCCCGGCGGGCCGGGACGTTGCCCATGATCGCGCTGGAGGCGACGGACATGGCCGACCCGAGTCCGGCACCGGTGATCAGCAGCCCGGCGATGAGCAGTCCCATGCTGGTGTCGAAGCTGACCAGGACCACCACGGAACCGGCCGTGCCGAGGGCGAGACCGCCCGCGACGATGGGCAGCAGGCCGACCCTGTGCAGAACGGCACCGCCGACCATGGCCGTCGGCAGCGAACCCAGGGCGACGGCGGCGACCAGGAACCCCGCGCGCAGCGGGGTGAAGCCTTCCACGAGCTGGAAGCGCTGGGTGGTCACCAGTTGGACACCGGCGATGGCGAACATCGACAGCCCGGCGGCCAGTACGCCGGCGAGGAACGCCCGGTTGCGGAAGATCGCGAAATCCAGCAAGGGGTAGGGCAGGCGCTGCTGCCGCCGTACGAACGCCCACCCGCCCACAGCGGCCGCGAGGGCGGCTGCGGCGATGACGAGGAGGGTGGGGCCGGTCTTCGCCGTCTCCTTGATCGCGATCACCAGGCCGACCAGGGCGACGAGCGCGAGGAGCGAGGAGATCAGGTCCCAGCGCTTGGTGGGGTCCGCGTCGTTGGGGGGCGCCAGAACCAGGGTGGCGATGATCGCGGCGATGACGACCGGGACGTTGATGAGGAAGACCGATCCCCACCAGAAGCTGTTGAGCAGGATGCCGCTGACGATCGGGCCCAGCCCGCTGCCCACGATCGCCAGGCTTCCCCAGACGGCGATGGCGACGTTGCGCTCGCGCTCGTCCTCGAACGTGACCCGGATCAGGGCGAGGGTCGCGGGCATCATCGTCGCCGCACCCACCGCGAGAAACGCCCGTGCCGCGATCAGGCCTTCCGGAGTCGATGAGAACGCGGCCGCCAGCGAGGCGGTCCCGAAGACCACCAGGCCGATCAGGAACATCCGCCGGTGCCCCACCCGGTCTCCCAGCGTCCCACTGCCCAGCAGCAGCCCGGCCATCACCACCGGATAGGCGTTGATGATCCACAAGCCCTCGGAACTGCTCGCGCCGAGATCCTCCACCAGCGTCGGCAACGCCGCGTACAGGATGGAATTGTCCAACGTGATCAACAGCAGCCCCGCGCTCACCACCGTGAGCAGCAGCCGGCGCCGCTTCGTACTCAAAACCATCTCCGCACGCCTTTCAAGCGGACCCTTCTGATTCCGTAACTGTACCTTACGGAAGGTACAGTTATGAAGTCAGGGAGGCGACGGCAGACCGTTGACCTGCCCTTTTGTAACGAGAAGCCTGGCGCGGCCTGCCCGGGGTGATCCGCCAGGGCCTGCGTCTCAGTCCAGCGCCTCGATCGCCCGTACGATCAGGGCGCGCGCCTGGGCGCCGTACACGGCGAGGCCCTGAAGCTCCTCGAACGCCTGGAGGTAGAGGGCGATTTCGGACGGCTGGACGATGTTGACCTGTGCCGAGAGCAACTCCACGTTCACCAGCGTGTCGTCGAAGACGCTGAATGTCTCCTGTACCCAGAGCGGCCGACGTGGTGTGCTCATCGGGATCACGCCCAGCGATACGGAGGGAAGGGTTCCGGCGCTGAGGAGATGGCCGAGCTGGGCTGCCATGGTGTCGCTGTCGCCCAGTTGGAAGCGGAGTACGTGTTCCTCGACGAGGAGTACGAAGCGGTGCCCTGCCTCGTGGATGATCTGCGACCGCTTCACGCGGGCCGCGGCCGCCTCGGCGCCGTCGTCGGGGACATCCAGGAGGCGCGCATTCGTGCTGAGCAGAGCTTGCGCGTACCCCTCGGTCTGCAGCATGCCGGGTATCAGGCCCGTCGTGTAGACGCGGAATGCCTGGGTGGACTTGTACAGAGGTGTGTAGCTCTCCTGGATCTGGCGGAGGCCGGTACGGGCTCGGCGCCGCCACTCCATGTAGAGCGATTCCGCGTGCAGGGACGCGGCGATCAGGTCCTCCGCCTGGTCCTCGGCCGAGCAGGCCCGGCACCACAGGCGGATATCGGTCGGTGAGGGCGGAGTCCGCGCGTTCTCGACACGAGAGGTCTTCGCGTGATGCCAGCCGCACGCAGAGGCCAGCTCGGTACCCGTGAGCCCCGCGTCCCTCCTGATGCCGCGCAGCCGCCGGGCGACGTTCCTGCGGGCGGCTTGGGCGGAGGACGACGGAGATATGGGCACGGAGCTGGCCTACCGGTGTTCGTTCGTCAGCGGATCTCGTAGGTGCCGTGCGGGACGGCGCGCTCCCATACGGCTTCGAACGCGTCGACGCACTGCTTGACGACGTCCGTCCCCGACCGTAGCTCCATCCTCGGTTCGGCCCAATCCCCCTCTCCGCCAAAGTGGTTGAACATGACCTTCGCGCTGTCGAAGATCCACAGATCGCTGCCGGGAAGCAGGAGAGTGGCGGCCTTGCGCCGGGGCAGCCAGCGCACCTGCTCACCCGCGTGCACGTTGACGTCCGCCCCGGCGTGCTCGTAGCGGATGTAGTCGGTGACCGGTTCGGAGACCACACGGGCGCGCCGTACGACGACCCCGCGCGCGGTGGCCTTACCGATCAGGTCGACCCAGGGAGCCCAGTAGTCGGACCGGGGGTCGGTGTCGCGGCGGCCTGAACGCTTCCACTCGGTGAAGTCGTCGGCCTCGTCCCCGACACCGTAGACGTCGCGCATCTCCAGGTGGACGGCGGAGTGCTGGGCCGCCGCCAGGAGCTCCTTGAAGTTTGGCTTGTTCTGCGACATCGCACGCCTTCCGCGGCAGGTGGACCATGGGCGGATACTTCTTTCGGAGGTGTCCTGGCGCGGGCCCGGGGACTTCCGGGGCTCGCATGACTGTGCTGCTCAACGCATCGAGTCGTCTCCCGCGCCGGCCGGCCATCCGTGCATCGTGATGCCGAGGTCCCCTTCGAGGTACCCCAGCAGGCCGACTGCCGGGTAGGGGATCAATTCGCCGGGCAGGTCATGGACGGTGAACCACTGGAGTTGGAGGCACTTTTCCGGCTCCCGGTTGACCGGCTCACCGTCCCACTGGGTTGCTTCGAAGAAGAACCCGATCCGGTCGGGGGCGCCGTCGCCCTGGCGGTGGTGGACTGTGTGGACGAGCCGGATGTGGTCGGGGTCGACCACGGCTCCGGTCTCCTCGTACGCCTCGCGGACGGTGGCGACGGTCAGGGGCTCGCCGGGGTCGAGCTTGCCGGAGGGCGCGTGCCACTGGCCGTAGCCGTAGGGACCGCCGCGCTGGGACAGGAGGATCTTGTCGCCGTCGCGCAGGATCAGGTGCACGTCGATAACGGGGCTGCTGTGCGTCATGGTGGGTTATCCGGATTCGGGGACGGGGCAGTTGGTGGGACGGTAGCCGAGGGAATGTCGGCCGCGTGCAGAATCGCGGCGGCGGCACCCTCCGGGGTGACGGAGTCCACGTCGATGCTGACCACTCGTACCTGCATGGATTCGAGAACGAGGACCGCCTGCTCATAGAGGTCCAGCTCCCTCTGTACGTTGCCGAGGTCGTCCTCGAAGCGGTGGTGGGAGCCACGGGTGACCAGACGTCGGGCGATGGTGTCGGCCGACGCGGTGAGGATCACCGCCAGGTCGGGCAGGTCGATACCCGCGTTGATGGCCCGGATGAAGTCCAGCGGCACTCCGTCCAGGCGCTGGAGGACCAGGCTGGACGGCAGGTAGCGGTCGCAGACGACCGTTTGGCCGGTAGCCAGGCGCGGACGGATCTCCGTGGCCAGATGGTGGTTCCGGTCGGCGGCGACCAGCAGGGCCAGAGCGGGCCCCCGTACGTCGTTGGCGAGTCGGCGGGTGACTTGGCCGAGGGGACTGCTGGATGGCTCGGTGGTGGCGTGCACCGCATGACCGGCCTGCTGGAGCTGCTGGGCGAGGGCCGCGACGGTCGTGGATTTCCCGATCCCTCCTGGACCGTCCACGGCGAGGAAGAACCCGGGGGCGTTCACCGGTCGACCGCCGTGGCCTGGTTCCGGGCGTGCTGAAGGCGGGAGAGGTTGGCCAGGTGCAAGCGGATGACTGGCAGCGGGGTCTGGGAGAAGGGGATGCCGACGGAGAAGTTGAACTCGTCACGGCCCCGCATCGCCTCGTCGGCGCCGAACTCGGTCAGGTCGATGTCGTCGTATGCCTGCAACTGCTGCGGGTCGTGGCCGGCTTTGACGAGCTGGGCCCACACGGGAGAGCCGGGGTAGGGCCGGAACTCGAACACTGATGCCCTGAAACGGCCCGGCAGTCTGTCGGCCAGATCCCAGAGGCGCTGGATGTGCTCGACGGTGGCGGTGAGGTCGTCGGTGAGCTCACCCGGATACCCGAGGATGAAGTATCCCTTGACGCCGATACCGCGCTCCAGTAATCGGCGTGTCACGGAGGCCGTCATGTCGACGGTGATCCGCTTGTCCATCGCCTTGAGTACCCGGTCCGAGCCGGACTCGATGCCGAGCGCGACCTCCCGCAAGCCGTTGGCCGCGAGGGTGTCGAGCAGCGTGTCCTCCAGCCGGTCGAGGACGTTGATGCGGCCGGTGGCATCCCAGACGTAGCGTTCGCCGGTTCTGTCGGACGTGAAGGCGTCCATGGAGGTGCGGATGATGCGCTCGGCTCCGAGGAACAGATCATCGACGAACCGGTAGGCGGTCGTTCCGTAACAGGCGTTCATCTGATCGAGCTCGGCCAGGACGTTCTCCGGGGTACGGGTGCGGATCTTGATCTCCGGGTTCATGGAGGCTGCTGCTCCGCAGAACCCGCAGTCGTAGGGGCAGCCGCGCGAACCGACGATGTTGCCCTCCTTGCGGCCGTCGTCGGCCGTATAGGGATCCTGCGGGAGGAAAGCGCGATCCACGAAGGGCAGCGTGTTGATGTCCGGTGAGATCCACTCGGTGGGGTCGCCGTGGTGGATACCGACAGCGGTGGTACCGAGCAGGTGGTCGCGCCACATCACCTGCGGCAGGGCGGCCCGGCGGGTGTGGTCCTCCAGCAGGGCCGCGACGCGGGTCTCGCCCTCGCCGAGGATCAGTGCGGTCAGCCGCTCGAATCTGGGGTCGGTGAGGACGCCTTGCGGCATGGCCTTGGCGTGGTGACCGCCGACCATCACCTTGATGTCCGGATCGAGGGTGTGGGCGATCCGTGCGGAGATACCGTAGGTCGGGGCGAGCAGGTTGAACCCGGCCCAGCGCGGGCCGGCTTCGTTCACGATGCGTGCGGTCCGGTCGATGCCGAGCCCGTGTGCTTCGGCGTCCAGGAGGCCGACGTTGTAGCCGGCCTGCTGGGCGTAAGTGGCGATGTAGGCCATCCCGAGGACGGGCAGGGTGTAGTCGTTGACGCGCGGGCGCCGGGAGTAGTCCCGCAGCGGTGCGTTGACGAACACCGCGTCCAGCGGTCGGGACGGGTCGGCTCCGGCGATCAAGTCAGTCCTGTGGTGCTGTGCCTCCGTGCTGCCGGTCATCGGCATGGGTGGTCCCCCAGGTGAGTGTGAACAGGGTGAGGGCGTGCAATTGCCGGGTGTCGTCGGCCCATCGGCGCCAGGTGGTGCCGAACTCCTTCTCGGTGGTAGGCCATGGGTGATCGGGAGCGATCCGGCGGGCCCAGGTGCGTACAGCCAGGTCGTGGTGCGGGTAGACGGAGAAGTCGCCGCTGTAGTCGCTCGCCGCCGCCGAGGCAGTCCAGGGCCCGATTCGGGGTACGTCGTCCAAGGCGATGACGAGTTGGTCGGCCGTCAGGGTCCGCCAGCGTTCACCCTGATCGAGGTAGGCCGCCGCGGCAGCCTGCAATGCGGTCCGGTGGAACGCGGCTCCGACGTTCTTGAAATCCTTCTCCGCGAGGGTGAGGACGGCTTCGGGGCCGGGCACGACCGACAGCGGTCCGTGGATGGTGTTCAGGGTCGTGCCGTGGGTCTGGCACCAGGCGCGGTAAACCTTCCGGGCCTGCGCGGCCCTGACGACCTGCCGCAGAATCGCTGTACTGACGGCGTCCCACAGGGACGGGTTCGGCACTCGCAGCACCGTTCCCAGAGCTGCGAGCGGCGCGCCGAGGAGGCTTGGCAGGTGGGCCGGTAGCTCGTCTGCCCGGGTGCCGGACGTCGTCGGCTTGGTGTCTTCGCTGCCGGCGAGGTTGTCCAGACCGAAGCCGTCTTGCGGGGTGAAGGTGGCCAGCCACAGGCCCGAACCGGTGTCCATGAGACGCGTTTGCGTGCCGTCGGGTGCGGTGGTCCAGGCAGGGTGATCGGTAGTCAGAGCGACGAGTGTCACGGTTCCTCCTCGGCGATATGCACGGGCGTCAGGACAGCATGTCCCAGGGGCTCGTGGGCCGAGGCGGCTCTGTGTGACTTGGTTGACGCCGATCGTGTCGCTGAGCGGGGTCGCCCCTCCGGAGGCGACGCCGTGCCTCGCTGCGACAGCCGGCGTTGTCCGGTGGGGCCAAGGCTGGGGCCATGGCGGCGGTGCCCTTCTTCTGGGCGGTGGTACGGGAGTGGTGCGCCGCCCGGGGCGGGGGAACAGTGAGAGGCCTCGGTCGGCGACACACCGTGACCGTAGCGCTACTTACCCCACAGGATCAATGGAGCTACTCACAACGAGTGATTCTGCGGGACGGTGCGGAGGTGCCCGGTGCGGGCTTCCGTGCCGGGGTGAGGGAGGGGGCGGGTGCGCTGGATCAGGTCGTCGAACGTGCCCGTCTTCACGCCGAGAATGAGCGCCCGGAATGTGTCCGGCGTTGCGCTGATGGCCTCGTCCGGCTGCTCGCTCTCGCGTACCTGGACATCGGCCTCGGTGCGTCGGACGCTCACGCAGGAGTTCCCCGCCTGGCAGTACGACGATATTTGCCAATTGCTGTCTGACATCTTCTGTCCCCTCACATATGCGCTGCGACGGTGCGGATGAAATCGCGTGACTCGCCAGGAGAAAGCGCCTTGGCCTTCATCCGGTCCAGCAGGTTTCGGTAGTTCCGCAGTTGGGTGGGCGAATCCAGAAAATGAACACCGTGCGTCGCATCGAGCTGCACGGTGTCAAGTGACGGCACGTCGCCTTGGGCGTAGAAAATCGACTGGCCGGATCCCGCGAATCCGCCCGCGCTGAAAGGGATGACGTGAATGGCGACGTGCGGTCGCTCGCTCATGGCGAGGAGATGCTCCAGTTGGGCCCCTGCGACCTTCCGTCCGCCGAACTGCATGCGTAGTGCGGCTTCGTGGATGACCGCCTCGAACCGGGGCGGCCACTCGCGGTCCAGGACCGCCTGCCGCCGCATCCGGTGGCCGATGCGGTTTTCGAGTGCCGAACCCAGAAGTGGCGGATCGGCTTCGGTGAAGATGGCGTTGATGTGTTCCTCTGTCTGGAGGAGGCCTGGGATGTGGGCGATCTGGTACGTGCGCAGGCCGTGGCAGTGGTGCTCAAGTTCGGCGATGTCGAGAAAGTCGGCCGGCAGGGACTCGCGGTATTCCAGCCACCACCCCTTGGTGCGGTCCTCGGAAATTCTGATCAGCCCGTCGATGTATTCCTGGTCGTCGCACTCGTAGGCGCAGGCGAGAGCGCGGATCCTTTCCGCGCTGACGCCGAACCGGGCTGTTTCCATGTGGCTGATCTTTGTGTGGTCAATTCCGAGGAGCCGTGACGCTTCACGCGATGTGCAGCCGGTCCCTTCCCGCATTCGCCTGAGCTCCGCGCCGAGGCGTCGTTGCCGGGCGGTGGTGACTGTCCTGGGTGGCATGTCGCAAGTGTGCCCCTCGGGGTGAAGGGGGGTCCACAGGGATCAACCTGGCCACCTTCGCTTGTAGCTAGGTTGATCCCGGTTGCTCTATGGTCCTCGCAGCACCGCACGGCTCGCCCATCAGCCCGAAGTGCAGCCGCTCCGAGACGCTGTGAGGCGACCGTCGGACGGCCGATGCCACGCGGGGCGAGCGGCGTGCCTGTCCAACCGCGTTGGGAGAACGGTGAAATGAACGCAGTTACCGCAGCCACCACCACCACCCCGCCGGTACCGGCGTCCGCGCCCGTCGCGCAGCCGTTACCGCCCGTGCCACACGAAGGCGCGAACTACCGCCTGGGGCTGCCGAATACGGCCAACGCCCCCAGGATCGCCCGTGACTTCGTCACGTCCGTGCTCGGTGTCAGTCGGCAGGTTCCGCTCGTCGACGACGCGCGGCTGTGCGTCACCGAGATCGTCACGAACGTCCACCGGCACACCCGGACGCCCCTGATCCGCGTGCATATGACCGTCGACGCGGCGCAGGTGACCGTCTCCGTCACGGATGACGATCCCTGGGCCCTGCCCCTTCCGGGGCGCCCCGGCCCCAGTGCCGGGCCCGGGGTGGAGGGGGAACGGGAGGACGGACAGGGGATGTTCCTCGTCGCGCACCTCGCGCTCGCTTGGGGCGCGACGATCCATGGGGGGTGCTCGCCCCTGCACAAGGCGATCTGGTTCACGCTGGCCACGGCCGACGTGGCCGACGTGGCCGAAGCGGTCGATACGTGAGGTGGCCCGTGCCGGCGGGTGTGCCCTGGGACTTGGTGATGGCCGGGGTCTGGCTGGGGGTGGTCGCGGGTGGGCTGGTCCTCTGCTCGGGCCCGCCAGGTCCGGACGCCGGTGTGGACGAAGCGGCCGACCGGGAGATGCTTGGCCTCCCGTGTGCCGATGAGTGACGATCCGATCGTCCTCGCCGAGCAGGGGGCGGGAGCGGGCCGGGGACCGGTCCGGGGCGTGGCGGCGTCGGCGGGCGGGGTGTCGCGTCTGTATGGCGTCGAGGCCGGGTACGCGTTGTGTCTGGCCCGTGCCGGGTTGGAACGGATCGCGTCGGACGTCGGCGATATCCGTACCGGCGCTGAACCGGCCGGGAAACCGAGAGGGAGCGAACGCGTGACGCCCACCGCACAGGACGGACTGCTCTTCGGGGTCTACCCGGGTTCCGTCGCCGGGGACGACGCCGGGGGGCCGGCCCAGGGGCCGCCCGATGATCCGGGGCGGGTGCTGAGTGCGCTCGACGGTCTCCAGGGCCCGCCAGGACGCCCGTTCCTCGTACGGGCCTACACGGCGTTCGACGACACCACCCGGCTCGGCGCCCCGCACGCGACCGTGACACCGGCCGAGGCGCGCCGGTACGCCGTACGCGGGCGCCGTCTGGATCTGGTGGCGCAGTACCGGTCGTCCGCCGGGGACGTCGACGGCTACTGCGCGTTCCTGCGTGAACTGGTCGAGCAGTACGGCGATGTCACCGGCACGCTACAGGTGACGGAGGAGCCCGACGTCACCTCGGTGCCGACGCTGGACGGCGCCTGCCCGCAGGTGCGCGAGGCGATCGTCCGGGGGGTGTCCGCAGCCAAGGCGCGGGCCCGCGAACTCGGCTTCGCACGGCTGCGGGTCGGCTTCAACACCACGCCTCTCCTCGGTCCGGCCGCCTCCTTCGTCACCGATCTGACCGGCCGGGGCGGGGAGCGCTTCCGCGCCGATCTGGACTATGTGGGGCTGGACTTCTTCCCCGACGTCTTCCAGCCGGTCGCCCTGTCCGAGCTGGCCGGCGCCGTCGAGGGGCTGCTCCGCCACCACCGGGACGCCGTGCTGACCCCGGCCGGGCTGGGACACGTACCGCTGCACATCACCGAGCACGGCTGGCCCACCGGGCCCGGCCGGCCCCCCTACCGGCAGGCCGATGTCGTCGGGACCGTCGTCCGGGTCGTCGCCGCCGAGGCGAAGCGCCTGCGGCTGAGCGGCTACACGCACTTCGCGCTGCGCGACGCCGACAGCGCGAAGCCGGGCCTGTTCCACAGGTTCGGGCTCACCACCGACGACTACGCCCCCAAGCCCGCGTACGACACCATGAAGGTGCTCGTCGACCGCTTCAGCGTTGCCGCCGATTCGCCGTGACGGCCACGGGCCCGGGTGACTACCGGGTCTCCGTGGGCTGCGGGGGCAACGGGGACAGCGCCGTCTTCAGGTCCGCCCTTCTGCGGATGCCGAGTTTCCGGTATGTGCTGGTCAGATGGGTCTCCACGGTGCGCTTGGCCAGGTGCAGCAGTTCGGAGATCTCCGCGTTGGTGCTGCCGTCCGCCGCCAGCGCCGCTATCCGGCGCTCGCTCGCGGTGAGGGAGCGCGTGCCGGTGAGCGGGGCGTTCCTGCGGCGGGCGCCGCTGGCTTGCAGCGCCGCCTCCGCCGAGGCCATCAGGCGCGGCGCCATGAGGCGTTCCGCCGTCGCGGCCGCCTCGCGGAGCAGCGGGCGGGCCCGGCCGGGGCGGCCCGCCGCGGTGAGCTGGCGGCCGTGGGCGACGAGGGCCTGGACGAGTTCGGTGTCCAGCGGGGTGTTGCGCAGGGTGTCGACGGCCTCGCCGGTGAGTTCCAGGCCGTGCCGGCCGCCGGTGGCCGCGCCCAGCACGCGCAGCGTCCGGCCCCGTACGCGCGGGGTGTTCCACACGGTCGCGTACCGGTGCTCCACCTCGGCGAGGGCCAGCGCCTCCTGCGGCTGCCCCAGCGCGAGATGGCACTCGGCGGCGGCCGAGCGCCACGGTGTGACGATCGGGCTCTCCACGTCCCGGCCGTGCTGGCGTCTGCCGCACTCCAGGAAGTCGGCGAGCGCGCCCGCCGGGTCGCCGTCGGCGGCGCGCAGGACGCCGCGCGCGTACAGGAAGCGGTTGAGTTCCCAACTGTCGTGGGCCTCGCTGACGTCGACGCCCTCGACCAGCCGCGCGGCCTCCGCCGTACGGCCGAACTCGACGAGCGCCAGCACCCGGTGGGCCAGGAAGTTGCTGGGCCCCGCACGCGGGGTGTCCTGCGGGGGCGGGGCCACGCCGACCGTCTCCTCCAGCACCCGGGCGTACTGGCCGCGCGCGGCGGCGCTGTCCAGCCGTACGTTCAGCAGGGAGCCGTGGATCGGGTGCAGCGACGACAGCCGGTGCTCCGTCAGCCCGGCCCTGACCAGCCGTTCCGCGTCGTCCGACGCGTCCGCCCACTGGGCCACGGCGGCCGCCGTACCCAGCAGGTACGGCACCAGCAGCGGATCCTCCGGGGCCGTCAGCAGCCGCCGGATCTGCTGGGAGGCCCAGTCGGCGGAGATCAGCCCGGCCGTCGCCTCGTACCGGATGAGCAGGGTCCGTACGGCCGGACTCATCCGTTCCGGGAAGCGCGCCGCGGTCTCGCGCAGCCGGGCGTAGACCTCGCGCCGTATCTCCGGGTCGTGGTCGGCGAGGAGCGCGGACGCGCTCTGGACGGTACGGGCCAGGACCGGTTCGTCCTCCAGGGGGCCCAGGCCGCCCAGGACGTCGAACGCGGCGCGCGGCTCGCCCCGGTGGGCCAGCGCCGTGCCCAGGCTGACCGCCGTCATGACGCGCTCCCTGGGCTGCTCCTGGAGGCGCAGCGCCTCGGCGAGCCGGGATATCCCCGCCGACCGTACGGTGGTGAACTCCAGGGCGCCGAGTTCGGCCAGGACCGCGGCCCTGCGCTCGCGCGGCAGCGGTTCGTCGAGGGCGCGGCGCAGACAGGCGACCGCCTCGCCGGTCCTGCCCTCCCTGACCGCGACGGACGCGGCGTCAAGCAGGGTCTGCGGCACCCATGCCGTGCCGTCCGGCGGGGTACGCAGCAGATGCGCGGCCACCGCTGTGACCCGGTCGCCCCGGCGGCGGCGCAGCTCGGCGGCGCGGCGGTGCACGGCCTGGCGGTGCGAGCGCGGCCAGCCGTCGAGGACGGCCTCGCGCAGCAGCGGGTGGGCGAAGCGCGGGCCGCCGTGTACGGGGTCGCGGCGCAGGACGCCGAGCCGGATCATGGCGGTGAGCCAGCCGGCGACGCGGGAGGGGTCGGCCCAGGTCACCTCGGCCAGCAGGCTGCCGAGGTCGTCCTCCTGGAGGGCGGCACCCACGGTGGACGGGGAGGGGGAAGGAAACGAGGAGGGGGCGGGCGCCCGGCCGTTCCGTTCACGCGCGTCCTCGGACGCGGCGGTGCCGCAGTGCGCGTCCTCCAGTTCCGCGAGCGTCCTGGCCACGGTCGCCGTACCGGGGCCCGCGCTCTCCAGCCACCACGAGACGGCCGCCACGAACGCCCCCGGGTACAGCTCGGCGCAGCTCGTCGGCAGCCGTACGCCGTGCCCGGCGCCGAGGTCCCCGTCGGGGAACACCGCCCGCAGATCGTCCAGCAGGGCCCGCAGCAGCAGGGGGTTGCCCGCGCCCGCCCGTACGCATCCCTCCACCCACGCGTCGGAGACGGCCGGCGTGTACGCGCCGCCGCGTATCAGCGTCTCGGCCGCGGCGCGGCTCAGCGGAGCCAGCGCGTGCGAGCCGACCACGGCGGGCGGCAGGGCGTGCGCCAGCCCCGGTGACGGCGGCGCGACATCGTACTGACCGCGTTCGGTCACCACCATCAGCACCCGCAGCCCGGCCATCCTGCGGGCGCCCTCGGTCAGCCAGCGCCGGGAGGACTGGTCGGCGAGATGGACGTCGTCCACGGCGACCAACAGCGGCTGTTCCGCCGCGTACCCGCGCAGCCGTTGCCACAGCCGGGCGGAGGACACCGGCACCGGGGCGCCGTCCTCGGGGCCGAAGTCGCCGGACGGGCAGAGGAGTTGCCGTACGAGAGCGAACGGGCCCCCGGCCCCGTCGGCGGAGGCGTGCGCCCGCAGCACCCGCATGCCGAGCTGCCCGCCCAGCTCCGCGGCGGCTTCGAGCAGCGCGCTGCGCCCCGTACCGGTGGGCCCGCGGAACACGACCAGCCGGCCGGAACCGTCCAGCGCGCGCCCTGCTTCGCGGGCGAGCAGGTCGAGTGCGGCTTCGCGTTCGAGCAGCGCGGGAAGGGTGGAGGGGTGAGAATGCAGAGGTGGGCGCATGAGTGGGGGTGGGGGTGTCCTCGGGAACGGGGTGGTGGCGTGGTCCGGACAGGCGCCCGGACCGGCGCCCCGATACGCGTTCGATGCCGCGGTCATGGATAACCTCCCGCCGATCTCGTGGTCGGTCTCGTGGTGGGCCACGGTTGTGGCCTCCGCACTGACAGAGGGACGGTGGGAAGAGATTGTTCCGCTAACGCAAGGACGTAAGGGAATGGTTCTCCGTACCCCGGCCAGGATCCCGGTCGAGGTCCACGCATCGGACCCGCTGTCCCTCGCCGGAGCCGCCAGCCAACTCCGCAGGCAGCCGGAGATAGAGCTGGTCGAGGAGGCCGCCGGACGGCCGGGAACGGTCGCGGTCCTGCTCGCCGAGGCGCTGGACGAACCCACCTTGTCCCGGCTGAGGCGGCTGATCAGGGCGGACGGCACCCGGGCCGTCCTCGTCACCAGCGTGATCCGCGAGGCGGAACTGCTCCAGGTGATCGAGTGCGGCGTCGGAGCCATCGTCTGGCGGCGCGAGGCCACCGGCCACCGCCTCCTCCAGGCGGTCCTGGCGGCCTCCCGCGGCGACGGCGACCTGCCGTCCGACCTGCTGGGACGGCTGATCGCCCAGGTCGGCACGTTGCAGCGAGGCACGACGAACGTGCCGGGCGCCCCCGCGTCGGGTCTGTCCCCGCGCGAGGTGGACGTCCTGCGACTGGTCGCCGAGGGTATGGATACCGGGGAGATTGCCAGCAAACTGTCGTACTCCGAACGCACCGTCAAAAATGTCATGCACGGTCTGACGACCCGTTTGCAACTCCGGAACCGCGCCCATGCCGTGGCCTATGCCTTGCGGGAAGGCTACATCTGATGGATGGGACCTGAGTCAAGGTTCTCGGGGGCAGAGGAGCCTGCCCCTTGATCGTCCCGCCCGTGCCTCGTGAAGCGGATGCTCCACGGTCCACGATCGTCTGGGGTGTGTCGTGCTGTCACACCGGCGCGCCGAGGGGGACACGGGATCGAGGGTGTACGGGACATCGCCGCGGGCCCGCGCCCGTGACCGACCGACCCGCGTGCCCGCACCCCGCGGGTCCCACGAGGCCCACGGGCCCCTGGGACCCCGCGACCGCCCGGTTCTCCACGAGT
The DNA here is from genome assembly GCF_044763125.1 of Streptomyces sp. NPDC096310. Classification (NCBI taxonomy): domain Bacteria; kingdom Bacillati; phylum Actinomycetota; class Actinomycetes; order Kitasatosporales; family Streptomycetaceae; genus Streptomyces; species Streptomyces sp. NPDC096310. The sequence continues at coordinate 229,918 of NZ_JBIWFO010000002.1, read as the reverse complement.
GCCGGACCCCCCCAGTGACCGACCGATCACCCATGACCGAACCGTCACCCCTGAGTGACCGACCGGCGACGATGTCGATGTGAAGGGCTGCGACCGTGATCCACGAGGTGGACGATGTCCTCAAGCGCCTGCTGACCGGCGGCGCCCTCGCGGGGTCCGGCGTCGAGGTCGCCTTCGACGCCCCGACCCGTGACTGGGCGGCCCGCCAGAACGCGCCGATCATCGACGCGTACCTCTACGACATCCGTGAGGACACCCGGCGGCGCGAGCGCGGCGCCGCGGCCGTACGCGACGACCGGGGCATCGTCCTCAAGCGGCGTGAGGCGCCGCGCTGGTTCCGGCTGGCGTATCTGGTCACCGCCTGGACCAAGCGTCCGCAGGACGAACACCGGCTGCTCTCGGCCGTACTGGCCACGCTGCTGCCCCGCGAACTCCTCCCGCCGCACGAACTGACCGGCTCGCTGGCCGAGCTGGGGCTCACCGTTCCGGTCTCCGTCGCGGGCCTGCACACCGAGGCACGCTCGCTCGCCGACATCTGGTCGGCGCTCGGCGGCGAACTCAAGCCCTCGCTCGACGTGGTGATCACCGCGCCCTTCCCGTCCGCCCCGGAGTACGCCGTCGGCCCGCCGGTCACCGAGGGCGCGGGTGTACGGGTCCGGGCCGTGGACGGCTCGCTGGAGGACAGCCGCGAGCGGTTCCACCTGCCCCGGCACCTGGCCGCGGGCAAGGGCAAGGGCATGGGAGCCGGTATGGGCATGGGCAAGGGCAAGGGCAGGACGGCCGGCAAGAGCGGCGGCCCGGGCGCGGGCACGGGCCCGGGTACGAAGGAATGACGGAATGAACGAGGCAACTCCGCTGCTCGAACGGCTGACCGGGCTGCGTGAGCGCGTGGCGCGGCTGGTCGAGCACCGCAGCGCCGACGACCCGACGGCCGGGGACCCGATGCGGGGTCTCTATCTGCCGGAGGAGGCGATCTGGCGGCTGCTCTCCCTGCCTCCGGCGACGCCGGACACGGTGGATGCCGCGTACGCGACCCATGCCGTACATGCCGGACGTGAGGCAGACGGGGCGGACGGGTCGGACGGGGCGGACGGGTCGAATGCGGCCGGTGCGAGCCACACGGCCGGCCCGGTTGGTGCGGTGGACCGGCTCCAGCGCCTCGCCCAGCGGCTGCGCCTCAGCGAACTCGACACCGGGATCCTGCTGATCGCCCTCGCGCCCGACCTCGACCGGACCTTCGAGGCGCTGTACGGCTATCTCAACGACGACGTCAGCCGCCGCCGGGCGACCACCGGGCTCGCGCTCGACCTGTCCGGCGTGCCCGCGCACGCCGCCGTGGGACGGGCCAGGTTCCACGCCTCGGCGCCCCTGGTCACGCTGGGGCTGCTCGTCGTGGAGGAGCCCGAGCGGCCCTTCCTCAGCCGCGCCCTGCGCGTGCCCGAGCGGGTGGTGGCCCATCTGCTGGGCGACGACACCACGGAAGCGGCGCTGGACGGAACGGTCAGGCCGCTCCCGGACGCCGGGACGCGGGCCCTGTCCGCCGCCGGGAGCGACGGGCTGGTCCCCCTGCTGGCCGCGCGGCTCGCGGCCGGACCCTGCACGGTCTATCTGCGCGAACACCGTGAGGGCGACGGGCTGAGCTGTGCCACCGCCGCCCTGGGCGCGGCCGGGATCGGCGCGCTGCACCTGACGCCCGGGGCCGGGGACCGGCCGCAGGGCGAGCGGCCGCACGGGGACCACACGCCGAGGCAGGACATCCCGTACGCGGAGGTGCTGCGCGAGGCGCGGCTGTCCGGCCGCGCCGTCGTGGTCACCTCGCTGCCGGAGAGGCCGCAGGAGCTGATCCGGGCGCTGTCGGCCAGTGATGTGACGGTTCTGCTGGCGGGGACCCGTCCGTACGACCCGCACTGGTGCGACACCGGGGCGCCGGGCGGCGAGCCGCTGGTGCTGGACGCGCCCCGGCAGCGGGCGGGCAACCTGGAGGCGTGGACGGCGGCGCTGGGCGGCTCCCCGGAGGCGGGGGGCGGCACGGAGCCGGGCTTCGACCTGACGCCGGTCGTGGCCGCGTACCGCCTCGGGCACGAGGGCATCAGCCGCGCGGCCCGCGCGGCGCTGGATCTCGCGGCCTTCGACGGTACGCCGCTGTCGGCGGCGCACGTACGGCTCGCCGCCCGCCAGCAGTCCGCGTCCGGCCTGGAACAGCACTCCCGCCGGATCCGCCCCGATGTCACCTGGGACGACCTCGTCCTGCCGGAGAAGCCGCTGGCGCAACTGCACGAACTGGCCGTACGCTCCCGCAACCGCGAGCGTGTCCTCGGTGACTGGCGGCTCAGCGCGGGCGGCGGGCGCGGTCGTGGTGTGCTCGGGCTGTTCGCGGGCGGATCCGGTACGGGCAAGACGCTCTCCGCCGAGGTGGTCGCCGCCGAACTGGGCCTGGACCTCTACGTCGTGCAGCTCTCGTCGATCGTGGACAAGTACGTCGGCGAGACGGAGAAGAACCTGGAGCGGATCTTCACCGAGGCCGACCGTACGGACGCGGTGCTGCTCTTCGACGAGGCCGACGCCGTCTTCGGCAAGCGCTCGGAGGTGAAGGACGCCCACGACCGCTACGCCAACATGGAGAGCGCGTATCTGCTCCAGCGGCTGGAGTCGTTCGACGGGATCGCGCTGCTGACGACCAATCTGCGGGGCAACATCGACGAGGCGTTCACCCGGCGGCTGGACCTCGTGATCGACTTCCCGTTCCCCGACCAGCCCCAGCGTCTCGCGCTCTGGCGCCACAGCCTCGTGCATGTCCCGTGCGTCGACGACATCGATCCGTCGGCGTGCGCCAGGGACTTCGAGCTGGCGGGCGGTTCGATCCGCAGCGCGGTCGTCACGGCCGCGTACGCGGCGGCCGGGCGGGGCGAGCCGGTGACCAACGCCGATCTGCTGGCGGGCGCGCAGCGCGAGTACCGCAAGGCGGGCCGGCTGGTGCTGGACGACGTGGACTGGTAGACGACCGAGCCCCGGCCCCGTCTTCCGCACGGGGCCGGGGCCGGAGTCGGACCCGTCACTCCATCGGACCCGTCACTCCATCGGACCCGTCACTCCATCGGGGCCGGCAGCCAGCCTTCGGCCGATACGGTGCCCGGCTGGTCCTGGGCCTTGACCCAGCCCGCCTTCCACTGGTTGAGCGTGAGCTCGTTGACCGTCCCGGTCTGCTCGGACTTGAACAGCGACTGGTACGACTTGATCCAGGTCGCGAGGTTCTTGGTCGCCGGCTGTTCCAGCGGTGTCCCGCCCCGGAGTTGGACGATGTTGGCCCGCGTCAGTTCCTCCGTCGTGCGCAGATCCGCCGCGTCGATCTCCTCGTTGTTGGCCCAGATCATGATGTTCCGCACCCACGGCACCTCAAGGTCGGGCTTGCCCTCCTCCAGCGGCACGGACGTCTTCCCGACGAAGTGGGCCGCCAGGAGCGCGGTCATCGTGGTGCGGCCCAGGTTGCCGAGCCCGTCCGTCTTCTCCAGCCTGCTGAAGTCCCCGTACTTCGTGTCGTTGGACTTCTGGAAGCACCTCAGCGCCTCCTCGGTGGCCGCGTCGAGCTTGCCGACCGTGTAGTCACCCGTCAGCTTGCAGTCGCTCGCGCCCTTGGCCAGCCGTACCTGCGCGAACTGCACGAAGAGATTGGGCTTGTGCTCCGAGGTGATGGGGAGAGGTCCCCCCGCGGGTTCCTCCTCGGAGGCGCCGGAATCCTCCTCCTTCTTCTCCTCCTTCTTGTCCCCGTCCCCGCCGCCCGACTTCGGCTGCTCGTCGGCCGCGTCGTCCTTCGGCGGCGCCTCCGGGAGCTTCGGCGCGGGCTCGTCCGGCAGCACCTCCGCCACCGGCTGCTGGATCTTCTCCTTCGCGAGGGAGCGGACCTGCGGCTTGTAGGCGAACCAGAGCACGAGACCCGCGATGGTGAGCGCGAGTATCAGGCTCAGCGCCGTCATCATCCAGTACGGCAGCACGCCGCGCTGCTCGTACGTCCCGTTCGCGGCCAGGGGATCGTGCCCCGAGCGGCGCACCGACAGTTCGTACGGCCTCTGCTGCTTGTGCCCCGCCCAGATGGTCTGGCGGGGCTTGAGCGTCGCGTCGACGAAGGCCGCGCGGCCGGGCTCGATCTGGACGTTGGAGGGGACGATCTCGTACGAGAGCTCGTTGCTGCTGTCGCCGGCGATCGACGCGGTGAGCTTGGTGTTGCCGAGGTTGTCGACGGCCAGCCGGGGCCGGCCCCTGAAGCGCCCCTTGACGGTGTGCGGGACCAGTTCGGCCCGTACCTCCATGAACGGCGTGAAGGTGATGTTGCCCTCGGCGACCGTGGTGGCGTCCGGGTGCTCGGTGGGCATGACCCGTACACCGAACGGATGCGGCCCCGCCGTCGAGTCCGGCGTACGGGGCGGGGCGAACGTCAGCTCCACGACCCCGGTGGTGCCCGGGAAGAGCCGGAGCGAGGGGGGCTCCACCGTCACGTACGGGGCGACGTCCCCGACCGTCTCGAAGCGGTACTCGTCGACCACGTCACCGGTGTTGCGCAGACGCAGTCGTACGGCGGTGCTGCTGCCCGGGTCGACGGTGGTCGAGGCGGGCTCCAGAGCTGTCCAGATGGTCACCCTGCGGACGCTAGTGGCCCCGGGGAAGAAACGGTCAGAAGCCACCGGGTACCACTCCTGCCCGAAGAGGCCGCCGCGGCTGCCCTCGGGGCCTTCCGGCAGGTCCGGGCGGCGGAACGTGCCCACCGCGCACCCCCGGAGCACGCCGGGGCAGGCAGGGACGACGGTACGGAGAGTCCGTCCGGTTGCCCGAAGAGGCAGGCTTCACGGTCCTTCGCCCTTGCGGGGCGGGGCTCCGTCGCCTCGTGTTCACACCCTTCGCGGGTGGTTCACGCCGCCGAGGGCAGAAAACATGCCCTCGGTCAGGTACGGCAGGACGTTTCAACCGGCGGCTACCGGCCTGAGAGTGAGATGACGACTTGTCTTGTACCCCGAGGAGAGCAGAGCATGCCGTCTTACCTGTCGCCGGGCGTATATGTGGAAGAGGTGGCCAGCGGCTCGCGTCCGATCGAGGGTGTGGGCACCTCCGTGGCGGCCTTTGTCGGGCTGGCGCCGGAAGGACCGCTCAACGAGCCGACGCTGGTGACCAACTGGACGCAGTACGTCGCGTCCTTCGGTGAGTTCACCGACGGCTACTACCTCGCGCACTCGGTGTACGGCTTCTTCAACAACGGTGGAGCCGCCGCCTACGTCGTCCGTGTGGGCGGCGCGCGAGGCGGAGTGTCGGGCGCGCCCGCGGAGGGCACCGACTCCCTGGGCGGCCAGCGCGGCCGGTCGGCCGTCGGCGCCGCCGGCGCCGGGCCCGCCGCCCTGCCGGCCGCGGAGCCCACGGCGCTCGGCACCTTCAAGGTGTCGGCCGTCTCGCCCGGCGAGAGCGGTTCGCTCAGCGTCGAGGTCGCCGACGCCGAGGGCGAGGGCCCGGCCGAGCGTTTCCGGCTGATCGTCAAGGACGGCGCGAAGCCCGTCGAGACCTTCGACGTCTCCGCCAAGAAGAGCGCCCGCAACTACGTGGTCACCCAGGTCAAGGAGCGCTCCAAGCTGATCTCCGTGGTGGAGGGCGCCGCTGCCTCGCAGCTCGCCCGCCCGGAGAACCAGACGGTCGCCCTCGCGGCTGCGCCCGCCCCCGCCGCGGCCCCCGCGGTTCCCGAGGCGCTGGAGGCCGAGAACGTCGGCGTCGCCCACTACCTCGGCGACTCCGCGGACCGTACCGGCTTCGGTGGTCTTGAGGCGGTGGACGAGGTCTCGATGGTCGCCGTCCCCGACCTGATGTCCGCCTACCAGCGCGGTGACATCGACCTGGAGTCCGTCAAGGCCGTCCAGCTCGGGCTGATCGCGCACTGCGAGATGATGGGCGACCGCCTCGCCATCATCGACCCGCCGCCGGGCCTCAACGCCCGCCAGATCCGGGTGTGGCGCCAGGAGACGTCCAACTACGACTCCAAGTACGCGGCGCTGTACTACCCGTGGATCAAGGCCTTCGACCCGGCCACCGGCAAGACGCGGCTCATCCCGCCGAGCGGTCACGTCGCGGGCATCTGGGCCCGTAACGACTTCGAGCGCGGTGTGCACAAGGCCCCCGCCAACGAGGTCGTACGCGGCGCGGTCGACCTGGAGATGCAGGTCACCCGGGGCGAGCAGGACCTGCTCAACCCGCTCGGCATCAACTGCATCCGCTCCTTCCCCGGCCGCGGCATCCGCGTCTGGGGTGCGCGTACCCTGTCCTCCGACCCGGCCTGGCGCTACCTCAACGTCCGCAGGTACTTCAACTACCTGGAGGAGTCCATCCTCATCGGTACGCAGTGGGTGGTGTTCGAGCCGAACGACCACGCGCTGTGGGCCCGTATCCGCCGCAACATCTCGGCGTTCCTGATCACCGAGTGGCGCAGCGGCGCGCTCTTCGGCGCCACGTCGGAAGCGGCGTACTACGTGAAGTGCGACGAGGAGACCAACCCGCCGGAGTCGGTGGACCTCGGACGTGTGATGTGCGAGATCGGCGTCTCGCCGGTCAAGCCGGCCGAGTTCGTGATCTTCCGGCTGGCGCAGATCTCCGGTGCCGGGAGTGAGCTGGAGGAGTGACAGGCGGCTCCTGTGCCGGCCGGCGGTCCTCCGCCGGCCGGCTCGCCTGACGAGCAGAAGCGGTAGCACCGGCGGCGGCGCCAGCAGCGATCACGGCGCCGCCGCCGGTAACAGGAAGCGCGACGGCGTAAGCGGTGGCGGCAGCTAGTAGCGGTAGCGGTAGCAGAAGGAGCACGCTCCATGAGTCTTCAGCCTCATGACTCTTTTACTTCACACAACTTCGGTCTGCAGATCGACGGCGTTCTGGTCGAGTACCTCCAGGAGGCGACCGGCCTGACGATGAAGCAGGACGTCATCGAGAGCAAGTCGAACACGGCTCAGGGCCAGGCGACCACCTCGAAGGCGCCCGGTGTCCAGGTCGCGGGCGAGGCCACGGTCGTCCGCGGTATGACGATGTCCGACGCCTTCGACACCTGGATCAAGGACTCGATCCGCGGTGACATGGGGTCGGCCCGCAAGAACGCCACCATCGTGGTGATGGACTACCAGAACAACCCGGTGCGGCGTTACAACATGCGCAACGCCTGGTGCTGTGCCGTCGAGGGCAGCGCCCTGAAGGCCGGCGAGGCGGGCACGCTCACCGAGACCGTCACGATCACCTACGAAGAAATGACGATCGAGTAATGCGTCGAGGGGTACCGACCAAGTCCGCTCCTGGGGACGCGGTTGCGGCACCGGAGGCGGCGGAGACGCCGGCCCCGGTGCCGGCCCCGGTGCCCGCCCCGGCACCGGCACCGGAACCCGCCGTCCGGCGGGAGCCTGAAAGGGAGCGGATGCGCACGGAGTTCGCGTTCGAGTTGCCGCGCGGATACGTGGACAGCGAAGGCGTCGTGCACCGTGACGGGACGATGCGCCTGGCCACGGCTCGGGACGAACTGATTCCGCTGCAGGACCTGCGGGTCCAGCAGAACCCCGCGTATCTCTCCGTCGTCCTGCTCGGCCGGGTCATCACCCGGCTGGGCGGGGTGCCGATGGTGCACGACGGGGTGGTGGAGAACATGTTCGCCTCCGACCTCGCCTTCCTCCAGGACTTCTACCGTCAGATCAATGCCGAGGGCCACACGAGGGCCGGGGTCAACTGCCCGCACTGCGAGCAGCCGTTCGAGGTCGAACTCGGCGGGAGCCGCCTGGGGGAATCGTGACGTACGCGACCGACCGCATCCATGAGGAGGTCGCGTACATCGCCTACCACTTCCACTGGAGCCTGGAGGACATCCTGGACCTCGAACACCGCGAGCGTCGGCGGTACGCCGAGCAGATCGCCACGCTGGTGACGCGCGCGACGGGGGAGCGGTAATGGGCATGTTCGACCGGTTCAGGGGCCGGGGCCGTGGCGGCTCCGGTACCCGTGCCAGTGCTGTGGGCGGGGCCGGGGACGGCGCGGCGCCGTCGCCGGCTCCTGTCGCTGTTCCCGCGACCGCTCCGGATGCCTCGGGCTCCGGGGCGGGCGCGGAGCCCGGTTCCGGGGCCGGTGGTTCCGGTTCCGGCCCGGCCGCTGCCTCCGGGATGTCCGCCGGAGGGCGGGGCTGGGCCGCGCTGCCGCCGATCCAGCGCGCCCCGGCCTCGCACGCCGTCGCGTCCGCCACCTTCTCGGGGACGCTGGCCACCTGGCAGAACCCTTCCTTCACGGGGACGCTCTCGCACGCCGTCCTCGACAGTGCGCCGACCGGTCTGATCCGGGACGCCCTGACCCCCGCGTCGGGGTCCAGGTCCGGTGGGCTCGGCGAACCCTCGCTGTCGCTGCCGGTCGCCGTGGTCGACGACACGGTCGCGGACACCGCCGCCGGTCCTGAGGCGAGTGGTGCGGGTGCGGGCGGTGCGGGTGGTGCGGGTGGTGCGGGTGCTTCCCGTACGGTCCCCACGGTCCAGCGCGCCACCGGCCCGAGGGTCGCGCCCGTACGGCCCCGCCCGGCCGCCGGCTCCGCCTCCGCGCCGGTACAGCGCGCCGCCCTGACCCGGGCCCCCGCGCCGCGTACGGCGCAGCGCCGGGTACTCCCTGCTGCCGCGCCCCGTACGGCGGCTCCGCGTACGACCGCGCCGCGTACGGATTCCCCGCGAGCGGATTCTTCCGCGCGTACGGATTCCGCGCGTACGGCCGGGGCGCGTACGGCCGGGGCGCCTACGGAAGCGCCGCCCACGGCCGCTCCTCGCACCGCGACTCCTCCTGCGGCAGCCTCCACACCGCCGGTGGCCGCGCCTGCTCCGGCACCCGCTCCGGCTCCCGCGCCTGCCGCTGCTCCTGTTCCGTCCGCGTCCGCTCGGCCTGCGGCCGTGTCCGGGCCTGCCGTGTCCGGGCGTTCCGTGTCCGGGCCTGCCGCAGCGTCGCCCGCTTCTCGTACGAGCCCGGCTCCCGTGCCCGTGACGGCTCCTCCGGCCGCGCCTGCCGCTCCGGCGCTCCCTGTCGCGGGGCCGCCGACCGCGTCCGCTCCCGCTCCTTCTGCTCCTTCCTCTTCAGCTGGTCCGGCTGGTCCGGTCGCCCCGGTGCAGCGCGCCGTCGCGCCCGGTGCGAAGCGGTCCGGCGGTGAGCCCGAGGGCGACGCGGGCAGCGGTTCCGGCGGTGGATCGGCGCCGGTCGTCCCGCCGGGCCCCGGGCCCGGGCCCGCTGGGCCGCAGGGTGCGACGGGCCCGGCCACGCCTCCGGCCGCCCCGAAGCCTCCGGCACCGGCACCGGCTCCCGCCCGTGGCGGCCCCGGCCGGTCCACGCCGTCGGCGCAGCCCGCTCCTCCGGTGGCCCCGGCGCCCGTTCAGCGCAGCGCGGCGCCCCGTGGCCCCGGCGGCCGTACGACTCCGCTGGGCGCGCCCAGCGCGGGCCCTGCCGTACCGCCCGCCTCTCCGGCCCCGTCCGCTTCCTCGTCCTCGTCCTCGTCTTCTGGGGCTACGGGCTCTTCGGGGTCTGCTGGGCCTTCGGGCGCGACGCCGCCGCCCCGCCGTTCCCTGCTCGGCGCCCCGATATCCGGCACGCCCGATGCGGGGCGACCGCCGGTCGTCCAGCGGGCTTCGCGGACGCCGTCCGCCCAGCGGCTCACCGCCCCTGGCGCATCCGGCTCCTCCGGTACCGGATCGGCCTCCGCCTCCGCCTCCACCACCGGTACCGGTGCCGGTACGGGCACGCCGAGCCCCGCGGCTCCGGTCCGTCCCGCTGCGAGCGGGCCGTCTCCCGCCGCGCCCGGCCCGCGTACCTCCGGCGGAAGCCCTCCGGTGCAGCGGCTCGCCGCGCCCCACGCGTCCACCGGCGGGCCGGGCCCCGTGCCGCCGGTCGCCGGTTCCGGCGGTGGCGCCGCGCCGGTGCGGCGGTCCGCCGCCGCGCCCACCGGTGACGGAGGCGCTTCGCGCACCGGCCCGGCACCGGCACGCCCGGCACCGGCGGTCCGCCCCGGCCTGGCCGCGCCCACCGGCCCTTCGGTTCCTGCGGGTTCCGCTGCGCGCGCTCCCGGTCCGTCCGGGCCGTCCGGCGGGTCGGCGAGCGCTCCGCCGGTGCAACGGCTTTCCACCAACGCGCCTTCGCCCTCACCTTCGCCTTCGCCTTCGCCTTCGCCTTCTCCGTCACCTTCCGCTCCGTCAGTAAGCGCGGCGAGCCCGGCGCGGCCCGCGGCGGCTCCCGTACCTCCTTCGGCTCCCGCGCCCGTGAGCGGCGTGCCCTCGCCGTCCGCGCTGCCGGTGGCACCTGCTCCGTCCGCGCCCTCCGCGCCCTCCGCGCCCTCCGCGCCCTCCGTGCAGCGGGCACCGGCGCAGGGGACTCCGGCGCAGGGGACTCCGACTCCGTCCGTCACCCGTGTGTCGGCCGAGGCGCCCTCGGTGCTCCGGCCGGGGCCCGCGCCCGCCGCTCCGCTGGTGGGTTCCAGCCCTCCGGTGACCGCGGGACGTTCCTCCGGGGCGGCGCCCGTCTCCCGTACCGCGCCCGCCGCGCCCCGTCCGGCCGGGACCCCGTTGCGGCGGCTGCCCGCTGCTCCGGCCGCCACCGGCTCCGGTTCCCCCGTACAGCGGGCCGTGGCCCCCGCGCCCGGCGGCGCGTCCACGGCGCCGGGCCCGCGTCCGTCCGCCGGACCTGGGCGGCGGCCGACTGGACCCGCCACGGGGACCGGCACCGGCACCGGCATCGGCGCGGCGCCCGTCGCGGGTCCCGCAGGCGGTCCGGCCGCGGGTCCGGATGCCGCCGTACGGCCGCTGCTGGCCGCGCAGCCCCGTACCGGGCCGCTGACCTCAACGGCTCCCACGGCCTCCGCGTCCCTGGTCTCTCCGGTCTCCCCGGTCTCCCCGGCGCCGGTCGCGCCGGCCGCCGTTCCGCTGCGCCGTACCGCACCTACCGGCGCGGCCGACCCGTCAGGCCCGGCCGGTCCGTCAGGCCCGGTGTCCGGTGGCGCCGTCCAGCGCGCCGCACTGAAGTCCGCCACCGGGCAGCCCGCCGTGCAGCGCGCCGCCGCCCCGCGCCCCGCGCGGCCCGGCCCGCACACTCCCGTCCAGCGTTCCGCGCACCACACCGGAACCGGCACCGGTGGCGGCCCGCCCGCGCCGGCTCCCGTACGGCCCTCCGTACCGGCGCCCCCGGCGTCCCTGGTGCCGCCGGTGCCCCCCGCACCCCAGGCACCCCAGGCGCCCCAGGCACCCCAGGCGCCCCAGGGGCGCACCGCCGCCGCGCCGGACGGACCGCCCGTACAACTCAGCACGGACGGCCTGAAGTTCACCGGTGTCGCCCCGGCCTTCCCCGTCGTCCAGCGCTCGGCCTCGGCCTCGGCACCGGGCTCGGCACCGGCCTCGGCTCCCGCACCGATGCCGCCCGCCCCGGGCGGGTTCGTCCGTACGCCGGTGATGAGCGCCCCCGGCGCCCCCGGCGCCCCGGCCCCCGGCGCGCCCACTCCCGGCAGCGACCCCACCGCGCCCCCCGCCGGGCCGGGCCCGGTCGTGTCCCTCGCTCCCGCCGCGCCCCGGCCGCCCGTGGATCTCCCCGTGCAGCGGGCGCCCGCGACCCCGTCCGTGGCGCCCCCGGCCGTCCAGCGGGCCCTCCGGCCCGCCGCGGCGCCCTCGCCCGTCACGGCGTCCGCGCCGCGCCGCGCCACGTCCGTCGCGGTACAGCGGGACACCGGGAGGCACTCCGTGTCCCGTGGGAAGGGCGGCGGGGCCGCCGGACGGGCGTCGACGAGGCACCTGGCCTCCTCGGACCAGGGCTCCTCGGGCCAGGACTTCACGACGACGTCGACACCGCCCTCCGTGACCAGCCAGTTCAAGCCCCGTGAGCTGAAGGAGGATCAGATGGCGGAGCTGGTCCACCGGCTGATCGGGCCGCTGACCCGGCTGATCCGTACCGAACTGCGGCAGGACCGCGAGCGGATCGGGAAGCTGCGCGACCCACGCCACTGACGTCCTGACCCGCCCCCACCGACCCCGCTCCCGCACGCGTACCGCAGGAAGGCCCACTGGATGTCCCAGGAGCTCGATCCCGGCACCACCATCTTCTTCCACCTCTCGATCGACGGTGAGAGCCTGGGCACGTTCAACGGCTGCGAAGGTCTCTCCTCCCAGGTCGAGATCGAGCAGCGGCAGGAGGGCGGCAACAACAGCTTCGTCTGGCAGTTGCCGACCCGCATCAGCTACTCCAACATCACGCTGACGCGCCCGCTCCGCCCGGAGACGTCGAAGGTCGCGGCCTGGATCTCCTCCGTCACCACCGGGGTGACCCGGCCGACCGCGCAGATCGTCGCGCTGCGCGCCAACGGTTCGATCGTCGCCCAGTGGGGGCTGCTCGACGTCCTTCCGGTGAGCTGGCGCGGGCCGTCCTTCGACCCGAACAGTCCCGCCGTGGCGACGGAGGTCCTGGAGATCGCGCATCACGGCTTCACGGAAGCCGGGGGAGAGGGGTAACCGATGGACCTCAGCAGCTTCGGTATCGGTGACAGCCTGGTACGGGCCACGCTCGCCATCCACCAGCCGCCGATCGGCAGCAGCACCAAGCCCGGTGCGCTGATGAAGACGTTCGACTTCGACTTCAACCCGTCCCAGCTGTCGCTGACCCGGCGGGCGAACTGGAAGACCACGCCCACCGCCGCCGTACGCGACGGCGCGGTCCCGGAGTTCATGGGGCCCGAGCCCCGGGAGATGACGGTCGAGATCTTCCTCGACCGCTCCGACGACCCGGACAGCAACGACGTGCGCAAGAAGGTCGAATCGCTCTTCTCCTGCTGTGAGACGACCACCGCCAGCATCGCGGCGAAGCAGCCCTCCACCCCCTGGGTGATCTTCGAGTGGGGCGCCTTCTCCACCGCGCGCTTCAACGCGTACGTCAGTTCGGTGGAGGCCTCGTACACTCTCTTCAACACCACGGGGATGCCGATCCGCGCCACCTGTCAGGTGAGCCTCCACGAGATCCCGAGCGACACCCTCGGCCAGAACCCCACCTCGGGTGCGCTCACCTCCCGGCGGGTGCACCGGGCGGTGGCGGGCGACTCGCTCCAGTCGCTCGCCTGGCGGGAGTACGGGGACGCCACCGCGTGGCGCACGATCGCCGAGGCCAACGGCATCGACAACCCGTCGGTGCTGACCCCCGGCACCGAACTGATGCTGCCGGCGGGCGAGGAGGAAGAAGCCTGATGCCCGAGATCGGTTTCTCCTCGATCCTCTACGTGAAGATCGCGGGCAAGAAGCTCAAGTCTCCCGAGGACAAGCAACTGGTGGGCGGCTGGGTCGATTTCGGCGCCGGAGTGCCGGGCGCCTTCCAGCTCACCTTCCGTGACCACAAGAGGAAGCTCCTCGGCGATCTGAACGCCAAGATCGGGGAGCGGGTGGTCATCGCGCCCGTCACGGACGGCGACGGTGCGCAGAACCCGCTGATCACCGGTGAGATCACCGCCCTGGAGACGGACTACGACGCCTCCGGTACGTTCACGGTCATCCGGGGCTACGACAAGGGCCACCGCATGTTCCGGCACCGGCGGGTGAAGGCGTACTTCAACAAGTCCGCCAGCGACATCGCGCAGGAACTGGCCCGCAAGAGCAATGTCCCGCTCGGCAAGGTCGAGTCCTCCGGCGCCAAGTACGAGTTCATCAGCCAGCCCAATGTCACGGACTGGGAGTTCGTGCAGCGGCTCGCGGACGAGGCCGAGATGGTGATGTACATCAGCTCGGAGGGCAAGCTCCAGTTCGTCAAGAGGAAGCCGGCCGCCTCCGCCCCGGCGGTGAGCACCCCCAGCGACAAGAGCCCGTTCGTCCTGGCGGGCGGGGTGGAGATCCTGCGCTGCCGGTCGGCGGTCACCTCGGCCGACCAGGTCGCCGAGGTCGAGGTTCGCGGCTGGAGCGTCAAGGACAAGCGGGAGGAGGTGAGCACGGCTCCCGCCCTGGAGAACGACGGCTTCAAGATCGGTACGACCCCGGCCCAGGTCACGTCGCGCTTCGGCGGGGCCCGGCTCGTCGCGACCGACCAGCCCTACGACAGCAGGGCCGAGACCGACAAGGCGGCCAAGTCGCTCTCCGACGACGTCACCTCCTCCTTCGCCGAGGTGGACGTCATGGCGCGCGGCAACCCCGAGCTGCGTCCCGGAATCCCGGTCACCCTCGCGGACGTGGGCGAGCCCTTCGAGGGCAAGTACACGGTCACCGGGGCCCGCCACACCTTCGGCGACCAGGAGCACTACCTGACGCACCTGACCGTCACCGGGCGCCAGTGGCGCTCGCTGTTCGGGCTCACCTCCGGCGGGGGAGGGGGCGGCGGGGACACGTCCCGGATACCGAGCGTCGCCAACGCCCTGGTCACCAACATCAAGGATCCGCTCAAGCAGGGGCGGGTCAAGCTGAAGTTCCCGTGGCTGGACGACACGTACACCACCGACTGGGTCCGCACGGTCCAGTTCGGCGGGGTGAAGGGCGGCGGTCTCATCGGCCCGGACGTCAACGACGAGGTGCTGGTTGCGTTCGACCGCGGCGCCCTCGACCACCCGTTCGTGATCGGCGGCCTCTACAACGGCCAGGACAAGCCCGGCCCGGTCGCGGAGCCGCCGTACGACGCGACGCGCGGCAAGGTCACCCGGCGCACCCTGGCCGACCGCAGCAACAACCGTCTCGACCTGCTCGACCAGAGCGTGGGCAGGAAGCGCGGGGTGCGGCTCGCCACCGGCAACGACAGGCTCACCATCAACCTGGACCGGACGAAGACCGAGATCACCGTGGACAGCGCGGGAAAGGTGACCATCAAGGGATCCACGTCGGTGTCCGTCAAGGCGGGCACCAATCTGTCCCTGACGGCGGGCGGGAGCCTGTCGATCAAGAGCGGCGGGGTGATGAGCATCATGGCCGGCGGCCCGCTCAACGTCAGGGGCACCGCGCTGTCCCTCCTCGGCACGGCCGCGGTGACCGTGAATTCTCCGTCAGCCATCACGATCGGCTCCGCCATCAGCATCGGTCTGAACGCGCCCCTGGTCACCTCCAAGATGAAGCCGATCCTGACCGTAGGAGGCGTCTGATGGCCGAACAGTTCGTCGGCTCCGGCTGGGCCTTCCCCATGCGCATCAGCCCCACCGGTGGCATCGCCATGGTCAGCGGGGAGCGCGAGGTCGAGGAGGCCATCCGGCTCGTCCTCGCCACCGCGCCGGGCGAGCGCCCGATGCGGCCCGAATTCGGCTGCGCCATCCACGACATGGTCTTCGCCCCGGTCAACGAGGCCACCGCGGGCCGGATCCAGCACGAGGTGTACTCCAGCCTCGACCGCTGGGAACCGCGCATCGAGGTGGAGGACGTCACGGTGACCGCCGGTGAGGAAGAGGGCGTGCTCTACATCGACGTGCGCTACGGGATCCGGGGCACCAACAACCCCCGCAGCCTCGTCTTCCCGTTCTATGTCATCCCCTCCCACGACGGACCCGAGGGGTCCGGCCCGTCCGACGCACACATTGGAAACGACCGCTGATGGCCCTCCCCTCACCCAACCTCGACGACCGCCGCTTCCAGCAGTTCGTGGACGACGCCAAGCGGTACATCCAGCAGCGCGCCCCCGAGTGGACCGACCACAACGTCTCGGACCCGGGAGTGACCCTCGTCGAGACGGTCGCCCACATGGCCGACCAGATCGTCTACCGGCTGAACCGGGTGCCCGAGAAGAACCACCTCGCGTTCCTCGACCTCATCGGGATCACGCTCTTCCCGCCGTCCGCGGCGCGCGCCGATGTCACGTTCTGGCTGTCGGCGCCGCAGCCGCAGCCGCTGGTCGTGGGGACGGGCACCGAGGTCGCCTCGTCCCGCGCCCACGACGACGATTCGGTCGTCTTCGCCACCGAACGCGAACTCACCGTGGTCCCGTGCGAGTTGTCGTACCTGGTCACGCAGCGGGAGGGCGACCAGCCGGTCGAACACACCTCGGACCTCGCCGAGGCCAACGACGTGCACTGCTTCGGGGAGTCCCCGCGCCCCGGCGACCGCGTGCTGTTCGGGCTCAGCGCCGCCGTACCGGAGTGCGCGGTCGTCATCGAACTCGACAGCCAGGTGGACGGTGTCGGTGTCGACCCCCGCCAGCCCCCGCTGGTCTGGGAGGCGTGGACGCCGGACGGCTGGGTCGCCTGCGAGATCGAACGGGACACCACCGGTGGCCTCAACCGCCCCGGCGAGGTCGTGCTGCACGTCCCCGGCGGCCACGCCCTCTCCCGTACGGCGCGGCGCGAGGCCGGATGGCTGCGCTGCCGGGTCACGGAGCCGCTCCAGGACCAGCCGTTCTACACCAACTCGCCCACCATCCGCTCCTCCGAGGCGTTCACCATCGGCGGCACCACGAGCGTCGTGCACGCCGAGACGGTGCGCGACGAGGCGCTGGGCGAGGCCACCGGGCTGCCGGGGCTGCGGCTGCGGCTGGCCCGTACGCCCGTCGTCGGCGATGTGCCCCCGCTGCTGCTCCAGGTCGCCGAGCGCGACGGCTGGACCGACTGGGAGAGCGTCGGCCACTTCGCCGCCTCCGGCCCCGACGACCGGCACTTCACGCTCGACGCGACGACCGGCGAGATCGTCTTCGGCCCCGCCGTGCGCGAGGCGGACGGCACCCTGCGCCAGTACGGGGCCGTCCCGCCCAAGGGCGCCCCGATCAGGGCGAACCGCTACCGTACGGGCGGCGGCAAGGCGGGCAATGTGGCGCGCGGCGCGATCCGGCTGCTGCGCGACTCCGTCCCGTACGTCTCCGAGGTGATCAACCGGGAGGCCGCGCGGGGCGGTGTCGACGGCGAGAGCGTCGAGGAGGCGAAGCTCAGGGCGCCGATCGCGCTCAGCGCCCAGGACCGCGCCGTCACCCTGCGGGACTACGAGGAACTGGCCCGGCGCGCCGCGCCCGAGACCGCCCGTATCACCTGCCTGGAGGCGGAGCCGGACGAGCACGGGGCGCACGCCGTACGGGTCCTGGTGGTGCCGCAGGCCGTCTCGGACCTGGGCGGGCGGCTGCGGTTCGAGCAACTCGTCCCGAGCGACGACCTGCTGGCGCGGATCACCCGCTATCTGGACGAGCGGCGCCTGATCGGCACCCGGCTGGCGGTCGGCCCGCCGTACTACCAGGGGGTGACCGTCGTCGCCACGGTGCACGCCTTCCGGGGCACCGACACCGACCGGGTACGCCGGCAGGCGCACGACGCGCTCTACCGCCACCTCGACCCGCTGACCGGTGGCGCGCACGGCACGGGCTGGCCGTTCGGGCGTCCGGTGCAGGCGGGCGAGATCTTCGCGGTGCTGCAACGGGTGCCGGGCGTCGAGCTGGTGGACGAGGTGCTGCTGCACCCGGCGGACCCGCTCAGCGGCAAGCGCGGGGACCCGACGGAGCGGATCGACCTCCAGGCGCCGGCGCTGGTCTTCTCGTTCGACCACCGTGTCCGGGTGATCGGCGACGCGTCGTGAACGGCGACGGCCTCGCGGGGACGTCCACGCGTGGCTCGGTGGACGGTCTGGCCTCGTCGGCCCCGCTGGGGATGATGCTCCCCGCCGTCTTCGCGGACGACGACCTGGCGCAGCGTTTCGTGGCGGGCCTGGACGAGGTGCTGGCGCCGTTCCACAACGTCCTGGACTGCCTGGACACCTACTTCGTCCCGTCCCTGGCCCCGGCCGACTTCACCCGCTGGCTGGGGAGTTGGGTGGGTGCGGAGACCGGGAGCTACGATGCCGCCCTCGCTTCGGGCGACCTCCCCGATCCGGAGACCACGGCCGCACTGCGCGCCGCCGTCGCCGCGGCCGTACGCTTGCACCGTATCCGCGGCACACGGCGCGGGCTGGCGGAGGCGATCCGGCTGGTCTTCGGCGTGGAGCCGGAGATCACCGAGAGCGGCGCGGCCACCTGGGAAGCGCGCCCGCTGGGAACGGTCCCGGGCGAGCACAGACCCGCACTGAACGTCACCGTACGGCTGCCCAACCCGGGCCCGGCCGACGCGCACCGGCTGGAACGCCTGGTCGCGGCGGCCCGCCCCGCCCATATGCCTTACACGGTCCAGGTGACCGTCGCCGAAAGGACGTCCGACAGGTGACCAGCCAGACTTCTTCCTCGCCATCACCCTCGCCATCGCCAGGCTCGCAGGAGCCCGCGAACACCGGGCAGAGGGCGGCCAATTGCGCGGAGTGCGGTACGCGTCCTGATCCGGGCGAGTCGTTCTGCGACGGCTGCGGGGCAGTCCTGAACTGGACGCCACAGCCGGCGACCGGACGGTCGGCGGCTGCTCCGGCGACGGGGGCAGCGGCGGACGCGGCGCCCGAACCCGCCCGCGCCGAGCCCGAGGAGCCACAGGACAGGACGCCTCGGAACCAGGCGCCGCAGGACGGGACGCCGGACGGCAGGACGCCGCAGGACCCGGCACCGGACGTCCGCTCGCCGGGCGCTCCGGCGCCGCGTGGGCACGTACCCGACATCACGGATCAGGACGTGGAGGAGACGGACACGACGCCCACGATCCCGACCCGCTCCCAGCAGCCGCCGTCGGCCACCCCGGCCCCGGCGGCGAGTTCGTCCTCCGCCGACGACGCGGCACGGGCGAGGGCCCTCCTCATACCCGTGGCCGACCCGAACGGGCCCACGGCCACGCCGGACGTGGCGCCGGTCCTGCCGGGCCTCCCCGCCGCCGCCCGCCCCCGCGTCAACGCCCCCAACGCGGAACCGGCCGACGAGACCGGCCCCCCGTGCCCCTGGTGCTCCACCGGCAACCGGCCCGACCGCCACTTCTGCCGCCGCTGCGCCATGTCCCTCACGGACCGCACCGACGTCGCCGACGCGCCCCGCCCCTGGTGGCGCCGTATGTGGTGGGGGGCCGGCGAGCGCCCGGCCCCGTGGGCCGGCGACCGCCCCGGGCTGCGGCGCGGAATCGGCCAGATCTTCCGCTGGATCGCCGGCGCGCTCGCGCTGGGACTCCTGGTGTTCGGGTTGTTCAACATCGATACGGCGTGGAACGCCACCCGCGACCACTTCGCCAAGCGCGCCCAGGTCAGCCCGGACTCCATGGCGGCGTCGCGCTCCTTCAAGGACCACGATCCGCAGAAGGCCTTCGACAAGATCAGCAACTCGTGGTGGGGCCCCGGTATCTCGGGCACCGCCGAGGACGAGTGGATCGAGGCCCGCTTCTCGGAGCCCACCCGTCTGCTGGACCTGATGATCACCTCGGGCATCTCCGCACGGTCGACCGACCTGACGGAGGCCGCGCTGCCGCACCGGATCGACGCGGTGGTCACGAAGGCCGACGGCACGAAGTTCACCCGTCATATCGTCCTGGACCAGATGAGCGGCGCCCAGCGCCGTAAGTTCCGCGTGGGCGAGGTGACCAACGTCCGCTTCATCATCCGCTCGGCGTACGGGGTCAGCGACGACAAGCAGGTCTCGATCGCGGAGATCGAGTTCTTCCGCCGCTCGTCGTCGAACGACGGCTGAGCCGACGGCGTACGCACAGGCCCCCCGCACCGGCGATCCGGTACGGGGGGCCTGTGCGCTGGTACGGCGCGGGCCGGGCGCCGCCTGCAAGGGCTACTCTTCCTCCCACTGGCCGGGCATCGACAGGTCGGGATCCGCACCCTGAGCGACCCGGCGGCCGTTGTCGGCCGACTGGAGCTCGAAGGGGTCACCCGGGTCGGAGACCTTGTTGCCCGACCCGTCGTCGCTGCCCGCCACCTCGCCCTGCGTCTGCTGCCGCACATGGTCGAGTTCGTGGAACATCGTCTCGTCGTCCACCGTCGGCGACCCGAGCACGATGTGGTTCTCGATGGTCATGGCACGGGCGCCGAATTCGGCGCTGGCCCGCTGGGCGATCTCGTCGTTGTGCACCCGCACGTTTCTGAACGGCATGTTGTACGCCTTCTCGGCCCTGCTCTGGATGCGCGGACTCAGACTCAGCCCGCCGGATCCGGTCACCTCGGCCAGCGACACCCGCCGCTGCACCGTGGCCTGTTCCGCCGCGGGGTCCACCCGCCGCTGGGCCGTCTGGTCCGCGTGGGAGCAGCCGGAGCTGTGCTCGTGCCGCTCTTCCTCGATCGCCCTGGACACCGCCGCGTTCCCCGCCGAGCGCTGGAGGGCGAGCAGTCCCGCCGCCGGGCCCGCGAGCGACGACCGCTGGGCGACCCGCCCGGTCTCCGGCCGGTGGCTCCCACCCCGGTCGTTCCCCTGGTCCTGAACGCGCATGGACGATCCTTTCAGCGACGGACACGTGGCATCCCACCACGGTGCGGGACCGGACGCGGGCGGCGTAAGGGACTTGGGGGCAGCACCAGGGGCAGAGGTGCGGCCCGCGCCGCGTGGCTCCGGCCGGCGCAGCCCATCCCGTCCCTACCCGGCAAGGGGTACCTGGCCGCCCAGCCGCTCCACCGCCGTGCGCCACGCGTCGGTCACCGCCCGGCGGGCCTGTTCGGCGGCGGCGACCGGGTCCCCGGTCAGCGTGACCGGCGCCCCGACGTGCACATGGAGCGCGGGCCGCCGTACGGGCGCGGTCAGCACCCCGGCGAGCTGCTTCCCCGCGTTCCCCGAACTGACCCGCCGCGCCCCGGCCTGCCCGAGCGGCACGACCGGCGCCCCGCTCCCACCCGCGAGCCGGGCGATCCCCAGCCGGAACCGCTCGGGCGCCGCCTCCCCGGAACCGTCCCGCTTCGGCAGCCCGCCCTCCCCGTAGATCAGCACGACCCGCCCGTCCCGAAGGGCCGCCCGCGCCCCGGTCAGCGCGTCCCCGGCCCGGGGATCCCGCCGGTACACCGGTACGTACCCCTCCCGTACGAGCGCCGCCCCGAGCCCGGGTATCCGCCACAACCCGGCGGCGGCCAGCACCACGGGCTCAACTCCCAGCCGCCGCAGGGCCGCCAGCACCAGGGCGGGGTCGAAGAGGCTGGTGTGATTGGCCGCGACGATGCTCCCGGGCGCGGGCCCGCACCCGTCCCCGGCGGCGGTCGTGACGGTGAGCGGGCCGAAGACGGGCACGAGGCGGTGGGCGATGCTGCTGAGCACGTACGGGTCCTCCGGATCGGCGGTGGGGTCGGGCAACCAGGCCGATGGTCTCGCGCAGAGCCCGTACGCGCGTGAGTAGCCGTACTCATCACCCGGCCCGCGCGTCCCGCGCGAACCCGCCGCCCGCGCCGGTTCCGGCCCACGACAATGTCCCCGAACGCCCTGACGACCCAGCCCGCTTCAACCGGAGAGAGCACCCCATGAAGATCCACCTCACCAGCGTCTTCGTCGACGACCAGGACAAGGCCCTGCGCTTCTACACCGACGTGCTGGGCTTCGTGAAGAAGCACGACGTCCCGATGGGCGAGGCCCGGTGGCTGACCGTGGTCTCACCGGAGAACCCCGAAGGCACCGAACTGCTGCTGGAGCCCTCCGGGCACCCCGCGGTGCGCCCGTACAGGACGGCACTGGTCAACGACGGCATCCCGGCCGCCTCCTTCGCCGTGGACGACGTACAAGCGGAATACACCCGGCTGCGCGAACTCGGCGTGCACTTCACCCAGGAGCCCCTGGAAATGGGCCCGGTGACCGTCGCGGTCCTGGACGACACCTGCGGCAACCTCATCCAGATCGCGCACGGCGGGTGAGTGGGAACCCCTGATACGCCTGCACAGTGCCGGTCACAGCCTGAACAGCGCGGCCGCCCGATTGGTGCTCCCGGTCGCCGTATCGTGCTCCTGACAGTGTTCCGCAAGGCGAGGATGCGCGAGACGGCAGAAGTGGAACGCGCGCAGGCCGCCCAAACCGCAAAGGAGGAACTGCGATGAACCACGCCGAGTGGAAGACCCGCCGCCACCGCAAGCTCCAGGGCGAAGTGGCCGAGGACAACCCCGAGTACGATCGCCTCTACGAAGAGGCCGAACTGGCCCATGACCTCGGCCAGATGGTCTATGACCGGCGCGTCGCTCTCGGTCTGTCCCAGAACGAACTCGCCGAACGCTGCGGCATGAAGCAACCCCAGATCTCCCGCATCGAAGGCGGCGGCACCGTGCCCACCATCCCCCTTCTCCGACGCCTGGCCCGTTCCCTCGACGCCGACCTGACGATCAACCTCGCCCCTCACGGCAACGCCGCCTGATCGAACGGAGACGTTCGTGTACCGGTAGTCCCGTCACGCGGGACTACCGATACGCGAAGGTCACTGGTCCGGGGCACGGTTCGGCGGGGTGCCGAAGATCTGCCGGAAGAGGGCCGGCTCGTCCAGGGCTCGCAGCTCGGCCCGAAGCAACTCGGCTCGCACGGCGTCGAGTTCCGCGCGCATCGCCTCGCGGTGACGCCACAGGGCGATGCGACGCCGCAGGAGTTCCCGCTCCGACGCCCCGTACACCGGATCCGCGTACAGCGCCCGCGCCTCACGCCACAGGCTCCCGCGCCGCCGGCTGAAGAACCGCACGGGCCCGCTGAACTGCCCCCGCAGCCCCCACCACAGCGCGCCGGCCTCCCACGTGGCCCGCAGCCACGCCCGTACGGCGCCCGCGCCCGGTACGGGCGTCACCGCGCACCCGGGAGGCGAGGAAGAAGGGCTGGTGGCAGCTC
Organism: Streptomyces sp. NPDC096310; assembly: GCF_044763125.1. Lineage (NCBI taxonomy): Bacteria > Bacillati > Actinomycetota > Actinomycetes > Kitasatosporales > Streptomycetaceae > Streptomyces > Streptomyces sp. NPDC096310. Next base: position 207,322 of record NZ_JBIWFO010000002.1, on the reverse strand, counting down.
TACAGCGACATTCCGCACTCGACCTACATCGGGTTGGAGGCGGAGGCCGAGTCCATCCTGACCTACGAGAACGTGATCCCCGGGCTGTTCCAGACTCGTCGGTACGCCGAGGAGATCAATCTGGGTACGGTGCCGGGGCTGTCGGACGAGGTTCAGGAGCAGCGCGTTGACGTAAGGATGCAGCGTCAGCAAGTGCTGGCGGGGAACAGCCCACTTGAAGTTCGCGCCGTGCTCGACGAGTCGGCGCTGCGCCGGATGGTCGGTGGGGTGGACGTGATGCGTGAACAGTTGGAGAGGCTGCTGGAAGTTGCGGAGCTGCCCAACGTCATCCTCCAGGTGATCCCCTTCTCCTGCGGCGCTCACCCTGGGACAATGGTGGGACCGTTTATTGTCTTGCGGTTCCCGCATCCGGAAGACCCCGACGTGGTGTACACCGAGGGCAACACCGATTCGTATCCCGCAGATATCCAGCGGTACGAGGTGCTGTTCGACTACGTCCGAGCCAACGCTATGAGTGTCGCGGACTCGTTGGCGATGATCCGGAGCATGGTGAACGAGCTGTGAGTTACGAAGGAGGCAAGGGCATGGACCTTGCCCACGCCCACTGGCGCAAGTCCCGCTGGAGCCAGGGTGACGGTGCGTGCGTCGAGGTGGCCGACGGCTTCCCCGGGGTCGTTCCCGTCAGGGACTCCAAGGCCCCGGACGGCCCGGCGCTCGTCTTTCCGCTGACCGCGTTCGGGTCGTTCGTGGCGGCCCTTTGCCGGGGCGATCTCGGATACCGCGCATGAGCGCCGGCTCGAAGTTCGTTACCGCCCACTGGGTCAAGTCTTCTTACAGCGACGCCAGCGGCGGACAGTGCGTCGAGTTCTCTCGCGGTTTCGCCCCCGCCCTGGCGGGCGGCATCGTCCCCGTACGGGACAGCAAGGCCCCCGAAGGGGCCCCGCTCGTCTTCCCGGCCGAGGTCTTCGCCTCGTTCGTCGGTGCCGTTCAGGCAGGCACCTTCGGCAGCCGCTGATCAGGAAGAGTCGGCGCCACGGGCTTGGGCTGGTAGCCCAGGCGGCCTCGGGTGGTGATGAGCAGGATGACGGCCACCACGCTTGAGGCGATCAGCGAGATGCGGCTGGCTCCGGCGTGGTCGAAGTCGATCGTCGGGAACATGTCGGACGCCGCCAGGGAGGCGAAGCTGTTGATGCCTACGTGGAGCAGGAGTGCCATGGGCATGCTCTCGCCCGTCCGGTTGAACACCCAGGTGATCACCAGGCTGATGGTCGTCGCGGCCAGCACGAACTCGGCGATGCCGAGCGCGCTGATGTGCGGGTAGCCGCCCCACTCGCTGAAGAACAGCGGCAGGTGCCACACGCCCCACAGCGGACCCAGGATCAGCGTGCCCACCAGCGGTCCGAACCGGTCCTGGAGGCGCGGGAGGGCGAAGTCCCGCCAGCCGGGCTCCTCCGAGAGGCCTGTCGTGACGATCTGGATGAGCAGCATGGGGAGGTACGCGGCCACCACCGTCGCCGAGGGGAACCGGATGTCGCCGCCGGACAGGGGGAGCGTGGCGAGGATGAGGGCCGCGGGTACGCCCAGGATGATCCCCGCGTACCAGCGCCAGCTCACCCGCCACTTCGTGAGCCGGCCGACCCACTGCCTGATCCCTTCCCGGCCCTCCGTGGCCACGGTGACGAGGAACGCCGCCGTGATCGGGCCCAGGTAGGCGCCGGGCAGGACGCCCAGGAACTGGGTGGTGCCGAGGAGCGCCGGGAAGCGGAAGTCCAGGACGCCGAGTCCCGTCTCCGAGAGGATGTACGGGGTCCAGGCGAGCCAGCTCAGCAGCATCGCCCCGGCGAAGAACCAGAGCATGGGGTGGCGCCTGATCGCGCCCCGGATCCCGGTGTCGGGGATGGCGGGCGGGGGTGTGGTGACGCGTGGGCGCTCGTGAAGGGACACGGTGCTCCTCCGGTGCGAAGGTCGGTTTTCGGTGTGATCAGCACACCAAAAGCCGGGTAGGGAGGTCACTCCCGCTCACTGCCGAACGAGGGTGGAGTCCGCTCCACCCCGGACCGATGAGTTCCGCCGCTCCGCGTCGTCTGTATCTCGGGAACGTCCTCCTCCCGCGCCCGGGGGGAGGCCCGAAACGAGAGGGGGCCGGGAGCGTGCACACCATGCCCGAGGAGAACGTGAGCGCCACCCTGACCGTCGCCGCGCCCACCGCGACGGTGTTCGCGGTGCTGGCGGACCCGACGACCCATGCCGCGATCGACGGCACCGGCTGGGTCCGGGAGGCCGCCGACCGGGCACCGCTGACCGAGGTGGGGCAGGTCTTCCGGATGGACATGTACCACCCCGGCCATCCGAACGGTCGTTACCAGGTGGCCAACCAGGTGCGGTGGCTCGATCCGCCGCGCGCCATCGGCTGGCTGACGGGACAGGAGAAGGACGACGGGCGCCTGGAGTTCGGCGGCTGGACCTGGCGTTACGATCTCGCGCGGCTCGGTCCGGCCGAGACCGGGGTCACGCTGACCTACGACTGGTCGGCGGTCCCGCCGTCCGTCCGGGAGTACATCCGGTTCCCGCCGTTCGGCCCCGAGCACCTCACCAACTCGCTGCACCACCTGGCGGAGCTCACCGTACCGACGTCCGGGGGCCGGACGCCCGCCGGGCCTGACGGCGTCAGATGAAGAGGAACGCCGCCGCCGTCGAGGCGCCCAGGGCCGTACCCGCGAGCGTCTGCGCGACCGTGTGGTATGTGAGGGCCACGCGGGACCAGCAGACCGCCGCCACCAGCGTGTACGCCACCAGCCACCACGGGGAGTGCGCCGCCGCGAGCAGGGCCACGACGCCGGAGGCCACCGCCGCGTCCACCGAGATCTTCCACACCGTGTTGACGGCCAGAAGCCCCACCGTCATGACCCAGAGGGCGAGCATCGTCGCCAGGATGCCGGTCGGCGCGCCGCCCAGGAGCATCACGGCCGCCCCGGTGCCGATCGAGCCCAGGATGACCAGGAAGATCGGCGCGCGCTGGGTGCGGTCGGCGACGTGACGGTCGCCCCACGCGCCGCGCTTGACGCGCCATTGGATGTAGCCGGCGGGTATGAGCCCGGCGCACAGCGCCGCCAGCAGCCCCCAGGGGATACCGGTCCAGTCGCCCGCCGTCGCCAGGCCGATGCCGGGGCCGGCGGCCAGGATGAGATTGCGGGGCTGAAGTACGTTCGTGACCGTGCGGGCCCACCGCGTCCTCGTGGCGGAGCCGGCGGGAGCCGTGTGGCCCGCGGGAGTCGCGTGCGTCGGGTCAGGGGTGGTGTCGGAGGTCATGCCGGTTGCTCCATGGACGCGGGCACGCGCCGCGGCTCCACCGGCGCGGCCGGACCGGCGGCCGGGGCCGCCTCGATACAGTATGCGGCGGCCCGTGGGCCGGCCCGCTCCGGGGTACGGGGGTCCGCCGCGCCCGCTACCGCTCCGGCCCCGGCTCCCGCCGCGCCGCCCCCGTGTCCTCCAGGAGGGAGAGCGCGAACGCCAGCAGTCCGGGCGGGAGTCCGCCGTCCTCCGGGCCCGGCGCGCCCGGCCCGCTGATCTCTCCCGTACGCCGTCGGGCGAGGAACCGCAGGCCCGCGACGACCTCGTCCACGATCTCGGACTCCTCCTTGAAGAACCGCCAGTCGACCCCGAAGCCGAGCCCGAGCGCCCGGAGGATGTCCTCCGAGGGGTGGGTGACCTTTCCGGCCAGGATGTTGGAGAAGTAGCTGTGGGAGAGGGAGCCGCCGCGCTCCTTGACGAGATCGGAGAAGAACCGGCCGGAGATCCGCCGCCCCGGGAAGGTCGTCTCCACCATGTACTCGACCTTCTGCCGCAACGTCCGTACGTCAGGGGCCGTACCGTCCTGCTGCCCGGCGGCCCGCCGCTCGGCGAGCGCGGGGCCGGTCGAGCGCTGCTCGGGGACCACCGGGTCGGCGGGGTGCTGTTCCGGGGCCCGCTCCTCGTCGCCGTCCATTCAGCCGGCCTCCCCCACGTCCACGTCCACGCCCACCTACGGCTCGGGTCAACGGGGTCGTACTGTAACCGACCCTGACCTGGTGAGGTACCGCCGACGGCGAGAAGTGGAACGTCTTGATCCACGGTCAGATCCGGGCTTGCGCACACCATCCACGGCGCTGTTGACTCGAAAAACATGGGCAGGGGACCGCGCGGGGAGCCCCCTGTCCGTGAGGCCGTCCCGGGCGCGCAACGGCCCCGGTCGCCTGGGGCGTTCCGGGGCCGTAGAGCTTTGGGCAGAGGTGTAGCCCTTCGCGACGGGGGATGCACGAAGGGCTACGCAGCCCATTATGACACCTTGTCAGAGCGTTCGACAGCCGACCGGCCAAAGAGTGTCCGTTTTCCCAGCTCAGCGGCATCGCATCGATTTTGGACGCGCCCTGGACGCGCCCTGGGCGGGCTCTCGGCCGCCGCCGTCAGACCACCGCGTTCAGAGGAGCCTCCCCGCGCAGCACGCGCACCACATCGGTGGCGACGGCGGTGCCCATCGCCCGGTTGGCCTGGTCGCTGAACGCCGCGCAGTGCGGGGTCAGTACGACGCCGGGCGCGTCCAGGAGCCGGTTGCCGACCGGGGGTTCGCTGCTGAAGACGTCGATGCCGGCCCCGCCGAGGTGCCCGCTGTGCAGCAGATCGGCGAGGGCGTCCTCGTCCACCAGACCGCCGCGCGCCGTGTTGAGCACCAGTGCGCCGGGGCGCAGCGCCGTCAGCTCCCGGCGCCCGAGCAGCGGGCGGTCCGACATCAGCGGCATGTGCAGCGTGACGGCATCGCTGGCGGCGAGGAGTTCGTCGAACGGTACGGAGCGGACCCCGGCCGCCGCGAACACCTCGGCGGGCAGGTGCGGGTCGTACGCGACGACGTCCATGTCGAAGCCGTGGGCGCGGCGGGCGACGGCCTGGCCGATCCGTCCGAAGCCGATGACGCCGAGCGTACGGCCGCCCAGCTCCGGGCCGAAGAAGCGGTCCCAGCGGCCCCCGGTGACCGCCGCGTGCGCCGGGACGATCTTCCGCGCGGCGGCGAGCAGCAGCGCGAAGGTCAGATCGGCGACGGCGCCGGTGTTGGTGCCGGGCGCGTTGACCACGCGTACGCCCCGCTCCCGTGCGGCGTCGAGGTCGATGTTGTCCGTGCCGACGCCGTGCTTGGCGACGACCCTGAGCCGGGGCGCGGCGGCCAGCACGGCCTCCGTCACCGTGTCGAGGCCGACGACCAGGGCCGCCATGTCCCGTATTTCGTCAGTGAGTTGGGCCTCGCCGAGGGGGTGTGTGGAGGCGCTGCGGCGAGCGGCGGCGCCGGCGGCTTCGAAGACCTCCCAGGGGGCGCGGGAAGTCTGGCCGAAACTCGGCGTCGTCACGAGGACGTCGCCGAGGGGCCCGGGGTGCCCGAGGGGCCCGGGGTGCGCGGTGGCGCCTTCCGGCTCGCGGCCCGCGTGCGGCTCTTCCGTACTCATCGCGTACTCATTCCCTGTTCTCCGTAGTTCCGCTGCGGCTCTTCCATCGGTCCGGCCGTCAACTCGTCCGCTCGTCCACCGGTCAGCCGACTCCCAGTCCGAAGACCTCCAGCACCGAGTAGACGCCCAGGACGCCGATGGCCGTACTGCTCGCCACGAGGGCCGCGTTGAGGCCCTTGCTCCGCTTGAAGCGTGCGTCCACGTCGGCCGCCCGCAGGTGCCACACCGCGATCACCACCGCGAGCAGGAAGATCCCTCCCGCGATCCCGCCGATCTGGACCATCAGCACCGGTGACTGGATGAACAGGTAGAAGGAGGCCCACAGCGGCGGCAGCGCCACGGTGAGGATACGGATCGTGCGCCTGCGCGCCCGTACGTCGGTCCAGTCCACCACGCCGAGCAGGCCCAGGGTGTTCGTCCACAGCCTGGGGACGCTCGCGGTGGAGCCGACGAGGGTCGAGAAGAGTACGGCGATGGCGCCCGCGAGGAAGAGGTAGTGGGCCCAGGGGCCGAGGGTGTCGGTGTAGATGCGCGAGAGGGTGGTGATCATCTCGTTGCCCTGCGGGACCAGGCCCTGCGGGTGCAGCACGGCCGCGCCGATGACGTAGAAGGAGAGCGTGCACAGGGTGCACACGCCCCAGGAGACGAGCGCGTCGATCCGCATCACCCTGATCCACCCCTCGGCGCGCCGGGCGCGTTCCTCGGTGCCGTCGTCGGGGCCGGTCCAGCGCGCGTACCCCTTCTCCAGGCACCAGTAGGTGTACGTGGTCATCTCGTCGGCGCCGACCCCGGTGATGCCGAACATGGCGATCGCGAAACCGACCGTCCCGGCCGGGATGGCGAAGGTCAGACCGGAGGCCAACTCGGCGCCACCGTACGAGAAGTCGGTCCAGGGCAGGCCGAGCGCGAGGCCCACGGTGACGAGGGTGAAGACGACGACCGTGACGAAGGCGGTCTTCTCGACGGAGCTGTAGCGGCCCGAGTACATCAGGGCGACCACGACCGCGACGATGATCACGGTCCAGACGGTCAGCGAGGTGGTGGAGAGGGCGGCGCCGCCGATGGGCAGAAGGATGCTGCACGCCGCCGCGGTGCCGCCGATCAGCCCGCCGCGCTGGAGCATCTTGGCGAAGTCCATCAGGATCCACAGCACGTTGATCCAGCCGACCCCGGCGCCCGGCCGGCCGCGTCCGCCGAACCTGGGCCCGACCTGCGCGTAACCGGAGAGCGCGGTACGGCCGGTGAGGATGGTCCAGCGGGCCAGTTCGATCTGCACCCAGACCTTGACCAGGGCGCTGATGACGACCAGCCACAGCAGGACGAAGCCCGCCTTCGCGCCGAGCGCGGTGGTGGTGATCAGCTCGCCGGAGCCGACCACGGCCGCGGAGAGCACCATGCCGGGGCCAAGACGCCTGACCGTGCCGCGGAATCCGGTGGGCGGATCCAGCGCGTCCGAGGGATGCAGCGCGTACGGATCCTCGGGCGCGGCCGAAGCCGCCGGCGCCGCCGCTTTCGTTTTCGCCGCTGCCGGTGTCGCCGGCGTGCTCCGTGTCGTCATGCTTCTCCCGCCTCAGCGCCCGCCGTTGGGCGCGACCCGCCACCATTCCATTTGCGTGTTGCGTGCAGAACGCTGACATGGCTGCGCGTTACGCGCAAGAGTCTGTACGGTGTCTTCTGTGCGGCGGGGATAACCTGTCCGGTGACCCGGGTGACCAGAGGATGGCGACGATGGATCCGCAGAACGCCCCGCAGGGCCCGCACGACGACGCCGGCCCCGGCCTTCCCGACCCGGCACCCGGCCCCGAGCGGCTGCGCGCTGCGGACCGCCGCGAACTGATCCTGCGGATGGTCGCCGCCGACGGCACCGTAGCGGTGGAGGAGTTGGCCCGTACCCTCGCGGTCACCCCGTCCACGATCCGCCGCGATCTGGCCCAGCTCACGGAGCAGGGCAAACTGGCCCGTACCTACGGCGGGGCCATCACCCCCGGTCATACGCCGGAGCCCTCCCTCGACCAGCGCTCGGGGCTCGCGGTCGCGGAGAAGGACCGGATCGCACGCTGGGCCGCTGCGCGGATCGCGCACGGCGATACGGTCATCCTCGACGCGGGCACGACGACCGGCCGGCTCGCCCACCATCTGCGCGGGCGGAGCGAACTCACCGTCATCACCAACGGGTTGACCACCCTGGTCGAACTGGCGGAGGCGGACGGCGTCGAGGTCATCACCCTCGCCGGCACCCTCCGCCATGTCAGCCACGGCTTCGTCGGCCCCCTCGCCGAACTCGCCCTGTCCCGGCTCACGGCCGACAAGGTCTTCCTCGGCGCGGACGGTCTGGACGCGAAGCTCGGGATCTGTGAGGCGAGCCTCCAGCAGACCTCGCTGAAGGAGCTGATGGCCGCGCGCGGGGCGGAGCTGTACGTCCTGGCGGACAGCAGCAAGTTCGGCCAGCGCCCGTTCACGGCCTGGGCGCCCCTGGACCGGGCCTGGACCCTCGTCACCGACACCGGTGCGACAGAGGAACAGCTCGCGCCGTTCCGGCAGTTGGAGCACGTCACCGTCGTCACGGTCTGAGCCGGTTGGCGACGGCTAGCTGATCAGGCCCTTGTCGCGGAGGTAGGGGAGCGGCGAGATGTCCGAGCCGAAGTCCGGGCCCGTACGGATCTCGAAGTGGAGGTGCGGGCCGGTGACATTGCCCGTGGCGCCGGACAGGCCGATGACGGTGGAGCCCTGCACGCGCTGGCCGGCGCTGACCCGTATCTCGGAGAGATGGGCGTACTGGCTGTACGTGCCGTCGTCGTGGCGGATGACGATCTGGTTGCCGTAGTCGCCGCCCGGCCCCGCGGTCGCGATCACACCGGGACCGATCGCCTTGACCTCGGTGCCCGTCGGCACGATGAAGTCGATGCCGGTGTGCAGACCGGTGGACCAGGAGGAGCCCTGCTGGTGGTACGGGGCGCCCGCCGGGCCCGTGACGGGCAGGGTCCAGCTCCCGGGCAGCGAACCCCCGGCCGGGACGATCATGTAGGCGGCGGACTTCACGACGCCCTTGACGTACTCGTACGTCGCCCCGTCCGCCCAACTGGCGCGCGGCACACCGCGGTACGTCTCCACGGTGTCCCACCCCGCGTGGTACGCGGCCAGGGCCACCTCGATCGGCTTGCCGCGGTACTCCGGGTGTTCCTTCGCCTTCGCGAGGAGCTTGCACATCGCCCGGCCCTGCGACGGTATGGCGTCCGCCGGGTCCCAGACGTCCGCCGTGCCGTCCTCGTTGGCGTCGTACCCCTCGGCCTCCCAGTCGGCGGGCCGGAACTGGGCGATGCCCTGGGCCGGGGGGCGGTCCCCGGACTCGACCGACTGGGCGCGCGCCTGGAAGTTGCTGCCCTGCTTGAGCTGCGCCGCCAGCACGGTGGCCGGCAGCTTCTGGTCGCAGTCGGCCGCCGCGTCCAGGATGAGCTGCCCGTACTCGGGAGGCACACCGCCGTCACCGGGCTTCAGCTCGGTCGACATCGGAGCGGGCGCGCCGAGGTCGGCCTCCTCGCCGTCGTTGACCGACGAGATCAGCAGAAAGCCGAGTCCGACGGCGACGGGGGTCATCACCAGCCCGGCCATCACCGGGACGACCCAACGCGCGTTCCCCACCGGTTCCCCCAGTTCGGGTGTTCGAAGTCCCGACGGCGCACGACCCTATGCCATCGGCCCGCCGACGACGGCGGCGGGCCGGGCGGCGGTCAGCCGGCGACCATACGGAAGGCCGTGTCGGCCCAGTAGAGGCGGCTGTTCTCGTACGGGTCCAGAAAGAGCTGGAAGTTACGGTGGCGCACGAAGCGGCCCCGGTAGTTGACGGACTCCAGCATGATCGTGCCGTTGCCGAGGGCGCGCGGGCAGAAGGTGGCGTCCTTGCGGAAGGTGCTGCCGCCGTCGTCGGTGTCGGCACGCAGCCGGAACTGCGCGTGGCGCAGATAGCGGCCCTTGCCCAGGGTGAAGGAGTAGCAGGTGGAGTCGGCGAGGCCCGCCGTCACGGTGAAGGCCGCGGCGCCGCGGCTGACGGCGTCGAGGTAGCCGCCGCCGTTGTCGCGTATGTGCCAGTAGCGGTCCGGGTAGTTGACGGCCTGCATGGCGGCCTTGCGGGTGGGCGCGGTGGTGGGTCTGCCGACCGAGCCGCCTTCGCCGCCTCCGCCGCCCGCGCCGCCGTTCCCCTTCCCGTTCCCGTCGGGGGCGCCGCCCGGGCCCGGCCCTGGGGCGTCCGTGGTACCCGTACCCGACCCGGATCCCGCGCCGTCCTTCCCGTCCTCGTCGGGGCCGTCCGGGGACGGGGCGGGCGCCTCGCTGCTCGCGGCGCGCGGGGGTTGGCCGTTCGCGGCCTCCTCGTGCCCCGCCTCCGAGGCGGCGGACTCGCCCTCGGACAGGGAGCCCGCGGAGTCGCCGCCGTCGCCCGGGTTGCCCTCCGGGCGCTCGGGGAAGCCGCGCAGCCCGGGGGCGCTCGCACCGGTGATCGGCGCCGCGGCCTCCCCGGCCTGCCGGTCCGGCTCACCGGCGACGACGACGAGCGTGGCACCACAGGCGAGCGCGGCCACCCCGGCCAGCACCGTGAACCACAGGGAGCGCGTGCGCGGCTCGGGCTCCTCGTACGGCAACGGCCCGCCCGCCGGCCCGGCCGCCCGGGGACCGGGCGGGGGACCCGGCGGAGGTACGGGCAGCAGCGCCGAGGGCCCGACCGAACTCCCGGGCCGGCTGAGGCCGATGGGCGGCCCCTCGGGAGGGAGCCGGCCGGGGAGGCCCTTGAGCCGGCCGGGGTTGGTGCCGGAGAGGCGCCCGGCGGCGCCGGGGCCCCCGGCACCTTCGGCGAAGAGTTCGAGATCCGAGGGATCGGGCCCGGCGGGCGACCCGGCCGCTCCCATGACCGCGAGTTCCTTGCCCCGGGCGGGTGGCTGCGCGGCGTGGGGCGGCTGTTCGGTGGGGGGAGCTTGCTCGGTGTGGGGCGGTCGCTCCGGCGCGGGAAGGCCGCCCCGGGGCACCGGAACGGCGTTCGGCGGGCCTTCGGGAGGTGCCTGGTCGGTGGGCCGAGTGGGGTCGGCGCCGCTCATCTCTGACATGCGCAGGTTGCCTCCAGCGTCGCCCGCGGGGACGGGTGTACGCGGATCCGTGATCGCGATCTGGGGGATCGGTGATCGGTCGGCACAAGAGGAAGGGGGCGTCGCGGGGGACGCGGGTGGCCGAACGGGGCCATGGGCGGGGTGCGTTGAGTGTGGAGACTGTGATGCTGGTGGTGTGACAAGTGGAAGAGTAGTGGACCAAGTGAGCTTTGCGTAAAGGCTGTCGGCGCCGGATTCGACCCCGTAAACGAGGCGGGGACAGTTTGGCGTGATACCTGGCCCCGCACTGGTGCGCGCTCTCTCCGCGCCGTCCGCCTCTTCGCCGCGTCCGGCCTCGGACGGAGATGGTGACACCGACGGGACGGGCGCGCCCCGCGATCACTCGGATATGGCGGAATTCGTACGCTCCCGAACGCGCCCCGACGCCCGCCGATGCCTGCCCCGGTCACACGCGATGCGGCGGCGCGCTGAACCCCCCGAAGTCTTCGAGGCTCTCGGGATCCCCAGGGCCGCCCGACCCCCCGAGGTCGCCCAGCCCATCCAGTCCATCCAGACCGTCCACCCCATCCACCTCGTCCACCCCATCCACCTCGTCCAGCCCGTCCAGCCCACGGAGCCCATCCAGGCCCCCCAAGTCCTCCAGGCCACCAAGGCCCCCCAAGCCCCCCAAGCCCCCCAGTCCATCCAGATCCCCGGGCCCCGGGTGGTCTCCCTCCGCGCCCGGGAGCGCCTGCTCCGTCCAGATGCACTTGCCCGTGGCCGTGTACCGCGTCCCCCACCGCTGCGAGAGAGCGGTGATGAGCTGGAGCCCCCGTCCGCCCTCGTCCGTCGCCGAGGCGCGCCGTATCCGGGGCGTGGTCAGACTGCCGTCACCGACCTCGCAGACCAGTTCCGCGCTGCGCAGCAGCCGGAGCCGTACCGGCCCCTTGGCATGCCGTACGACATTGCCCACCAATTCGCTGACCAGCAGCTCCGTGGTCGTCGCCAGTTCGTCCAGGCCCCAGGCCGCGAGCTGTTCCCGGACGTGTTTGCGGGCCTCCCCCGCCGCCTGCGGGTGCGAGGGGAGCGGCCAGGAGGCCATGTGGTCGGTGGCGAGCGCGTGGACGCGGGCGACCAGGAGCGCCGCGTCGTCGGAGGTGGGCTGGTCGGCGGGGAGGAGCCCGGCCGTGAGGGTGTCGCAGAGCTGGTCCAGATCGGCGGTGGGGGAGGTGTCGGCGGTACGGAGCAGTTCGGCGAGGGTGGCCATGCCCTCGTCGATCTCGCGGCCCGACGACTCGATCAGGCCATCCGTGTAGAGGACGAGCAGCCCCTCCTCGGGGATCGTCAGCTCGGCCGTCTCGAACGGCGGTTCCGCCGCGCCGAGCGGCGGGGCGAGGGCCAGTTCGGGGAAGTGGACGGTGCCGTCGGGGTGGACCACGGCGGGCGGCGGGTGCCCGGCGCGGGCGAAGGAGCAGATCCGGGTGGTCGAGTCGTACAGCGCGAACAGGCAGGTGACGAACGAGTCCTCGCCGAGAGTGCCGACGATCTCGTTGAGATGGCTCATGATCTCGTCGGGCGGCATCTCCAGGGCGGCCAGGGTGTGGACGGCCGTACGGACCCGCCCCATGGTGGCCGCCTCCGGCAGCCCGTGGCCCATCACATCGCCGATGACCAGCGCGACCTGCCCGGCGGAGAGCGGGATGATGTCGTACCAGTCGCCGCCCACGTCCATGCCCTGCCCGGCGGGCAGATAGCGCGCGGCGGCCGTGCACGCGGGCAGGTCGGGGAGGGTACGGGGGAGCAGTCCGCGCTGGAGCTCCTGCGACCGGGTGTGCTCGGCGTCGTACAGCCGGGCCCGTTCCAGCGCGTGCGCGACGAGGGCGCTGATCGCGATGAGCAGCGTACGGTCCTCGTCGGGCAGGCGGTGCGCCCGGTCGAAGGCGAGCACGCAGACGCCGAAGGTGTGTCCCGAGGCGATCAGCGGCAGGAACGCCCAGGCCCGTTTGGCGGCCTCGGACGGGCGGTGCCGCATGTCCGGGTAGCGGGCCACGAACTCGTCGGCGGAGGAGATGAACAGCGGCTTCCCGTTCAGGATCGACTCCCAGATGGGGCCGCCCCGTACCGGCGTGGAGCGGACGATCACATCGACGAAGTCCAGCGGATAGCCGACCGACCCGATGCACGACAGCCGGTCGCCGCCGGCCTCCACGGCGAGCACGATCAGCCCGCTCGCGCCGAACGGCCGCAGCACCCGCCGCGCCACGGCGTCCACCACGTCCCGCGAGGTCGTCGCCCCGGCGAGGGCGGTCGTCAGCTCCGCGATCCGGGCGGCCCGCTCGGCGGCGGCCCGCTCGGTGGCGTCCTGCTCGGCCTGATGGCGGCGGCGTTCCGTGACATCGGTGAAGTAGAGCGTGACGCCGTCGGGCACGGGGACGAGCCGCAGGTGGTAGCTGCGGTCGTTCTCGGGCGTCCGTACGTCGAAACCGGCGGGCCGGCCCACCGCGGCGGCCTCCCGGCAGCGGGACTCCAGGCCCGGCACATCGCGTAGCGAGGGCAGCTCCCACAGCGGGTGCCCGAACAGCTCCTCCTCGGAGGAGCCGAGGGCCTGCTCCGCCGCCAGGTTGACGAAGGTGATCCGCCAGTCGTCGTCCACGGCGAGGAAACCGTCGCTCATATGGCGCAGGGCGCGGCTGAGGGCGTCGCGGGCTGAGGGCGACTCGTTGCTGTCCCAGGCGCGGCCGACCATCCGCACCGGCTCGCCCCGCTCGTCCAGTACGGTCCTGCCGCGCGCCTGCGTCCAGCCGTAACCGCCGTCAGGGCGCCGGACCCGGTACTCGGCCTCGAATACGGTCCCGTTGCGGATCGCCCGCTCGGCGGCGGCGAGGGTCCAGGCCAGGTCGTCGGGGTGGACGACCTTCATCCAGCTCTCGATGCGGGGAACGAAGTCGGCAGGGTCGGTGCCGTAGATGACCATGGCGGCGTCGTCCCAGGCCAGCTCGCCGGTGTGGATGTTCCAGTCCCAGGTGCCGACCTGGACGGCCTTCAGCGCCTGCCGCAGCCGCGGCCCGCTCATCTCCTCGCCGGGCGGCCGGGCCCGCGCGGGCGGCGGCGCCTGGCCCATCCGCTCCTCGGCCCAGGCGACGACCGCCCGCAGGAACTCCCACTGCGCCTCGGTCGGCCTCCCCTGGTCCCCCATGACAAGGGTGAGCGCGCCGACCGTACGGTCTCCACCCGACACCGGCACCGCCGCGAGCCCGGCCCCTGGCCACCCGTCCCCGCCCCCACCGGGCACCCACACCCCGGCGCCCCCGCCCTGCCGCACGGCGAGCGCGGGCGCGGTCGGCCCTTCCTGGTCGATGATCTCCCAGGGCCGCACCAGATGCGGGGGCAGCCCGGTCGAGGACACGAGCCGCAGCGCGGACATCGGCCCACGCAGATGCACGGTCCCGCCCAAGCCGTCCAGCTCGGCCACCGAGTGCTGGAGGGCGAGCCGGAAGATCTCGCTCTCCGTGACGCCTTGGTCCACGGTGGCCAGCAGATCCAGCCGCGCTTTCATTACTTAAGGCTACATGTTATGTATGTGTGATTCATCACTTATTGCACCCATTGGTGTGCGGAACGGGGTCACGGGCCCTTGCCCCGCGGGTACGACAGCCGGGCACGGCCTCCGGCTGCGGCCGGCCGACTGCGGCGCCTACCCCAGGGCCTCGATGGCCCGCACGACGAGCGCCCGCGCGGCCGGCCCGTACACGGCCATGCCGCGCAGTTCCTCGAACGCCTTGAGGTACAGGGCGATCTCACCGGGCTGGGTGATCCGAATGCGCGCGGAAGCCAACTCGACCGATACGAGCGTGTCGTCGTACACGTGAAAGGTTTCGCGCGGCCATTGCTTCTGCCGGTCCGCCGCTGCGGGGATGATGCCGAGCGACACAGAAGGCAGCGCGCCGGCCGTCAGCAGATAGCCGAGTTGCGCGGCCATCGCGTCGGTGTCACCGATCCGGTAGTGCAGCACGGCCTCCTCCACGACCAGGACAAACCGGTGTCCTGGTTCGTGGACGATCCGGGAGCGCTCGACCCGGGCGCGTGCCGCTTCCGCGCTGTCATCGACCGGAAGTTCCCGGAAGGCGGCATCGAAACCCAGCACCGTCGCCGCGTAGCCCTCGGTCTGCAACAGGCCCGGCACGAGGGTGGAGGAGTACACGCGGAACAACCGGGTGTCCCGGAAGAGCCGCACCGACCGGTTCTGTAGCTGCTCCAGACCGCCCCGCATCCGGTCGCGCCACTCGACGTACAGAGACTCGGCGTTGAGGGACTGGACGATCAAGCCCTCCACCTGATCGTCCGCCCGGCAGGCGCGACACCACAGACGGATGTCCTTGGCGGAGGGAGCGGTACGGGCGTTCTCGATGCGGGAGGTCTTCGAGTGGTGCCAGGCGCACCGCTGGGCCAAATCGGCAATGGTCAGCCCCGCCTCTTTGCGCAGATCGCGCAACTGCCTGGCGACAGCCTCGCGTGCGGCCTGCGCGGACGAGGACGGAGATATGGGCATGGGCTGGACCTCGGCAGATGCTTGCCGCTACCGGATCTCGTACGCCTCATGCGGTACGGCGCGCGCCCATACCGCCTCGAAGGCTTCGGTACACAGCTTCACAGCCGCCGGGTCGTCGGAATCCTGTGGACCGCCGGAGCCACCGTCACCGGTGAAATGGTTCCAGCGGATGAGCCGGTCGTCGAAGAGCCAGAAGTCGTTGCCCGGCAGAGCGATGTCCGAGGCACGCCTGCGCGGCAGCCATCGCACCTGTTCTCCCGCAGCGACGTTGGTGAAGGTGCCGGAGTGCTCGAAGCGAATGTACGCGCTCACGGGTTCGGACACGATGCGGGCCCGGCGTACGACGACACCTCGCGACACCGTCTCCTGGATGAGGTCGTGCCACGGCCGCCACCAGGACGCTCGGTTCGCCGGGTCGTGACGGAAGCCGCCCTTCCAGTCGGCGAATGCGGTCTTCTCGCTCTCCACGGCGTAGTTGTCGCGCATTTCCAGGTGGACCGCGGAGCGGACGCAGGACGCGATCAGTGCATCAAACGGCGTCGCGCTCGATCGCATCGCACGCCTCCCTGATCATGTGCACCATCCGAGCCGGAATCCGGACCACGGCCTCGTGATCCGGGACGCCCTTCGCATGCCCGGGAACTTCCGTGGCGGCACATTCCGCGGTGAGTTCCTGGCCCGGCTTCCGCCCCTGGAAGATGAGCTCCCGGTTCGCGTGGTCCACCCAGATCGTGGCGCTCTCCTCGCTACCGGTGTTCGGGTCGATCCCGATGAACAGTAAGGGCACGTCAACCTCCGTCTGGTTGTGCGGTGATGTGCGACGCCTCGATCGGCGCCGGGCCACAGCCTAGGGCCGCCCAGTGGCCGTTGCCCAACGATGACGGGTATCACCGCACATATCTGCACATCGGTGGACCACGCCCATACCCGGCTCCTACGGTCTGGCCCACGCGCGGCACCCGGCCTGCCCCATGCCCCGGCCGGCTACGCCTCCGTAGCCCCGGCTTCGGTCGCCCATTCCCTGGCAGGAGTGCGGCCGAAGCGGGTTGGCGCGCCACCCCTCCCGAAGAAGGGATCGGCCACATGTCCAGAAGTCACGCACCGCGGCGCCTGGTTGTCCAGGGGGACCCGGACAACACCGATATCGAGGACGGCGACGGAGGCGGGTCGAACCCGTCCTCCGGGTGCGGCGACAGCCTGAGCGCATAGGCACGTACGGGCGAGGCGGCTCCGTGCCGGGGGCATCCCGGACGGAGCCGCACGTTCACTCGATGGAGCGGGGAGAGAGCATTGGCGCGCGTCGTGGCGGGCGAGGGCAGAGTGACCGTACTGCCGCTGCTGCATACATGGCCGGACGGGTACGGCGTCGTCGCGTACACGACCACCGGGCACTACGGGAGCACAGCGGTGGTCGGGTACGTACCCGTGCCGGGTGTGCCTGATCCGGTGCTGGCGGACGTGGCAGCGCGGCACGGGCCGACGCGGTTGTACGGGTCCGCGGACGGCGGTCGGTTCGCGGAGGCGTGCTGGTTGATCTGCGTCGGGTGGAGCGGGCGCAGCGTACCGAAGCCCGGAACCCTCGAACTGCGCTGCGCCGCCTGGTCGCTGGAGGTGGACAGCTCGACGGAGCTGGCCCGGACGATGTACGGGCACGACGCCCTATACACCGGCCGCTTCCTGCTGACCGCCCCAGACCTGATGGCCCGCGCCCGTGCCGTACTCCCCGGCGCGACCGTGGGTCAGCGGATCCCGTAGCGCGGGTGCGGGATCGCACGCTGCCACACGCTGTCGAAGGCGGTGGCGCACACCTCGACGGTAGCGGCATCGTCGGTGATCTCGTCCTCCACCAGGTCACCGTCGCCCGAGAAGTGATGCACCCGCAACAGTCGACCGTCGAACAGCCAGAAGTCGTTCCCGGCCAGCGCGAGATCGCTTGCCTGCCTTCGTGGCAACCATCGCACTTCCTCTCCGGCCGCCGTATTGGCGTGGGTGACGTAGTGCTCCCAACGGATGTACTCGGTCACCGGCTCGGAAACGACCCGCGCGCGGCGGACCGTCACGCCTCGGGCGACGGCATCGGCGATCTGCTGATGGAAGGGCAGCCACCATGACGACCGGTCCGACCAGTCGACCCGGCTCCCCTTCCGCCACTCCTCGAAGCGCGGGTTGCTGAAGTACGTGTCGCGCAGCTCCAGATGGACGGCTGACCGCTTGGCACCGGCCAGCAGCTCACGAAAGGGCGGCACGCTCGGCGGCGTCACATGCCTCCCCAACTGGGTCCCTGCTTCAGGTCTGCCACGAATGCGGACCACGGGGTAGTCGCGAAAAGGAGTATTGGCCCGCGCACTGCCTTGCTGTCCCGCACCGGGACAACATCGGTGCTGTCAAGTGCCGCTTCTACGCAGGCCGACTGTCCGTTGCTGTGGCTGGACTTGATCCACACCACCTCAGCCAGGTCAATCCCGTCCATAGCTCCCTACCATTTCGGAGATCAGGCGTCGTGAAGCCTCATCGTTGAGTGCGGTGCTCCAGATGCTCTCGAATACGTTGTTGTACTGGGCGACCTCATGGGGCTTGTCGAGGTAGAGGTCCCCCGTGTAGCCGTCCGCGTAAACGGTGGGTGGCTCGCTCTCACTGCCGTCCGAATTGAGTGGGAACCGCAGAATCCCGAACGGGCCGGACATGACACCCAAGTGGAGCCCGGCGCTGAACGGGACCACACGAATGGTCACGTTGGGTAACTCGCCGACGTCCAGCATGTGCTTGAGCTGCCCCGCCATCACTGAGTGACCGCCGACCGGGCGTCTCAGTACCGCTTCGCTGAGGCCGACGTTGAACGTGGCCGGCTCGGTTGTCCTGGTGAGCAATCCTTGTCTGGCGGTACGCAGGTGGACGCGCCGTTCGATCTCGTCGTCCGCTTCGTCAGGGTTGTGCGTACCCATGATGACCCGGGCGTAGTTCATGTCCTGAAGCAGGCCGGGCACCAACTCGTTCTCGTACCAGTCGATTGCCGATGCGGCCTCCTCCAATCCGATGAAGAGGTCGAAGCCTTCCGGGATCACATCCCCGTAGGCGTGCCACCAGCCCTTCGCCTTGGTCTCTTTGGCCAGTCCCATGAGGGCTTCCGTGAGGTCGTTCGGTGCGCCGTAGACCTTGCACATCGTTTCGACATCGTGGCTGCGCAGAGACGTCTGGCCCGTCTCGATGCGCCACATCTTCGCCTCGGACCACTCCAACTTCCGGGCGGCAGCGCGGACGGTCAGTCGGGCCCTGTTGCGGAGATCCCGTAGATACCGGCCGAGTTGGCGGCGCGGAACTGTTGATCCGCTTGATCCCTCCACCATGAGTAACTCCTTCTCAGCGCTCAGTCTGAAGTACTTCGTCACTCGAAATGCAAGCATCGGTGCGCCTATTCCGCAATGCAAGTCATTTGTTCGAACACTCGATGTGAGGAACCAGAAAATGAAGTCTTGCAGAATGACATCTGCGGTGCGCATGCTGGGTTTCCGCTCGACTCGGAACCGAGCTGAGCAGTCGTCTTCAGGGTGTGACGGCGCGCTGTGTCGGTCGTCGTACTGATCGGCGGACGCCTGAGGCAGTCCATCTGCGGATGGCGAAACGAGTACCCCCGCGACCAGGCGAGGTCCGGGGGCGTGGTCAACGCTTCGAAGGAGCGTCAACAATGAGCAAGTCTATCGGCCGCCTCCGTGGCCTGCTGTTGCGAGGCTTATTCCCGCACGTCGGGCGTGAAGGACCTTGGGCGGCACCCCAGATGTCATGGTCTGGCCAGGACACCGCAATGGCCGGTTCGGCCGTCGTCTTCGGCCTCGGGTGTCTCACCGAGCCCGGTGGTAGGCACCTCCCGTTGCCAAAGCCCTACCGCCGCGCCGAGTTCGAGCGCTGGCAGCGCGCCGAGCGGCGGTTGCGGCTCGGGCAGCTCCGGATCGGCGTTCAGGGCGGGAAGGTGGCCTGATGGTGCACGTCCAGGATCCGGACGGCCGTGCCGTGGTGCTGCGGTGGAATCGGCATCCGTCGTCCGTGGGGCCGGCGCGGCTGGAGTTGCGTAAGGCCCTGGCCGGTTGGGGGTTGAGCAGGCTGGAGGACTCGGCCCTGCTGATCCTGTCCGAGCTGCTGACCAACGCGGCGCGGCATGCCCGGGTTTCGCCGGGGCGGGAGATCGAGACCCGGTATCTCGCGGCGCCCGAAGGCCTGCGGATCGAGGTGCATGACGCCTCGTGCGTGCCGCCGCAGCCGAAGGCGCCCGATCCGGACGCGTGCGAGGGGCGGGGGCTCGTCATCGTGGAGGCGCTGGCCGATCAGTGGGGTGTCGGCGAGCGCGAGGGCGGGGTGGGCAAGGTCGTCTGGGCGACCCTGGCGTCGCCGCAGGCCGATTACGGTGGCGGTGGCGGTGGCGGTGGCGTTCCGCGCGGTCGCTGAAGTGGCCCCGGGGTTGTCGGCCGGGCCTGGGCAGCGGCCGGACGCGGCCCCGGGTCGTCCACACCGTGCGGAAGGCGGGCGACAGCACCGGGAAGCCGGAGGCGTTCGACCAGCCTGAACCGGGCGGTGCCGCTGACCGGGCCGGAGGACGGCGGCCGACGACGGTGACAGGGCATGCGGCACGCCCGGCCTCGGTGTGGGAGCCCGACTTCGGTGACAGGAAACCGCGCCTCGCGCAGTCGAGCGTCACGAGCTCGACGCGGGTTGGCCGCGTACGGCCTTGGCGTCGCCGCGTGATGCGAGGTCGAGGAGTACGCCTTCGCCGCGCAGCTCCCTGGCGACGGCCCCGGTACCGTCCGGCATCAGTTCGGCGCGCGCCGGGAGGGGCAGCCGCCCCAGTCGGCGGACGGCTCGTCGGGGCGCGAGGCGACGGGGGCGAACTGCTGATCGGCCCGGACGAGTTGTACGGGCGGGCCGCGCCCACCCGGCTTCTTCCCTGACTGGCGGGGACGGGGCCCGGAGGCCGCGCGAGCGGAAAATCCGGTGGGCTTTGAACCGGGCCCGGTCGCCGTACGTATGGGAGGAGGGCCCTCTGATGCCCGGGCTCCGGCGCTGGCGATGTCGTAGACGTCGTACCGGTACGACCTTGGGGGCCACGGATGAAGCACGCGCGACGCCACCTCCGGCGGATCACGCGACTCGCCGCCGTCGGCGGGCTGGTCTGCGGTGGGCTGCTGGTCTCGAACGCCGTGGCCGACGAGCCGGCCGGCCGCGCGGCGGGGGCCGGGAGCGCGGCCGTCGGTGAGGTGGGGACGGGGCTGGTGGCGAAGCTCGGTGCCTCCCGTACCGCCGGTACCTGGATCGCCGCCGACGGGCGGCCGGTCGTCGCCGTGACGGACGAGGACGCGGCGGCCGAGGTACGGCGCGAGGGAGCGCGGGCCGAGGTGATGCGTTACAGCATGCGCGACCTCGCCTCCGCCACCGAGGCGCTGGCCGAGGCGCCCCGGGTCCCGGGGACCGCGTGGGCCGTGGACTACGCCGCCAACCGGGTCGTGGTGCAGGCCGACAGGACCGTGTCCGCCGGTGACTGGTCCCGGATGACCGAGGTCGCGGACGGGATCGGCGGCTCCGTGGAGATGGAGCGGACCACGGGGGAGTTCGTCACGAAGGTGAACGGCGCCGCGCCGATCTTCACCAACAGCGACCGCTGTTCCGTCGGCTTCAACGTGACGGACGGGCAGAACGACTTCGTCCTGACGGCCGGGCACTGCGGCCCCGCCGGCACCACCTGGTTCCAGGACTCCGGAGGCACCTCGCCGGTCGGCTCGACGGTCGCCACGACGTTCCCCGGGAGCGACTTCTCCCTCGTGCAGTACGAGAACCCGGCCGCGTTCGACGGCACGAGCACCGTCGACATCGGGGACGGCCGGGGCGTACAGATCATCGGCGCCGCCGACCCCGTCGTCGGCCAGCAGGTGTTCCGCAGCGGCAGCACCACGGGGTTGCGCTCCGGGCAGGTGACGGCGTTGAACGTGACGGTGAACTACCGCGAGGGCACGGTGACCGGTCTGATCCAGACCACGGTCTGCGCCGAGCCCGGGGACAGCGGCGGCCCGCTCCTCGCGCAGGGGCTGGCGCTCGGTGTGACCTCGGGCGGCAGCGGGGACTGCACCGTCGGCGGGACGACGTTCTTCCAGCCGGTGTCGACGGCGATGGCGGCCCTCGGGGTACGGCTCGCGGGCGTCGAGGCCGGTGGCGGCAACGAGACGGCGACGGGGAGCGGCGACGGGACGGTGGACCAGGCCGTACCCACCCCCGCGGGGGCGGCGGGCGGCGGCGTTCCCGCGGGCAACGGGTCCGGAGCCGGAGTGGGAAGCGGAACGGGGACGGGCGCGGGTGTTGGTGTCGGGACGGGCTCGGTGAGTTCGATCGTGGACTACCGGACCCTCGTACCCGGGCTGGTGATCATCGCGTTGAGTCTGCTGGGGCTGACGATGGCTCAGCGGATGTGGTCGGACAAGGCCAGCTATCGCGACCAGTACGCGCAGAGTTGGGGCTGACGACCCCTGCCGTTGCTCTACGGTCCGATGGCCGGGGCGCGTCGGAGGGGCGGCCGAAGGGCGCCGACGGGGCCATCGGAGGGGCGCCGAATACCGCGTCTATACCGCGCTTTCGGCTGCCCTGCGCGGGTATTCGACGGTAAGTGAATCATGTCCCAATGGGACATTTGGGGTGTACGATCGACCCCATGAAGGTGATGAGGTGACCCGGCAGGAGCCCGCCCCGACCGACGCCCCCGTCGAGGACGGCCGGCAGCGCAAGGCGCGGCGCACCCGGGAAGCGCTCGGTTCGGCAGCCGCCGATCTCATGCTGGAGCGCGGGCCTGCGGAGGTCACCGTCGAGGCCATCGCCGAGCGCGCCGACGTCACCCGCCGTACGTTCAGCCGCCACTTCAGCGGCAAGGAGGACGCGGCCGTCGAGTCGACCCGGGGCGACGGCGAGCGCATCAACGACGCCCTGCGCGCCCGGCCGGCCGGCGAACCGCCGCTGGTGGCCTACCGGTCGGCCGTCCGTGAGTGGCTGTTCGACGAGGAGCGCCCGGGTGTGCACCGGCGCGCGCGCGGCCGGGCGCTGTTCGCCCTGATCGACCGCGAGCCCGCGCTGTTCGCCGCGTACGAGCGGGTACGGATCGAGGCCCAGGAGGAGTCCGTACGGATCCTCGCCGCCCGGCTCGGGGTGGACCCGGACCGGGATCCCCGCCCCGCGGTGGTCGTCGGGGCCGGTGCCGGGGTGCTGATCGCCGCACTCCGGATGTGGGCGCGCGGTGCGGACGGCGACCCCGAGGGGCTGCCCGTACTGGTCGAGCGCGCGTACGACGCACTGGGCGGGGAGGCCGCGGCGAGGAAGCGCGGCCCCGTGGGGGAATCCCCTTACCCGGGCGGCGAAAATTGTTTCTCCTTGACCCGTTCGAGGTACTGAGGCCGTCTCGGGCTCGGTCCGAGGCCGCCCGCGGCGGGGCCCGGCCGTCCGACTGGACGCCGGGCCCGCGGACATCAGCGAGTTGAAGCGGCTCCCGCGGCGCGGTGCCCGCCTCGCGCACGAGCAGTTCGACGGGGTCGTCTGCGACGCCCTCGACGAGCGCGCCCTCATCACCTGGCTCGGCGAGCCCGCACGAACCGGCGCTCCCGGGCCGGGGCAACTGGCCCGGTTGCCAGAGGAGTTCACCGCCGATTTCGACCGGCTGTACGCCCCGCCGCCGGCCCCGGCCTCGTCGGGCGCGGGATCATGGGATGTGTTCGAGCCGACGCGCACGCCCATCCCGCGCAGCAGGTCCAGGCTCCTGCGGTACGCGGGGTGCGCGGCCAGGGCCGTATTGACGTACGGGAGTACGGCGGTGGGGACACCGGAGCCGTACGCCTCGCACAGGATGCCCAGCGCCAGCGTGTCGGACATCCCGGCCGCCCACTTGTTGATCGTGTTGAAGGTGGCCGGGGCGACCGCGATGGCGTCGGCGGGCGGCAGCGGGCGCGGATCGCCGGGCGAGCGCCAGGCCGAGCGGATCGGGTAACCGGTCCTGGCTTCGAGTGCCGGGGCATCGAGGAAACCGAGGCCGTACGGGGTGGCGACGAGGCCCACGTCCCAGCCCGCCTTCTGGTCACTCACGTGGGAACTCCCCCTTCACGGCTGCCAAGACGCTGTTCAGGCAGGGTACGGCGACGGACGCGGGCCGGATCCGGGCGCACGGCCCCGGGCTCCCGGTCCCCCGACGACACCGGGGCGGTGGCCGGCATACCCGGGCCCGGGTGTGCCGTAAGGGCAGTCATTTTGCCCTCCCGTCGTACCCGGCGCCTCTTCCGGAACGCCGGGAGTCGCGGAGAATAGGGTGGCAACCTCCTGCCCTGTGGAAGGAACCCGCCGTGCACAGCCGTGACGCACATACCTCACACGACCCGAGCCACGCGCGCGGCCGCGGGGCAGACCGCCCGTTGGCGCGTACCGGCGGCCCGGAGTCCCCCATGCACTCCTTGCAGAACTCCGCGGGAAACAAGTTGGTGCTGCGCGCGATGTCCACCCCGGAGGCCGGGGACCGGCAGCACGCCGGGCCCGCGACGCCCCTGCAGAGGGCGATGGGCCCCGCGCAGCCGGTGCAGAGGGCGACGGGCCCCGCGCAGCCGGTGCAGAGGGCGGAGCTCAAGAACACGCCCGTGGGCGAGGCGGGGGGCTTCGGCGGCTCCCTCGACGCGGACGATGTCCGGCTGCTCGGCGAGGCCGCGGGCCGGGTCCACGAGATCATGGCGAAGGCGCAGGGCGACGGCAAAGAGGTGCTGCTCTACATCGGCGTCGGCACCGGCAACCCCTCGGCCGCCTGGGGCAACCCCACCAGTGGCGGCGTCGGCGGGATAACCGAGCAGGACCAGCAGTCCCCGGGCTTCCTCGACGCGGCGGGGGCGGCGGGCTACACGGTCATCGCCGTCAACTTCAATGTCGGGGACGGGAAGGCGATCTCCGAGTCCGGTGGCAACGGCCCCGTGGTGAAGCTGTCGGTGCCCGCCCGCTTCCCGCTCGACGCGGACGGGAAGAAGATGGCGGAGGCGCCCGTGGGGATGCTCCACGCGGCTGCCGGAGCGGCCAGCCGCTTCGCCATCATGAACGCCGTCACGCAGGCCGACTACCAGCCCCTGATCGACCTGGCGACCGCCAAGAAGAACGGGCAGTCCGCCTACTTGAAGTCGTACATGCAGGACGGCAAGACCAGTGCCTTCTCCCCGATGACCAAGAAGAAGGGGATGCAGTCCGAGGGCGGCAAGTTCGCCTCCATGGGTGAGGTCTTCGCCGCGGACCAGGAGTAGGACGGCCGGTCGGCCGGCGACGGCCCCTGGTGAGGGGAAGGCGGCCCGGTCCCACGCGAGGGGCCGCAGGAGCCTGTGCGGTCGGAGGGCGACCGGGGGCCGACCCGGGACTGGTCCGGACCCGGGGGCCGACCCGGGACTGGTCCGGACCCCGGTCCGGGAGTGGTTCGCCCCCGGTCCGGCCCCGACCCTGACCCGATCGCGACCCCGACGCCGACCCCGACCGCCTCACACCTCCGGCGGCCCGGAGGGGACGGGATGGACCTCGACCGGCTCGTTGGCCGGTGCGCCGTCCGGGCCCGGTGCCGCGGAGACCTGCGCGGCGAACTCGACCGCCCGCGCCTTGTCCTTCACGTCGATCACCCAGTAGCCGGCCAGGATCTTCTCGGCCTGGAAGTGCGGTCCGTCCGTCACGACCGGGTCGCCGTCGTTCCGCGCGCTCACGGATGTGACCAGGGAAGGCCCGCCGAGCCCCTCGGCCTGCACGAACTCGCCGTTCTTGACCAACTCGTCGTTGAGCCTGCCCATGTGCGCGACCATCGCGCGCAGGGCGTCCGGCGTGTACGAGGCCATGTCGGCGTCCCAGGTCTCACGGTTCCCGAAGAGCTGCACCATGTACTTCATGTCGTGACTCCCTTGTTCCGTCCGGGGTGTGTGAGGGGTTGACCGTCCCCGGCCCCGGAACTCATCGCACCCCGCCCCCGGAACCAAGAGCCGTGGCCTCCGCCCGCGAGGCCGGATTTCCCGTGACCAGGTTTCCGTCGCGGACGACATGGGGTGCGAAGGGCTCGCCCGACTCGTACCGCGCCCCGCGCTCGCGCAGCGCCTCGTCCAGGAAGAAACGGCACGGTGGCCGCCGGCCCCGCCGCCACCACATTTCGTGACCGTCCACCGCCTGGGATCCTTCACCACGGCGGCCCAGCGGCTCGAACCGTCCCAGCGCACCGTGACCCACCAGATCCGCCTCGCCACGTACCCTCTGATCGCGTACGCCGAGTCCCTGCCGATCATCCGCCGTTACTGGCTCACGGTCTTCGGGTTACGGCCGACCGCGACGCCCTCCCTCGTCGTGGCGGATCTGCGCGGGGCGCTCGCCGCGGTCAAGTCCTCCGCCGGAATCTCCGTACTCCCCAGCTGTCCGGCCGCCGAGGAACTGGTGCGCGGCGAGGTCGTCAAGCTGCTGGAGCCCGAACTCCCGCCCACCAACACCTTCTACCTCGCCACGCGGGACGGGGACCTGACCCGTACGGACCTGTCGCTGCTCCATGGCCAGCTCCTGGTGAAGGCCCGCCTGTGGATGTGACGGCCGTTCCCCGCACCCCCCTGTTACTCTTCGCTGCCAATTGATAGCTCTGCGTTTTCGAGGGGAGTGTGTGTGAAGGTCGCCTGCGTCGGCGGCGGGCCCGCCGGACTGTACTTCTCGATCCTGATGAAGCGGCAGGATCCGTCCCACGAGATCACCGTCCACGAACGGAACCCGGCCGGTTCGACCTACGGATGGGGGGTGACCTACTGGGGCGGCCTCATCGAGAAACTGCGCGCCCACGACCCCGAGTCCGCCCGCACCATCAGCGAGCGCTCGGTCCGCTGGAGCGACGGGGTCGCGCACGTGGACGACCTGACCACCGTCCACCACGGCGACGAGGGCTTCGCCATCGGCCGCCGCGAACTGCTGGACATCCTCGCCGAGCGGGCCCGGGAGCTGGGCGTACACATCGTGTACGAGCACGGGATCACCGCGGGCCCCGACGATCCCGAACTGGCCGGTGCCGACCTGGTCGTGGCCTGCGACGGTGTGAACAGCGGCCTGCGCGAACGGCACGCGGGGCACTTCGGTACGGAGGTCACGGCCGGCCGGAACAAGTACGTCTGGCTCGGCACCACCAAGGTCTTCGACTCCTTCACCTTCGCCTTCACGGAGACCGAGCACGGCTGGATCTGGGCGTACGGCTACGGGTTCAGCGCCCGGCACAGCACCTGCATCGTCGAGTGCTCCGAGGCGACCTGGACGGGGCTCGGACTCCATGAGACGAGCGAGGCCGACACCCTGGCCCTCCTGGAGAAGCTGTTCGCCGTACCGCTGGACGGACACGGCCTGATCGGCCGGGCGGACTCCGACGGCGGCCCGGCGCAGTGGCTCACCTTCCGCACCCTCACCCACCGCACCTGGTCCCGCGGCCGCCTCGTCCTGCTCGGCGACGCCGCGCACACCACGCACTACTCCATCGGCGCGGGCACCACCCTCGCCCTGGAGGACGCCATCGCCCTGGCGGGCGCCCTGCGCGACCACCCGGAGCTGCCGTCCGCACTCGCCCGCTACGAGCGCGAGCGCCGGTCCGCCCTCCTCCCCGTGCAGAGCGCGGCCCGCTACAGCGCACGGTGGTACGAGAACCTGCCGCGCTACATCCACCTCCCGCCCGCGCAGATGTTCGCCCTCCTCGGCCAGCGCCACTCCCCGCTGCTGCCGTACCTCCCGCCCGCGCTCTACTACCGGCTCGACCGCGCGGCGAGCCGCGTGACAGCCCTGCGCGCCCTCAAACGCCGCCTGGGCCCGAGGCTCGCCCGGGTGCTCGCCCGCGCTCAGCAGGTCGTACGGAAGGGCAGACCGGGCAGGTAGGTGCGCCGGCCCGCCCGGGGCAGCTCGATTTTGGTCGTGCTCAGCGCGCCCGGCACGAAGGTCTGACCGAGTTCCAGGTGCTGGAGCGTGCGGTGTACGACGTGTCGGGCTTCAGCCCCGCGGGCGCCACCATCACCATCGCCGATCCGGTACACCGGGGCGAACCCGGTCCCGGACAACGAGCAGGGCTGGAAGGACGTGTTCCAGGTGCGGCGCGGCGAAATGGTCAAGGGCATGGGCCAGTTCACCGGGGCGCACGGCCGGTTCATGTACCACTGCCATCTGCTGGCGCACGAGGACCGGGGCATGATGCGGCCGTTCACCGTCATGCCCCGGGAGGTGCTGGCCTTCGACCATCACCAGCCGGGTCACGGCGGCCACTGACAAGGACGCGCACACCGGATCCCGCCCTGCGCCGGGCGCTGCTGCCCACCCCCGTGAGGCAGCGGCGCCCGGCGCTTTCGCGGCCCCGGGGCCGTTGTCGTCGTACCGGCGAGGTCGATCCTGTAGGTGAGGCGAGCGGAAGTCAACTATCGTGGATTAATGAGTGAGATGGAGAGGGAAGTTCCGTGCCTGTTGGGTCGTTTGCCCCGGTTTTTCACAACGATCGTGTAAATCGATCGAGTAGCGTGATCCCCGTCGAAGGCGGAAGAGTTCTATAGTCCGATCCATGGCCACCACCGATTCTCCACACTCAGAAGCGTCGGCCCCCCGTCCCGGCGAGGGTGGGGAGGCGGCGTCGTCGGAGCCGATGGACTTCGCGGCCCGCTTCCGGCGAGTGATCTCGGTGATATACCCGAAGGACCTGGGCCGCCCGTGGCGCGACTCGGAGATCGCCGAGGGGACGGGCCTGAGCGGTACGTACATCGGGAACCTCCGCAAGGGCACGCAGAAGCCCAGCCTGGAGAACGCGGTGAAGATCGCCAAGTTCTTCGGTGTCCCGCTGGACTACTTCAGCGACTCCGCCACCGCCCAGGCCGTGGAGCGTGACCTGCGGAAGATCGAGGCGCTGCGGGACGCCCGGGTGGAGCGCATCGCGATGCGGGCGGCCGGACTGCCTCCCGCGATGCAGGACGCCGCGCTGACGGTGGTGGAGCAACTGCGCAAGGCGGTCGGACTGCCCCATGGCCACCCGGAGGGTCGTTCCGACGACCGTCCCGACAGCCGTTCCGAGGAGTGACCGACAGCGGGCGAACCCCTCTGGGACACTGGCGTCTTGCCGGAAAGGGCGCCGACGCCGAGGCCGATGGGGAGAGCGTGGGAGATCTGGGGCGCACCCGCCGCCGCATGCGGGCCATGGTCAGGGAGCTGGACCTGCCGCGGACCCGCACCGTCGAGGAGCTGTGCGCGGCGGTCGCGGAACGGACCGGCCGCCCGGTCGAACTGGTCCCGCGCCGGATGCGGGTGGGGGAGCCCTCCGGGTTCGTCGAGCGCCGCGCGGACGCCGACCTCGTCCACTTCGAGCAGGAGACCTCGTCCCTGCACCAGGCCCACATCATCTGCCATGAACTCGCCCACCTCCTGTGCGGCCACCTCGCGGAGGCGCCGACCGCCGAGGAGGAGACGGCCGGGGTGGATCTGCCCACCCTCGACCCCGACCTCGTCAGGCTGGTCCTCGGCCGCTCGCACTACGACGAGGCGGCCGAGGAGGAGGCGGAGATCCTGGGCGCCGAGCTGACGCGTACCCTCGTACTGGCCCCCGGCGCGGGGACCACATCCCAACTGGCGCCGGCGATGGAACACCGCAAAGGACAGCATGTCTGACATACGGGGACGGGATGTCACGTATAGCTGACCTGTCCCACATCTCCGCGGCCGGCCCGGCCCTCGGGGCGCCGCAGATACCTGACGCGCCGTTCAACGTCGTCTATCTCGGTATCGGTACGGTGGCCTGGGTCGTCGCCGCCCTGAAGATACGGGCCTGGCGCCGCGACCCGAGTCCGGGACTGCTCGTCGTCGCCCTGTCGATCGCCTCCCCCGCGACCGCGTTCGTCGTCGCCGCCCCGGTCGTCTACCGGCTGGTCGACCGGATCGCGCACCGCCCCAATCTGGCCACCCTCTTCGTCTATCTCGGCATCATGGGGTTCTCCGCCGCCGCCGTGGTGCTGGCGCGGATGTGGACCGCGCCGGAGGACCGCGTCGAGGCGCGGGTGTGGGACGAGGCGGCCGTGGAGGCCTGGCGCCCGGTACAGGTGCGCCTCACCGTCTTCGCCGTCCTGGTCGCCACGATGATCGTGCTGTTCTTCGCGGGCGGGGCCGCCCGCCCGGAGACCCCGCTCACTTTCGACACCACCTTCGCCACGATCCCGTCGATCGCGTTCTTCCTCGTTCTCTACCAGGGCCTCTTCGGCTTCGCGCTCATCGACATCGGCCGCGTCTGTCTCCGGCACGCCGCCGGACTGCCGGACGGGCCGCTGCGCCGGGGCATCCGGCAGCTCGCGGTGGGGGCCTTCGTCGCCTGCGGATACGGGGTCAGCAAACTCGTCGCGATCGGCGCGGCCGCCGCCGGGACCACCGGCACGGAGTGGCTGAGCACCGCGCTCGGCCCCGCGTTCGCCGCGCTCGGCGCCGTCCTCATCACCAACGGGTTCGCCGGGCCGGCCGTCGCCGCCTGGATCCGCAGGCGGCGCGACTACCAGGCCCTGCGCCCGCTGTGGGACCTCGTCTACCGGGCGGACCGGCGCCTGGCCCTGGAGGCGCCGCCCTCGGCATGGACCGAGCGGCTGGCCGTACGCGACCTGGAGTGGCGCACCGCGCGGCGCGGACTGGAGATACGGGACGGCCAGTTGACGCTGCGCCCGTGGGTCACGCCCGCCGTGGTCCCCGCCGCCACCGCGCTCGCCGAGCGGGCCGGTCTGGACGACGCGGAGCGGGCCGCGCTGATCGTGGCGACCGCCCTGCGCTGCGCCGTCGAGGCACTGAACGCGGGGACGCCGCCGCGCCCCCGCGAGGACCAGACCCCGCTGCCCGGGCTGGACGCGGAACCGGTGGAGGAGCGGGCGCATCTCGTACGGGTCGCCCGCCATCTGTACGCGCCGCTGACCGGTGAGGCGCTGGCCGCCGCCACGGCGACGGAGTGAGGGGCCGACGGAGTGAGGGGCCGACGGAGATGACGGAGATGACAGAGACCCACGAGACGGAGACCCGCGAGACGGACGGGGCGCAGGGGCCGGGAGAGACCTCGGGGACGCGGGACGCCTTCGCGCGGCTCGTGCTGGAGACGATGCCCGAGGAGTCCCGGCTCGGGCTCACCCTGGGCTTCGTCCGTACCTTCGGCATCCCCGGCATCGCCCGGGTGCTGCACGCCACGGGCCGGATGACCCATGAACCGCGCGTCCGGGCCAAGGCGACCGGGGTGTCCATGTTCGCCCTGATCGGCCAGGGGGTGGAGAGCGCGGAGGGCCGGCGGATCGTCGCGGGGCTGCGCCGGATCCACGACCGGCCCGACATCACGCCCGAGCTGATGCGGTACGTCCTGGCCTGCTTCACCATCTGCCCGCTCCGCTTCATCGACGACCACGGCCACCGCGCGGTGACGGACGAGGAGCGGGCGGCGGCGTACGCCTTCCACGTCAGCCTGTCCGACGCGCTCGGCCTGTCCGACGACGCCGACGACACCGGCGAGGGAACGGAGGGCCCGGGTCCGGACGGCGCGGGGATGGCCGGTGTCGAGCGCTGGATGCGCGCGTTCGAGAGCCGGCACTTCGCGCCGAGCGCCGAGGGCGGCGCGCTCTGGGCGGCCACCAGCCAGGGGCTGCTGGCGGCCCGGCTGCCCCGGCCGCTCGCCGGACTGGCCCCCGCGGTGGCCGCCTCGCTCCTGGACGCGCCGCTGCGTACGGCACTCCACGTACGCCGCGCTCCCGCACCCGTACGCGCCCTGGTCGCGGCGGCCCTGCGCGCCCGGGCCGCCGCCCGCCGGCGTCGTACCGCCCGTGGCCCGGCCTGACGGAGCTGACGGAGCTGACGGAACCGGCGGACCTGATGGACCG
Organism: Streptomyces sp. NPDC096310; assembly: GCF_044763125.1. NCBI lineage: Bacteria > Bacillati > Actinomycetota > Actinomycetes > Kitasatosporales > Streptomycetaceae > Streptomyces > Streptomyces sp. NPDC096310. The sequence continues at coordinate 176,337 of NZ_JBIWFO010000002.1, read as the reverse complement.
GACGGAGCCTACGGTCCCGACGGAGCCGAGGAGTTGGCGGGCCGGACGGTGCGGTGGGCGGGGAAGCCCACCGCGCCGCCCGGGCCGCGTCCCCGGCGCGGGTCAGGACGCCGTGCAGGCCCCGACGGTGGGCGCCGACCACTCCCCGTTCGCCAGGACCGTGAAGCCGAAGCTGGTCGCGGCCCCGGCCGCCAGCGTGCCGTTGCCGTTCGGCTTCATCGTCATGACGTTCCCGCCGCTGTCCCAGGCAGGGGTGCCGTTCCAGGTCGTGGAGACCTTCTGCGGCGCGCGTACGGTCACGTTCACCGTCCAGCCGCTGATGGCCGAACTCCCCGCCGTCACCGTGACCTTGCCGTTGAAGCGGTCGCCCCACCGCTCCGTCTCGGAGTACGTGGCGGTGCAGGCCTGACCGCCGCCCCCGCCGCCTCCTCCGCTGCTGGAGCCGCCGAGCGCCGTCAGTACCGAGGTGTACGCGGGCTTCTTCGCGTAGTTGCCGTCGAACAGCAGCGGCGTACCGCTCGCCCGCCACGAGTACTTGTCCGTCACGCCCCACACCGTGATGCCGGTGCAGCGGGAGACCGCCAGGCACGCCTGGACGACGCGTCGGTAGCTGTCCGCCTGGGCGGTGCCGGAGCCCTCGATGTCCAGCTCGGTGATCTGCACGTCGACGCCGAGGTTGGCGAAGCGCTGGAGGTTCTGCTGATAGTCGGCCGGCACCGGGGACTGGGCGTTGAAGTGCGACTGGAAGCCGACGCAGTCGATGGGCACACCGCGCGCCTTGAAGTCGCTGACCATGGCGTAGACGGCATTGCTCTTCGCGTTCTGACCGTCGGTGTTGTAGTCGTTGTAGCAGAGCTTGGCGGCGGGGTCGGCGGCCCGAGCGGTGCGGAACGCCTCCTCGATGAACCCGTTGCCGAGCTTGTCCTGGAACGGCGAGCTGCGCCGGGCGCCCGAACTGCCGTCCTGGAAAGCCTCGTTCACCACGTCCCAGGAGTGGATCTTCCCCTTGTAGTGCTGGGCGACCTGCGTGATGTGGTTGTTCATCGCCGTCCGCAGATCGGCGGCGGCCAGCGAGCCGACCCAGCCGGGGAGCTGGGAGTGCCACACCAGTGTGTGGCCCCGGATCTTCATGCCCCGGCTCTGCGCGTGGCTGACGATCTGGTCGGCGGCGCCGTAGTTGAACGAGTTGCGGGCGGGTTCGAGGGCGTCCCACTTCATCTCGTTCTCGGGCGTGACGCTGTTGAACTCCTGGTTCAGCGTGTTCACGTACCCCGATTCGCCGAGGTGGTTCGCGGCGACGGCGGTACCGAAGTACCGCCCCTTCTCCGCCGCCGACGCGCCGAGCGTCGTCGCGGCGCTCGCGGACGGGGCGGAGGCGAGGACGGCGACCACGACGGTGGCGGCCAGCAGTGCGGTCGGGCGTGCCACGGCGAGCAGACCTCTGTTCTGCAACGTACCGATCACGCTTCCTCCTTGGAGGTTGTCGAAACATGCGGCTCCCCGGGAGGCCCCCACAACCGGCCCGAGACGGTTGGCGCTTTCGTAAAGTCAAGCAAAACTTTCGAAACGCGCAAGGGGGTGCGACGGAGTTGCGTGCGGAGGTCGCGCGCGGGTCGGCACGAGCGGGGCCGGCCGGTCCCTGTCAGCCGGTGGCGGAGGGCCGTCCGAGCGCCGGACCGAGCCGGGTGGCGATGTCGGTGAGGATCTGGACGTAGTCGTCGTGGCCGAAGGTGAACGGCAGGGCGAACGCCACCTCGTCGACCTCGCGGAACGCGGCGTGGGCGTGCAGCCGTTCGGCGATCTCCGCCGAGGACCCGACCAGATCGGGCGCGAACATCAGACGCGCGGGGCCCTGCGGAGCGGTGGTGCGCGGCAGCCGCGCCCGTGCGTACTCCTCGTACTTCGCGCGCTGCGCCGGCGAGGCGCTGTCCGTCGGGATGACGACGAGCCCCTGTGAGACGCGGGCGCGTTCGCCGTCGGGGTGGTGGGCGCGGAAGGCCCGGATGTGCGAGAGCTGGATCCCGGCGAAGTCCAGGGGCTCTCCCGCCCCCGACCGCGTCCCGGTCCCCGGTCTCGTCCCCGTCTCCGCCGCCTGCTCGGGCTCTTCCGCCTTGACCACGCTGCTGGTCAGGAAGTTCATGGCGTTCTCACCGGCCCACCGGGCCGACCGCAGGCTGCCGCCGCCGTACCACATGCGCGCGCCCAGGCCGGGGGAGTGCGGCTGGACCCGGTCGGAGAAGGACTCGAAGCCCTGGACGCCGCTGAAACCGGAGGCGCGCTCGCCGCGTACGAAGTCCAGCAGCCGCCGCACACGGGTGTGGCCGAAGTCCTCGGCCTCGGCGGTGTCCGGGTAGAGCGCGTCCTTGACGTGGTCGTAGTTCATCGGCGGGCCGACGCTGACCCCCGGGTTGAGCCGGCCCCCGGAGAGGATGTCGACGGTCGCCAGGTCCTCGGCCAGCCGCAGCGGATTCTCCCAGCCCAGGGGGATGACCGCGGTGCCCAGCTCGATCCGTGAGGTGCGCTGCGAGGCGGCGGCCAGCAGCGCCACGGGCGAGGAGATGCCGTACTGGAGGTGGCGGTGGCGCACCCAGGCGCTGTCGAACCCCAGCCGCTCGCCCAGCTCGATGATCTCCAGCGTCGACTCGTGTCCCGGGCGGGGATCGGCGCCGTCGAACAGTCCGATCGTCAGGAATCCCAGCTTCCGTAGCTTCATGCCGGGCCGAACGCCGGGGCGGCCCCGATTCATTCCGAACCGCGGCTCTGTGTCATCAACTGCCGGTCTCGTAAGGGGTGTTGACGCTTCGCATACGATCGTCCGCGTGTGCGCAAACATCATGGTCGCCGAAGACGACGCGAAGCAGGCCGAACTGGTGCGCCGCTACCTGGAGCACGAGGGGCACGCGGTCACGGTCGTCGAGGACGGCCGTGCGGCGCTGGAGGGGGTCCGGCACAGGGCGCCCGACCTGCTCGTCCTGGATGTGATGATGCCCCGGACCGACGGCCTGGACGTGGTACGGATCCTGCGCGCCGAGGGACGGGAGGTGCCGGTGCTGATGCTGACGGCCCGTTCCACCGAGGACGATCTGCTGCTCGGGCTGGATCTCGGCGCCGACGACTACATGACCAAGCCGTTCAGCCCGCGCGAGCTGATGGCCCGCGTCCGTACGCTGCTGCGCCGCCACCGGCGCTCCGGGGCGCCACCGGACTCCGGTTCCGGACCTGCTTCCGGTTCTGGTCCCGGCCCTGGTTCCGGCCCTGGTTCCGGTTCCGGTTCTGCTTCCGGTTCCGGGCCCGCACCGGTGCCCGCGCCCGCTGTCGAGGCCGAGGACGAGGTGCTGTCGGTGGGCACCCTCCGGATCGATCCGGCCCGGCACGAGGTGTCCGTCGGGGGGACGCCGGTCGTCTGCACGCCCGGTGAGTTCCGTATCCTCGCCGCGATGGCGGCCGAGCCGGACCGGGTCTTCACCCGGCAGCGGCTCCTGGAGGAACTGCACGGCTTCGCCACGTACATCAGCGGGCGCACCGTCGACGTACACGTCATGCATCTGCGCAAGAAGATCGAGCGTGCCCCGCGGCGGCCGGCCCGGCTGCTCACCGTGTTCGGCGTCGGCTACAAGCTGACCGACCCCGCGAAGAACGGACGCCATGACCCCTCGTGAGAAGCGCACCGCCGCCCGCCTGCCGCTCCGCAGAAGCGTACTCGGCCGACTGCTCACCGTGTCGGCGCTGGTGGCCTCGTGCTCGGTCGCCGCCACGGCCTGGCTCGTCGTGCAGACGACCTCGGTCGCGATCCGCCAGGAGCAGGGGCAGAACCTCAGCGTCGACGCCACCATCTACAACACCCTGATGGGGTACGCGGCCACCCACCCGAGCTGGGAGGGGGTGGACGCCACGGTGCGGAAACTGGCCGAGGACTCAGAGCGCCGGATCACGCTCACCACCCAGGACCGGCGCCCGCTCTCCGACTCGGCCGCCGCCGGGGCCGGTTCGGATTCCGGGGCCGGTCCGGGTTCCGGTTCCGGGTCCGGTTCGGGTTCCGGCCCGTCCGCCGGGGCGTCCGTCGATCCGCTGCCGTCGCAGGCGTCCGCGGTCGTCGATCCGCTCGCCGTCGACACCGCGCTGGTGCCCGACGCGCCATCCGGGGACGCGGACCGCGTCGATCCGCGCGCCGTCGGGCCGTTCCTGCTGCCCGGGAAGGAGCGCGAGGGCCTGCGTCAGATCGCCCTCAGGCAGGTGGAGTGCCTCAACAGCGTGGGCATCGCGGCGGACATCGTCGACAGCCCGAGCGGACGGCCCCGTATCCACTACGTCAGCAGCAGCGACGCCGACCGCACCATGGACGTGAAGTGCCTGGCGAGCGAGCCGGAGGCGCCCACCCTGACCGAGAAGAAGGCCCTCGACGCGCTCAACCGACTGGCCGACGCCTGCCTGAAACGCCAGGACAGGACCGGCGTGAAACTGAACCTGGACCTGTCCTGGCAGCGGGGGTACGCGGAGGGCGCGGACGGTGCCTATCCGGCCGCGGACCCCGTGGACGAGTCCGGCGCCGAGAGGGCCACCGATCGGGAAGCCGCCGCGCGGCAGGCCACCAAGCGGGAAGAGGCCGAGAGGATGGCCCGGGCGAAGGCGGAGAAGGCCGGGGCGGCGGCGGCCTACGGGTACCAGGTGCCGACGGCCGAGGTCCGCAACAGCAAGTACGACCGGGCCATCGCCTCCTGCGTCGGCAGCGCCCGCCGCGAACAGCTCACCGGCTATGTCGCCGCGCCCGCCCTGCTGTTCATCGGCGGCCCGCGCGCCGTCAGCGTGCCCGGGTTCGACCTCTCGCCGAAGAACACCGCCCGTATCGCCGGGGTCGCGGCCCTCGTCCTCGCCCTCACGGTCGGCGCCTCGGTGATCGCCGGAACCCGGTTCGTCCGCCCGCTGCACGCGCTCACCGGCGCCGCCCAGCGGATGCGGGACGGCCTCGACTCGGCGCCGGTGCCGGTCGGCGCGGACAACGAGATCGGCCGGCTGGCCGCCGCCTTCAACGACATGGCCGCGCACCGCGCCCAGTTGGAGGCCCAGCGCAAGGCGATGGTCAGCGACGTCGCCCATGAACTCCGTACGCCGCTGAGCAACATCCGCGGCTGGCTGGAGGCGGCACAGGACGGACTGGCCGAACCCGACCCGGCGTTCGTCGCCTCGCTCCACGACGAAGCGGTCCAGCTCCAGCACATCATCAACGACCTCCAGGACCTGGCGGCGGCCGACGCGGACGCGCTCCGGCTGCACATGGAGCCGGTACGGATCGACGACCTGCTCGGCCAGGTCGCCACGGCGCACCAGGGCCTGGCCGAGACCGCGGGCGTCACGCTGGCGCTCGCCCCGGCGGCGTCCGGCGCCCCGAGACCGCCGCTGCTGGACGCCGACCCGGTGCGGCTGCGCCAGGCCGTCGGCAATCTGGTCTCCAACGCGGTACGGCACACCCCGCCCGGCGGGCGGGTGACGCTGCGCTCGTACGTCACCGATCCCGCGCACCCCGGCGGGGAGGTGGCCGTCGAGGTCGCCGACACCGGGACCGGTATTCCGGCCGCCGATGTCCCGCATGTGTTCGACCGTTTCTGGCGTGCGGAGAAGTCCCGTAACCGGTCCACCGGCGGCAGCGGCCTCGGCCTGGCGATCGTCCTCAAGCTCGCCGAGGCCCACGGCGGCACGGCGGGTGTGGCGAGCACGGAGGGGAAGGGCTCGGTCTTCACACTGCGGCTGCCGGCCGCGCCGGAGACCGGCCCGGGCGCAGGGACCGGTGGGGCGGGGGAGACGGCAGGGGCTGACGGGACCGCCGTACGGCCCTGATGCGATGACTATGGCGTCCTGACAGGTTCTTCACATGTGGTCGACAGGCTGGCGTCATGCCCGGAACCTGGTGCGACTCGGCATCCAGGTCACCACCCACACCGGGCCGGAACTGGAGCGACCCATGTCTCGTCATCTCCGCCTGCGTTTCGCCGTACTGACCGCTGTCGCGGCCGGCGCGCTGCTCGTCCCGGCCACCGCGGCCGTCGCCTCCGACCAGGTTCAGGCCTCGGTGCCGAACGCGGCGGCGACCGAGAAGCCGGAGGACAAGTCCGCGGACGCGACGGACAAGGCGGCCGAAGCGGACAAGAACGGGGCGGCCCAGAAGGCCCAGGACGTCAAGCGGGCCGAGGCGGCCAAGCGGGCCGAGGCCGCCAAGCAGGGCGGGAAGGACACGCTCCCGCGCGGCGGCGTCGCCGCGGGCGACGCGCCCACCGACGACACCGCGAGCGAGAAGGCGAAGCGGGCCGAGGACCTGAAGAACGGCGCGGCCAGGAAGGCCGAGGCCGTCAGGAAGGCCGAGGCCGCCAAGCAGGCACCGCGCGGCGGCGTCGCGGCGGGCGAGGCCCCGGCCGGATCCGCCACCGGTATCGCCCCCCTCGCCGGTACGGCGGCGGGCACGCTGCTGCTCGCGGGCGCCGGTACGTTCGTCCTGCGCCGCCGCTCCACCGCGCGCGCCAACGGCTGACCCCCGACACGGCACACCGCACCTCGCGCGGCACACACCGCGCACCGCGCACCGCCTGATCAGGCACCACGGTGGCGCCGCCCCTCTTCGCGGGGCGGCGCCATCGCCTCTTCCCCCGCCCCCGCCCGTCCCACCCCTGGAGCCCGTCGTGTCCCCCGTGCACCCTCTACGGCGCCCCGGCGCCCTGCCGGCCCTCGCCCTCACCGCCGTCGTCCTCCTGCTGCTCACCGGCTGTTCGTCCACCCCCGACGCCGTGGCGTCCGGCGCGGGCCCCGTGGCGTCCGGCGCCCCCTCGTCCGACAGGGGAAAGCCGGCCGAGGACGGAAAGCCCGCGGGAGGCGGGGAGTCCACCGGCGGTACGGAGGACGCGTCGCCCGCCGCGCCCGTCAAGGTCGACGTCCCCTCGATCGGGATCACCAGCTCCCTGATGGACCTCGGCCTCAACGCGGACGGCACCGTCGAGGTCCCGCCCGCAGAGAAGGGGATGACCGCGGGCTGGTACACCGGTGGCGCCGTACCCGGAGCGGCCGGAGCCGCCGTGATCATCGGTCACAACGACACCCGCTTCGGCAAGGCCGTCTTCCATGACCTGAAGAAGATCGCCAAGGGCGCGGACATCACCGTCACCGACGAGCGGGGCGAGGCGGCGCACTTCACGGTCACCGACACCGAGAGCGTCGGCAAGAACGCGTTCCCCACCGACAAGGTCTACGGCCCGACCGACGAGCGCGCCCTGCGGCTGATCACCTGCGACGGCGCCTTCGACGCGCAGGGACACCCGGTGAACAACCTCATCGTCTACGCGCAACTCGTCTGACGGCGCGCGCCCCCGCCCCGGCGGGAGCGGCGCCACCGTACGACACGTCACGTCACGACACGTCACGGCACGACATGTCACCGCACGACACACGTCGATGCACGACATGTCACCGCACCACACCTCACCGCACCACACCTCACCGCACGGCGCGCTTGAACTCCTCCACGCCGCCGAGCGAGTCGACCCACGCCATGAGCTGCTTCAGCCCGTCCTCCTGGCTGATCACCGGCACGTACCCGAAGTCCCGTTCCGCCCCCGCCGTGTTGTACGTGGTCGAGCGCGTGAGCAGCGCCACCGCGTAGCGGGTGAGCGGCGGTTCGCGGCGGGCGGCGAGTGCGGGCACCCGCCAGGCCAGCTCCACGGCCTCGACGAGGGCGTCGACGACGAGCGGCGGGATCCGGCGGGTCGGCGGCCGCACGCCGAACAGCCCCGCCAGCCGTACCAGAAACTCCCGGAGGTCGGTCCGCTCCCGGTCGGCGACGAAGTACGCCCTGCCGCCAACCCGTTCGGCCGGGGCGCGCGCCGCCAGCAGCGACGCGGCGACCGCGTTGTCGCAGTGGCAGAGCGAGGTCAGCACCGTACGCCCCGCCGCCAGGTCGGGCAGCCGGCCGGCCGCCATCCGCCCGACCATCCGGGGCAGGAACCCGGCGAGGTCGCGCGGCCCCCAGATGCCGCGTGGGCGCAGCGAGACCGTGGTGAAGTCCGGCCGGTTCGCGGAGAGCACCAGACGTTCCGCGGCCGCCTTGGTCTCGGAGTAGAGGTTGTAGTAGCGGCTGGGGTACGGGGTGGACTCGTCGATGTCGAGCCGGTCCCCCTCGCCCACCCGCATCAGCGCGCTGGGGCTGCTGATGAAGACGAAGCGCTCCGCCCCGGCCGTGCGGGCGGCCTCCATCAGCAGCCTGGTGCCGAGGACGTTGGCGCTCCAGAACTGCTCCCGGGTGCCGTGCTCGACGACTCGCGCGGCGCTGTGGTGGACGATGTCCACGCCCTCGGCGGCGCGCGCCAGGGAGGCCGCGTCCGTCAGGTCGCCGTACGCCAGTTCCAGGCCGGGGAGCGAGCGCAGCCGGGTCAGGTCGGCGCCGCGCCGGACGAGGGCCCGTACGTCGTGGCCGGCGTGGAGCGCGGCCTCGGCGAGGTGCCCGCCGAGGAACCCGGAGGCGCCGGTGATCAGGACCTTCATGACATCCCCGGTTTCTCGTCCCGCGCCGGTTCCATGTCCCGCGCCGGGCCTGCCGGGGGCAGGGTGCGCCACCAGGTGGCGCCGTACAGCATGGTCAGGCCGGCGGTCGCCGCGTCGCGGTATCCGGCCGCGCGGCCCCGTTGCAGCGCGGCCGGGATCTGCGCGGCGTGCACGCCGACGCTGAGGAAGGCGTCGGCCCACCACAGGGCGCGCACCACGGGATGGTCAGGGAGGACCGGCCGCGCCAGCAGATAGGCCCAGCCGGCCAGCGGTACGGCGCGCAGCGCCCAGGTGCGTGCGGTGGTGGCGGGGCGGCGGCGCGCCGCGAGCTGCCGGGTGGCCCAGACGCCGAGCTGTTCCCGGCCGATCTTCGCGTTGTGCCGGATGTCCACCGGGAAGGCCGGGTGGCGCAGAAACTCCTCCAGGCCCCGGGTCACCTCGTGCTCGGCCGCCAACGTACGCAATTCCGCAACGAGTTCACGCCATCGCGCGTCGGTGACACCGGGTTCGATCTCCACACAGACCACCGGCTTCTTGGCGCCGGGCTCCCCGACCCCGACCAGGGCGGCGCGGCGTACCTCCGGGTGGGCGTTGAACACGCCTTCGCAGCGCACCGTGTGCAGGTCGCCGCCGGGGGTACGGACCCGCTGGGCGCGCCGGCCGCAGAACCAGAGCCGTCCGGAGGTGTCCAGATAGCCGAGGTCGCCGGTACGGTGCCACAGCCGCGTGGTGCCGTCGGCGGTCTCCTCGGGGATCTTGTACTGGGCGTTGGCGGCGGGGTCGCCGTGGTAGCCCGGGCTGACCGCGTCGCCCGCGAGCACGATCTCCCCGATCTCGCCCTGCGGCAGGGCCAGTTCGGAGCCCCAGCGCGCGACGGGACCGTCGGACACCCGGATGATCCGTACCGCCATGCCCGGCAGCGGGCGGCCCACGCAGGTACCGGCGCCGGTCGCCGACAGCGCGGCCGTCCCGCCGCCCACGCCGGCCGAGTCGCGCACATCCGCCGCGTCACCCGCGTCGGCCGAGCCGAGGGCCTCGGCCGAGCCGAGCACGTCGGCCGATTCGACGGAGGAGATCGGCAGCGCTTCCGTGGCCCCGTACGTCACATGGAACTCCGCCTTCTCGCCGAGTGCCCCGCGTACGGTCGCCACGACATCCGGCGGTACGGGCGCCCCGCCGGCGGCGACGAACCGCAGGTCGGGCAGTTCGGTCCGGTGCTCCTTCAGATGCTGCCCGAGCACCCGCAGCAGCGCCGGCGAGGCGATCATGCTGGTCACCCGGAAGCGGGTCAGGGCATCGGTCAGCAGCTCGGGCCGGGCGTCGGCGACCTTGGCCGGTGACACCGGCGCGAGCACCAGGGTCGAGCCGTGGAGCAGGTCGAGGATGCCGTACGCGGGCAGGGTGATCAGGGAGACGTCGTCGCTGTCGCGCTCGTGGACGGCCTGGAGCAGCCGCAGCATGGGCGCGCTCATCCGGTGGGTGTACTCGACGCCCTTGGCGGGGCCGGTGCTGCCCGTGGTGAAGGCGATCATCTGGAGGTCGTCGGCGGCGGGCCGGGGCAGGGCCTCCCCGCGGGGGCCGACGCGCAGCCGTGCCAGCGTCTCGCCGCCCCAGAACCAGCGGCGGCCCACGGTGACCTTGGCCCGCACGTCGCGGAAGGCGCCGCGCCCGAGGACCCGTACGACATGCGCGACGGGCAGGCCGATGAACGCCTCCGCGCCCACCGCCCGGTAGCAGTGCAGCATCCGCTTGACGCCCATGCCCGGGTCCACCACGACCGGGACGGCGCCGATCCGGATCAGGGCGAAGACGACCGCGAACAGATCGGGGCCCGGCGAGGTCATGAGGATGGTCCGGGTGCCCCGGGTGATGCCGATCCGGTGGAAGCCGGCCGCCAACCGCTCGACCTGGTCGTGGAGTTCGCCGTAGGTCAGCTCGCTGTAGCGGATCGATCCGTCGGCTTCGTGGCCGTCCGGGTGGACGATCGCCGCCTTGGCGGGGAAGGTGCGGGCGTTGCGCTCCAGGATGTCGGCCGGGCCGTCCGCCCGGTCCGCGGGTGTCGGGGCCACCGCGCTCACCGGTCCTGCGGCCGGTAGCGTACGCAGGTCACGCTCGGGCCGGCTCCGGCGGTCACGAACAGCAACTCGTCGTAGCCGCCCGGGAGTCCGTCCCGTACCGCCTGGAGATAGCTGAGCACCGGGGCGGCGGTGTGCGGTTCGCCGGCCGCCGCGTCGGCCACCTCGGGGGCCACGACGGCCGCCGGGTCCACGCCCAGACGCCGGGCCAGCTCCTCGGGGAAGCCGGGCGCGGGCCGGTTGGCGACCAGCAGCGTACGGTCCAGGGCCAGGCCCTCCTCCCGTACGTACCCGGCGACGCTGTCGGCGGCGAGGTCCAACAGCCGCTCCGCCCAGCCCTCTTCGCGGTGCACCGTGATCTGACCGCGTTCCTCGCCCGTCCCGTCGGCCAGGCTCACATAGCCCGTCGTCCCCGCGCTGCCCCTGGCGCTGTACGCGCGGACCGGGCCGAAGCCGCTCGTGCCGTCGGCGCACCTCTCCAGCAGCAGGGCGGCGCCGAGGTCGGCGTACGGATAGCCGGGGTCAAGACGGGAGTTGCCGGCGGGGTGCACGTCGGCGGCTGTGACCAGGACCCGTTCGGTGGAGCCGCTCCCGAGCAGGGCCTGGGCGACCTGGACGGCGTTGAGGACGCCGCAGGCGCCGTTCATCAGGTCGAAGGAGAGGCCGGGCGACCGGTCGATCGTGTAGTCGAGGCTGATGCCCACCTCTTTCTGCACCAGCGCCGCCATGGCCGGTTCGAGGGCGTTGTTCTCGCGGTAGACGCCGACGTTCACCAGAACGCCCACCGCCTGGGGCGCCAGCCCGGCCTCGTTCAGGCACTCCTGGGCGGCCTCGGCCGCCAGCCGGATGTCGGAGGTGCGGACGGCCTGCGGCTCGGTGGCGGAGGCGGCCCTGATGATCGTACCCACGGTCAGACTCCCAGATTGGTGATCGTCACGGACAGGCCCCCGACGATGACGCCCGAAGCGGCGGGCACCAGAAGGAACTTGGCGCCGCGGCGCGCGGTCCCGGCCCGCAGATGCTCGCCGAGCGTGACGAAGTGCGAGGTGCTGGCGGTGTTGCCGAGGTATTCCGTCGTGGACAGCGTCTCGGGCATCGCGGTGCCGAACGCCGACTCCCCGTGCTCCTGCATGAAGTCGATGAACCGGGTGCTGACCTGGTGGTGGATGACGTAGTCGAACTTCTCGTCCGCGAAGTCGCCGCCGTCCTTGGCGAGGAAGTCGCTGTAGAAACCGGACCAGATCCTGCGCCGGCCCTCCGCCTGCTGCGTCTTGGAGTCCGTGTACATGGCGAGGCCGCCCGTACGCTCGCTCGGCATGGCCAGACACAGATGGGAGAACTCGGCGGCGGTCATCAGCTCGACATGGTGGATCCGGTCGGCCTCGTCCTCGGACTCGTCGAGGATCACCGCGGCGCCGGAGTCCCCCACCGTGAGGGAGGCGAACTGGGGATCGCGGGAGGTTTCCATCTCCGCGGCGGCCGTGCGCGCGATCGGGGTGATGCGCTCGCCGCTGACCACCAGGCCGTTACGGACCATGCCCTGCCGGATCATCCGGTCCAGGACATGGACTCCGGTGATCATCCCCGCGCAGGCGTTGGACAGGTCGAAGTGGATCGCCCGGTGTGCGCCCAGCTCCTCGATGAGCATCCGGGCGAACGACGGCTCGAAGTGGTACCGGTCGCCGCCCTTGCTGCGGCTGATCGACGTCGAGATCACCACGTCCAACTCGGCCGCGTCGTAGCGGGAGTTGCGCAGCGCGTCCTGGGCGGCGCGCAGAGCCAGCCCGAAGGAGTCCTCGCCGGCGCTCGCATCGGCGACCCGGCGGGCCGTGACGCCGGTGACACGCTCAAGGGGCACGTTCGGCGCCCCGGTGACCGTGGCGACCAGCTCGGATGTCGGCTGCACCGTGGCGGGCAGACAGGTCCCCAGCGCTTCGAAACGGCTGGCACGCGCAATCGTCGCCATCCCGTCCTTCTTTCTCGATCCGGGTCCCGCGGGCGTCGGCCGCGCGGGACGAGACGGTCTTACGCCCGCCCTGTTGTCGGCGAACGGCCGCGGCCCCCGGCGGCGTTGGGACCACATTCTTCGCGCACACCGTGGGTCGAGGTCACTACGTGGACACGTAGGACCGGCACTACGTATCCACGTAGTGCCGGTCGGAAGGCGGGTCTGCCAGTCTCGGCGGTGACCCGGCGACCACGGAGCGCGGCGAGCGAAGGGGATACGTTGTGACGGCCGACCCGCACATCCCGGGACCGACCGGTCCCCGGCTGGTCAGATCCCTGCTGGAGCTGCGCGGCAACCCGATGAGCGCGTTCCGGCGGGCCCGGCGCGAGTACGGGGACGTCGTCCGCCTCGCCGCGCCCCTGCCCGGCCTGCGGCTCAACATCCATCTGGTGTTCTCCGCCGAGGGCGCCCGGGAGGTGCTGGCCACCCAGGCGGCCAACTTCCGCAAGGACAACGTCATGTACGAGGTGATCCGGGAGTCCTTCGGCAACGGCCTGCTCACCAGCCAGGACGATGAGTACCGGCGCCAACGCCGCCTGATCCAGCCGCTGTTCACCCGCCGGCGGGTCGACGGTTACGCCGACGCCGCCTGCGCCCAGGCGGAGGCGCTGGCCGAACGGTGGCGCGGTGCGCCCGACCGCACCGTGGACCTCACCGAGGAGATGCCGGCCTTCGCCCTCCGCACCCTGTGCCGCATCCTCTTCGGCGCGGACTCCGACAACGCCGTCCAGGTGGTGAGCCGCTGTCTGCCCGTACTCCTGGACTACACACTGGAGCGCGGCAACACACCGCTCACCCTGCCCCGCCACTGGCCGACCCCGCGCAACCGGCGGGCCGCCGCCGCCCAGCGGGGGCTGTACGAGCTGTGCGACGAGATCATCGCCGGGCGCCGGACGGGCCCGGAGGAGGGCGCCGGCGGCGGGACGGGCGACGACCTCCTGGGCCTGCTCACCGGTGCGTCCGGCGCGTCCGGTGCGTCCGGCGGCTCCGGCGTCTCCGGCGAGAACGGTGAGAGCGGCGAGGCGCTCGACCTGGCGGAGATCCGCGACCAGATCCTCATCTTCCTGGTCGCGGGCCACGAGACCACCGCGACCGGGCTGGCCATGGCCCTGTATCTGCTGGCCCGGCACCCGGAGGCACAGGCCCGCGCCCGCGAGGAGGTCGACCGGGTGCTCGCGGGGCGCCGGCCGGGAGCCGCCGACCTGGACGTGCTCCCGTACCTCACGATGGTGCTCAAGGAGGCCATGCGCATCCAGTCGCCGGTCCCCTTCATCTCCCGCCGGGCCGTCGCGGACGCGGTGATCGACGGCCACCGCATTCCGGCCGGGGCCGATGTGATGGTCTGCGGCGCGGTCATCCAGCACGACCCCACACACTGGCCGGATCCGGAGCGCTTCGACCCCGAGCGCTTCACCCCGGACCGCGAGGCGAGCCGCCCGCGCTATGCCTGGTTCCCGTTCGGTGGCGGCAACCGGGCCTGCATCGGACAGCACTTCTCGATGCTGGAGTCGGTCCTCTGCCTCGCCGTCCTGCTCCAGCGGTACGAACTCCGGCCCGCGGGGCCCGAGATCCCGCTCGGCAACACGGTGACGCTCAAGGAGAACGGCCCGATCCGCTGCCACCTCACCGCACGCACCACCACCCCGGCCCCCGCGAAGCGGAACGCCGCCGGATGATTGAGCCAACCTTCCGGAAGGGCTCAACTCTCCCCGAAATACTCAGCAGGCCCCTTCGACGTTCGACGTCCGGTGCCCGGCGAGCTGTCCGACCGGGGAACTCAGCTTATGCGCCAGTTGGACACGCGACCGGACTCCCAACTTCTGGAAGATGCGGCGCAGATGAAAATCGACGGTGTGGGGTGAAATGGAGAGTCGGCCCGCTATCTGATGATTGCTCAGCCCCTCGCGCGCCAGCGTCGCCACGGCCCGTTCCGACTTGGTCATACGGGCCCAGAAGCCATCCGTGACGGAGCGGGCACCCGTCATTGCGGCGGGCGGAATGCCGGCGGGGGAGAGGTCACCGGCAGAGAGGTCGCCGGCAGAGAGGTCGGCGGCCCGTTCGGCTAACTTCCGCAGCCGCCGGACGGCCCGCTCCTCATCGCGGACCGAGCCGATCTTCCGGTAGATCTCTGCCGCTTGGCGCAGCCGGAACTCCGATTCCGCGTACGGCCGCGCCGGGTCCGCCATGAGGAGCATCCCCAGATCCTCGACGGCCGACGCGCGCGCCCACGGGTCCCGGTAACGCTCGATCACCCGCCGCAGCCCCGCCCCGTCCTGGTTCAGCAGACTGCGCGCATGCAGCGAACCGGGCCGCGTCTCAGGCCCGGCCGCCACCACGACCGCCTCCGCCGCGGCCCGGTCGTCGGCCCGTAACAGCACCCGCACCAGCCAGGGCGCGGCCTCCGGCTCCAGCGACAGCATGACCCCGTCCGCCAGCTTTTCCGACTGCTCCGCCATAAACCGCTCAACGGCGCGCCGGGGCCCTATCGAAGCCGCCGCGAACTGGAGTATCAGCCAGTTGTAGCGTGCCAGTTCATCGGGCGGGGCGGAATCCGGGATCGCGTCATGGACGGTTTCGACATGCCGGGCCGCAGCCAGCAGATCCCCTCGCCGTATGGCTGCTGTGGCCAATATGGAAGGAGCGAATTGTCCCTTGTTCATGGCGATGAAAAATTCCCTCGTAGGTCGCGATTCGACTGCAACTGCAAGGCGCCTCAGGTTCCCGGCGGGTTACGTCCGGGTTATCGTTCCGTGTACGCCGCGCAGGTAAATTCGCCGCCGACAGGAAAGCGTATTCATATGTGGAACTTCGGATCGGGTGGAGTCTAGCCCCGATCTTGCACGAGGGACCGTGAGCAGGCGGGACACCCCTTTCGTCCCGCTTGAGCGTGTTGATCGGCCGTCGCGACCATGACGGCCGTGCGGGGGTGCCACACGCAAAGGTGGTGGCCGGGAGCGATCCCGGCCACCACCACTGTCCGTCACCACGTGCGGGCGTCACCAGTTGGTGGCGCTGTCCATCGTCTGCTGCCAGTACGTGACCTTGAGCGAGTCGTCGATGTACACGCCCTTGGCGGGCAGCGAGGGGGTGGCACCCGAGCCGACGCTCTCCGAGCCGGAGCGGCCCTGGAAGTAGACGGTCAGGGACTTCTCCGTGCTGCCGTGGGAACCGCTGCCGTCGGTGGCGGACAGGCTCACCGCGGCGTAGCCGGACTCGCCCGGTCCGAGCGTGACGACGGCCTGCGGCTGGGACTCCTCGATGACCGGCGGCACCGACTGGGCCTCGCCGAAGCGGACGGCCGGGTAGCCGTACAGGAAGCAGGTGTCGCGGCCGGTGTTGGTGACGGTGAGGAGCATGTGGTTCACCGGGCGGGTCAGCGGGGCGGCGACGGTCTTGGTGTTGGAGCCCTCGCAGGTGACCACCTTGCCGGAGGAGGGGGCCTTCGCGGCGGGGCCGTTCGCGTCCGGCTTCGCGGTGGCGGAGGCCTGCCGCGCGTCGTCGGCGGACGAGCCGCCGTCCGAGGAGGAGCCCTTGGCGGAGGATCCCGGGTCGGACTCCTTCGACGCGCCGGTGCCCGCGGAGGGCGCGCCCGGCGTGGCGGCCGTGCCGGTCGCGGCGGAGTTCGCCGACGCACCCTCGTCGACCACGCCCGTTCCGTCGCCGCACGCCGTCAGGGAGAGCGCGGCGAGTGCGACGGCCGCGGCGGCGGTGACAAGGCGGGAGCGGGAGTTCCGGATGCTGGACATGGTGTGGTGCCCCTTAGTCGTTCGGGTGGGGGTGGTGCTTGGATGACTGGAGCTTGCGGGGTGATCTGTCCCAGCCGCCACAAGGAGCGGGGAATTCGGGACGCTGGAATGCGAGAACAGCCTTTGACCAGGGGAAACGCAATGCCTCTGGGATGCGTGGAGGGGACACAGAGGGGATGGGTGAACGAGTGCCGGAGGTGCGAGGGGCCGGGCGGACGGACGAGTTCGCCGCGCTGCTGCGGGAGCTGAAGGACCGTTCGGGGCTGAGCTACGGGGCGTTGGCCAAGCGGCTGCACATGAGTACGTCGACGCTGCACCGCTACTGCAACGGCACCGCCGTTCCCAACGACTACGCCCCGGTGGAGCGCCTCGCCCGGGTGTGCCGGGCCACGCAGCAGGAACTGGTGGAGCTGCACCGGCGCTGGATCCTGGCGGACGCGGCCCGGAGGACCAGACCGGACCAGGGCGGGGCGGCGGGCTCGGCAGCCGGAGCCCGCGAGTCCGGCGCGACGGACGAGCCGGCCGGTACGGCGTCGGTCACGCACCCGGGCGAGGACGGCCACGGCGACGGCGAGGACAGCGACGCCCGGGGCGCCAAGGACGCCAACGACGCCAAGGACAGCAGGGACAGCAACGACGCCAAGGACGCCAACAACGGTGACGACGAAGGCGCCAAGGACGGTGACGGCGGGGTCGTCGTCGCCTTGCCGCACAAGCCCGCGCCGCCACGGCGTCGCCGGAGCGCGCTGATCGCCTCCGTCGCGGCGGCCGCCGTACTGGGGGCCGTGGTGCTCGCCGTCACCGTGCCCTCCGGCGGGCGTGGGAACGACGCCGGGGACGGTTCGGAAGCCGGTGCCGCCGCCGTGACCACGGACACGGCGGACACCCCGGCGCCCTCGACGTCGGACTCCGCTTCCCCTTCCCCCTCCGCTTCTCCCTCCCCTTCTCCGAGCGGGAAGAGTCCCGGCCCGTCCGCCTCCACCTCCGCCGCCGGATCCGGAGGCACCTCGCACGGCGGCGACGGGAAGGGCGGGGCCGGGCCTGCCGACAACAGCACCGCCGCACCGCTGAACGTCGCCGTCCGCCCCTATGTCTACGAGGACCCGTGCAGCCAGCACTTCCTCGTCGACAGCGAACCCGAGCAGGTCGGTCCGCCCGCGGGTGAGGCGGACGCGCCGCGCTGGGCCGCCGCCTACGGCGCGGTCTCCTCGGAGGAGCAGCGGGTCGCCCTGACCCTTCAGGGCACCGGGCGGAACACGGTCGTCCTGGAGGAGTTGCATGTACGGGTCGTCGCCAAGCGCGCGCCGCTCGCCTGGAACGACTACTCGATGGGGGTCGGCTGCGGCGGGGGCGTCGGCACCAAGTCCTTCGACATCGACCTCGACAACGGCAGCCCCACGGTCACCGTCAAGAACGGCCAGCGCGACTTCCCGTACAGGGTCAGCGAGTCCGACCCGGAGGTCTTCTACATCAACGCGCGCGCCACGGCGCACGACGTCCGCTGGGACCTCAGCGTGAAGTGGACCAGCGGCGGCCGCAGCGGCACGGTGCACATCGACAACGACGGCGTCCCGTTCCGTACGAGCGCCGGGGCCGCCCGGCCCGGCTACGACTACCCGCTGGGCGGGGGCGAGTGGGTCGAACGGGACAGCTGACCCGAGCCGCGGGCGCCGGTGAGGTCCACGCCGTGACCGACGAGGACGGACGGCGTGGACAACGCCACCGGGAGGCGGCTCCCCGCGCCTCGGCTCCAGCGGGAAGGTCTTCGGACACCACTGCCGCGCGGGCCCGCCCCTCCGTATCCGCTGCCCCGCCCCTTCCGTATCCGCTACGGCGTGCCCGCGAGCCCGCCCATCACGTCGTACCACTGCTGGCGGCGCGGTTCGACATCGTCGACCCGGACGACCTCGCCGAGCACCAGTGGAACATGTACACCGAGCGCGACCGCGTGGAGCGGTTCCGGCCCGAGTCGCGGACTCAGCAGCCCGCCGTCTGGCGCACGCGGAGCGGGGCGGCCCTGTTTCGTCAGGGCGCGTCGCCGAGGAGGGTTTGCGGCGTCTGCCGGAAGGCGGCCGAGTCGATGTCCTCGCCGATGGCCAGGCGCTGCGAATACCCCGTGGGCATCGCGAGCACCGCCCGCCGCCGCAAGGCCGAGGCCATTTCGGTGGCGCCGTAAGAAAGTTGTTCCGCGACAGCGAAGCCCCGGGCAGCCCGCCTGGGGCTTCGCTGCTGCGCGCAGCGTGCCTTCCACGCGGCCAAGCCCGCCCGCTTTCCACTTGACGACCGACTCCATTGCTGAAAGTGCGGTATTTATCTACGGTTTCCGTGTTTCGCCTGCAATGCCAGAGGAATCGTCTGCCGTTCTACCGAAATAAATTACTCGGAGAGTCGGCCGGTGCTGTCATGGTCGCGAAGACATGCGTAACGGGAACTGGCCGGTCGTTTTCGTGGTAGGGTTTCATTGAATTCACAGGACGCCACGAAAAAAGGGGAATGGCGTGAATACCGAGAAGGTTACGGCTCGACGTCTTGCGGCCGGAGAGGTTTCGGAGTTGGGCCTCCAGGACGGAATCTTCGTCTCGGCAGAGATGAATGGCCTTCCTCTCGACTGCTACGCCCCGGCTTTCCTTACGGAGCCGGGCAAGAACTTCGAGGGCGGTTTCTTCACCGCGAGGACGATCTTCGGTGAGGAAATCCGTGTTCTCCCGGACGATGCCGAAGAGCGCGGTATCTGGGTCGCCGACAAGACGGGGGAGGAGATCGAGGTTCTGCAGAGCGCCGGCGTCCTCCTGAACCTCGCGCTCTTCGTGCCCAACGGGAACAAGGAATCCCTGGAGGCGCTCTACTCCGCTGCGCGGGACGCGTTCGGTGCGGGGATCGTCCAGCGCTGGAACGAGGATGTCGTCGCGGTGCCGGACGTCAAGGTGGACCTGTTCGAGGAGCCGGCCCGGGGACGGAAGAACGCGAGCACCCAGAATCGCGACCGCCGCGCCCTGGACATCTACCCGACCCGAGTGCGCTTCATGGAGCCCAGCGACGGCTGGAAGTTCATTGTCGAACCGCACAAGGAGATTGTCGACGAGACGCCGACAATCTGACCTGAAGGCGGCCCGCCGCCCGAACGGCTGATGTGGGCAGTACGACCAAACGCTCGGCCGGGGTGATCCCGGCCGGGCGTTTTCGTATCGGACCGTATCGGATCGTCGATGTGCGGCCACCAGGGCACGCCGTGCGCGGTCTCCCCGCCGGCGGCGAACCCGGCGGGGCCCACACCTCCGGTGGAGCGGTCCGGGCCGGTTACGCGGCCGGTGTTGTCCCTCTCCGTCTGTCGCGGAAGACCTCTGTTTGTCGCCGACCCCCTGCGGATTCGTCCGCGATCGGTAACAGGGGGATCTTGTGCGGGCGTTCGTGTGTCTTGATAGGTGCACGGCATCGGCGGAGACAGCAAAGGGGCGGGCGGACATGGCGAAGCACAAGGGAAGGGGTTGGTACAGCCGGCTTCTCGCGGCGGCGCTCGGAGTGACAGCGCTGGCCGCCGCCACGTCGGTGTGGACCGCGCAGGCCGACCCCACCGGAGGGCGGAAGCCGCAAGCGTCCATCTCCGCGCCGGACGCCGGGCACGAGGGCCAGGCCGTGACCAAGGTGGCGGCGGACATCGCACATGCCTCGGACCGCGGCGCCAAGGGCGTCAACATCACCATCGACGACGGACCGGACCCGATCTGGACACCGCAGGTGCTGCAACTGCTGAAGGACAGCGACGTGAAGGCCACGTTCTGCATGGTGGGCACACAGGCCGAGACGTACCCGGACCTGGTCAAGGCGGTCGTGGCGGCCGGGCACCGGCTGTGCAACCACACGGTCTCGCACGACACCGCCATGGACAAGAAGTCCGAGGCCTACCAGTCCCAGGAGATCCTGGACGCCGAACGCATGATCACCAAGGCGTCCGGCGGCGTCCGGCCCGAGTACTACCGGGCCCCGGGCGGCGCTTTCACCCCGTACAGCCGCGAGCTCGCCGCGTCCCGGGGAATGCGGCCGCTGGGCTGGAACGTCGACTCCAAGGACTTCGAGCGTCCCGGCGCGGACGTCATGGTCGCCACCGTGAAGAAGGAGATCGCCGACGGTCCGACCGTCCTCTTCCACGACGCGGGAGGGGACCGCTCCCAGACCGTGGCCGCCCTGCGCGAGGTCCTGCCCTGGCTGAGGGAGCAGGGTTACTCCTACGGCTTCCCCGTACGGTGAACGAGGCCCCGCCTACGAATTGATCGAGGGCTGCGGGCAGCGCGTGTGTGAGGTGAGAGGCCCGGCACCCGAAGGATTCTGTTGAAGGGCGGTGGGCGGCCGAAGGGGACTGACAGACCCTCATCGCGGTGCTTATGATGCCGGGGATGAAGAACTACTCCTCGTACGGATCGGGGGAATCGTTCGCGCAAGGTGATTGCTGATGGCACATCACCTCGCGTATGCGATTCCGACCCACCTGTTGATGTGGCAGCGCGTGCGTGAGTACGCCGTGCCACCGTCCATGATCGAAACCGCCACCGCACGGCGTGCGGTTGGTGACTGGGCCGGGGCCTGCGCCGCCGCCCGGGTCGACATCGATCTCGATCTGCGCGCCGCGCGCGACCGCTACGGCACCGATCTCGTCACCCACCTTCGTGCGGATCTGCGCCGTCTGGCTCCGGATCTGCTCCGCTGGCACCTGCCCCGGATCGCCCCCGACGGGCGGCTCCGCACCGGACTCACCATCTCCCTTGCCTGTTACCGGAGTTCCGGTGCCACGCCGCTGCATCTGGTGGTGCGGACACCGCCGGCCCGGGCGGACGCCGGACAGCGGATATCTCTGGCTCTGTGGGAGGAGTCCGGGAACGGCGCTCCAGAGCACCATCCGCATCCGCACCCCGACCGGCGTTTCCGGCTCGACCTGCACCGGCATCTCTGGGACGCGGAGCGGAGCGGCGAACTGGCGGTGCGGTGCGGTGCCGGCGGGGCACCGCCCATGGTGCCGTCCGCCCGGCCCTACGCACTCGCCCGGCCCCACGCATCCGCCCGGCCGGACGTGCCGGACCGGCCAGATCGGCCCGCCGTCCACGATGACTCGTGGGCGCTGGAACGCTGGGCCGCCGAGGCGGAGTTGCTGTTGCGGGCCGAGGGTCGCGCTCGCGGGGCCTTCGCCGTGCGGCTCGGTACGCGGAGCCGCGCCGTGCTCGAACTCATTGCCCCCGACGACAGTCATGCCCCGACGTTCCGGCCGGTGCGGGAGACGCTGCCCCGGCAGGAGGTCGCGGCGCTTCCGATGCTGCCGGAGGCGGCGGCCCGGGTCCTTCCGGATCTGGAGCTGCTGCGGGCCGGGCTGGTCGCGACCGATCGCCTGCATCCACTCGTCGCCACGGCATTGGCGGCGTTCGGCCCGGCGGCATCGTCCGGCTCGGGCCGGGGGTCAGGCCCCGCCCTCCAGCCAGATGACCCGCACCGGGTGGAGTGCCAGGGCGAGGTCCACCGGATAGCGCTACGGGACGGGACACTGTCAGCGATCGATCACGACCCGGCACAACTGCGCCGGGAGGAGCTGCTGGTGGCGCTCGGCGGGCCCGCGTCGGCCTGCCTGCGGGCCATCGACGAGATCCACCGTGACCCGGAGGCACTGCCCGCGGTACGCGAGCGGCTGGGCCATGGCGATGTCGCCGGGGCGTTGGCCGTGGTCGAGGGACTGCTCGGTTCCGGTGCGGTCCTGCGCGACGGGCCGCTGCGGGAGGAACTGGAGTCGGCTGCGGCCCGCCGCATCGACCACGGACTCTTCCGCTCGGGTCTGGTCGCGGTGCACCCCGGTGCGGGTGGGGCGGCGGGCGGAAGGGATGCGGAGCTGAGGCCCGCGGATGCGGGCCACCGCCCCCGACTCGACCGCCGTACCCCTTCCGCCGTGCGCCTCAAGCAGAGCAGCCGGGCCCGGCCCCGTACCGGCCTGAAATTGAGTACCGGCTGACCAGCCGTCCCACCTGAGTCCCGAGCGCGCGCCCCGTGGTGCGCGCGGTACGCGCACGACAGATGTACGCCCACGACATCGGGGACGGGCCGTTCCGTTCCGCTATTCCACCCAAGGTGATGCCCATGACCTCCCGTACCCTCCTGCCCGCCCCGCTCCCGGCTCCTGGCGCTCCCGCGCCCGACCCCGCCGACGCAACCGGAGCCGGCACCCAACTCGCCGTCGCCGACGACCTCCTGGCCCTCCTGCGCACGACCACCACCGAGCCGCGCCCCGACGAGCAACTCGAAGCCCTCACCCTGGCCGTCGCGGCCGACCTGCCCGTGCTGCTCTGGGGCGAGCCGGGCATCGGCAAGACCGCGGCCCTGACCCAGCTCGCCACTTCCCTCAACCTGCCGCTGACGACCGTGATAGCCAGCGTCCACGAGCCGACCGACTTCTCCGGACTGCCCATCGTCGGCGACGACCCGGCGGTGCGGGGGGTGCCGATGGCGCCGCCGCAGTGGGCCGTGGAACTCGTGCGGGCAGGGCGGGGGCTGCTCTTCCTGGACGAACTCTCCACCGCCACACCGGCGGTCCAGGCAGCGCTGCTCCGGGTCGTCCTGGAGCGGAGGGTCGGCGCGCTGCAACTGCCGCCGGATGTAAGGATCGTGGCCGCGGCCAATCCGAGCGCGTCGGCGGCGGACGGGTGGGAGCTGAGCCCGCCGCTGGCCAACCGGTTCGTGCATCTGTACTGGGTGCACGACCGTGAGGTGGTGGTGCGCGGGCTGGGCGGGGTCTGGCCCCGGGCGGAGCTGCCCCGGCTGGTGCCGGAGCGGCTGCCGGAGGCGGTGGCCTTCGCCCGGCGCGCGGTCTGCGGATTCCTGGAAGCCCGGCCGACGCTGATTCACCGGCTGCCCAGCACGGAGACACGGCGCGGCGGTGCCTGGCCCTCGCCCCGGAGCTGGGAGGCCGCGTTGGCTCTGCTGGCCTTCGGCACGGCGGCCTCCGTCTCCCGGGAAGTACTTGCCCTGCTGGTGCGGGGCACGGTGGGCGATGGGCCGGGCCTCGAACTTCTCGCCCATCTGGACCGGATGGACCTGCCGGACCCGGAGTCGCTGCTCGCCGATCCGGCCTCCGCCGAGCTGCCGGTACGGGGCGATCTGCGTCAGGCCGCGCTGGAGGCGGTGGTGTCCGCCGTCGGGGCGCGGCCCGAGCGGGCGCGGTGGGATGCGGGCTGGGCGGTGCTGGTCCGGGCGCTGGAGACCGGCGCCCCGGACCTGCTGGTCGCCCCCGCGACGGTGCTGGCCTCGCTGCGGCGCGACGACTGGGAGGTGCCGGCGGCGGTGGAGCGGCTGGTCGGGGTGATCGGTCTCGCCCGACGGGCGGACCGGTCGGTGGAGCGGGTCGCAGCGGCAGCAGACGCCGGGCGTGCGACGAGGGGACGCCGATGACGGGGCGCGCGAAGCACCCGCTGCCGCGCCCGATGGCCCGGCCCGCGCCGCCGCGCCCGGTGCGGGCCACCGTGCCGACAACTCCGGCCGGCTCCGGCACGCCGTACGGCCCGCCCGGTCCACCGCTGGACATGGCGAAACTGCTGGCCGCGCGGCTGCACGCGGTGAAGGTCCGTCCCTACCTGGCGAGTGCGCTCTTCGCGCTGCACGTGGTGGAGGACCGGGCGGTGCCGACGATGGCGGTGGACGCGCACTGGCGCTGCTACGTCTCCCCCGGCTTTGTCGCGTGCACTCCGGTGGAGGAGCTCGCGGGCGTCTGGGTGCACGAGGTCTCCCATCTGCTCCGGGACCACCACGGGCGGAGCGAGCGGTATGCGCGTACGCACGAGGAGAACGGGCCCGGCGCGCGGCTCCGGCGGAACATCGCCGCCGACTTCGAGATCAACGACGACATCTACGGTGACGGTCTGCCCCTGCCCGCTGGGGCGGTGCTGCCGTCTCTGCTGCGGCTGCCCGACGGACTGCTGATGGAGGAGTATCTGCGGAGGGCGTCGATGTCAGGGCTCACCGGGGACTTGGCGTGGCTGGACTGCGGCAGTGGTGCGGACGGGCAGGGCCGGCCGTGGGAGCTGGGGTCCGACGGGGCACACGGACTGAGCAAGCAGCAGCGGGACGCGGTCCGCTTCCGGGTCGCCGAGGGGATCAGGGGGCGGCCGGGCGAAGCTCCGGAGGGATGGCGCCGATGGGCCGACGAGGCGTTCCACCCACCGCAGCCGTGGCGGCGCTTGCTGGGGGCCGCGATCCGCTCCGCGGCAAGTACGCCGGGCGCGGGCGAGAACCACAGCTACCGGCGCCCTTCCCGGCGCTCCGCCAGTGTCCCCGGAGTGCTGCTGCCGAGCCTGCGCCGTACGCCGCCCCGGGTCTGCGTCGTGATCGACACCTCCGGGTCGGTGAGCGATGCCGAGCTGGGCAGCGCACTGCTGGAGGTGGCGGCGATCTCACGGGCGGTGGGCGGGCGGCGTGACCTGGTCTCGGTGGTCTCCTGCGACGCGGCGGCCGGGGTCGCCGTCCCGCTCTGCCGCGCCGAGAACATCGATCTGATCGGCGGCGGAGGAACGGATCTGCGCTCCGGCTTCGCCAGAGCGCTCCGCTCCCGCCCGGACGTGATCGTCGCCCTGACGGACGGTCAAACACCGTGGCCCGCCACGCGCCCGCCGTGCCGTACGGTTGTCGGTCTCTTCCCCCGTCCCGCCGGCGCTGCGGAAGAAGAGAACCCCGACTACGTCCCGGACACCCCGCCGCACTGGGCGCGTGTCGTCACCATCAGCTGAGAATCGGGCAACGCCCGGCTTGTTCAGCGGATGCCGTAACCCCCGGTGGTACGGCAATCCCGGTCCCGTACGTCTTTGATGCCTTGCACCTCGATCTCGCCCAGCGCGGTGCTCCGTTCGTCCCACCACGCCTTCCGGGCCGGCCCCGGTCTCCGACCGGCCGCGGGTGACGAGAGCCGAACTCGCGCTCCGAGCCTGGGAATCACCCCGGACACCGGCCGGATAATGGCCGCTGACCTGGGGCGATGGTCGTTTGCGGCCGGGAGGTGGTCGGCCTGGTCGGGGAACTGGGCGCTGGTCCACCCGGATGCGCCGGCTCCCCGGAGTGGGACGGGGAGGGCAGGTCCGTCGAGGCCGATGTGCTTTCCCGGGCCCCGGCCGGAAGGGTGGATCAGCGCAGTCCGGCGAAGAGATCGGTCTCGGGCACGGCCGCGTCGGTGGCGTCCTTGACGCGTACGAAGGTCTCCACGCCCATCATCTCGCCGAACCTCTCCTTGCCCATCTTGAGGAAGAAGATGTTCTCGCCCTGACTGGCGTGCGCGGCCAGCGCGTCGAACTTCTGACCGCTGAACGCGGTGGTGTCCACCCACGTGGTGATCTCATCGTCGGGGAGGCCGATCTCGGCCATCGCGGCGGCCTCGGCAGGATCCGGCTCCGGCATGTCCTCATGGAACTCGCGCATGGTCTCCCCGAACCGCTGCATCATCGAGCGGGGCATCGTCGTCCAGTACACCTTCGGTGTCAGCTCGGTCATCTCCAGTGCTGCCATCGTGATGCGGTGGGCCTGGATGTGGTCGGGGTGGCCATAGAAGCCGTTCTCGTCGTAGGTGACGACCACATCGGGCCGGTAGTGCCGCATGAGTTCCGCGAGTCGGGCGGCGCCTTCCTCCACGGGGGTCCCCCAGAAGGATCCGGGGGCGTCGTTGCTCGGCCAGCCGATCATCCCGGAGTCGGCATAGTCCAGCATCTCCAGATCGCTGACCTTCAGGGCGTCACAGCTTGCCTTGAGTTCTTGGCGGCGCATCGAGGCGACGGCCGCCGGATCGTGACCGGGATCGCCCGGCTTGACACCCCCCGGTCCGTCACCGCAACCGCCGTCGGTACACGTCACGAGAACGGTGCGGATGCCTTCCGCCGCGTACCGCGCGAGGATCCCTCCGGTTCCGGTGGCTTCGTCGTCGGGGTGGGCGTGTACGGCCATGAGCGTCAAAGGCTGGTCGGTCATGAAGCAGTCCTCCTGCAGAAATACGTCTTGGTCCTAGTGTGCGGCGGGCGTACCGCGATTCCTGGGCCCGGATCCTGGCGGGGAGGACGACCTTGCGGTACCCGTGTTCCCCCGCCCGTGGGGCGCCGGTCAACGGTTGCAACCGTGCAGACCGGACCGGCTGTTCCCGGCGCGGCCGCTCGGCCTTCCAGACGTTGGTGTTTCAACGCCGACGAGGTACAGGCGCGACCTGTACGTCTCAGCGACCAGCACCAGCCGGGAGACTGCGGCACAACAACACGCCCCGGCAGCGGGCGATCGTGGAGTAGCGCCGCCGCGCGCCGGACGTGGGTCCGCGGCGCCCCTTCGTCCGAGGGCCGGAGGGACATCGTCCGAGGTGGCTGGACAGTCCCTCGTACGATGCCGGTCCTCCACCGTGCACGTACCGCCCCTGGGCCGAGAGCCGATCGACACCGACGGCGTGGGTCCTTTCGTGGGTGTGGTGCATGGCGAAGTGATCGGCTTCGCCGGAAGCCGGGATTGAGTATGGGGGAATACGTGACGTTCGACTCGGAATGGGCGGCACTCCGCGCGGAATCGACGCAACGAGTCAGTATGCGCCTGAACAGTGCGCCCACGGGGCCGGGCGGTTCGAGTGGGTCGGCCTCGGCGGACCTCGCGGTCAATCAGGACAACCTGGGTGCCATCGGGCATGAGGCCTATGGGCCGCGCACGCGGCTGTCGAAGGAAGGGGACCACGCCCGGCCCACCACCTTCGACGCGGCCATCGCGCTCACCAACGGCAACTTCGAGAGCGGTTCGGGGCTCCTCAAGGTCCATGACCGCTGGAACACGCACCTCAAGACGCTGCTGGACGCCCTCGCGCAAGTCTCGAACCACCTGAACTACACGAAGTCCTCACAGCAGAAGGAAGACGTGCAGATCGCCGGCGACCTGATCTCCGTGTCCAAGCTCAACGCCTATATGAAGTAGTCGACCGAAGTCTCGCGTCATCCACGGGGGAAGAGAAAGATGCTGAAATACGAGGACATCATCGACGCGCCTGTCGGCAAACTGAAGACGGCCGCCGACGACTGGGCCGAGATGGTCACCAAGCTGGACAAGCTGGCCGACGACGCCAGGGACGGGATGAAGGTCAAGGCGGACAAGGCCGAGTGGGAAGGCGTCAACGCGGGCGTCACCAAGGCATTCATAGGCAAGACCGCCAAGGAGTTCGAGGACGCAGCCGCCGAGGCCAAGGGCGTCAAGCTCGTCATGGAGGACCCCACAAGGCCATCAAGAAGGCCAAGGACGACCTGGAGAACATCCGTGACGAGGAGGGCCCCGCGGCGGGCATGCACATCGACGCCAAGGGCAAGGTGACGGCCCGTCACCCGCTGGAGCACGACAAAACGGCGCGGCACGACCCGGACTACTCCGATCTGCTGCGTCAGCAGAAGAGCGCGATCGAGGCCTGGCAGAAGAAGATCGACAACATCGTCGACAACTGCAACGACACGGACGTGGCCTTCAAGAACGCCCTGGAGGCCAATGTTACCGAGGGCAAGGACTTCAGCGCTCCGAAGTACAAGAACCTGGACCAGGAGGAGGCGGCCCGGGCCGCCACGCTGGCCGCCAAGGGCCGCGACATCACGCACACGGAGCTTCAGCAGCTCAACGAACTGCTGCGCGACAACGCCAAGTCCACCGAGTTCGCGAAGAATTTCTACGAGAAGCTCGGCCCGGAGAAGTCGCTCGAATTCTTCGGCCAGCTCGCGACCGACACGCACGATTACGGCAAGGTCGACAAGGAACGGCTGAAGGACGTCCAGGATCTGCAGAAGAACCTCGGACTCAACCTGGCCACCGCCTCGCAGGACAAGGCGTTCTCGGACAAGTGGGGCCCGGAGCTGCGCAAGCTCGGCACCGAACAGATTCCGCTGTCCAAGTACGACAACACCGGCGGGGCCTACGGCTACCAGCTGCTGGGCGGCATCATGCGGAACGGGAACTACAACGCGGCGTTCCTCAACCCGATCGCCGAGCACGTGGCGCAGCTGCACCAGAAGGACCCGTACTTCTTCGCCAACAACAAGCAGGTCAACGGTCTCCTGGAGAATCCGTTCAACCCCTCGGGGAAGAACGGCTCCGGCTACGACCCGGCCACGGCCATGCTGGAGGCGCTGGGGCACAGCCCGGAGGCGTCCACGAAATTCTTCACCGACCCGCCGACCGCGTACAACGAGGACGGCACCGTCAACAAGAGTGGTACCGCCGATCTCGGGAAGAGCGACGGCGAACCTGTTATCAGCTACCTCGACTTCTTCGGCAACGAGAAGTGGGAGTCATTCCCAGACAACAACTCGACCGACCCCGACAAGCTCAAGAACACGCCCAACTACATGCCGGACGCGTTGGGGCACGCGCTGGAATCGGCTGCCCTCGGCTACCCCTACGACAGTCCGGACGCGAAGGTCGTGCGGGACGAGGACAACGCCGATGTCATGAAGCAGGTGATGGAGAAGTACGGGTCCGACGCGGGCCTGCTCAAGAAGCAGGAGGCGTTGTCCGACAGTCTGGGCAACATGGGTGCCGCGTATATCGACGACATCAACTGGTCGCTGGAAAAACTTGATTCGGACAGCGTCTTCGCACCCACGAAGAACCCCGACGGACACCTCAGTTTCGACGACACCGAAGACAGCCGTAAAATCGCGCGTGGATTCCTCAGTTCGCTCGGGCAGCACCCGGACGCGTACGCCACCGTCTCCAAAGCCGAGCAGATCTACAGCACCAGCGTGCTGGAGGCCCAGGTCGGTCCCGACGGAAAGATCGACGAGGGAGGCGCGCGCAACGCCGTGCGCGTCGGGGCCGAGGTGCAGGGCATGCTCGACCAGTCGCGCGCCGACCAGGTCGGGGCGGAGTACGAGAAGAAGCACGAGGAGTACGAGAAGGCGGGGGCCGCCCGATCCGGCTGGGTCGAATTCGGAGCCACCGCGGGCATCGCCGCAGGGGTCGCCTTCCTGCCCGCCACCGCGGCCGTGGGTACGGCAGCAGTGCTCATTCCCCTGGCCACCGACACCGCCGCCGGAGGCGTGGAGCAGATCATCGGATCGGTCATCGGTGATGTCTCCGACAACTCGATCGAGGAGCACAAGGACAAGGTCGACGAGCTCAGCAAGGAGGACCGGAGGAAGGTCTGGTCCGGCGGTGAATACATGGCCGAGGCCCCGATGGAGAAGTTCCTCGACCACCACTCGACAGAGGTGGACAAGGAATTCAAGGAAGACCTCAGGCAGGCCATGCTGATCGGATACGGATCCGGTAACGACCGTGCGCAGCAGCAGGGCAACGATCCGGAAACCGGCTGATAGGGGGGGGGGGGGGGGCTCGTGGGGAGCGGCGTGAAGAGGAAGGGTGTGGGAGTGGTGCGGGTGAGGAAGGCGCTTTCCGTGACCGGGGTGGTGCTGGTCATCGGCGCGGTCGCGGTCGCGTGCGGGTTCGGGGAGGAGGACGAGTCGCCCTACGTGGGGGCGGCGGAGGTGTGTGACGGCGTGTTCGCCGGTCCGTTGGAGCAGACGGTCGAGTCTGTCACCGGCGCCACGTCCTTCTACCGACTCCGTGGCGAAGGGCTGGGACGGGTGTCCGAAAACATCAAGGACGGTCATGCATCGGGCCGCAGTTGGACGGTCGGTGAGAAACTCTGCAAAATGGTGCCAAAAGATTCTAATGCGCGTGATGACGCCACCATCGATTTCTCCATCTACGCGCCGCAGGACGTGGGGGACACGAAGCCTCGTGAGGGGGTTCGTTTCTTCGCCCTGGGCAAGGAGTCTGTCGCGTCGGCTCGCGGGGCCAGAATCTACTTCGAGTGTGTAAGCCCCCGGATGAAGGGTTCGGACGAGCGGCCGGCGCGCATCTATGCGGCTTTTTCTGACGCGGAGGACCGTGGGGACGCGCTGGAGAACCTGAAGGAGAATTTGACGGTCGTCAACGCCGCGTCACTCGCCGTGGCCGAGCGGCTCAACTGCGAGAACAACGGCGGCCTGCGGGAGAAGCCCGACCTGCGGCCCCTGCCCTAGCTGTTCTGCCCACGGGGATTGGTGACAGAGTTCACGGTCGGACGCCTACATGAGGACGGCGGCGCAGGTCCGTGAGGTTCACGCGGCTGCCTGAGGCTGTGAGCCAGTTCGTCGAAGGAGTTCTCCCAGACCACACGGACTCACGGCTGACCAGTGAACGCAGTCGGATTCACTGCGCCGCGCTCCGGTCCGGCAAGCTCGGAGAGCGACGCGGGCAGGCGCCGAGCGAACGTGGCACGGCGGAGATCGGAGAGACCGGGCTGTGATCCCCTGGGTCAGTATCCAGGAAGAGGGCGCGATATGCCGCCGCGTTCGGGGGCGCACGACCACGGAAACGATGGCTGAAGACGAAGAAACCCCAGGTCACTGGCCTGGGGCTTTCTCAAAGAGCGGGTGACGAGAATCGAACTCGCGCTCTGAGCTTGGGAATCAACGGCGCGCCGGAGTGCCGCAGCGCTCTGACCAGGGACTACGTGGGTCCGCGAGCTGTACGGGAGCCGGTTGGATTGACCGCTTCTGACCCTGGTGTACCGCCCTGAAGGGCTGGGATGGGGCTGGCCTGCGACTGGGCGGTTACGAAGACGTCTCGGGCTGCCTGGACCGGTACGACGAGGGATATCGGATTCAGGGTTGCAGAGCGGTGTGCTCACGCGAAGGATCGGATCCTTATCTCGCGGCCGTCCGCGAGTCGGGGCGGGGCAATGGGGGTCTTGGCGGTCGTCGTGCGTATCGCGTCTTTGGACTTTCGGGCCTGCTTCGTTTGGGAAGGGCCTTCGCCTCGCGGTGGGCTCAACCAGCACATCCCATGGAGCCGGAAGAGTTCGACCGAAGCGGCCGGACGAGGAAGCAGGGCGCCGACCAGCCGAGCCGTCAGCCCATCGTCCGGCGGGAAGAAGCGCTGCCGGAGTCGATCACCAGCACAGCACTCGTCGCGCACTCGCCTCTATGACGTGAGTCACTGGAACCGGCCTTCATCGTGCGGACAGATGGAAGGTGTGGATACGACTCTGCGGAAACGCATCAGCACGGGGGACCACGACGCTTTCGGTGAGCTCTTCGACGCGTACGCACGTTCCGTCTACAACCACGCTTTCCGGCTTACGGGAAACTGGGCTCAGGCCCAAGATGTCGTGTCGCTGACCTTCCTGGACGCCTGGCGTCTGCGCGAGAGGGTCAATGAGGAAGGCGGTTCGTTGCGGCCCTGGCTGCTCGGGATCGCCACCAACGTCACGCGCAACACGCGCCGGGCGGCGCGAAGACACGCCGCCGCTGTCGCGCGACTGCCCCCTGAGGAGGTCGAGCGAGACTTCGCCGATGAGATAGCCGGGCGCCTCGATGACTCGGTGCAGCTGGCGCTCGTGCGGACGGCGCTGTCCCGGCTGCGCAGGGCCGATCGGGAAGTACTGGCCCTCTGCGTCTGGGCGGGGCTCGACTACGCGGCGGCGGCCGAGGCGCTCGGGGTGCCTGTCGGGACCGTGCGATCGCGACTGTCCCGCGCAAGAACAAAACTCGCAGAACATATGGAACCGTCATCCGGGCGCGGACAGATGAGAGATGGCCGCGCTACGGCGGTCAGGCCCATCAAGGAGGGGAACCGATGACTGAGCTTCCCGAGAAGTGCCTTCCGCCGGGCCGTCACGAACTCCTCAAGGAGCATCTGATGAACGAGATCCGGCAGACCGAGACGCCCGAGCGGGCTTCTGTACGCAAAAAGCGGATGCGGCCCGCGTTCGCAGCGGCGGCCGTCGCCGCCGCTGCCGCCATCACCTTCGTGTTCCTCCCACCGTCCGGCGGGGGCGCGAACGCGCAACCGCCGGCCAAGGAGGCCGTGGCGTTGCTGGAGAACATCGCGTTGGCGGCCGAGCGCGAGAAGGTGCCCGGCGACATCCGCGACGACCAGTTCGTGTACGTCGAGAGCAGGGTGGGCTTCACGACACACGCGGAGGGCAGGACAGCAAAGCTGGATCCTCTCCACAAGCGGGAGGTGTGGCTTTCGGTGGACGGCCTGCACACGGGGCTGGTCCGCGAGGGCAACGGCAAGAGCGAGAACATCCTGGAGCCCGATCTCCCGCTCCATGAAGCCTCCGCCAACTACCGGAACCTGCAGACCCTGCCAACCGACCCCGACAAGATGCTGAAGTGGCTCCACCGGGTCAGCGACGGAGGCGAGAGCGAGGACCAGAACACGTTCGTGCAGGTCGGTGATCTAGCGTTCGAGGGGCTGATGCCGCCCGCCCAGAGTGCGGCTCTTTACCGGGCGGCAGCCAAGATTCCCGGGGTTGTCGTCATTCCGGATGCGGTCGACGCGGCGGGACGACACGGCGTGGCCGTCGCGCGCGTCAACGATGGAGAGCGCCAGGAGCTGATCTTCGGCAAGGAGACGAAGCGATTCCTGGGAGAGCGCAGCGTCGCCGTCGAAGATCTCCCGGACGGGCAGAAGAAGGGCGAGCTCACCGGGTCCAGCGCGATCATCGAGCGAGCTGTCGTCGACAAGCCGGGCCAGCGTCCCTAGAGCGGAAGCCCTCGACCGGGCCGGGCTGGTGGTAACGAAGCCCTCGCAGCACCAGGAGCACGAAGCCCAGTGAAAGCGACTTGATGAACGGCGCCGTTGGGCCCCGCTGGGCAGGGGCCAGTTCTACCTCTCCCCGCATCGCCTGCGCCAGCGAAAGGTGCGCCGTGTAGAGGGCCCGGTTACGGACCATGCCGCCGGGGATGGCGGCAAGGGGTGCGGTGAAGGCAGTACTCGGCCCGCTCGTGTTCCCCGAGCGCCGTCCAGACATACGACGACAAGGCGTCGAACTCGGCTCGACTGTAGAACGCGATCCACTCCGCCGGCTTCTCACCCTGGGCGCGGCCGAACGCCTTCTCCGCCAGGTTCATGGCCCGCAGCGACTCCGTGGGCTGGTGCAGTCTGGCCAGGGCGTTGGCGTGCCGCATGTGGCCCAGTGACGCCTACCGCGGATCACGCCGGGCCACCGATGAGCGCTTCATCACCTCCGCACCGGCCGCGGCCTCGGCGTGGTTCTCCCGCTGGCTGGAGGTGAGCATCAGGTGATCCCAGACCCGGTACATGATCTCGCAGTCGCGTGCGAGACCCGCGAAGGCGGCCAAGCACGTGACGTCGGACGCGAGCCGGTACATCCGACGCTGGATACGGTCGGAGGGCCCGCCCCCTGCGAGCGAGGACTGGATACGCGCCGCGATCTCGCCGGCCTTGTTCTCGATCCCCCACGCTCCACCGACCCGCGAATCATCGCGCAGGAGTTCGGCGTACTCACGGTGAAACCGGTCCGATTCGGATTGTCCCAGCCGTGAGCGTGGCGTCGTGGTGGCAGCGGTGACGGCAGATCCGGGGCAAGGAGGAGGCGGACGAACCTGACATTGCGAGATCCAGCAGGTCTACGCCCTGGCCGAGGCTATCGGACCGCGCTGGCGGATCATGATCTTCCTGGGTGCCTTCGCGTCTCTCCGCCCCGAAGAGCTCGCGGAGCTACGGCGCGGCGACATCGACCTCGACGAGGGCGTCGTGTGGATCAGGTGCGCCGCGCCGGAGTTGAGCAACGGCAAGAAGGACATCGGCGATCCGAAGTCGCGGGCGGGCAAGCGCGCGGTCTTTCTGCCCGACTTCGTGGTGCCCGAGCTGCGCCGCCACCTTCAGTGGTTCGCCGAGAAGGAGCCGGACGGAATGCTCATCGTGGGCGAGCGAGGGGCCGCCCTGCGGCGTTCCTCCTTCGGTCGGAAGTGGCGCAAGGCGCGGATCGCCGCAGGTCTGCCGGACAACTTCCGCTTCTACGACCTGCGCCACACCGGTAACACCCTGGCCGCCGACTCGGGCGCGAAGCTCAAGGACCTGATGGTCCGCGCGGGCCAGTCCAGCTCGAAGGCGCAGTTGATCTACCAGCACTCCAAGAAGAAGCACCAGCGCAAGCTCGCTCAGAGCATCGACGCCGAAGTGCGCCAGCAACGCGCACGGTCAACCGAGGAGTCCCCGGCGGAGGTGCGGAAGCACTCCGGCTGAGGCGGCGGTTGCCACGCCCAGGCGGCGCGGCGGAGGAAGGGTCGGCCGGCAACGGCGATTCTGCCTCCGCCGCACCGTGTTACCTGGTGAGTTCGTGGAAAGCCGTATTGCATCCGCAATTTCACGACGACTCACATCCGTGTGGCCCAGTTCATATGAAACGTGTCTCGCCATGTGAGAAGCCTGGCGTGGCAAGGCTCCGAAGTGTCGCAGGAGGCGGCTGAAGCGGTGCTCTTGTCGGCAGATAGGGCTGATGGAGGGCTGGCTCACCCGGAAATGGTCTAGACAACAAACAAAGCCCAGGTCGCTGACCTGGGCCTTCATGGTGGAGCGGGTGACGAGAATCGAACTCGCGCTCTGAGCTTGGGAAGCTCATGTTCTACCATTAAACTACACCCGCTTGGCGAGCCGGTGATCGGCTTCGCATCGTCGGACACTCTACCCCATCCCCCGCCCCGGGCGCCCCCGCACCGTGCGATCCGTCCGTGTGGGCGGTGGTGCGGGTGTGGCTGAAGGGGGAGTCGGGGGCGGGAGTTGGGGCGTAGGGTCGGGGGCGGAGTGCCGCTTCTTGTGGTGTCCTGATCATCCCCTAGTGTGGGCGTTCGTCCGCGTTTGTTGGGGAAGGGACCTGATGGACTTGATGGAACACACCGTCGTCCGCTGTGCCGAAGGGCACGTGTTCAGCACTGCGACATTCCCGATGCAGCAGCTCGACACGGGCCGGATCGGCCCCGGGCGGCTCATCCGGTGTCCGCGTTGTGCGCGGCTGCGGCATGCCGTGCCCGTGGAGACGGTGAACAGGGTGGATCAGCGCTGACTCTCGGCGGGTGAGGCGCGCGGGGCTGCCCGATTGGGGTGGGCTCGCGCGCCTTGCGTATCCTCGGGGCGTGCTTCTCTCAGACAAGGACATCCGGGCCGAGCTCGACTCCGGCCGCGTACGCCTCGATCCGTACGACACGACGATGGTGCAGCCCTCCAGCATCGATGTACGGCTCGACCGCTACTTCAGGGTGTTCGAGAACCACCGTTATCCACACATCGACCCCGCCGTCGAGCAGGTCGACCTGACGCGGACGGTCGAGCCCGAGGGCGACGAGCCGTTCATTCTGCACCCCGGTGAGTTCGTGCTCGCGTCGACGTACGAGGTCATCTCGCTGCCCGACGACATCGCCTCACGGCTGGAGGGCAAGTCCAGCCTCGGGCGGCTCGGGCTGGTGACGCACTCGACCGCCGGGTTCATCGACCCCGGGTTCTCCGGGCACGTCACCCTCGAACTGTCGAACATGGCGACGATGCCCATCAAGCTCTGGCCCGGGATGAAGATCGGGCAGCTCTGTCTGTTCCGGCTCAGTTCGCCCGCCGAGTTCCCCTACGGGTCCGAGCGGTACGGGTCGCGGTACCAGGGGCAGCGGGGGCCGACCGCCTCGCGGTCGTACGTCAACTTCCATCGGACGCAGGTGTGACGCGCGCATGACCGAGCGCCGGGAGAACCTGTCGTACGAGACGTTCGGCCGCGCCGTGCGCGAGCTGGCGCAGAGCGTCGCGGACGACGGCTACGAGCCGGATGTGGTGCTGAGCATCGCGCGCGGCGGTGTCTTCGTCGCCGGCGGGCTCGCCTATGCCCTGGACTGCAAAAATATTCATCTGGTCAATGTGGAGTTCTACACCGGGGTGGGGACCACGCTCGCGATGCCCGTCATGCTCGCGCCCGTCCCCAATGTCGTCGATTTCTCCCGCAAGAAGGTCCTGATCGCGGACGACGTCGCCGACACCGGCAAGACGCTCAAGCTCGTCCACGACTTCTGCGTCGGCCATGTCGCCGAGGTGCGCAGCGCGGTCATATACGAGAAGTCGCAGTCGCTCGTGAAGTGCGAGTACGTCTGGAAGCGCACCGAGGACTGGATCAACTTTCCCTGGAGCGTCGAGCCGCCCGTCGTCGGAAGGTGAGAAGGAGGGGAAGGGGGCGGCGTCACCGAGCCCCTTCCCCGTTACGGCGTGCTGGTTACAGCGTGCCCAGTTTGAGCAGCGACAGCAGCCCGATGAGCTGGATCGCCGACGCGCCCAGCGCCTTCGGCCACGGCAGGTCGTGCGACTTGCTCACCATCACGGTGAAGAGCGCGCCCGCCGCCACCCATGTCGCCCAGCCGATGATCTGCACCAGCGAGTTCTCGCCGCCCAGGAAGAGCGCGAAGAGCAGGCGCGGGGCGTCCGTGATCGACATGATCAGCATGGAGAGACCCACGGTCGGCTGCCACGCGCCGTCGCCGCCGAGCTGGCGGGCGAGCGAGTGGGTGACCACGCCCAGGAGCAGACCACCGATGACAAAGGCGACCGCCGTCGTGAGGACGTACGGGATGGCCGTGGTCAGCGTCGCGTTGATCGCTTCCTCACGGGCCGTGTCGAAGCCGAACAGCGCCAGCAGCCCGTAGAGGAACGTCACGATCAGGGCCGGGCCCCAGATCGGGTAGTCGCGCATCTGGAGAAACGTCTGCGCGGGCCGCAGGACGATGCCGCTCAGCAACTCCTTCCAGCGCAGCCGCGGGCCGGACGGGACCGGGGCCGCGCCGGCCTGGTAGGCGGCGCCGTCGCCGTAGCGGTCCTCGTCGATGCTGAACGCCTGGGTGTGCCCCGGGTTGTTGGCGTACGGGTCGCCCTGGTGCTGCGGCGCGCCGCCGTACCCCTGCTGCTGCCCGTACGGGTCGCCGAAGTACTCGGGCTCGCCGGCCCGGCCGCCGCCGTGCGGCGCGCCGCCCCCTGGCTGTCCACCGCCCGCGGGGGGCCACTGCTGCCGGCCGTACGACGGCGCGCCCTGCTGACCGCCCCCGTATGCGGGGGGCGGCGCCTGCCGTCCGTACGGCGGTTGCTGCGGTTGCTGTTGCGAGGTGCGGTTGTCCCGGCCGCGTCCGATCCTGAATCCAGCCACGCAATCGAACGTACCCGCTCCCGGCGGGCCCGGTGGCGGAGGGAGGGAACCGGAGGGCCTTTGCGGCCGAGCTGTGACATCCCTTAGGGGAACCCTGGGGGGATGGTCCCCGGGGTGCGGTCCCGGGACATCAGTG
Organism: Streptomyces sp. NPDC096310; assembly: GCF_044763125.1. Taxonomy (NCBI): domain Bacteria; kingdom Bacillati; phylum Actinomycetota; class Actinomycetes; order Kitasatosporales; family Streptomycetaceae; genus Streptomyces; species Streptomyces sp. NPDC096310. Next base: position 138,875 of record NZ_JBIWFO010000002.1, on the reverse strand, counting down.
CAGGAAGAGCGCCGTGCTGAAGGTGAGCAGGGGGTGCGGGCGGTAGGCCGGCGCCCCGGAAGCGGAGGTTCGGGGAGCGGATGTCCGGGGATCGGGGGCGGAGTTCGTGGGCTCGGGGGCGTAGAGCGCCACCAGGTCCGATGTCTCCGCCCGGTGCGTGCGCGTCGCCAGGTACCCGTCCGTCGCGCGCAGGATCTCCGTGGCCGCCTTTCCGCGCGGTACGCCGGGCAGGCGCGGCGCCGGGGGTTTCCGTACCGCCGTGAAGCCGTACGCGCCGCCTGGCCGCTCCGGGCCGTCCGGGCCGCCCAGCAGCAGCGTTCCGCGCGCGGCGGCCCCGGGCGCGCGGGGGCGGGGCAGGGCGACGAAGTCGTCGTAACCGTCCCCGTTCACATCGCTCTTTGGCTCCGGCGCCGCCAGGACCGGGCCGCCGCCCGGGACCGGCGCGGCGGCGGCGCGCGGGGCGCCGGTCCGGCTGAACGGGCCGCGCAGGAAGCTGACCTGGCCGCCGCTCGCGGTGACCGCGAGATCGACCTCGCCGTCGCCGTCGAAGTCGCCGCAGACCGGATGGTCGGGCCATTCGTCGCCCGCGCGGGCCTTCGCCGGGATCCTGAGGACGACCGCGCGGCCGGTGGGCCCTTCCGGGCCGCCGAAGAGGATCTGGAGCGGGACGGGCGGCGTTCCGATGCCGTTGTACGGCGGGTCCGTGGCGATGATCAGGTCGCCGAAGCCGTCGCCGTCGAGGTCGCACGCCGCCTCGGCGTCGAACGCCGCGGGCAGCACCCCGTCCACCCGGGCGCCCCGCTCACGCGGGTCGAGCGTCTGGCGTACGGCCGGGTCGAAGCGGGGCGCCTTGTCCGCATCACCTGGCCTGGGCGCCGTGCCGTACACGATGCCGATGCCCGCGTCGTCCCCGTACGTGTCACCCGCCGCCTTGACCAGGTCGTTCAGTACGAGGTCGGGGTGGCCGTCCCCGTTGAGGTCGTCCGGGAGGCGGCTGCCCCTGCCGCGCGGGACGGCGCGGCGCGCGGTGGCCGTCGCGCCGGCGCCCGGGGCGGTGTCGCCGTTCTTCGCCTCCGTCGAGCCGTCGGAGGAGGAGCCGGGAGTGGAGCCGGGAGAGGTGTCGGTGCAGGCGGTCAGCGGCAGCAGCAGGGCCGTACAGGCGGAGAGGCTGATCGCAGCCTTCGCCACCGTCCCCGCCTTCGCCGCTGCTGTACGTATCTGTTGTGACCGCCGTATCTGCCGTATCTGCCGTATCTGCCGTACCTGCCGTACCTGCCCTGTCCGCATGACCCACCCGCCCCATCCGTACTCACCGGCCCCCGACACACCGCCTCATTGTGCGCGGGGCGCGGCGTCGTGCCCAGGCCGGGCGGGGCTCAGCGACCGAAGCCGAAACCGAAGCGGCCGACCGTCGTCCCTGTCAGGTCCAGATCCGCCGGGCCGATCAGGCGCGGCCATCCGCCGGGGCCCGAGCCGGTTTCGGACCCGGTGCCGGTCACCCCGTCCGGGCCGCCGCGCAGGACGCGTACCTCCGGGGTCCCGGGGCTCTCCCCGCGCATCGTGCTGACGGCCAGTTCCGCCGCCCCGTCCCCGTCCGTGTCCAGCAGCGCGAGCCGGGGCGCCCCGGTGAGGCCCGCGAGGTGCTGGGCGCCCGTTCCGGTCAGGCCCTTCCCGCCGCCGCGCAGGACGAGGGCCACGGCCGAGCCGTCCTTCGCCGCGGCGGTGAAGGCCACGTCGGCGTAGCCGTCGCCGTTCACGTCGCCCGCCGTGGCCGCGGACCCGAAGCCGCAGCCGGTGGAGACGGGCGCGCCGGGCAGCCCGGGCGTGCGGTCGTCGATCGTCGTCGGCTTCAGGGCGCGACCGCCGCCCGCCCGGGCGCCGTACACGACCGTCAGCCGGCTGCCGTCGTCCGCGAGTTGCTCGTCACCGATGACCTCGCAGGAGCGGCCGACGATCACGTCCGCGGCGCCGTCCTTGTCGACGTCGGCGGTGAGCGTGTCCGCGCCGTAGATGTCCCTGCCCCGCGCGTCCTTGAGGCGGGTGTACGCGGCGGACACGCCCCCGGCGTCCCTGGCGGTCCCGTGGTGGACGGCGGTGGCGCGCGGGACGGGCATCTCGTCCGCGTAGACATGGGTCCAGGTGACGACGAGATCGTCCCGGCCGTCGCCGTTCACATCCCCCGCTGCGGCGAGACGGGCCGTGTAGTACCCCTCGGGAGCGGAGTCGGGCTCCGGGCCGCCGTCCTTCGGTGTGAGGTCCAGCGGCACCGTGGCCGCGGGCACCCCCGCCCGGCTGAACGGGCCGTACGACAGCGTCGCCGTCGACGGCGACTGCCCCGCGGTGACCAGGTCGGCGTACCCGTCCCCGTCGAAGTCGCCGGTCAGCGGCGCGCCGCCGGAGAGCCGGGCTCCGCCCGCGAGGCCCTTTCGGCCGCCCCAGACGACGAAGACGGTGTCGCGGCCCGCCCCGGTGATCAGATCGGCCGTCCCGTCCGCGTCGAGGTCGGCGGAGACGACGGATCCGCCGAACCCGCCGCCCTGACCGGCCTTTCCGAGGTTCAGGCCGTTCTGGGTGATCACCCGGTGGCGGGCCGGGGCCGGGCCGTCCGGCGAGCCGGGCACCACGGCCGCGAGTCCGGCGGAGTAGAGGCCGTCGACCGTCGCGGACGAGTCGGTCAGGACGAGGTCGCTCACCCGGTCGCCGTCGAAGTCGGAGTACGTGGCGGGGGTGGACGGCGCGGGCGGGGGCGAGGGAGAGGGCGAAGGCGGGGGCGAGGGAGAGGGCGAAGGCGAGGGCGAAGGAGGGGCCGATGCGCTGGACGGCGCGCCCGTCGGTGGCCCGGACGACGGCCCGTCGTCCGGTGGTGTGCCCGCGCCCCCGCACGCCGTCGCCAGGCCCGCCAGACAGACGAGGCCGATCAGAGGGGCCACGGGAGCGAGGGCGTGCCTGCCGGCCACCGGAGGTTTCCGCATGGCCGGTTGGACCCGTACCGCCCCCGGATGGTTGTGCCGCCCAGCCCGCCCCGCCCCGGCCGGCCCCCCGTGCCGGTCCCGCACCCGTCCCGTACCCGCCCCGTACCCGGGGCGGGCGACGGCCTACTTCGCCGGTTCGGGCTCCGGGTCCGGCGCGTTCTCGCGCTTCTCGTCCGGATCCGGGTCGGCCGGTGTCCGTACCGAGTCGAGCAGCAACTGCGCCACGTCCACCACCTGGAGGGACTCCTTGGCCTGACCGTCGTTCTTCTTGCCGTTGACGGAGTCCGTCAGCATCACCAGGCAGAACGGGCAGGCCGTCGAGACGATGTCCGGGTTGAGTGAAAGGGCCTCGTCCACACGCTCGTTGTTGACGCGCTTGCCGATCCGCTCCTCCATCCACATCCGCGCGCCGCCGGCGCCGCAGCAGAAGCCGCGCTCCTTGTGACGGTGCATCTCCTGCTGGCGCAGGCCGGGGACGGACGACATGATCTCGCGCGGCGGTGTGTAGACCTTGTTGTGCCGGCCCAGGTAGCAGGGGTCGTGATACGTGATCAGGCCCTCGACCGGGGTCACCGGGACCAGCCTGCCCTCGTCCACGAGGTGCTGGAGCAACTGGGTGTGGTGGATGACCTCGTACTCGCCGCCGAGCTGCGGATACTCGTTGGCGATCGTGTTGAAGCAGTGCGGGCAGGTCGCGACGATCTTCTTCGACGCCTTCGGCTTCTTCGTCGAGGCGTCCGCGTTGCCCTCCTCGTCGAGGGACTCCCCGTACGCCATGTTCAGCATGGCCACGTTCTCCTGGCCGAGCTGCTGGAACAGCGGCTCGTTGCCGAGGCGGCGGGCCGAGTCGCCCGTGCACTTCTCGTCGCCGCCCATGATGGCGAACTTCACGCCCGCGATGTGCAGCAGCTCCGCGAAGGCTTTCGTGGTCTTCTTGGCGCGGTCCTCCAGGGCGCCCGCGCATCCCACCCAGTAGAGGTAGTCGACCTCGGTCAGGTCGTCCACGTCCTTACCGACGACCGGAACCTCGAAGTCGACCTCCTTCGTCCACTCCAGGCGCTGCTTCTTGGCGAGCCCCCAGGGGTTGCCCTTCTTCTCCAGGTTCTTGAGCATCGTCCCGGCCTCGCTGGGGAAGGCGCTCTCGATCATCACCTGGTAGCGGCGCATGTCGACGATGTGGTCGATGTGCTCGATGTCGACCGGGCACTGCTCCACGCACGCGCCGCAGGTGGTGCAGGACCACAGCACGTCGGGGTCGATGACGCCGTTCTCCTCCAGCGTCCCGATCAGCGGGCGCTCGGCCTCCGCGAGGGCCGCCGCGGGCACCCCGGCGAGCTGCTCCTCGGACGCCTGCTCCTCGCCCTCCATGGTCTTGCCGCCGCCCGCCAGCAGATACGGCGCCTTGGCGTGCGCGTGGTCGCGCAGCGACATGATCAGCAGCTTGGGGGAGAGCGGCTTGCCCGTGTTCCAGGCGGGGCACTGCGACTGGCAGCGCCCGCACTCCGTACACGTCGAGAAGTCGAGGATGCCCTTCCAGGAGAAGTGCTCGACCTGGGAGACGCCGAAGGTGTCGTCCTCGCCCGGGTCCTCGAAGTCGATCTCCTTGCCGCCGCTGGTCATCGGCGGCAGTGCGCCGAGTGCCGTGGAGCCGTCCGCCTCGCGCTTGAACCAGATGTTGGGGAAGGCGAGGAAGCGGTGCCAGGCGACGCCCATGTTGGTGTTGAGCCCGACGGTGATCGCCCAGGCCATGGTCGTACCGAGCTTGATCATGGCGGCGAGGTACACGAGGTTCTGGAGGGTGGCGAGGCTCAGTCCGCCGAACGCGGCGACCAGGGGGTACGAGACGAAGTACGCCGCCTCGTAGTGGCCGACACCGTGGATCGCGCCTTCCAGACCGCGCAGCGTGAGGATCGCGAGGCCGATCACCAGGATCACGTACTCGACGAAGTACGCCTGGCCCAGCTTGGAGCCGGTGAAGCGGGACTTGCGGCCCGCGCGCGAGGGCAGGCTCGCCAGCCGGATGCCCATCAGGACGAGGATGCCGACCGTCGTCGCCAGGGCGATGAACTCGGTGTACATCTCGTACGGCAGCCAGCCGCCCAGCACCGGGAGGACGAAGTCCGCCTGGAAGAGCTGGCAGTACGCGGTGATGATCGTCAGCGCGAGCGTGAGGAAGCCGACCGCGACGAACCAGTGGGCGACGCCGACGACCCCCCAGCGGTTCATCCGGGTGTGGCCGACGAACTCCTTGGCCAGGGTGAGGCTGCGCTGCTTGGGGTCGTCCGTGCGGCTCCCCTCGGGCACCGGCCGGCCGAGTCGGACGAAGCGGTAGATCTGCGCGACGGCGCGGCCGATGAGCGCGACGCCGACCACGGTCAGGACCAGCGACACGATGATCGCGGCGAGTTGCATTCGGGGGCTCCTCGGGCCTGCGAGGGTGGGTGAATCAGCACTCATACTGATCGTACTAAGCGGTAACTTAATCAGCTCGTGCTGAGGGTACCCACTTATTCCGTCGCAATGTAGCCGTGGGGCCGGTGATCTGTGTCGCTGAGGTGACCCTGACCGGAGGAATGATGAGCGCGCCGGGCGTCCGGGCGAGGATCGCGAGGTCGAGGCCGATCCAGTGGTGCTCCACATAGTGCTGGTCGAGCAGGGGCGCCTCGTCCCACGGCAGCCTGGAGCGGCGCCGTACCTGCGCGAGCCCGGTCAGCCCGGGCCGTACGAGCCGCCGCCAGGGCGCCGCCGCGCCGGGGGAGCCGAACTCCAGGGGCGCGGGCCCGACCAGTGAGAGGTGGCCGCGTACGACATGGGGCAGCCGGGAGAGCAGGTCGAGGCGGAAGCGGCGGGTGCGCAGGGAACTCAGGAGGAAGGGGTGTCCGTTGAGCCCAGTGCGGTAGTCGCGTACGAGAACGCCGCCGGCCGGGCGGGTGAGCGCGACGGCGAGCGCGGCGGCGGCGAGCACGGGCGAGGCCAGGACCAGCAGGACCGAGCCGAGGGTCAGGTCCAGCAGTCGTTTGGGTTCGAGATGGGCTGCGAGGTGCGCCGCGAGGCGCCGCCCCCGGTGCGGGAAGGGCCGGGGTGAATGCCAGGGTGTATCCGAGGGCGTATGTCGCTTCATGGCCACATCTGACCGTTCTCTGAGCGCTTTATGGCTTTTGTCGGGGAACGATCGCATGCTGGGGCGGTACGGGTCCGGTAGGCGCCCCGGGAAAGCAGCCGGTCCGGGGTCCGCAGGCCGGCCTCCGGCGCCGGCCCGGGGGTCGCGGATCCCCCGGCGCAGGGGTGGGCGCACAATAGTTGAGTCTCTTCGGCTCAGGTCCTTTGACTCCACGGAATCTGTGATGCATCCTTGAGCCTGTTCCACTCAAGTCACCTGGAGGAATCGAAATGGCACGTGCGGTCGGCATCGACCTGGGCACGACTAACTCCGTCGTCAGCGTTCTCGAAGGCGGCGAGCCCACCGTCATCACCAACGCAGAGGGCGCCAGGACCACGCCGTCCGTCGTCGCCTTCGCCAAGAACGGCGAGGTGCTCGTCGGCGAGGTCGCGAAGCGCCAGGCGGTCACGAACGTCGACAGGACCATCCGGTCGGTCAAGCGCCACATGGGCACCGACTGGAAGATCAACCTGGACGGCAAGGACTTCAACCCCCAGCAGATGTCGGCCTTCGTGCTGCAGAAGCTGAAGCGGGACGCCGAGGCGTACCTGGGCGAGAAGGTCACCGACGCGGTGATCACCGTCCCGGCGTACTTCAACGACTCGGAGCGCCAGGCCACCAAGGAGGCCGGCGAGATCGCGGGCCTGAACGTGCTGCGTATCGTCAACGAGCCGACGGCGGCCGCGCTGGCCTACGGGCTCGACAAGGACGACCAGACCATCCTGGTCTTCGACCTCGGTGGCGGTACGTTCGACGTCTCGCTGCTGGAGATCGGTGACGGCGTCGTCGAGGTGAAGGCCACCAACGGTGACAACCACCTCGGTGGTGACGACTGGGACCAGCGCCTGGTCGACTTCCTGGTGAAGCAGTTCGCCAACGGTCACGGTGTGGACCTGGCCAAGGACAAGATGGCTCTCCAGCGTCTCCGCGAGGCCGCGGAGAAGGCGAAGATCGAGCTGTCGTCCTCCACCGAGACCACGATCAACCTCCCGTACATCACGGCGTCCGCCGAGGGCCCGCTGCACCTGGACGAGAAGGTCACCCGCTCCCAGTTCCAGCAGCTCACGGCCGACCTGCTGGACCGGTGCAAGACCCCGTTCCACAACGTCATCAAGGACGCCGGCATCCAGCTCTCCGAGATCGACCACGTGGTGCTCGTCGGTGGTTCGACGCGTATGCCCGCCGTGGCCGAGCTGGTCAAGGAGCTGACCGGTGGCCGCGAGGCCAACAAGGGCGTCAACCCGGACGAGGTCGTCGCCATCGGCGCCGTGCTCCAGGCCGGTGTCCTGAAGGGTGAGGTCAAGGACGTCCTGCTCCTCGACGTCACCCCGCTGTCCCTGGGTATCGAGACCAAGGGCGGCATCATGACCAAGCTCATCGAGCGGAACACGACGATTCCGACGAAGCGCTCGGAGATCTTCACGACGGCCGAGGACAACCAGCCGTCGGTGCAGATCCAGGTCTACCAGGGCGAGCGCGAGATCGCCGCGTACAACAAGAAGCTCGGTATGTTCGAGCTGACCGGTCTGCCGCCCGCGCCGCGCGGTGTGCCGCAGATCGAGGTCGCCTTCGACATCGACGCCAACGGCATCATGCACGTGGCCGCGAAGGACCTCGGCACCGGCAAGGAGCAGAAGATGACCGTCACCGGTGGCTCCTCGCTGCCGAAGGACGAGGTCAACCGGATGCGCGAAGAGGCCGAGCAGTACGCGGACGAGGACCACCGCCGCCGCGAGGCCGCGGAGACGCGCAACCAGGCCGAGCAGCTCGTCTACCAGACGGAGAAGTTCCTCAAGGACAACGAGGAGAAGGTTCCCGGCGAGATCAAGACCGAGGTCGAGGCCTCGATCGCCGATCTCAAGGAGAAGCTGAAGGGCGAGGACACCGCGGAGATCCGTACCGCCACGGAGAAGGTCGCCGCCGTCTCGCAGAAGCTCGGACAGGCGATGTACGCGGACGCCCAGGCGTCCGGCGCCGCCGGTCCCGAGGGTGCGGCCGGCGAAGGCCAGGCCAAGCCCGAGGACGACGTCGTGGACGCCGAGATCGTCGACGACGAGAAGCCCAGGAAGGACGGTGCGGCGTGACCGAGGAGACTCCGGGCTTCGAGGAGAAGCCCGATGTCCCCTCCGGCGCCGACGACGCCACGCCGAAGGCCGCCGAGCCGGACTCCGCTCAGGAGTCCGGGCCGGCGGCCCCCGCCGGGGACATCCAGGACGCGGCTCTGCTGGCCCAGCTCGACCAGGTCCGTACGGCGCTCGGTGAGCGCACGGGGGACCTCCAGCGGCTCCAGGCGGAGTACCAGAACTACCGCAGGCGTGTGGAGCGGGACCGGGTCTCCGTCAAGGAGATCGCGGTCGCGAACCTGCTGACCGAGCTGCTGCCCGTGCTCGACGACATCGGCCGGGCGCGCGACCACGACGAGCTGGTCGGCGGCTTCAAGTCCGTCGCCGAGTCGCTCGAAGCGGTCACGGTCAAGCTGGGTCTCCAGCCGTTCGGTACGGAGGGCGAGCCCTTCGACCCGACGATCCACGAGGCCCTGATGCACTCGTACGCGCCGGACGTCACGGAGACGACGTGCGTCGCGATCCTCCAGCCCGGGTATCGGTTCGGCGAGCGGACGATCAGGCCCGCCAGGGTCGCGGTGGCCGAGCCGCAGCCGGGCGGCAAGACCAAGTCCGCGGAGGAGCAGGCGGATTCGGCCGATGACAGGGAGAACGGTGGCCCCGACGAGGGCTGACGGGAAGAACACACCGGCCGCGGCCGGCGCGCGACGCGCCGGCCGGGCGCCGGACACAGGTGACGCGGTGACCGGCGGTGCCGGTGCGGGCGGAGAGGAGGGACGTCGAGGATGAGCACGAAGGACTTCGTGGAGAAGGACTACTACAAGGTTCTCGGCGTTCCCAAGGACGCCACCGAGGCCGAGATCAAGAAGGCGTACCGGAAGCTCGCCCGCGAGTTCCACCCGGACGCCAACAAGGGCGACGCCAAGGCGGAGGAGCGCTTCAAGGAGATCTCCGAGGCGAACGACATCCTCGGCGACCCCAAGCGGCGCAAGGAGTACGACGAGGCGCGCTCGCTCTTCGGCAACGGCGGGTTCCGGCCGGGGCCCGGCGCGGGCGGCAACGGCTCGTTCAACTTCGACCTGGGCGACCTCTTCGGCGGCGGCCAGGGCGGCACGCAGGGCGGCCCCGCCGGGGCCGGCGGCTTCGGCGGCGGGCTCGGGGACGTCTTCGGCGGACTGTTCAACCGCGGCGGCCCCGGCACTCGTACGCAGCCGCGCCGCGGCCAGGACATCGACACCGAGGTGACGCTCAGCTTCACCGAGGCCGTCGACGGGGCCACGGTCCCGCTGCGGATGTCCAGCCAGGCGCCGTGCAAGGCGTGTTCCGGCACCGGCGACAAGAACGGCTCACCGCGGGTCTGCCCGACCTGTGTCGGCACCGGACAGGTGTCGCGCGGCTCGGGCGGCGGCTTCTCGCTGACCGACCCGTGCGTGGACTGCAAGGGCCGCGGGCTGATCGCCCAGGACCCGTGCGAGGTGTGCAAGGGCAGCGGGCGTGCCAGGTCCTCGCGGACCATGCAGGTCCGGATCCCGGCGGGCGTCAGCGACGGCCAGCGGATCAGGCTGCGCGGCAAGGGCGCTCCCGGTGAGCGCGGCGGACCCGGCGGCGACCTGTACGTCGTCGTCCATGTCGACGCGCACCCCGTCTTCGGCCGCAGGGACGACAACCTCACCGTCACCGTGCCCGTCACCTTCACGGAGGCGGCGCTCGGCGGCGAGGTGCGGGTGCCCACGCTGGGCGGCCCCCCGGTCACGCTGAAACTGCCCGCGGGCACCCCCAACGGCCGTACGATGCGGGCCCGTGGCAAGGGCGCCGTACGCAAGGACGGCAGCCGCGGCGACCTGCTGGTCACCGTCGAGGTGGTCGTGCCCAAGGACCTCGGCGGCGAGGCGCGCGACGCGCTGGAGGCATACCGGAAGGCGACCGCGGACCAGGACCCGCGGGCGGAGCTGTTCCAGGCGGCGAAGGGAGCATGACCCGATGGACAGGGACGGGCGGCGGCGGCCGTCCTCAGCGTTCGGCAGGGCGGCGTACACGCTGACCGAGGAGACGCCGGTGTACGTCATCTCGGTGGCGGCCCAGCTCTCCGGGCTGCACCCGCAGACCCTCAGACAGTACGACCGTCTGGGCCTGGTCTCGCCGGACCGTACGGCGGGCCGTGGGCGCCGCTACTCGGCCCGGGACATCGAACTGCTCCGCCAGGTGCAGCAGCTCTCGCAGGACGAGGGCATCAACCTGGCCGGGATCAAGCGCATCATCGAGTTGGAGAACCAGGTCGCCGCGCTCCAGGCCAGGGTCGCCGAGCTGTCGTCCGCGGTGGACGGCGCGGCGGCGGCGATGCGACAGCGCGAGGCGCAGGTGCACGCCTCGTACCGCCGGGACCTGGTGCCGTATCAGGACGTGCAGCAGACGAGCGCGCTGGTGGTGTGGCGCCCGAAGCCCAAGCGCGCGACGGACTGACCCGGGCGCGCGAGGGACCGCGGTCCCTCGTGGCGCCGCCTCAGCGGGACGCCCGGCCGGGATCTTCCGGCCGGGCGTCCCGCTGTGCGGGGTCCGCGGCTTCGGCCGCCGTACGTACGGGGTACGGGGCGCGGTCAGCCCAGTTTGCGCTCCTCGGCGGCGGCCTCGGAGCCCCACCACACCCCGAGCGAGAACAGCGTGTCCACGCCGACGACCTCGTACAGCTTGTTGAGGTCGGTGTTGACGGTGCGCAGGCTCACGTCCAGCTCGCTGGCGATCTGCTTGAGGGTGCGGCCCTCGCGGAGCTTGTTGAGGATGCGCCGCGAGCGCCCCGTCGTGACGATGCCCTCCCTCGGCCGGAACCGGCCGCCCATCCACGGCTCGGCCCGTTCCCACTGCTGGTCGAAGAGGTGGTGGAGGAAGGCCACCATGCCGGGGTGCGTCACCTTGAACGCGGTCATTCTGTTCGGCTCGTCCCGGTGGTCGGAAATGATGGCGAATCTTCTGTCCACGAGGATCATTCGCTCGAAATCGGAGGCGAGGGTACGTATCTCCGCGCCGTGCGCGCTCATGGTGGTGGCCCACGTCTGTTCCGCGGCACGGGTGCGGGCGGCCTCCGAATAGATCGTGCGGCGGGTGATACCGCGCTCAAGGAGATTGATCTCGCGGGGGACGACCGCGGCGAGCCCTTTCGCGGTGCGGTTCACCGGATGTGCCGTATACATGTGGGATTGCGCGTAATCCGCTGCCTGCATGATGGCCGCATTGACGTGTTCGACCCGGTCGAGGAACTCGATTCCGTTACCGGTGGGCGATTCGTGCGTACGCATGTCACGGTACAGCTCGTCGAGCTGATGCATGCGCTGGAGGTGACGGGCGATGCCGGCGCGCTCCTCGGCCATCGCGCTCTGCTCGGCGTGGTGCAGGTCGGCCACGCCCCACCGGTCGGCGTGCGGGTCGTGCACGGCCAGGCCCAGGGCGATCAGCTCCGTGCAGCCCGGCTCGGCCCGCTCGACCTGCTCGCCCCGTACGAGCCGGCGCAGCAGGTTGTGCGCCCCCGCCGACACAGCGGGCGACGGTTCTCTGTGGGTCACCGCGTCCGGTTGTGTCATATGTCCCTCCTGCGTGGTTCCGCAGTGCTGCACGGTTCCGCAGTGCGCATCAGTGCAGTCGCGTTTCACTTGATCCGGGCAGGCCTGTGTCGGCACTCTACAGAGAGTGACCGAGGCCATCGCCGAGTTCTCGCCGTGCAGGGGCGGTGGTTCGGCGTCCGGTTCAGGGAATTCGAGCTGATTCGGGTCGATTCAGTCGGCGCCTTCCCTCTCTTCGTTCACGGTGGTTTTCGTTTGTGGGCGGTGCGGAGCGAGGTATGTCGAGGTGTTTCGAAATGCCGGGTCAGCGCTCCTGGTCGAGGATTCCCGAGTGCGCGATCAGATAGCCGAGCTGTGCCCTGCTTCCGCTGCCGAGCGTGGTGGCGAGTTTGGCGATGTGGGCGCGGCAGGTCCGTACGTTCATCCCCAGACGCCGCGCTATGGCCTCGTCCACGTACCCCTCGATGAGCAGCTTCGCGATCGACCGCTGGACGCCGGAGACACCGTCGGGCGTCGGCTCGTACGAGACCTGTTCGGTGAGGGGTGTGGCGCGCCGCCAGAGCTGTTCGAAGACCTGGGCCAGGTAGTCGACGAGCGCCGGATGGCGCAGTTCCAGAGCGACCGCCCGGTCGGAGCGCGCCGGGATGTACGCGACGGTGCGGTCGAAGATGATCAGCCGCTCGACCAGCTCCTCCAGCGTCCGGATCTCGACGTTCCCCTCGGCGAGCCGTTCGGCGTAGGCGAGCGTGCCCTGGCCGTGCCGGACGGTGTGCTGGTACAGGGTGCGGATGCTGACCCCGCGGTCCACCACGAGCTGGCCGCGCTCCAGCCCCTGTTCGAGCGCGTCGGCGCTGCGGACACCGCCTGGCTGGACGGTCAGGACCTCCGTCCTGCACGCGGCCGTGGCGAGGTCGATGGCCGCGTTGATACGGCCCTTGCCTTCCAGGACCGTGATCGCGTGGGCGCTCGGCGGCCCCTGCGAGGCGATCGCCATGAACGGCTCGAAAGCGTCGGTGAGGGCCACCGCGAAGTGCCGTCGCTCCTGGATCTCCCGCTCGATGGGGTTGAGGCGCTGGGAGAGCGCGGCGGACGGCGGAACCGGTCGCAGCCAGTCCGGATCGTCCGGGTCCGGATGAAGGAGCGGGAACTCCATGAGGCAGGGGGCGGCCTCGGCCTCGCTCCGGGCGAGGCGTCCGGAGCGCAGCGCGCTGGCGTAAAGCCGCCTGCCGTCTTCACATAGATCAGTGACGGCATGGGGATGTGTCGGTTTTGTGATGCTTTCGGTCAAATCTCCACCCCTCAGGGTCCTGAACATGCAGGAACATGATGCCTCGTCCCGGTGGTGTTGACGTGTCCGAATGAGACATCGTCTAGATGGCGGGGGAGAGGAATCCATCAAGTGAGGACGAAGCCGACTATGTATAAGAGAATGCTTCGCGCGGTGGTTGCCACTGCTTTCTCTGCGGCTCTGGCCTACGGTGTGCTGGGTGTTGCCGGGGAGATCTCCTGGACCAGCGCGCCGGCCGGTTCGGCCGGCCAGACCACCGCGGTGGGGGAGATCTCCTGGACCAGCACTCCGGCCGGAACCGTCGTCCAGGCCGCGGACGGGGAGATGACCACGGAGGAGATTTCGTGGACGTTCGCCCCCAAGGCGGCTTCGGGTGACGCCGGCGACATCGAGTGGGGCAGTACCCCGGCCGGCATCACGGCATGACCGTCCCGCCGGACGATCGGGTCTTCCGGCGTGAGATGGCCACGGCGTACCGATCGGGGTGGCACTTCATCGATCTGGTCACGGCCATCCCCCACCGAGGAGACTCGTTGATGGTCACTCTCTTCGGAGAGCCGATCGTCGTCGTGCGTGAGGAGGACGAGGACGTACGTGCCTACCGCTGCCTCCGCAGGCCGCGCGGGGCTCCACGCCCGGTCCGCTGTGCCATCCGCTACGACATGATCTTCGTCAACCTCGACCAGCGTGACCACCAGCTCGTCGGAGCACCACAGACCACCCTCGCCACCCCCCGCAGTGCCTGAACGATTCCCCCGTCGTTTCAAATCGTTCAGGCGCTTCCCCCACACAACGGCGCCATCGTGGACCTGAAACACGATGGCGCCGTTGTGCTGCCCGGATTCCTCCGGGCCCGGCGGCTTCTCCAGGCCCGGCGCGCGGACACCCGTGCGCCGGGCCTTTGGTGTGTACCAGTGGTGCTCGCGCCGGAACCCGAGAAAAATCAGGGGCCGGGGGCCGATTTTCTGGGCGCCGGCCAGCCTTGAGTGGAATAGACTCAACTTTACGTAGGTTCTTGCTGTCAGGGACGCGGTGGGCCGGATGAGACCGGAGCGGCGTTTTCCCGTACCCGTAAGGGATCACGCAAGGGATCGCGTGAGGATCCCGTGAGGGGTCCCGCAAGAACGCGCGCAGAACTCGTGCGCAGAACTCGTGCAAGGAGGAGAGGGCCCACGTGGACGCCGAGCTGACCAACAAGAGCCGGGATGCGATCAACTCCGCCACCAACCGGGCGGTGGCGGCGGGACATCCCGATCTGACCCCCGCGCATCTGCTGCTCGCGCTGCTGGAGGGCCAGGACAACGAGAACGTCACCGACCTGCTCGCCGCCGTCGAGGCCGACCAGGCGGGCGTACGGGCGGCCACGGAGCGGCTGCTCGCCGCCCAGCCCAGCGTCACCGGATCGACCGTCGCGCCCCCGCAGCCCAACCGTGACCTGCTCGCCGTCATCGCCGACGCGGGCCGCCGGGCGAAGGAGCTGGGCGACGACTACCTCTCCACCGAACACCTGCTCATCGGCATCGCCGCCAAGGGCGGCCCGACGGGGGAGATACTGGCCCGGCAGGGGGCAGCCGCTGACCGGCTCCTGGACGCGTTCGAAAAGGCAAGGGGAGGGCGCCGGGTGACCACACCCGACCCGGAGGGCCAGTACAAGGCCCTGGAGAAGTTCGGCACCGATTTCACCGCGGCCGCCCGCGACGGCAAGCTCGATCCGGTCATCGGCCGGGACCAGGAGATCCGGCGCGTGGTGCAGGTGCTGTCGCGCCGTACGAAGAACAACCCGGTCCTGATCGGCGAACCGGGCGTCGGCAAGACGGCCGTGGTCGAGGGACTGGCACAGCGCATCGTCAAGGGCGATGTGCCCGAGTCGCTGAAGAACAAGCGACTGGTCTCGCTGGACCTCGGCGCGATGGTCGCCGGCGCGAAGTACCGCGGCGAGTTCGAGGAACGCCTCAAGACCGTCCTCTCCGAGATCAAGGAGAGCGAGGGGCAGATCATCACCTTCATCGACGAGCTGCACACCGTCGTCGGCGCGGGCGCCGGCGGTGACTCCTCGATGGACGCGGGCAACATGCTCAAGCCGATGCTGGCCCGAGGCGAGCTGCGCATGGTCGGCGCGACCACCCTCGACGAGTACCGCGAGCGGATCGAGAAGGACGCCGCCCTGGAGCGACGCTTCCAGCAGGTGCTGGTCGCCGAGCCGACCGTCGAGGACACCATCGCGATCCTGCGCGGTCTCAAGGGCCGTTACGAGGCCCACCACAAGGTGCAGATCGCGGACGCGGCCCTGGTGGCCGCCGCCACCCTCTCCGACCGTTACATCACCTCGCGCTTCCTCCCCGACAAGGCCATCGACCTCGTCGACGAGGCCGCGTCCCGGCTCCGTATGGAGATCGACTCCTCGCCGGTCGAGATCGACGAGCTCCAGCGCTCCGTCGACCGCCTCCGTATGGAGGAGCTGGCCCTCAAGAACGAGTCCGACCCCGCCTCCAAGCAGCGCCTGGAGAAGCTGCGCCGCGACCTCGCCGACCGCGAGGAGGAGCTGCGCGGCCTCACCGCCCGCTGGGAGAAGGAGAAGCAGGGCCTGAACCGGGTCGGTGAGCTGAAGGAACGCCTGGACGACCTGCGCGGCCAGGCCGAACGCGCGCAGCGCGACGGCGACTTCGACACCGCCTCCAAGATGCTGTACGGGGAGATCCCCAACCTGGAGCGCGAGCTGGAGGCCGCGGCGGAGGCCGAGCAGGAGGCCGCCAAGGACACGATGGTCAAGGAGGAGGTCGGCCCGGACGACATCGCCGACGTCGTCGGCTCCTGGACCGGCATCCCGGCGGGCCGGCTGCTGGAGGGCGAGACGCAGAAGCTGCTGCGCATGGAGCAGGAGCTGGGCAAGCGGCTGATCGGCCAGAGCGAGGCGGTCCAGGCCGTCTCCGACGCCGTACGCCGCACCCGCGCCGGCATCGCGGACCCGGACCGTCCCACCGGATCGTTCCTCTTCCTCGGCCCGACCGGGGTCGGCAAGACCGAACTGGCCAAGGCGCTCGCGGACTTCCTCTTCGACGACGAGCGGGCCATGGTCCGTATCGACATGAGCGAGTACGGCGAGAAGCACTCCGTTGCCCGCCTGGTCGGCGCGCCCCCCGGCTACGTCGGCTACGAGGAGGGCGGCCAGCTCACCGAGGCGGTACGGCGGCGCCCGTACTCCGTGGTCCTCCTGGACGAGGTCGAGAAGGCCCACCCCGAGGTCTTCGACGTCCTGCTCCAGGTCCTGGACGACGGCCGCCTCACCGACGGCCAGGGGCGGACGGTCGACTTCCGCAACACCATCCTGATCCTGACGTCGAACCTGGGCAGCCAGTACCTGGTCGACCCGACGATCACCCCGGAGCGCAAGAAGGAGCAGGTCCTCCAGACGGTACGGGCCTCCTTCAAGCCGGAATTCCTCAACCGCCTGGACGACCTGGTGGTCTTCTCCGCCCTGTCCCAGGACGAGCTGGCCCACATCGCGGGCCTCCTGATCGGCCGCCTCGCCAAACGCCTCGCGGAACGCCGCCTCACCCTGGAGGTCACCCCGGAGGCCCTGGCCTGGCTGGCGGAAGAGGGCAACGACCCGGCCTACGGCGCCCGCCCCCTGCGCCGCCTGGTCCAGACGGCGATCGGCGACCAGCTCGCGAAGGAGATCCTGGCGGGCGACATCACGGACGGCGACACGGTCCGGGTGGACCGCGTGGGAGACGGCCTGATGGTCGGCCGCGAGGCAGCGGCGCCGGCGAAGACGCTGTAGGAGGCCCTGGGGCTCAGGGGCTTGGCATGCCCGTCACCCGCCCGGGTGGCGGGCCTGTCCACGTTCGTGGGCACCCACTAACATAATAGTGGGCGCACATATCGCGATTCACTTGTTCACAAGGTGCTTTAGGGGGTGACACTTTCCATGTTGCTCAACTTCCGTGTCGCCAACCACGGTTCCCTGCGCGAGCCGCAGGAGCTGAACCTCGCTCCGGTGTACGCGGATGACCGGCCGGCGGTGCCGGTGGCTGCGATCTTCGGGGCCAACGCCTCGGGCAAGTCGACGGTGGTGGACGCGTTCGACTTCTTCAAGACAGCAGTGGAGGAATCACAGGCCCGCTGGCTGCCGAACGCCCCCGTACCGCGCCGTCCCTTCCTCCTCGACCACGCGAGCCGGGCCGAGCCGTCCTTGTATGCCGTCGACCTCCTGGTGGAGGGGGTGCGGTACGTGTACGGCTTCAGCGTCACGGACGCGGAGGTCGTGGAGGAGTGGCTGTACGCCTATCCCAAGGCCCGTAAGCGCGTCCTCTTCGAGCGGGCCGGCATGGCCATGACGTACGGCGCCTCGCTCACCGGTGAGCGCATGGCCGTCGAGCGCACGATGCGGCCGAACAGCCTCTACCTCTCGGCGGGGGCGCAGTCGGCGCATCCGCAGCTCGGGGCGGTGTGGAGAGTCCTGGGCGGGGTTGTACTGGGGGATGGCAGTCGGCAGGCGCTGACTGCGGCCGGCGCGTCGGTGGTCGGTACGTACAAATTGCTCGAAGATATGGGGCTGCCCCTCAGGGCGGATGTGCTGGCGGCGGCCGATCTGGGTGTGCACGACATGCGGGGCGGTGCGACGAGAAGCGAGGTTTTCGCTTCGATCCAAGGAGAGCTGGCCGAGCGGCTACGGGAACTGCCCGAGGACTTCGCGGTTGCCGCAGCCCAGTCGCTTGAGTTCGTTCACCGGGTCGGTGACGAGGAGTTCGTCCTGCCGGTGGAGGCCGAGTCGGCAGGAACGAAGACCTGGCTCTCCATGATCACGATGGCGCTCACCTGTGTCCTCCGAGGATCGGCCATGTGGGTCGACGAGATCGACGTCAGCCTCCACCCCCTGCTCACCGCCAAGCTCCTCACGCTCTTCCAGAACCCGGAGCTGAACCCGCGCGGCGCCCAGCTCATCTTCACCACGCACGACGCGTCGCTCCTCGGCACGATGCTTGGCGATCAGGTGCTCCGCCGTGACCAGGTCTGGTTCGTGGAGAAGAGCGCCGCGACAGGCGCCTCGGAGCTGTATCCGCTCAGCGACTTCAAGCCGCGCAAGGGCGAGAACTTCGAGCGCCGTTATCTGGCGGGCAGCTACGGCGCCGTACCGCTCCTGCCGGAGACGGCCTTCGAGGACATGCTCAAGAAATACTGGGGGACTCATGGCGAAGGCGTTTCCGCGTGAGGGGTCGGGCCGGCGGCGCGGTCCGGTCCGGCGGTCCTCCCGGACGCTGCTGGTCGTCTGCGGCGGCAAGGAGACCGAGCGCCAGTATCTCCAGGGGTTACGTGATCACCTCCGTAACCCCGCGGTCGCCGTCGTCGTGCGGGGCAAGGCGTGCTCCCCGACGCAGCTCGTCGCCTACGCCCGTGGTCAGAGGGATCTGAACCGGGGCGGGTACGACGAGGTGTGGTGCGTCTTCGACGTCGACGAGTACCCCGATGTGGCCGCCGCGGCCGACGCCGCCCGTCGGCACGGCATCAAGGTCGCCGTCTCCAACCCCTGCTTCGAGCTGTGGCTGCTGCTCCATTTCACCGACCACCACGCCTTTGTCGACACGTACCGGAAACTTCTGCCGCTGCCCCAGAAGCACGTCCCCGGTACGACAAGACGCGCGTCGAGTTCGCGAAATACCGTGACGCGGTGGGCCGGGCGGCGGAACGGGCGCGGAAGCTGGACCCCACCGGCGCCGAGCACGCCCGTAACCCCTCCACGGGCGTGTGGCAGCTCACGGACCGCATGACAAATCCATGACCCGTGCGGACGCGGATGGGCTTGCCAGGGACCGCCCGGGATGGGAGAGGATGGCAGGAACCGTACGAAGGGAAATACACGGTGAGCATCGACCCGTCCTCGATTCCGAATTTCGGGGGACAGCCCCAACCGCAGGGTGAAGGACCGGCGGGCCCCGTCGTCCCCGACCAGGATCTGGTCAAGCAGCTCCTGGAACAGATGGAGCTGAAGTACGTCGTCGACGACGAAGGTGACCTCGCGGCTCCCTGGGAGGAGTTCCGTACCTACTTCATGTTCCGTGGCGAGGAGGACCAGCAGGTCTTCTCGGTGCGGACGTTCTACGACCGGCCGCACCCCATCGAGGACAAGTCCAGGATCCTCGACGCGATCGACGACTGGAACCGCCGCACACTGTGGCCCAAGGTCTACAGCCACATCCACGAGGAGGGCGACGGGCCGCCCACCGTGCGGCTCATCGGCGAGGCCCAGATGCTGATCGGCATGGGGGTCAGCCTGGAGCACTTCGTGTCGTCGACGGTGAGCTGGGTGCGCGCCTCGATCGAGTTCGACAAGTGGCTCGTGGAACAGTTCGGCCTGGAGCCCGGGGACGAGAAGCCCGAGGACGTCTGAGACCGCGTCCACGGTTCAGTGCGAAAGCCCGGCCCGGGCAGTGGGCCGGGCTTTTTGCGTGGGAGGGGTAAACCCTCTCTGTGGAAATCAGAGCGTGGTCTGAGTACAGTCTGAGTATGAGTGTCACGCATCTTGCAGCAGAGCAGGAGTCCGTCTCCTTCACCGACCTGTCCCGGAACCCGAAGGGTGTCGCAGCGAGGGCTGCGGTCTTGGGGCAGCTCCGCGTCACGCATCGGGATGCCCCGGACATGGTGCTGACGACAGCCGTGCGGGCGGAGCATGCCGAGGAGAATCTGACCA
The DNA here is from genome assembly GCF_044763125.1 of Streptomyces sp. NPDC096310. NCBI lineage: Bacteria > Bacillati > Actinomycetota > Actinomycetes > Kitasatosporales > Streptomycetaceae > Streptomyces > Streptomyces sp. NPDC096310. The sequence goes on along the minus strand of NZ_JBIWFO010000002.1, from coordinate 119,153 downwards.
CCGCGTCGCGGCTTTTCCTCGCCCTGATGAAACAGGACGACGGAGCGAAGTCGCTCCTGCTCGCGCTGCCAGAGGTATTCCCCTGGGTGCGGCATCTCGACCCGGAAGAGGTAAGGGCTTTCACCGTCGAGCTCCTTGAATCGCTGTCCGATGCCGCTGAGCTGGGGGCCGGAGAGGCCGTGCACCGCGCCATCGTTTCCTGGCGCGCCACCGCCCGCATCAACGCCGACCCTGAACAGCTCATGGAGTCGCTGCGCCCTCTCGACGGCGACAACCACGGTCAGGTCGAGGTGCGCGGGTGAGCCCGAAGAAGGGGGATCGGGTCAGTGTCCCTCCGCTGAGCGGCTGAAACGTTGTCTTCGGGACGACGGAGGCGGTGACAGGGTGGGAGCAACTCTGTCAAGCGGTGCTGTCGAACGCGCACCGCTGTCTGGACGCGCTGCGTACCGACCCCCGGTCCCGATCCAACTGGAATCGCCAGCATCAGCTCCGAGGGAGGCATGCGACCAAGGAGTGGAAGGGATCCGAGCTGGAGCAGTGGGAGTACGAGATCACCAGCGGTGGCAGGGTGCGCTACCTGGTCAGCCCGGAAACGTCGACGGTGATCCTTGTGTACGCCTCGCCCAGGCATCCGAAGGACACCGAGTGAGCGCGACCGTTGACGAGGCTCGATGACTTGCTCTGGGCCGTACTCCCATGCGCCTCGCGCACGGGTTGCACCGGCGCGGGGCGCGTGCGTGTGCCCTTGAGGGGCAGCCCGCCTGGGTGTACGTCACGAAGTTCGCCCAGGCGCGGGGTACGAGTGCCAGGTGGGAGCCCTCGATGTTCATGGAGTCGCGGATGTGGACCGTGCCGGGGCGGTGGCGATCTCGACGCAGGACTCGCCGTTGGTGCCGCCGCTGTAGCTGCTCTTGAACCACGTCAGTTCGGAGGCCGTCTCGTCAATAGGGCCTCGTTTCCGATGAGTTCATCATCGCGCGCGTGGTCTCGGACTGGACGCCCATGCCGGCGACCCGGACACCGCTCGCCGCCTGTGGACCGTCTCCGAGGAACTGACCGGTGTCGCCTTCCCCACGCGACTGCACGCGACGGCCGCCCAGGCATGAACACGCGGCTATGACCGCGAACTGCGTGGAGGGGGCGTACCGGTCCACGGCGCCGGTCCGGCGGAGTGAACGCGCGGTCGGGGCGAGCTCGCGGACCCGGCCGCACGTACCTCGGTGACCTGTGCCTCGATCCTGGCGCGCGGATCCGTTCCGGTTACGCCGGCTCGTCGCACACGGAGTAGCGATCACCTTGTCCCACCTTCGCGCCGCCCTGCTGACCCGCGCCGAGCAGGCGCTCAAGGGGAAAGGGCCGGGCGAGCTGTCTCTGCGGGAACTGGCCCGGGATCTGGGGGTCAGCCCCGGCGCGCCCAGCCGCCACTTCAGCAGTAAGAAGGCTCTGCTGGACGCGCTGGCTCTGGAAGGGTTCGAGCGCCTGCGGGCGGTGCTGACCGCTGCCCAGGCCGAGGCGGAAGCCTCCTTCGTCGGCCGGCTGACCGCGCTCAGCCGCGCCTACCTGGGCTTCGCCGCCGCCAACCCGGCCCTGCTGGACCTGATGTACTCGGTCAAGTACGACCCCACCGCCTCCCCCGAACTGGCCGCGGCCTCACAGCGGCTTCCTGCCCTGGCCGCCCGGCTCGCGTTCGCTCTGCGCGGCTGCGCGCCGTAGGTGCGCTGACTGGTATCGCGCAGTCGACCGGCCGGCACGCCACCGGATCGGACAGATCTGTCTGATAGTCTCTGGGGCATGAGGACCACCTCCCCGCGGCTCACCGCCCGCGAGCGGATTCTGAACACAGCCTGCGAGCTCTTCTACACCCACGGCATCCGTGCCGTCGGTGTGGACCGGGTGATCGCAGAGTCCGGCGCGGCGAAGTCGACGCTGTATGTCCATTTCCCCGCGAAGGACGATCTGATCGCGGCCTATCTGCGGCGGTGGGACGACAAGTGGCGCGGCCAGTTGCGTGCGGCGGCGCTGCAAGCCGGGGACACGCCCCGGGTGCAGCTCATCGGCGTGTTCGACGCGCTGAATCCATCGCTTGAGGAGCAGTGGTACCGCGGCTGCCCGTTCATCAACGCCGCGGCCGAGTTCGAGCCGGGCACCGTCCCTCACGCCGTGGCCAGAGAGCACAAGCAGGCCGTACGGGCGTGGATTCGGGAACTGGCGCACGCCGCCGGAGCCGACGACCCCGATGGGCTGGCACGTCAGCTCACGCTGGTGATCGACGGTGCGCTCGCCAACGAGCGGGTGGAGCGGTCCTGCGCGGTGGCAGCCGGCGCCAGGGAGGTCGCCCGGCTGCTGATCGAACGGTCCTGCCCGCCTGACTGAGAGTGAGCCGCCTCATGGCGGTTTCACGACCACCTCATAAAACAGACCTGTCTGTTCGATTCGGAGCTTGAGCGAACCCACCTGAGCGCTCATGCGCCGTCCTGGCACCTTCTCGAAACCGCCATTCCTACTGCACAAGGAGCATTTCCCGTGACCCTCAGCACTCCCTCGGCCCGCGCGGCTCAGGCCCTCTCGCGCCCCTTCACCCTGGGCGGAGTGACGCTCGCCAACCGCATCGCCATGGCGCCCATGACCCGGGGGTTCGCTCCCGGCGGCGTGCTCCATCCGGCTGTGGCCGAGTACTACCGCCGCCGGGCGGAAGGCGGCGTCGGCCTGATCATCACTGAGGGCACCTATGTCGACCACGCGTCGGCCGGGCTGAGCGGCCAGGTGCCGTACTTCCACGGCGAAAAGGCGCTTGCCGCCTGGGCCCGGGTGGCCGACGAAGTCCATCAGGCCGGCGGGCGGATCATGCCGCAGCTGTGGCACGTCGGCATGGTCCGGGTGCAGGGGGCCCCGCCCTTCCCGTACGCCCCCGCGATCGGCCCTTCCGGAATCCGCAACGACGGTATACGCGGCGGCCAGGCAATGACCCAGAACGACATCGAAGCCGTGGTCGCGGCCTTCGCCGACGCGGCCGCCACCGCCGAACGTCTCGGCTTCGACGGCATCGAACTCCACGGAGCGCACGGATACATCATCGACGAGTTCCTCTGGAGCGGCACCAACCACCGTACTGATCCCTACGGCGGTGACCCGGCCTCCCGGGCCCGGTTCGCCGCCGAGATCGTGGCCGCCTGCCGCCAGGCCGTCTCCGCAGACTTCCCCATCATCTTCCGCACCTCCCAGTGGAAGATGGGCGACTACGGGGCCAAGATCGCCGACACGCCGCAGGAACTCGAAGCACTGCTCACCCCGCTCGCCGAGGCGGGCGCGGACGCCTTCCACTGCTCTACGCGGCGCTACTGGCTGCCCGAATTCGACGGCTCGGACCTCAACATGGCCGGCTGGGCGAAAAAGGTCACCGGCAAGCCCAGCATCACCGTCGGCTCCGTCGGGCTCGACACCGACGTGTTCGCCACCGACCGAGGCGCACAGGCCGCGGTCACCAGCATCGACCGACTGATCGACCGGCTCGAACGCGACGAATTCGACCTCGTCGCCGTCGGCCGCGCCCTGCTCGCCGACGCGCAATGGGCCCGCAAGGTTCTCACCCAGCGCACCGACACCCTCATCCCCTTCACCCCCGAAGCAGCCAACACCCTCCGCTGACCCTGCCCCGGCCCGTGGTCAGCACGGTGCAGGCCCTGCGCGGGCACGTGCCGTTACGGGGTCAGCCCGCCTGGGTGTACGTCACGAAGTTCGCCCAGGCGCGGGGTGCGAGTGCCAGGTGGGGGCCCTCGATGTCCTTGGAGTCGCGGATGTGGACCGTGCCGGGGGTGGTGGCGATCTCGACGCAGGACTCGCCGTCGTTGCCGCCGCTGTAGCTGCTCTTGAACCACGCCAGCCCGGAGGCGTCCCCGGCAGTGGTCTTGCGGATCATGTTTCTCCCAGCAGTTGCTCGATGAAGGCCAGCGACTCCCCTGGCGAGAGTGCCTGAGCCCGGATGGTGCCATACCGCAGCTCAAGGATGCGCAGGTGTTTGGGTTCGGAGATCGGTCGGCCGTTGAACGCGCCGTCGGAACGCCCCACGGCCGTACCGTCCGCGAACTTCAGCATCTCAATCCTGCCGTCCAGACCGGAGTGCGTGTGGCAGTTCATCGGCATCACCTGAAGCACGACGTTGTGCAATCGGCCCGCTGCCAAGAGGCGTTCGAGCTGTTGACGCCACGCCATTGTGCCCCCAATAGGGCGCCGCAGGACCCCTTCTTCCAGGACGAAGCTGAGCGCTGGAGCCGGGTCGCGTTCGAAGATCGATTGCCGGGCCAGACGAGCCGCCACCATGCGCTCCACATCGTCCGGCGAGTACGGCGGCTGCGCTGCCCCGATCACGGCTCGTGCGTGTTCGGGTGTCTGCAACAGCCCGGCGATGATCTGGCATTCGTACAGACCGATCTCGACCGCCTTGGCCTCCAGTAGGCCCAGCTCCCGCACCCTCTTCGGGTACCGGACCTTTTTCACGTCCTCCCACGTCGCCGCGATGAGCCCGCCCGCCCCCAACACCTCGTCGGCCTTGTCCAGGTAGTCCTCCCGAGGGATCCGCTTGCCGCCCTCGATCTTGTAGACCATGTCCTCGCCGTAGCCGACCGCCTTCCCGAACTCGGCGGCCCGCATCCCCGCCCGCTCCCGCCGCAGCTTCAACTGCCTTCCCACCGTGGTGATGACGGCCACGCCCCACTCGTCGTCCGGGTCCACCTCCCACCCCGGTTCGTCCGCGTCGTCCCTGGGTCGTGCCGCCTCGCCGTCCACCGACATCCGTACTCCTCCGTCATGCCGCGCCGTCCCTCGGCGCCCTCGCCCTACCCGTAGGAACCGCTCGGACAGCCACGACAGCACCGGACAAGCGCCGGACAGTGACCGTACGCAACCGTCCCGTCACCCATCAGAGTAGGCAGGCTCGGCCACTCTGAGTGATGTGAATCAGGAAAAAGCCGAGAACACGGCCCAACTCGACCGCTCCACCCCCGCCTTCAGCGTGCTGCTTTCCTCCACGCCACGGGGCGCCCGGCTCGCTCGTCTGCTCGCGGAGAGTCAACTCCGTGACTGGGGGCTGCCGTCGGATCCGGGCCGCCTGCTCGTGGCCGAACTGGCGGCCAATGCCGCGAGCCATGGCCGGGTGGCCGGGCGGGACTTCCGGCTCACGTTGCGTCTCGCCCGTGACGTTCTCCATATCGAGGTCGCGGACACGCGCCGGGAACGCCTGCCCGTGCTGCAACGGCCGCCCGTGGACGCCGAGTCGGGCCGTGGCCTGGTGCTCGTGGACGCGCTGGCCGATCGGTGGGGGGTGACCGAGGGGCTGTTCCCGCGCAAGACCGTCTGGGCGGAACTGCGCCTCATGCGACCGGAACCCGGTGCGCCGGGTTCCGGTGGTGCCGGTGGTCTTCCCCAAGGAACGTGAGGAGAAAGAAACCCACCAAGCCCCACCCCACCCGCCCGTCGCTCACTCTTGCGCTCAGACTCACTCGGGCGGGTGAACTACCCCGGTTCGGCTGGATTTCGTGTCCCCCGACTGCCTTACGCTCAGCGAGACAACCGCAGACATGCGTCGGCCCCCGGCCGGGACTAGCGATCCCGATCGAGGGCCTGACCACCGAGGAAGTAAGAGGCTTCCCGATGGATACCCGAAACACTAGCGTGCCCTCGCACGCCCCGTCAGCCGTACCCGACGGCCGACGCCCCTTACGGGCGAAGGCGCGTCCCCGTGTTCGCCCCTCGGCTGCGCATCCCTCCGGCGTCGTCCACGACAACGCCCGCCACACCACCCGCTTCACGGTGGTCGGCAACCATCTCGCCCAGCATGACGAGCTGTCGCTGGTCGCGATCGGTCTCGCCGTGCACATCCAGTCGCTGCCCGCCGGAGCCCGCGTCGACATCAAGACCCTGGCCAACCGCTTTCCCGAGAGCCCGGAGCGCATCGCCGGCGGACTGCGCGAACTGGAAGCCCATGGCTATCTGCGCCGACCTCGCGAGCGCACCCCCGCCGGTCGCATCGTCACCCGTACGATCTCCTGCAATCAGCCTGCGACGGCCCGGCACCGTACGACCAACACGCCTACACCCACGCCCACGCGCACCGCCAGGCCCGTCTCCCTGGTTCGCGAGGCGGGCCCGGAGCGCACGGGCCCCGAGAGCACCCGGCCCGAGCGCACGCGGCCCGCGCCGGTCCGGAAGAAGCGGCCCCTGCCCGCCGTACCCCAGCCCTCAGGCTCCTCCCCGGATCTGCTCCGGGCGGCCACGGAGGTCCTGGCCGACGTACGTGCCCTCGACCCCCGGCTGCACCTCTCCGCCTGCGACACGGCGCACCTGGCCCCCGGCGTCGCCGCCTGGCTGGAGCGCGACGTGGAGCCCGCCGCCGTGTGCCACGCCCTGGCCGGTGACCTGCCGCCCGAGGGGCCACGTCGCCCGGCCGCCCTGCTGGCCTACCGCCTGGTCGCCCAGCTGCCACCTCCGCCCCCGTTCCGCGCACCGGCGGCTTCGGAACCCGTCCGGCACCCTCTCCAGAACTGCGACCACTGCGACCGCGCCTTCCGCGCCCCGGAACCAGGCCGCTGTGGAGACTGCCGACCGGCCGGACCAGAGGCGGCCCCGGTCCGCGCCGAGGAGCCGTACCGGACGCCGCGCGCGGACGGCCCCGTCACCCCGGCGGCCGGGGTGGTCGCCACCGGCCGGATCTCATCTCTTCCAGCAAGTCCCGACTCACCACGGTGAAGTGGTGCTCCGTGCCCAGGCTGCGCTCGCGTCCGGCGACGACTTCGGCCATGAGCTCAGCTCCGGCGTCCGCCCGCCCCAGCGCTGTCCGCGTCTGAGCGTGGAGCTGGCGGGCCGCGAGGACGGCCGGGTAGGCAGGTCCCAGCACTCGTCGGTAGTCCTCGACAACCTGGCGGATCTCGTCGTCGGCCACCTGGTAGTGGCCGAGTACGAACTGGGCGCGGGCGTGGTTGTGCCGCGCGCCCAAGGTGACGGCGTGGTCAGGTCCCAGGTGCAGGGCACAGGTCTGCGGCAGCGCCAGGAACGTCTCGTCGGCCGCGGCCTCGGTCGCGATCTCTTCCGCGGTGAGCATCGCCAGCAGGCTGACGCGCGAGCGCAGAGTCGTGGGATGCCAGGGCCCCAGCGTGGTCTGCCGGCCCGCCACGACCGACCTGAGGAGCGTGACGGCTTCTTCACGTCTGCCATGGTTGCCGAGGACGAGTTGCAGTCCTTGGCCCGTGTCCAAGGTGTCGGGGGCGTCGGCTCCGAACAGTCTGGACTGTGTGGAACGGACCCGGCGGAGCAACGGTTCCGCCTCCGCGTACCTTCCCAGCCGGAAGAGCGAGCGGCCCGTCCTGGCGTAGGCGGCGAGTACCAGCCGGTGCTCCTCGCCGAGCGTCCGTGCCGCGAGCGTGGCCGCCGCACTGGCGGTCTCCCAGGCGGACAGATAGTCCCCGGTGCGGTGGAGAGCCGTGGCGAGGCGCGTGGCGACGTCCAGCGCGCCGGCGGCGTCGGACGGTTCAGCGGTCTTCCGCAGGAGAGCGAGGGCATGCGGTGCGAGCAGTCGCAGCCGGGGATCGTACGGTCCGGCCGCAGGGATCGCGGGCACGGCCGCGTCCAGCAACCGGACGGCTGTCGTGTCGAGTACGGGGAGATCCGCCGGAGGCGTCGCGGCGGCGACCGTGTCGAGAAGCACTCCGTGGCTGTGCGCGCACCACAGGCCGCCGAGGTCGACCAGTTGGGTCAGCGAATGATCGACCAGCGCCCGCAGGGCGGTCTCGGTGCGCGCCAAGGGGAGGACCGCGTTGATCTCCGCGCCGTTCAGGACGGAGAGGGGCAACGGCTCGGGTGCCAGTCGGGAGAGCAGCCTCAACAGGGAAACCGGCTGTGGCCGTCCGCGCTCCTCGAACGAATCGAGGGTGAGCTGCCACGTCCGGCCCACCAGATGCCGAGGATCCTCCTCCGTCAGGGCATCCGCGCCCTGGTCGATGAGCTCCACCGCTTCGTCTTCTTCGAGCCGCCGTCCGTAAAGGTCCATGGACCAGGGATCGATGACCTGATGGGCCAGGAACCCGCCCGCGAGCGTCAGTGCCAAGGGCAGCCGTCCCAGCCTCTCCGCGACCTCCGCCGCTTGCTCCATCGTGCCTCTGTGGGGCGCGAGATCGCACAGCACGCGGGCGGCGTCCTCACGGGGAAGCACACCGATGTGCTGCAATTCGGCGCCCGGCCACCAGCGGGCCGCCGCACTGCGGGTGGTGACGAGCACAGTGCCGCGTGGGCTGCCGCGCAGCCAGCTTCCGTCGCGGAGGACCGCAGGGTCGTCGGCGTTGTCGAGTACCAGGAACCAGGGCTCGGGCGATCGGTCCAGGTAGTGCCAGACGAGATCCGCCGCAGGGCGATGTCCCTGGTGGGCGGCGAGCAGTTCGCTGTCACGTGCGCCCCGGTCCGCCGCGGCCGCGAGCATGCCGGCCCGGAGGGCGGCCCGGTCGGCGGCGTTGACCCACAGGCCGACCCGCCCGTACTCCCCGGTGGCGATGTCGAAGAACGCCTGGGCGACCGCGGTCTTGCCGCAGCCTCCCATGCCGTGCAGGACGTACACCTCGGCCCCTCGGCCCGAGGTGAGGCCCTCCCGTAAGCGCGTCAACACCTCGCTGCGGTCACGCAGGGCCACGGGCGTATGTCCGACCGCCGGGCGGCGGACGGAATCGGGTCCGCCCGTGGCGGCGGGACCGTAGCTCCCGTAGTGGTGTTCGGTGATGTGCTGGTCGCCTGTCGTCTGGTACACGCGGCCTTCGCCGTGGGCGCGACCGTCCATGTCACCGCTCATCGTTCGGTGATGTGCTGATCTCGCCCGGCCTGGTAGACACGGGCACGCCCGGAGGCGGTGGCACGTTGCGTGACGGACGTGACTGATGTGTCCGCCGTCGACGCCGGCGGGGAGATCTCGTCCAGCAGCCGCCGTAACTCCGCAGCGGCCTCGGGGTGCCCGACAAGCAAGCGCCGTAGCCTGCCCTGCCATTCGGCACGCACCTCGCTCAGTACCACCTGGTCGTCGGCCACGGTGGCTGCGCGTACCTCCGAGTACCCCGCGTCCAGTTCGGCGGTGACCGCTTCGGCGCGCTCGGGGTGCGCGCGTCGCCACAACTGGACGAATCCCTCGCGGGCTGCCTGCCAGGCGTCGGTCGCCATCAAGGTGACCAGCGTGGCTGCACCGCTCTGAGCGAGTGAACCGATCTCCGGATCCATGCGTCTCCCCCCGAACCAGGCGGCTCGGCGACAACTTTACGTAGGGAACACGCAGGCGTCGACACCACGATTCGGGTTGCTCACGGGTTCCGGCCGACTACGAGTCCATCCGTGTGCCAAGGTTCGAAATGGCCTGTTGCTTTCGAAGCACGTACGAAATTCGATCGAGGTGGTGGCGTGCGGTGCTAGCGTTGCTTCGTTCTGGCTCTGACAGAGGGAGGCGGCTGTGGCGAGACCATGGGAAGCAGATCCGGAGACGGCATTCCTGCGGCGGATCGGCAAGTCACCGCAGGAGTTGGGAGTCACCTCGGACACCCCCGACTGCCCCGACATGTGGGAGCTGGACAACGGTGATGTCGCCGTCATCGGGCGGGACTTGTCGAGTTCTCTCGGTGCGAAACTGCCTGCCGGGGTGTCGATCGGTCCCGATGAGCGACTCGTGGTGATTCCCCGGAGCATGCTCATCGCGGCGAAGCCGGACATTCCCAGTGTTTGATTCATTTCCCCAGGGGATTTCGACACGTCTGGACCGCCCCCACTATCACGAGGAGTACTACCGCGCCCTCAAGAGTGGAATTGGGCACCTCAACAAGCTGGAGCGTGGCCAGAATTTCAAGGAGCGCGGCTTTTCGAGCTGGGAGGCATTCGCGGCCGGACGCTGGGACGAGGCGCTCTCGCTCATCGAGGAGAAGCGCGACGCCTATGTCCGGCAGGTCGGGGAAGTGGGCCGGCTCGGAGTGCTGCAGCGCCGCCTCCGCGTGGTGGAATTCCCGGTGACGCCCTACGTGCAGTGGGAACTGCATGTGCTCCGCCTGCGCGTCGAGGTGGGGGACCGGATCCGTCTGCTCGACGCCAGGACGATCGCGGACATCGAGAAGCACCGCGAGGTCCCCGAGGTGGTGATCCTCGGCGACGTCGCCATGTTCGAGGTGCGGTACGACCACGACGGGAACGCGGCGGGGGCCCGTCACTACACCGACGCGGAGCTGATCGCGGAGACCTCGGCCGGTTTCGACGAGCTCTACGCACGGGGAGAGGGATACGCCGACTTCTTCGACCGCGAGATCGCCCCGCTCCCGCCGCCGATCGTCACTCCCTGAGCCGGGGGCCCGGGACGTTCGTGGCCGGAGCTGCGGGGGCGGCCCTGACCCGGCCGGTAGGCCGGGATCTCCGGTGGAGCCTGGCCGTTCGCCGGGCGATCAGGACGACAGGGCCCGCAGGCGGCTGATGGCCTCTTCGAGGACGGCGGTGCGTTTGCAGAACGCGAAGCGTACGAAGGGCGCGCCTTCCTTCTGGTGGTCGTAGAAGACCGCGTTCGGGACCGCGACTACCCCGCACCGCTCCGGAAGCGCGCGGCAGAAGGCGAAGCCGTCGGTCTCGCCGAGGGGGCGGAGGTCCGTGGTGACGAAGTAGGTGCCCGCCGGGCGGTAGACCTCGAAGCCGGCTGTTTCCAGGCCCGCGCAGAGCAGGTCGCGCTTGGTGCGGAGGTCGGTGCGCAGGTCGTCGAAGTAGCTCTGGGGGAGCCGTAGGGCCTCCGCGATCGCGTACTGGAACGGGCCGGAGCTGACGTACGTCAGGAACTGCTTCGCCGAGCGCACCGCCGTGACCAGGGCGGGCGGGCCCGTCACCCAGCCCACCTTCCAGCCGGTGAACGAGAAGGTCTTGCCGCCGCTGCTGATCGTCAGGGTGCGCTCCCGCATGCCGGGGAGGGTGGCGATCGGCAGGTGTGTGCCGTCGAAGACCAGGTGTTCGTAGACCTCGTCGGTGATGACCAGCAGATCGCGTTCCACGGCGAGCGCGGCGACGGCGGCCAGTTCGGCGGGGCTGAGGACGGTGCCCGTGGGGTTGTGCGGGGTGTTGAGGAGGAGGATGCGGGTGCGGTCGGTGATCGCGTCGCGCAGTTCGTCGAGGTCGAGGTGGTACGCGCCGTCGCGGGGGCGCAGCGTGACCGGGACGCGGGTGGCGCCCGCCATGCCGATGCAGGCGGCGTACGAGTCGTAGTACGGCTCCAGGGCGATCACCTCGTCGCCCGGGCCGGCCAGGGCGAGCAGTGCGGCGGCGATGGCCTCCGTGGCGCCCGCGGTGACCAGGACCTCGGTGTCGGGGTCGTACGTCAGGCCGTACCGCAGGCGCTGGTGGTCGGCGATCGCGGTGCGCAGTTCGGGGATGCCGGGGCCGGGCGGGTACTGGTTGCCGCGGCCGTCGCGCAGTGCCCGTACCGCCGCCTCCCTGACGGCCTCGGGCCCGTCGGTGTCGGGGAAGCCCTGGCCGAGGTTGATCGCTCCGGTGCGGGCGGCCAGGGCCGACATCTCCGCGAAGATCGTGGTGCCGCCGAGCCAGTCTTTGGTCATGGCGGCCATCCTGCGCCGAACCTCTGGACTTGCTCAAGTCGGCTTTGGGCGGCGGACACCGGGGGACAACCTGATGCACGCACGTCAGTGCGAGGTCCGCCGCCCCGGGGTGGTGCGGCCTCGCTTCGGGGGAACGCTCGGGGGACACCCGGGGGACAGTGAGGACGGTGAGGCCCATGCTCGGCGTGGGAGTGGTGGTGGTTCTGGTCGCGGTCGCGTTCGTCGGCGTCGTGTCGAGTGTGCGCAGCGGCACGGACAGGCGACGGCCGGGGACGGCCGGCGGGAAGAAGTCGCGTGGCGCGGCGAACGCCCGGAACGCGGCGCGGAACCGGCGTACGGCGCGGCCCTCGCCCTCGCCGTCGCTGTCGAAGAAGCGGCCCAGGGGCTCGAAGCGTCGTTCCTCCGACGGCAGTTGGTGGGCCGGCGGTGGTGGCGCGGCCGGCGGTTCCGGCGGGTGCGGCTCGGACGCCGGGCACTCGTCGTGCGGCGGCGGTGGACACTCGTCCTGCGGCGGAGGCGGGTCCTCCTGCGGTGGCGGCGGGGGCGGGGGATGCGGCGGAGGCAGCTGACACGGGGCGGCTGGTTTGCCGCTGAGAGGCTGAGAGACAGGTCCCGCGGAGCGTTCGCCTCCGCGGGGCCTTTCCGTTCGGCCCGGCGGGGACGGTGGTGCCGGGATTGGTTGAACAGTTGAACCCCTGGGCCCCCTAGGGGATGGAAACCCCGTCAAGTTGGGTAAAAACACTGTGAGCGTCGCGTACTTCGTGATTCCCTCCCTCTTGAGAGCTTCCAGCCCTCGGACCTGATATGGCGCCGAGCGGGCGATCTCCTCCACGAGTTCCGTAGCTCTCCGTCCGGGACATCCCCGGTCCACCCGTCAAGCGTGTTTGCGGAGCCGACCCATGCTCACCACCCTCAATACCGCCTACACCGACACCCGCGCGGCTGATCTGGCCTGGGAGTTGGGCCGGGAGCCGGTTCCCGCCCTGGCCGTCCTGGATCTCGATCTCGCCGGTGCCGGGCTTCAGTTGAGACTGCTCGGCGCCTCCCACCAGGTGATTCTTGAGGAGCGGGGAGGTGCGTGCTCCGAGACCGTGGCCTGTATGCCGGACAGCAGCACGCCCCTGCCGCTCGGTGTGTCCAAGCGCCTCGGGGAATGGGAGTACGAATTCGCCGCGCGCGTCGAGACGCTGTCGCGCAATTCGTTCGCCGGCCGTGCGCAGGAACTGCTCGCCCTGGTCGCCGACCACCCGAACGGCCTAGCGGGGACGTTCCCCGGGGCCCCGAACGCCTTCACCGCGATGCTCGCGCAGCGCGACGAGAGCCATGTCCGGTGGCTCACCTGGCACGCGTACCCCCAGGAGGGGCGCCTGGTGGTAACCCGGACACGTATCAGGGTCCGTATGCCTGCGGCGCGGGAAATTCAGCCGTGTGGGTGACAAACCGCAATGAATTCGTGACGTAGCGTTACGGGTATGATCCAGCAGCCCGTGTCGTCGCCGCCCCAGGTCGAGACACGGCTGCCCGTGCGCGCGGGTGCGGGGCGGTTCCTGATCCTCTCCGTCGTCTTCGTGTGCGCCGCGTGCGGACTGGTGTACGAGCTGGAGCTGGTCGCGCTCGCCTCGTATCTGATCGGGGACTCCGTCACCCAGGCGTCCGTGGTCCTCTCGGTGATGGTCTTCGCGATGGGCGTCGGCTCGCTGCTCGCGAAGCGGCTGCGCTGCCGGGCGGCCTTCGGCTTCGGGCTGCTGGAGGCGGCGCTGGCGCTGCTGGGCGGCTGTTCGGCGCTCGTGCTGTACATGAGCTTCGTGTGGGTGGGCGAGTCGCGGTACGCGCTGGTGGGCTTCTCGCTGGCCATCGGTGTGCTCATCGGGGCCGAGATCCCGCTGCTCATGACGCTCATCCAGCGGTTCTCCCGGCAGGACGCGGAGGGGACGGTCGCCGACCTGTTCGCCGCGGACTACGTGGGCGCGCTCGTCGGCGGGCTCGCCTTCCCGTTCCTGCTGCTGCCCTGGCTCGGACAGCTCACGGGCGCGCTGGTGACGGGCGCGGTCAACGCGGTGGCGGGCGCCGCGCTCGTGCTGTGGCTCTTCGGGCGCGATCTGACGCGGCGGTCGCGGCGGCTGCTGCTGGCGGTCAATGTGCTGGTGCTCGCGGTGCTGGCCACGGCGGCGGTGGAGGTCGACGACTTCGAACGGGCGGCGCGGCGCGCGCTCTACGGCGACGGGGTGCGGGTCGCCCTGCACACCGACGTCCAGGAAGTGGTGCTCACGGGGGCGGGCGAGGGCGGCGAGCCGCTGGAGCTGTATCTGGACGGCCGGCTGCGGGTCAGCGGGCGCGACGAGTACCGGTACCACGAGGCGCTGGTGCACCCCGCGATGCGCGGGCCCCACACGCGCGTGCTGATCCTCGGCGGGGGCGACGGGCTGGCCGCGCGCGAGGTCCTGCGCTACCGGGACGTCCACACGGTCACCCTGGTCGAGCTGGACCCGGGCGTCGTCCGGCTCGCGCGTACGGACCCGGCGCTGGCGGAGCTGAACGGACACGCGTACGACGACCCGCGGCTGCGGGAGGTGTCGGCGGACGCGTTCAGCTGGCTGCGGGAAGCGGAGCGGGCCGGCGCGGGCGCGTACGACGTGGTCATCTCGGATCTGCCCAACCCCGGCATCACTGCGAGTACGAAGCTCTACTCCGCGGAGTTCTACGGGCTGGCCTCGCGCGTCCTCACCCGGGGCGGGCGGCTGGCGGTCCACGCGGGCTCGCCCGCGACCGACCCGCGTACGTACTGGACGGTGGACGCGACCCTGCGCGCCGCCGGGTTCGGTACGACGCCCTACCGCGCCAGGGGCGGCCCGTCCGGCTTCGCGGCGGGGCCGGACCGGGTGAAGGACGGCAGACCGGAGGCGAGCGACTGGGGGTTCGAGCTGGCGGAGGTGGGCGCGCGGCCCGTGCTCGGACTGGCGCCGGACGCGCCGCGGCTCCGGTCGCCGGCGCGAGCGCTGCTGGCGGCGGGGCGGCGGGGGGTGGAGCGTACGAGGGTGGCGGGGCTGCCGCCGTCGACGCTGGTGCATCCGCGGTACGGCGGGTAGGGGGAGAGGGACGGTGTGAGAGAGGGCGTGAGAGAAGGGGTGGGTGCTGTGGTGTGGGGGTGTTGTGCGTGGTGTGGGGCAAAGGGGCTGCCTCGGCGGCGACCTCTGAGTAGGCTCGGTGTCCATGGAGCATGAGGTGTTCGTTCCGGTTTCGGCAGAGACTCTTCGGCAGACGCTGCGGGACCCCGCCCAGGTCGCCCGGTGCGTGCCAGGGCTCCAGCAGGACGCCGACGCGTCGGCCGGGCCGCTCTCCGGGCGGCTCAAGATCCGTATCGGCGGCCATACGATCACCTACCGCGGCGCGCTGACGCTCGCGGAACGGGACGGGCGGTTCGAGGCGGAGGCAGAGGGCACGGAGGTCCGGGGCTCCGGTTCCGTCAAATTCACGCTGACGATCGGGCTGACGGACGCCCCCGGCGGTACGACGGCCCGGTTCACCGGCGGCGCGCGTGCGGACGGCCGACTGGCCGAGCTGGACGCCGGGACGGTGACGGCGGCGGGGCAGCGGCTGCTGGACCGCTTCGCCGCGCGGCTGGGGGAGGAGTCGGCCCCGGAGGACTCCCCTGGTGCCGAGGCCGAGGCCGAGGCCGGCTCGCCGCCTGCCTCGGACACGGGCGCCGACGACGAGAAGGGCCCCGGCTCGGACAAGGGCCCCGGCTCGGACGCGGACGCTGCCTCGGATGCGGGCTCCGCCGACGACACGGGCGCCGACGCTGACGAGGTCGCCTCCGTCTTCGACGTCGAGGTGCCGCCGTCCCCGCTCGACGGGGCCACCGCCTCCGGCGAGGGCGACTTCAAGATCCCCGACGTCCCCTTCGAGGAGCCGCCGGCCGAGGCCGCGCACGCCAGGCGGACCATGATCGGGCGCAGCGCCGAGGAGGTCGACCACGCTCCGCCGCGCGGCCGGTACGCCCCCGTGCCCGCACCCGACGCCGTCGACGGCGGTGGCGCGCTGCGCTGGATCGCGCCTGCCGCCGCACTCGCGCTCGCCTCCGCCGTGGTGGTCGGCCGCGCGCTGCGGCGGCGCAAGTAGTGTCGGAGTGTGAGTAGCAGCGAAGAGAGCATCCGACTGGCGGCGGGCGACGCCGAGTTGACCATCACTCCGGCGAACGGCTGCCGGATCAGCAGTCTGCGCATCGGTGGGACGGAAGTGCTGCGCCAAGGGGAGCGGTACGGCTGCTTCCCGATGGTGCCGTGGTGCGGCCGGATCGAGCACGGACAGTTCCGTAACGGCGGGGTGCTCCACCAGATGCCCCTGAACTCCCCGCCGCACGCCATCCACGGCACCGGCAGGGACACGGCGTGGCGCACGGTGCGGGCGGGCGGGAGCGAGGCGGCGTTCACATACGACCTGGTCGAGCCCTGGCCGTACAACGGGCTGGTGACGCAGATCGTGGAACTGGCCCCGGACTCGCTGACCCTCCGGCTCGGGGTGGAGACGTACGCCACGTCCTTCCCCGCGCAGGCGGGCTGGCACCCCTGGTTCCTCCGCACCCTCGGGGGCGGCGAGCTGGGCGACGGTACGGCGGAGGGCAGCGGTGTGAAGCTCGACTTCGCCGCCGACTGGCAGGAGGAGCGCGGCTCCGACCACCTTCCCACCGGCCGCCGGGTCCCGCCGCGCCCCGGCCCCTGGGACGACTGCTTCGGGATGCCGGACGGGGTGGCCGCCACGCTGACCTGGCCCGGTCAGCTCGAACTCAAGGTCACCAGCCCCGCCGAGTGGGCCGTGATCTACGACGAGCAGGCCGAGGCGGTCTGTGTCGAGCCGCAGTCCGGCCCGCCGAACGGGCTGAACACCGCGCCCCGGCTGGTCACCCCGCTGGAGCCGCTGGAGATGGTCACCACCTGGCGGTGGCGACGGCTCTGAGGCCGAGGCCTGAGACCCGAGGCCCGGGGGCCCGAGGACCGAGGACCGGTGGGGAGGGACGGCTTAAGCTCATGGGCATGACTGACGTACGGGCTGAGCTGCTCCAACTGATCAAGGACAAGGCCGTGGTCCACGGCAAGGTGACCCTCTCCTCGGGGATCGAGGCCGACTGGTACATCGACCTGCGCCGGATCACGCTGGACGGTCACGCCGCGCCGCTGGTCGGTCAGGTCATGCTGGACGCCACCGCCGAGCTGGACTTCGACTGCGTGGGCGGGCTGACGCTGGGCGCCGACCCGGTGGCGACCTCGATGCTGCACGCCTCCGCCGCGCGCGGGCAGCGGCTCGACGCGTTCGTCGTCCGCAAGGCGCAGAAGGCGCACGGCCTCCAGCGCCGGATCGAGGGCACGGAGGTCAAGGGCCGGCGTTGCCTGGTCGTCGAGGACACCTCGACCACCGGCGGTTCGCCGCTGACGGCCGTCGAGGCGGTACGGGAGGCCGGTGGCGAGGTCGTCGCCGTCGCCGTCATCGTGGAGCGCGGCGCCGCCCCGGCCGTCGAGGCGGCCGGGCTGCCCTACCTGAACGTCTACGCACTGGCCGAGCTGGGGCTCTGACCTGGGGATTCCCGTCGGCTCCGGTGGCCGTCGGCCGTTTCACGTGAAACGGCCGACGGAGGCCCGTGCGGCACTCACCGTGATACTCACCGTGGACCTCACGGGAGAGTCTGGAAAGATGGGGCCGACGACGATGTCGCCCCCAGGTCAGGGACAAGCACCTCACACCCGCACATCACAAGGAGCGGCCCGATGCCCATCGCAACCCCCGAGGTCTACGCCGAGATGCTGGACCGGGCGAAGGCAGGCAAGTTCGCCTACCCGGCCATCAATGTGACCTCGTCCCAGACCCTGCACGCCGCGCTGCGCGGCTTCGCGGAGGCCGAGAGCGACGGCATCATCCAGATGTCGACCGGTGGCGCTGAGTTCCTGGGCGGTCAGTACAACAAGGACATGGTGACCGGTGCGGTCGCGCTCGCCGAGTTCGCGCACATCGTCGCCGCCAAGTACGACATCACCGTCGCGCTGCACACCGACCACTGCCCCAAGGACAAGCTCGACGGGTATGTCCGCCCGCTGCTCGACGTCTCCGCCGAGCGCGTGAAGGCCGGCCGGAACCCGCTCTTCCAGTCGCACATGTGGGATGGCTCCGCCGAGACGCTGGCGGACAACCTGTCCATCGGTGAGGAACTGCTCGCCCAGGCCGCCGCCGCCAAGATCATCCTTGAGGTCGAGATCACCCCGACCGGCGGTGAGGAGGACGGCGTCAGCCACGAGATCAACGACGAGCTGTACACGACCGTCGACGACGCGCTGCGTACGGCCGAGGCGCTGGGCCTGGGCGAGAAGGGCCGCTACCTGCTGGCCGCGTCCTTCGGCAATGTCCACGGTGTCTACAAGCCGGGCAACGTCGTGCTCCGGCCCGAGCTGCTCAAGGACCTCCAGGACGGCGTCGGCGCCAAGTACGGCAAGGCCGCGGGCAGCCAGCCGTTCGACTTCGTCTTCCACGGCGGCTCCGGCTCCACGGCCGAGGAGATCGCCACGGCGCTGGAGAACGGCGTCGTGAAGATGAACCTCGACACCGACACCCAGTACGCCTTCACGCGGCCGGTCGCGGACCACGTGCTGCGCAACTACGACGGCGTGCTGAAGGTCGACGGCGAGGTCGGCTCGAAGAAGACGTACGACCCGCGCACCTGGGGCAAGCTGGCCGAGGCCGGCATGGCGAAGCGCGTCACCGAGGCGTGCGCCGCACTGCGCTCCACGGGCACCAAGATCAAGTAGGTCCAGGCGCGTCGGGCCCGGCACCGTGACCACGACCACGGGCCGGGCCCGACGCACTTGCGGCATCCGCCGGGTCGCTTTCCGGGGGCGCCGCGGGGATGATCCCCGTATGGACATCAGGCTGTCCTCGGCCCGGGGACGCTGGGTCATTCTGACGACGGTGCTCGGTTCGAGCATGGCCCTGCTCGACTCCACCGTCGTCAATGTCGCGCTGCCGCACATCGGGGACTCGCTCAACGCGGATCTCGCGGCGCTCCAGTGGACCGTCAACGCCTACATGGTCACGCTGGCCGGGCTGATCCTGCTCGGCGGGTCGCTCGGCGACCGGTACGGGCGGCGGCGCGTCTTCGTCATCGGCGTGGTGTGGTTCGCGCTCGGGTCGCTGCTGTGCGGGATCGCACCGAACGTGGCCATCCTGATCACCGCCCGCGCCCTCCAGGGGGTGGGCGGCGCGCTGCTCGTCCCCGGCTCCCTCGCGATCATCCAGGCCAGCTTCCACCCGGACGACCGGGCGCGCGCCGTCGGTCTGTGGTCGGGGTTCGGCGGTGTGGGGGCGGCGATCGGGCCGTTCCTCGGCGGCTGGCTGGTGGACGGGCCCGGCTGGCGCTGGGTGTTCCTGATCAATGTGCCGCTGGCCGCCGTCTGCGTACCGGTGGCGCTGCGCCACGTACCGGAGACCCGGGATCCGGCGGCGCACGGGAAGTTCGACGTACTGGGAGCGGTGCTCGGCGCGGCGGCGCTGGCGCTGGTCACCTACGCGCTCATCGCCAGGACGGCCTGGCCGGGGGTGGCGGGGGTGCTGGTCGCGGTGGCCTTCGTACGGCTGGAACGGCGCCGGGCCGAGCCGATGCTGCCGCCGTCGATCTTCCGGTCCCGGCTGTTCACCTCGGTGAACGTGGTGACGCTGTGCGTGTACGCGGCGTTCGGCGGCTTCTTCTTCCTCGCCGCGCTCCAGCTCCAGGTCGTCGCCGGGTACTCGGCGCTGCGCGCGGGCGCGGCCCTGCTGCCGACGACGGTGCTGATGCTGCTGCTCTCCGCGCGCTCCGGCGCGCTGGCGCAGCGGATCGGGCCCCGGCTGCCGCTCACGGTGGGGCCGCTGCTGTGCGCCGTGGGCCTGATGCTGATGGTGCGCGTGGGCCCGCACGCCGACTACCTGGCGGATGTGCTGCCGGCCCTGGTGGTGCTGGGGATGGGCATGGTGACGCTGGTGGCGCCGCTGACGGCGACGGTGCTCGCCTCGGTCGACATCGCGCGGGCCGGGCTGGCCAGCGGTATCAACAACGCGGCGGCCCGCGCGGCGGGCCTGGTCGCGGTGGCGGCGCTGCCGCTGCTGGCGGGCATGGGGCCGGAGGTGTACCGCTCGGCGACCCAGTTCGACGCCGCGTTCCGGCGGGCGATGCCGATGCTCGCGGGGGTGCTGGTGGTGGGCGCGCTGATCGCCTGGGCGACGGTACGGTCGCCGGGGCGCGAGGCGGCCGGGCGGCCGGAGCCCGAGTGCCGGGTCAACTGCGGGCTGACGCCACCGCTGGAGACGGACCGGCCCGGGGGCGGGGAGAGGCGGGCTGAGGGGCCGGGGAGCTGAGGGGCCGGAGGAGCGGGAAGGGGCGGGCTGCGGGGCCCGGTTCCGGTGACCGCGGGCCGGGTGGGGCAAGGCAGACTGTAGGCATGGGTATCCACGAAAACCTTCTGGGGGGACCGCCCCCCACCGAACTGCCCGACGATCCCGAGCCGCGTGAGCTGCTCGCGAACGGTACGGCGCCCACCGATGTCGCCGCGAAGTACCCGACCTCGTCGCTGGCCTGGGCACAGCTCGCCGACAGCGCGTACGAGAACGGCCGCGTCGTCGAGTCGTACGCGTACGCCAGGACCGGCTACCACCGCGGGCTCGACGCCCTGCGGCGCAGTGGCTGGAAGGGGCACGGCCCGGTGCCGTGGGAGCACGAGCCGAACCGTGGCTTCCTGCGCGCCCTGCACGCGCTCGCCCGCGCCGCGCAGGCGATCGGCGAGGAGGCGGAGTACGAGCGCTGCGCGACATTCCTGCGCGACTCCTCGCCGCTCGCGGCGGACACGCTCGGCTGAAAATGTATGGGGTCCGGCCGCTTCTGGAGCGAGTGAGGAGGCTCCTGGACCGAGTCGGACTGAGTCGGAGCAGGTCGCGGCGCGTACATCAGGGTGCCGGTCTCACCTTGATGGTGCCTTTTGAGCCACCTCGTGTCCTGAACCCCACGACACGTGTCCTGTGAAGGAACCCTTCGAAGGCCCCGCCCGTCTCTCAGGGCGTGGCCTTCGCATAGGTGAGCGAATGTCGCACTACCGGTATCGAAGGTGACCGGGTTCGAGCAGGGAGACATTCGTTTTGGGCAAGCGCGCCGCCACCCGTCCTGGACGTCGTGGAACGTCCGTCCTCGGTGGCGGTGACAGCCAGGACACGCGCCGTTACGGCCCCGGGCGCCGCCCGGCCCGCCCCCTGCTGGCGGCGGGGATCGCGCTCGCCGTGCTGATCATCGGTGGCGCCGTCGTCGCCTCCTGGCCCGGCACCCGGGCGGAGGCGGACGCGCAGCAGGACGGCGCCAAGGGCGGCGCCTCGCGCGCGGCCTCCCCGGCGACCGGGACGGAGCCCGAACCACGGACGACGCCGAGCCCCGGGAAACCGGAGACGAAGCCCACCCCCACGCCCACCCCCACGCCCACGCCCACGACATCGGCCGATGTCCCGGTCTCCGGCCCCGGCACCTTCACCACCGCCCGGTCGCAGGGCGACCCCGTCGGCTCGGGCCCGCCGCGCCGCTACAGCGTGCAGGTCGAGAACGGGGTCGACGTCTCCGCCGCCGACGCCGCCGGCGAGATCGAGAAGATCCTCGCCCATCCGCAGGGCTGGGCCGCGCACGGCCGGGGCAGCTTCCAGCTCGTCCCCTCGGGCGCCGACTTCGTCATCCGTATCGCCACCCCGGCCACCGCCGACAAGCTCTGCCTCGCCCACGGGCTGAACACGCGCGGTGAGCTGAACTGCGAGACCGTCGACGGTGTCGTGGTCAATCTGCGCCGCTGGCTGCTGGGCTCGCCGCAGTTCGACGGTCCGCCCGCCGAGTACCGCCACCTCATCATCAACCACGAGGTCGGCCATGAGATCGGCCTCCGGCAGCATCTCGGCTGCGCCGGGGCCGGCAAGCTCGCCCCGGTGATGATGCAGCAGATCAAGGGGCTCGACGGCTGCCGATCCAACGCCTGGCCGTACGACAAGGACGGGACGTACGTCGACGGCCCCGGCCTCTGACCGCGAGGGCCGGGCCCCGGAGAGCGGGGCGGGCGCGGCGGCCGGGACCCGGATTATGATGCCCGCAAGGGGACCGGAGCTCCGTAGCCACAGACGGAAAGGGGCGGACCGCTACCCGGCACATGTCGAGGAGACAGAGATGTCGTACACCCCCGATGTCCCCGGAGCCGGTTCGGACGCCCCGAATCTGGACTTCGCCGGGACGACCCCGTACGAGGACTACGTCCAGGCGGACGTCCTCACCCACTTGCAGCATCCGCGCTCCGACGACCCCGGAGAGATGGTCTTCCTCGTCACCACCCAGGTCATGGAGTTGTGGTTCACCGTCATCGTCCACGAGTGGGAGACGGCCTCCCGCGCGCTGCGCGAGGACCGTACCCAGGTCGCGATCGACGCGCTCCGCCGCTCCGCGCGCGAACTGGAGGCGCTCAACGCCTCCTGGCAGCCGCTCGCCCGGCTGACGCCCGCGCAGTTCAACGCGTACCGCGGGGCGCTCGGCGAGGGCTCCGGCTTCCAGTCCGCGATGTACCGGCGCATGGAGTTCCTGCTGGGCGAGAAGGCCGCGTCGATGCTCGTCCCGCACCGGGGCGCGCCACGCGTCCACGCCGAGCTGGAGAAGGCGCTCCAGGAGCCGAGCCTGTACGACGAGGTGCTGCGGCTGCTGGCCCGGCGCGGACTGCCGGTGCCGGACGCGGTCCTCGGCCGCGATCTGGCGCGGCGGTACGAGGCGGTGCCCGAGGTCGAGGAGGCGTGGACCCGGATCTACGGCGACCCGGACGGAGACGCGGAACTCCTCGCGCTCGGCGAGGCGTTGACCGATGTCGCCGAGCTGGTGTGGCGCTGGCGCAACGACCATCTGGTGGCGACCCGGCGCGCGATGGGCTCCAAGTCCGGTACCGGCGGCTCCGCGGGCGTCGCCTGGCTGGAGAAGCGGGCCGCCAAGAACGTCTTCCCCGAGCTGTGGACGGCGCGCAGCCATGTCTGAGCCCATGCGGATGTCCGACCCGGCCGGGTTGGTCGCGCGGGCCGCCGCGCTCGACGCCGCCGACGAACTCGCCCCGCTGCGCGACCTGTTCGCCCTCAACGAGGGGTCCGTCTATCTCGACGGGAACTCGCTGGGCGCGCTGCCCCGCCATGTCCCCGAGCGCATAAGGGATGTGATGACACGTCAGTGGGGGGAGATGGGTATCCGCTCCTGGACCGAGGGCGGTTGGTGGACCGCGCCCGAGCGTATTGGTGACAGGATCGCCCCGCTCGTCGGCGCCGGACCCGGGCAGATCGTGGTCGGGGACTCGACCAGTGTGAATGTCTTCAAGGCGGTGGTGGCCGCCGTACGCCTCGCCGACCAGGACCGTACGGCAGGTGGGGACCGTACGGCCGGTGGGGATCGTACGGAGGTGCTGGTCGACGCCACGACCTTCCCCACGGACGGCTACATCGCGCGGTCCGCCGCCCGGATGACCGGCAGGCGAATCGTTCCTCTCGCCCCGGCCGAACTGCCCGCCGCGCTGGGCCCCCGTACCGCCGCCGTCCTCGTCAACCACGTCGACTTCCGTACCGGGCGCCTCCACGACCTCCCCGGGATCACCGCCGCCGCGCACGAGGCCGGGGCGCTCGCCGTCTGGGACCTGTGCCACAGCGCGGGCGCGCTGCCGGTCGGCCTGGACGCGCACGGGGTGGACCTCGCGGTGGGCTGCACGTACAAGTACCTGAACGGCGGGCCCGGTTCGCCCGCCTTCCTCTATGTCGCCGAGCGCCACCAGGCGCGCTTCGACTCCCCGCTGCCCGGGTGGAACGCGCACGCCGACCCGTTCGCGATGGCCGACGCCTTCGAGGCGGCGGACGGTGCGGTACGGGGCCGGGTCGGCACCCCCGACATCCTCTCCATGCTCGCGCTGGACGCGGCGCTCGACGTCTGGACAGACGTGCGAATGGCGGACGTACGGGCGAAGAGCCTGGCGCTGACCGACTTCTTCCTGGAGTGTGTGGAGGTGTACGCCCCACCGGGCCGGGTGAGTTCGCTGACCCCCGCCGCACACGCGGAGCGCGGCAGCCAGATCGCCCTGCGGTGTGCGCGGGCGCCCGCGGTGATGGACGAGCTGATCGTCCGCGGGGTGGTCGGTGACCTGCGCAGGCCGGATGTGCTGCGCTTCGGTTTCACCCCGCTGTACGTGGGCTTCGCGGACGCGGAGCGTGCGGCGCGGGTGCTCGGCGAGGTGCTGGCCGGTGTGCCGGGGCAGGTGCCCGCCGGTGTGCCGGGGCAGGTGCCGCCCGGTCGGCGGTGACAGCGACGCCCGTGGGGCTGATAGCGTCCCGGCTGATCAGGTCAATTCGGCCCCAGTACCGAAAGGTTGGAGCAAGATGCCGGACCCCGCCGCGCAGGACGCCGTCGCTCGCGACGCCGCAGAGACCGCCTCGGTCCTCGCCCGTCCGGTCGTCCGGCCCGACGCCACCGCCGCGTACGGCGAACACCCTGATCAGGTGATCGACTTCTACGCCCCCCGGGGCAACCAGGAGCGGGTGCCGCTCGTCGTCGTCCTGCACGGCGGCGCGTGGCGCGCGCCGTACGACCGGGGGCATCTCACCCCGTTCGCGGACTTCCTGGCCCGGCGCGGCTTCGCCGTCGCCAACGTCGAGTACCGGCGCGGGCCGGGCTCTCCCGAGGACGGCGGGGCCCCGGTGGCGGGGCGCTGGCCCGAGACGTTCGACGACGTGGCCGCCGCCCTCGACGCCCTGCCCGCGCTCGCCGCCGCCGCGCTGCCGCAGGCCGACGTACGGCGCACGGTCGTGACGGGGCACTCCGCCGGCGGCCATCTCGCGCTCTGGGCGGCGGCCCGGCATGTGCTGCCCGAGGGCTCGCCCTGGCGGCTGCCGCAGCCGCCGCCGTTGCGCGGGGTCGTCGCGCTGGCCCCGATCGCGGACCTCGTACGCGCCGTCGAACTGTCGGTGTGCGGCGGGGCGGTGCTCCAGCTCCTCGGCGGCGAGACGGAGTTCAAGCGGCGCAGGGAGAGCGCGGACCCGGCCGTGCTGCTGCCGACCGGGATCGCGACGACGGTGGTGCAGGGGCGTACGGACCTCACCGTGCCGTACGAGGTCTCGGAGGCGTATGTGGAGGCGGCGGGCCTGGCCGGTGAGCTGGTCGGACTGACGCTGCTGGAGGACGTCGGGCACTTCCCGCTGGTGGACCCGTCGGCGGACGCGTGCGCGGTGGTCGCGGAGGAGATCGCCCAGCTCGCCTGGTGAGCGCGCGCCACCACCCGCCAACCGGCGTCCGGGGGCCGCCTGGGCGGGGCGGTGGTCACCCTCGTAGTACCTGGGACGGACGGCGAAGGATCCGCTTCGGTGGTGACGCCCGCGCCCGGCCCGCCCCCTACCGTGGAAAAGTGACCGAAACCGAATCCGGGAAGCCCCAGGACAACGAGATCCGCCTGGTCAAGGGCGCCTACGGCAGCCTCCGCCAGGACCTCATCGACAGCGCTCTCGACTACCGCCCGCTGCCGCCCCTGCGGATGGACGGCCGCTTCACCCGCCGGCTGCCCGAGCGGATACGCGAGTTCGCGGGGTGGACGCCGCACGCCGTGATCATCGCCGTGGCGCTGATGATGTTCACCTTTTCCATCGACACCGGCACCGGTGCCGGTGTGCTCGGACTCCTCACGATCGTCCCGCTCCTGCTGACAGTGGTCAGGCCCGTCCTCGCCTGGTGGGCCGCGCTGGCGGTCACCCTCGTCACCAACGTCTTCAGCTATCACGACTGGCCCTGGACGCCCACCTCCTTCGTCGGCTACCTCCTCGTGATCACGCTGGTGGCCATCCGCACCACCCCGCGCACCGCCGCCTGGATGTGGGCGCTGACCGCCGCGTACGCCGCGTTCTCCGAGGTCTTCCTCAACCGCGGGTACAACTACGGCGGCTCCACCTCCGCCCAGATGCTCTTCGTGTCCGCGCTCGTCCTGCTGGTCGTGAGCATGCTCCAGGTCCGTCGTAAGGCGGACCAGGAGGTCGCCGCGCAGCAGAGCGTCACCGCCGTCGAGCGCGGCCGGCGCACGCTGCTGGAGGAGCGCACCACCATCGCCCGCGAGCTGCACGATGTGGTCGCCCACCACATGTCGGTGGTCGCCATCCAGGCCGAGGCCGCACCGTACCGGGTGGAGAACCCGCCGCCCGAGCTGGAGCAGGCGTTCCTCACGATCCGCGAGAACGCCGTCGCCGCCCTGACCGAGCTGCGCCGCATCCTCGGTGTCGTACGGGCGGACGACTACGAGACTCCCGACGCCCCGCAGCCCACGCTCGCCGAACTCGACGGCCTGATCGACAACGTCCGTGACGCCGGCCTCACCGTGGAGAAGACGGTCACCGGCGCGGTGCGCGAGCTGCCGCAGGGCGTGGAGCTGTCGGCGTACCGCATCGTCCAGGAGGCGCTGAGCAACGCGCTGCGCCACGCGCCCGGGTCGACCGCGCGCGTCGAGATCGCGTACGTACTCGGCGGCCTGGGCCTGCGTATCGTCAACACGCCGCCGCGCGGCCTGATCAAGCCGTCGCCCGGGGCGGGGCACGGGGTCACGGGCATGCGGGAGCGTGTCACGATGCTGAACGGGGAGATGACCGCGGACCTCACGGAGGACGGCGGCTACGAGGTCGCGGCCTTCGTTCCGGTGGCTGCCGTGCGGGACGGGGACGCGTCATGACCAGCGGTAACACCATCAGGGTGCTGATCGTCGACGATCAGGTGATGGTCCGCGAGGGCTTCTCGGTGCTGCTGAACGCGATGCCGGACATCGAGGTGGTCGGCGAGGCGGTGAACGGCCGCGAGGCGGTCCGGCAGGTCGCGGTGCTCCGCCCCGACATCGTCCTGATGGACATCCGGATGCCCGAGCTGAACGGCATCGAGGCGACCCGCGAGATCGTCGCGGCCGACGCCGCCGCGAAGGTACTGGTCCTGACCACGTTCGACCTGGACGAGTACGTGTACCAGGCGCTGCGCGCGGGCGCCTCCGGCTTCCTCCTGAAGGACGCCTCGGCGCGGCAGCTCGCGGACGGCGTACGGGTGGTGGCCTCCGGCGAGGCCCTGCTGGCCCCGACCGTCACCCGTCGCCTGATCACGGAGTTCTCCAAGCTCTCGGAGACCCCGCGCGGTCCGGCGATGGCCCGGATCGGGGAGCTCACCGAGCGCGAGACGGAGGTCCTGGTGCTGATCGCGCAGGGCCTGTCGAACGCGGAGATCGCGGGACACCTGGTGGTCGCGGAGTCCACGATCAAGACGCATGTGAGCCGGATCCTGGTGAAGCTGGGGCTGCGCGACCGGACGCAGGCGGCGGTGTTCGCGTACGAGGCGCGGCTGGTGACGCCGGGGTGAGGTGACGCCCGTAGCAGTCCGGTACGCGGTGGCGAGTACTCGTCATTTGATCACTCACGAGGGTGATCGGATCGGGAAGGACCGATTCGGCTGCGCGCGGGCCGGTCATGCTGGTGTCCGCCTGACAGGAGGTGCACCATCCCTGATCTTGCGTGGGCATCCCCGGCTTCAGCCGGGGAGGGAAACGCATCTCAGGACTGCTCCGACCGGTAGTTCAGAGCGGACGTTTTTGCTGCTCGATGTACTGACGGATCGCCGTGAGCGGTGCACCGCCGCACGAGCCTGCGAAGTAGGAACGGGACCAGAACACGGAGCCCATGCCGATCCGGTTGATATGGCCGGTGTACTCCGCCCGTAGGTAGCGGGAGCTGACGCCCTTCAAGCTGTTGATCAGCTTCGACAGGGCCACCTTCGGCGGGTAGTGGATCAGCAGGTGGACGTGGTCCGCCTCGCCGTTGAACTCCCTCAATTCCGCCTCGAACTTGCCGCACACCTCCCGCATGATCTCCGCACACCGTTGCAGCATCGCGTCATCGAAGACGCCGCGCCGGTACTTGGTCACGAACACCAAGTGTGCGTGCAGGTTGTAGGCGACGTGGCGGCCAGTACGGATATCCGGGTTTGGTTCCCAGCGTGGTGACATACACCAAGTGTAGTAGGATCTCCGAAGCTGACCAGGAAGGGGGTGGGCCGGATGATCCGTGCGTACAAGTTCCTCATGCGGCCCACCCTGGGCCAGCAAGGCGCACTCACCGAGATGCTGCGGGACCACTGCTCGCTCTACAACGGCGCGTTACAGGAACGCCGTGACGCCTACCGGCATGTGTCGAAGACGAGCATCAAGTACGCGCAGCAGTCCGCCCAGCTCAAGGAGATCCGGGCGTTCGACCCGGAGCGCCACGGCCGCTGGTCCTTCTCCTCGCAGCAGGCCACGCTTCGACGCCTCGACAAGGCGTTTCAGGCGTTCTTCCGGCGGATCAAGTCCGGGGACACGCCGGGCTATCCGCGCTTCCGTGGGGTGAACTGGTTCGACACGGTGGACTTCCCGAAGGACGGCGACGGCTGCCGCTGGGACTCCACCCCGCACGACCCCGTCACCCGTGTGCGCCTCCAAGGCGTCGGTCACGTCAAGGTCAACCAGCACCGGCCCGTGGTCGGCAACGTGAAGACCGTGTCCGTCAGGCGCGAAGGGCGCCGCTGGTACGTGGTGCTGACCGCCGAGCAGATCCGGCCCGAGCCGCTGCCCGCAACCGGCAGCGTGGTCGGCATCGACATGGGCATAGCCAACTTCCTCGCCGACTCGGGCGGCGGATTCGTTCCCAACCCGCGCCACGGCCGCTGGGCAACCGCGCAGCTCGAAGCCGCACAGCAGGCTCTTTCCCGCTTCCCCCGCGTCCGCCGGGACAGGCGCACCGGTAACCACCGGCGGGCCGTTCAGAAGGTCGCCGACCTGCACCGCAAGGTCCGCCGTCAGCGCCTGGACCACGCGCACAAGACCGCGCTAGACCTCGTGCGGGAACACGATGTCATCGCGCACGAAGACCTCAAGATCCGCAACATGGTCAAGGCCCCCGCGCCGAAGCCGGACCCCGAGCAGTTGGGCACCTTCCTACCCAACGGGGCCCGTGCGAAGACGGGCCTGAACCGTTCGATCTCGGATGCCGGATGGGGGGTGTTTCTGACGGTCCTGCACGCCAAGGCTGAAAGCGCCGGACGAGACGTGATCGCCGTGGACCCCCGCAACACCTCCCGGACCTGCCCCGAATGCGGGCACGTCTCAGCGGAGAACCGGCCCACGCAGGAGAAGTTCCACTGTGCCTCGTGCGGCCACAGCACGCACGCGGACACGGTGGGCGCCCTGAACGTTCTACGGGCCGGGCTGGTCCGTCGCGACGCCGCACTGGCATAGCGAGAAGCCCCCTCGTTCACGAGGGGGAGGAGTCACGACAGTTATGGCAGAGCACGCACGCGGTCCAGATGTCCGTCGAGGAGTTCGAAAGGATTGCCAGGCTCGTCGAGCGGGAGTCCGACACCGTCAGGTTGGAGTTCATCAACGGACGGATCGGAATCAAGGGCATGACGGACGGCGATCACGCCGAGATCATCCGGTGGCTGCAGAAGCGCTGTATTCAAGCCCGGCCGGACCTGTGGCTGTACGCGGGTGGTGAGATCGGGCTTCTGGTCGAGGCATACCGCCAGGGGCGGGCCAAACCGGACGCGGTTCTCGCGCCGGAGAAGACGTTCATGGGGCAGGGGGACTGGGCGGATCCGGCGCGGGTACTGATGGTGGTCAAGGTGACGTCGTACGACTGGGACACCCCCCGGCGGGACCGCAAGGAGAAACCGGCCGCGTACGCGGCCGGGGGGATCCCGATCTACTTGCTGGTCGATCGCGACCACTGCACGGTCACGGTGCACAGCGATCCGGCAGCGGAGGGCTACGGCTACCGCCAGGTGGCGGACTTCGGCAAGAAGATCATGATTCCCGGTCCCGTCTCCGTCGAGCTCGACACCGAGTAGCTGACGGAGTTCGTCCGCTGACGCGCCACGCCGGCACGTGACGCGGGCGGCCCGTTTCATCCCCAGCCTGTGGATGAAACGGGCCGTTCCCCCGTCCGCGCGCTCAGGTCAGCACATCCCGCCGCCGCAGCCCCGCCAGTCCCGCCGTCACCAGCGCCACCGCCAGCCCCGTCAGGACGAGCACCGGCGGCCACGCCATCTCCGGGCCCGGCAGTTTCGGGAGGTGGCCGAAGGGCGACAGGTTCATCAGCGGCTGCGGGAGGCCGAGTGCCGGGCCGAGCCAGCCGAGGGCCAGGGTCAGGCCGCTCGCCGCCCAGGCTGCCGCCGCGGCCCTCGGGACCGCCCCGTACAGCAGCACCGCCACCGCGCCCAGCAGCCAGATCGCGGGCAGTTGGACCAGGCAGGCGCCGAGGATCCCGGGCAGGTCACGGCCGTAGCCCAGGAAGAGGCCCACCCCGCCGAGCAGCATGATCAGTACGGCGCCGCCGAAGGCGATCAGCAGATGGCCGGCGGCCCAGCGCAGGCGGCCGACCGCGCCCGCGAGGACCGGTTCGGCCCGGCCGCCGGTCTCCTCGGCGCCCAGCCGCAGGACGGAGGCGACCGCGTACAGCGCGGCGACCATGCCGAGCAGGCTCACCATCGTGGCGAGGAACGCGTCCGTCAGCCCCTGTTCGCCGCCCATCCGCTGGATGATCTCGCGGGTCCGCTCGTTGCCACCGACCAGTTCGGAGGCGCCGTCCGCGATCCCGCCGAACATGATCCCGCTGAGCAGGAACCCGGCGCCCCAGCCGAACACACTGCCGCGCTGGAGCCGCCACGCCAGCCCCCCCGCCGTGGCGAGCCGCCCCTCCGTGGGGCCGGGCCGCGCAGGCAGGAAGCTCATGCCGATGTCGCGCCGGCCGGCGAGGGCGTACGCCAGGACCGCCTGTACCGCGACGGCGGCCGGCAGCAGGAGCAGCACCCACCACCGCTCGTCCGCGTAGGCCCGTACGTGCTCGGCCCAGCCCAGCGGGGAGAGCCAGGTCAGAGCTGAGGAGCCGTCGGTGGTCGCCGCGTCGCCCGCCGCCTTGAGGACGAACGCGGCGCCGATGACCCCGGCCGTGAGGCCCCTCGCGAGCCGGGCGTTCTCGGTGATCTGCGCGGCGATCGCGGCGGTGCACGCGAAGAGCAGGCCGACCCCGCCCACCGCGAGGCCGAGCGCCGCGGAACCGGCGGTGTCGCCGGTCGCCCCGGCCAGCCCCGCCGTGATCACCAGCGCCAGCGCGGTCTGCGCGATCAGGGCCGTGAGCAGCGCGGCGGTCAGCGGTGCCCGGCGCCCGACCATCGCGGCGGAGAGGAGATCCTGACGGCCGGTCTCCTCTTCCTCCCGGGTGTGCCGTACGACGACGGTCAGGCTCAGCACGGCGGCGAGCGCGGTGCCGAACGCGGTCATCCGTACGGCGGTGAGCCCGCCGATCGAGTCGCTGAAGACCGGGCCGTACAGGGCGCGCAGCGAGCCGCTGGACGCGAAGGAGCGTCCGAGGTCGGCGCGTTCGGCGGCGGTACCGGCGATCGAGGTGAGGGAGCGGGCGACCGACATGAAGGAGCCGCCCAGGACCAGTACCCAGACCGGGAGCAGGATCCGGTCGCGGCGCAGGGCGAGGCGGAGCAGCGGTCCTGTGCCGGCGTACGGGCGGGAGCCGCCGGTCCTGGACACCGGCAGGGCGCGTGCGGTGTCCGGGGCGGTGGCCGTCATGACGCCACCCGCCCGTTGATCGTCCCGCCGGCCCCGTCCGTCGCGTCGGCCCTGTCGGCCCCGCCGGCCCCGCCGGCCCCGTCCGCCGCGTAATGGCGGAGGAAGAGCTCCTCCAGCGTCGGCGGCGTACTGCTCAGCGAGCGGACCCCGGCCCCGGACAGACACCGGAGTACGGCGTCCAGCTTGTCGGTGTCGACCTGGAGCCTTACCCGCGTGCCCTGGACGTCGAGATCGTGCACCCCGGGCAGCCGGTCGAGCCCGGCGGGCGGTCCGGCCAGCTCCGCGCGCACGCTGGTACGGGTGAGGTGGCGCAGCTCGGCCAGCGAGCCGGATTCGACGGTGGCGCCCTTGCGGATGATGGACACCCGGTCGCACAGCGCCTCGACCTCGCTCAGCACATGGCTGGAGAGCAGTACGGTCCTGCCCCGGTCGCGCTCCTCGGCGACACAGCTCTGGAAGACCTCCTCCATCAGCGGGTCGAGCCCGGAGGTCGGCTCGTCGAGGATCAGCAGCTCCACGTCGGAGGCGAACGCGGCGACCAGGGCGACCTTCTGGCGGTTGCCCTTGGAGTACGTACGCCCCTTCTTGGCCGGGTCGAGTTCGAACCGCTCGACCAGCGTGGCCCGCCGCCTCGTGTCCAGGGCGCCGTGCAGCCGTCCGTACAGGTCGATGACCTCGCCGCCGGTGAGGTTGCGCCACAGCGTCACGTCACCGGGTACGTATGCCACGCGCCGGTGCAGCTCGACCGCGTCGTGCCAGGGGTCGCGGCCGAGGAGCCGGGCGGCGCCGGAGTCGGCGCGCAGGAGCCCGAGGAGGACGCGGATGGCGGTGGACTTCCCGGCTCCGTTGGGGCCGAGGAAGCCGTGGACCTCACCGGTCTCGACGGTGAGATCGAGGCCGTCCAGCGCGTGTGTCCGGCCGAACGATTTGTGCAGATCCGCGACGCTGATTGCCTTCGTCATGCTTTGGAACGTACGCTACTTTCACAAAGTTGTGAAGTTAAGGAAGCGTAAAAAGGGCGCGTTAAGATCGGGACGCGGACGCACGGCGAAGCGGACGGAACGGCGGCAGGGGAGATGAGCAGGCGATGAACGACAACAGCCCCTCACGGAACCAGGAGGCGGTGGCCCGCTTCGTGGAGCGGTTCGCGGCCGAGATGACCGAGGCCGGCATGCAGCGGACCGCCTCGCGGGTCTTCGCCGCCCTGCTCTCCTCCGACGACGCGTCCCTGACCTCCGCCGAGCTGAGCGAGCGGCTCGGCATCAGCCCGGCGGCAGTGTCCGGCGCGATCCGCTATCTCGTCCAGGTCAGCCTCATCGGCCGGGAACGCGACCCGGGCTCCCGGCGGGACCGCTACCGGGTGCACAACGAGGTCTGGTACACGACGTTCGCGCAGCGCGACGCGGTGCTCATGCGCTGGGAGAACGCCCTGCGCGACGGCGCCGACTCGCTGGGGCGGGACACCCCGGCGGGGGCGCGGCTGGCGGAGACGGTCGAGTTCTTCGAGTTCCTTCAGGAGGAACTGGTGACCATGATGGACCGCTGGCGGGCGCTCCAGGACGAACGCCGGGCGGAGCGGGCCCAGGGTCTTTAGGAAGTCGCGGTGACGTTCGGCGCGAGCAGTTCCAGATAGGCGCGGACCCCCGGGTCGTTCGGGTTGATCTCCTCGTACGGGTGCCGGGGCCACAGCGCCCGGCCCTCGACCCACGGCACGACGGCCGGGGACGGGTCCAGCCAGCCCCGCAGCTCCGCCACGCCGGTGGTGGCGGGCAGCCCGAGCCAGGGGCGCCGCGCCGTGCCGGGCGGCAGCACCCCGAGCAGCGCCTCCGGCAGGTCGTCGTCGCCACCGTGGGCGGGGAAGAACAGCAGCACGGGCCCCGCGCCGTACGGATCGTCCAGCAGGACGTACCGCTTGGGCACCGGCACCGGGGCGAGAGCCGCCCGGACGAGCGTGCGCACCGTGGGCAGGTCCCGCCGCACCAGCCGGAGCAGCGCCGTCAGCCCCGCCGCCGTACACGCCCCGCCCATCAGCAGCGTCATCCACGGCATCTCGTCACCCGGGATCAGCCACAGCACCCCCACGCCCGCCGCGACACCGAGGCTCTGGAGGACGGCGGTCAGCGAACTCAGCTCACGCAGCGTCCGCACCCGCCACCACGGCACCGCCCGGATGTCGAGGTCGGGGCGGTACCGGCGGCCCGACGACGGCGGGACGGCCCAGCGGCGCGCCTCGGCGGCGAGGGCCGCGTACGTGAAGGCGACCGGCGCCCCGGGGTCCGCGCCGGCCGGGCGGTCGGCGGCCTTGGCGAGGCTGACGGGCGGGCGCGGACGCGGCACCGCGGAGGACAGCGAGGACGGAGGGGACAGAGGGGAAGAAGGGGAAGAAGGGGACGGAGAGGAGAACGAGGCCAGGGTCGTACGGTCGCCGCCCCTGGCGCCTGTGCCGTTCCCGGGCCCCTCCTCCCGCCGCCGCAGCAGCCGTACGCCGCCCCCGGCCAGGCCGGCCAGTACGAGCACCGCCCCGGCCAGGAACACCGCGTCGTTCACCTCGTTGGCGATCGTGCCGCGCCACTCGGTGTCGTACAGCTCGCCCTTCCACGGGCCGTACGAGACCAGCCATCCGGTCTCCCAGTCGTGGAGGAGGGGATCGCGGTCCGGGTCGCAGTGGTAGGTGCCCTGGCGTTCCGTGCCGCTCCATGGCTCGGTCCACCGCACGGTGCAGGCGCCGTCCGAAGCCTCGTCGATCACGGTGAGGTCGATCTGCGGGTCCTTCTCCGCGGCCTCGGAGGACGCGATGCCCACGCCGAGCGCGATCGCGCCGACGAGCAGGACCCAGCGGAAGACGCCTTTACGGCGGAAGGCGGACGGTGCGGACGCGGGCGGTACGGGCGGTACGGGCGGTACGGGCGGTACGGGTGTGGCGGTCAGCGGCTGCTGTGGCTGTGAGTGGTCCTGGTCCTGCGGCTGACGCGGAACCGGCCGTTCCAGCACCCCGCGCTCCACCGCCACCCGTACGTTCCGCCGCCGCGCCCGTTCCCCCCGTACCGCCCGCGTCCAGACCAGCTCCGCCCCGCCCGGCGGCGCGATCACCCCGCCGGTCCGGGGATCGCCGCACCACCACAGCACCCCGCCGGGGCCCGGCTCCACGAGCTGATAGCGCTGCTGTACGGCGATCACGGCCAGTGGCCACAGCTCACCGGTGACCGGGTCGCGCAGAACCACCGTCCCGCCGTGCAGCCCGCGCGGTACGGAGACGGCAGCGCAGGCCGTCCACGGGGCCGCCGTCAGTCGGTTCCTCATCCGGCGGGCGAGCCGCCGGGCGCCCAGGCCGAGCCCGGTCGTGAAGGCGGCGAGCCCGCACAGGGACGGCAGCACCTCCTCGGGCCAGGCCAGTCCGCGCCCCCGGGCGGCCAGCGCGATCACCGCGACGCCGGCCAGCAGCGTCGGCCCGACGCGCGCCCAGGTACCGGCGCGGGCCCGGTAGCGGCTCAGGGCCTCCGCCGTGTCGGGGAGGTCGAGGGCGACGGCCGCGCGCGGCCCGCCACCGGCGTCCCCGCTCTCACCACCGCCCGGCCCGGGTCTCCGGGCCGCCGTGCCGTACGTGCCGTGCATGTGTGCCGTCCCCCCGGGCGTTGATCGGACGCTGAGGGTAACGCGAAGGGTGTCAGCCGCCGGGCCGGCCCCCGTGGGGACCGCCGCCGGGACCCGCGTACGCCCCGGCCACCGCCGGACCGCTCGCCGCGCCGGTGGGCAGGGTCAGCCCCCAGGCCCCCGGCCGCAGCGTCCAGGTCCTCGTACGGACCGGACCGGTGACCCGGGCGTCCGCGCGGTAGCGGAAGTCCGCGCCCGAGACGGTCACGGACAGGGCGCTCGCCCTGACCGGCTCGGCCGCGCCGCGCGTCCGGATCACCACCTCGGCCCGGCCGCCACGCGACCGTACGATCACGGCCTCGACCGGTTCGTCCAGATCGCTCAGCACGACCCCGTCCGCCTCGACCCGCAGCCGGTGCGTGTGGACCGCGAGGGCGTGCGGGACGGGGCGGACGAGCGTACGGACCAGGGAGCGGCAGGTGTGCCAGACCGAGGCGACGGCGGGCGCGACCCCGGCGCCGTCGCCCGGGTCGCGGGCCGCGCCGCCGGCCCCCGGCCGACCGGGGAGCGAGGGGAGGGCCGGGATCCGCAGATCGCCCAGCACCACCCCGTCGCTGTCGTCGACCAGCAGGTCCAGTCTGCGTACCGCGCCGTCCAGCACCGCCCGCGCCGCCGCCACCGCGCCCGTCGGCACGCCCAGCGAGCGCGCCAGCTCCACGGAGGCGCCCACCGGCACCACCGAGAGCGCGCCCGCGGTCAGCTCGCGCTCGCGGTGCAGCAGCGAGACCATCCGCAGCAGCGCCCGGTCGTCGCCCACCAGCACGGGGCGCCGGCTGCCGCGCCGGGCCAGCGCCCGCGCCAGCTCGTCGGGCCCCTCGGGGAAGCAGATCTTCACCGCCGCACCCCCGCTGAGCACGTCTCTCGCGATCCGCACCGATTCGCCGTCGGTCCGGCCGGAGACCGGGTCGATGACCACCAGAAGCTGCTGCGCGCCGTTCTCGGCGGGCTCCGGAGCCGACACCTCGGTCCTTCCTCGGGTAGCATCTTTGTGCAAGAGCCCCTTGCGCTATTGCGCCAGGGGCTTCGTCTATTCCGGGGCATCCGGTTCGACGGTCAGGTCTGTGTCGTACAACGCTGTGCGATGTCGCAGGCACGGATCACGCATGGTTACGGCGTACTCACGCCGTACGAACGGCGTTCGTGCGCTCCCTGACCTTGGACATGCCCCGCCCGGAAGGGGTGTACGCCTGTGCCCGCACTTGTGCTGCTCGGTGCTCAGTGGGGTGACGAAGGCAAGGGAAAGGCCACCGACCTGCTCGGTGGTTCCGTGGACTATGTCGTGCGCTACCAGGGCGGCAACAACGCCGGCCACACGGTCGTCGTGGGCGACCAGAAGTACGCACTGCATCTCCTCCCTTCCGGAATCCTCTCCCCGGGGTGCACCCCGGTGATCGGTAACGGCGTGGTGGTCGACCCGGCTGTCCTGTTCTCCGAGCTGAACGGTCTTGGCGAGCGCGGTGTCGACACGTCGAAGCTGCTGATCAGTGGCAACGCGCACCTGATCACGCCGTACAACGTCACGGTCGACAAGGTGACGGAACGGTTCCTCGGCAAGCGGAAGATCGGCACGACCGGGCGCGGTATCGGCCCGACGTACGCGGACAAGATCAACCGCACCGGTATCCGGGTCCAGGACCTCTACGACGAGTCGATCCTGGAGCAGAAGGTCGACGCGGCGCTGGAGTCCAAGAACCAGCTCCTCGCCAAGGTCTTCAACCGGCGGGCCATAGAGTCCGGCAAGATCGTCGAGGAGCTGCTGACCTTCGCGGACCGGCTCAAGCCGTACGTGGCCGACACGACGCTGATCCTGAACAACGCGATCGACGAGGGCAAGGTCGTCCTCTTCGAGGGCGGCCAGGGCACCCTGCTCGACGTCGACCACGGCACGTACCCCTTCGTCACCTCGTCCAACCCGACGGCGGGCGGCGCCTGCACCGGCTCGGGTGTCGGGCCGACGAAGATCAACCGTGTCATCGGCATCCTCAAGGCCTATACGACGCGCGTCGGCGCCGGACCGTTCCCCACGGAACTCTTCGACGACGACGGCGAGGCCCTGCGCCGCATCGGCGGCGAGCGGGGTGTCACCACGGGCCGCGACCGCCGCTGCGGCTGGTTCGACGCGGTGATCGCGCGCTACGCGACCCGGGTCAACGGCCTGACGGACTTCTTCCTCACCAAGCTGGACGTGCTGACCGGCTGGGAGCAGATCCCGGTGTGTGTGGCGTACGAGATCGACGGCAGGCGCGTCGAGGAACTTCCTTACAGCCAGACGGACTTCCACCACGCCAAGCCGGTGTACGAGTACCTGCCCGGCTGGTCGGAGGACATCACGAAGGCGAAGACGTTCGCCGACCTGCCGAAGAACGCGCAGGCGTACGTGAAGGCGCTGGAGGAGATGTCGGGAGCCCCGATCTCGGCGATCGGCGTGGGCCCGGGCCGCACCGAGACGATCGAGATCAACTCGTTCCTGTAGTTCACCGGGACGCTCCACCGCACTGGTCCGACGGCTCGACCCACACCGCCCCGGCGCCCGAAACGGCCGCCGGGGCGGTGCTGTTGTCCCGAGGGCCGGCCGGATTGTCAGTGGTGGGCAGTACGGTCCTGTCATGGCGGCACGCATCGATCTGACCCTGGACTGTACGGACGCGCGACTCCTCGCCGAGTTCTGGAAGGCGGCGCTCGGCTATGTCGACGAGCCGCCGCCCGCGCCTTTCGCCACCCGCGTGGAGTGGCTGGCGAGTCTCGATCTGGAGGAGGATCTCTCCGCCGAGGACGGGGCGTGGCTGTGCGATCCGGACGGGACAGGCCCGCGGTTGTCGATCCTCAAGGTCCCCGAGCCGCGTACGGCGAAGAACCGTCTCCATATGGACATCCGGCTGCCCGTGCGCGGCGGCGCCGAGGAGCGGTGGGCGCGGATCAGGGCAGAGGCCGAGCGGCTGGTGGCGGCGGGCGGGACGGTCGTGGCGGAGGCCGAGGAGCATCACATCGTGATGGCCGATCCGGAGGGCAACGTCTTCTGCGTCGCGGCAGGGGCCCCGGCGGCGGGGGCGGACCCGGCGGGGGCAGCGGACCCGGCGGGGGCAGCGGACCCGGCCTCGGGCCTGACCTCGGGCCTGACCTCGGGCCCGGCCTCGGGCCCGGCCTCGGGCCCAGCCTCGGGTCCGGCTTCCTGAGCGCCACGAACGGGCGTCGCACCGGGGGTGCGGCGCCCGTTGTCCTCGGGTGGGGGACGGGGGCGAGCCGGGGTGGGGCCGGGCTCAGGAGATGGTCACGTCACTGCACATGAAGAACGTCTGGTCCATGTGCGAGGCCTGCCAGATCGTGTAGACGACGTGCCGGCCGGTGTACCCCGACGTGGTGACGTCGATGGGGTAGTACTCGGCCGGGGCGTAGGCGGCGGTCCGTTTGACCAACTGCATGTCGCTCCAGGTCAGCGGCTGGGTCGTGGGGTCGAGACCCTGCCTGCTGACATAGACGAGGATGTAGTCGGCGCCGTGCCGGGCCTGGTCGTACAGGTTGATCTTGAAGTTGCTGTTGATGCTGGTCGTCTTCCACGGGCCGGGGACGTCCAGCGAGTTGTAGCGTCCGCCCTCGGTGCGGCCCGCGCTGCAGAGCTGGCCGTCCGGGACGACGGCCTGGAAGTCACCGGCGGCGCCGTTGCGGTAGAGGCCGTTCCAGTTCCACATGGCGTTGGTGTTGTCCTGCCACGCCTGCCAGCACATGGGGTCCTGCGTGGCCATCGCCGGGTTCTGGAAGTCGCTGCCCCAGCGCAGCCAGCAGCCGTAGTTGCGGGAGGCGGGGTCGATGACCGACCCGTGGGCGGAGGCGGTGCCGACCGTACCGATCAGGCAGAGCATGACGGTGGAGAGCAGCCCCAGGACGCGCAGGAGCCAGCGCTTGGTGTGCCGGGGGCGGGTGGCGCGGTTGGGCCTTAAGTGCTCATGACAATCCATGATGCGGTCTCCATCTTCCGGGTTGGGGGGGTGTGGGGGATCCGGTTATGGGAGCGCTCCCAACGTACTGCGGGACGGCGTGCCGTCATAGAGCTGAAACAAATGGAATTACGGGCGCCCGTCTTGATCTTCCCGGCTCGTCCCGGCCCGGGGGTGTCACTCCGATGGGTGAACTCCGGGTGGTGCGGCGGGGGTTCGGGGGCGTCGGCCAAACGATTCTGCGGTAACGGATCTCCGCAGGTCAGGGTCGATCTGACGGGCGATCCGCAGCGAATCGAACGCCAGCCCCGGTCGGCACTGTTGACACTTGCGCTCGTCACAGTGCGTGGCGTTACAGTCACGGCAAGCCCGCGGATCCGCGATCGGATCCGGGCTTCGGGCAGGAAAATACCCCCGCGGTGACCCAATCACCCGGGGGCTCGACACCAGGAGACAAACCTCCGGATGCGCATTCACCGTACAACGCCGACTCGTTCGTTCTCCACCTTCACCAACGCGCTGCTGCGCGATCGCAGCATCTCGTGGTGCGCGGCAGGCGTACTGATGTACTTACTCAGCCTGCCGTCCGGCGCCCGCGTCTCGATCCGGTCGCTCGCCGAGCTGCGCAAGGAAGGCCGTGGCCGGATCGCCGAAGCTCTGCATGAGCTGGAGGAATCCCGCTATCTGCGCCGGCCGGTCGTGAAGAACCGCGAGTCGGGTCAACTCTCCACGGTGTACGAGGTGTTCGATCACCCTCACACGAACGAGGGATCGGACGTCGCCGGTGACGGTGGTGCCGAAGACAACGAAAGTGGCCGAAACCTGGCCTCCGGTGACCAGGAAGGCGGCGTGTCGGGCTCGCTCCCTACGGGAGAAAAGACTGGGGAACAAGAACCTCCCTCCCCCGTGCGCGAGCGGCCGCGGCCGGTGGGTCAGGCGCGGCGGGCGCGGCAGCCCAAGGTCACCGTTCCCGAACAGCTCAGGTCCGCCACGGAGTTGCTGCTCTCCCTCGGGCGCGGGGAGCCCCGGCTGACCCTCGGTCCCTTCGAAGCGGTGCGGCTGGCACCGCTGGTGGAGGAGTGGCGGGGCTGTGGTGCGAGCGATGCGCAGGTGAGGCAGGCGCTGACGGCTGGGCTGCCGACGCCGGTGCTCTCCGCGCCGGGCCTGATCGCGGACCGGCTGCGCCGCAAGATGCCCGTACCGCTGCCGCCACGGGACCCTGCGGCGGCGACATCCGCGCCCCCGCCGCGCGCCGAATGCGAGGAGTGCCGCGCCCCGCTCCCACCCTCGGGCGCCGCCTGCCGCGCCTGTGCCCCGCCACCCCTGAACGCGGCGGCGCGCGGCTTCGTGGACGCCGCGAAGAGGGGCGGAGCCCTGGTCCGCGCGGCCCTGGTGGCCCCCGTGGTGTCCGGCGGCGAACCCGGTCTCGCCTGACGGGCGCCGGCCGCAAGCTCCCGGCCCCCATTCGGCGGGTCGGTTCCCTCGAACGAAATGGAGTGCCATGTCCGTCACCCTCGAACGGCCCTCCGGCGGTATACCGAAGGTATACTGTCGCTGTGGCCGACACGACGATCAAGGTTGACCCCGCCGTCCGCGACCGGCTGCAGGAGCTGGCCAGGGATCGTGGCATCACTATGCGCGACCTGCTGGCCGAGCTGGCCGACGCGACCCCCACGAAGGAGGAGCTGGCGCAGCGGTACGAGGAGACCAAGGCGTACGTCGAGGAGCACTTCCTCGGCAGGCCGTACACCGAGGAGGACGAGAAGGCCGGCGAGGCCCTCTGGACCGGCATCGTGTCCGGACGCCTCGGGGAGGTCCAGGAGTGAAGGAGGACATGTACCCGCCGGCGCGCGCGGTCGTACTCGACGACACGGCTGCCCTCGCGCTCGGCGCGGGAAACCGGATGGCGTCCCGCCTGGTGGTCGAGGCGGAGAAGGATCCGGCGTTACGGATCTACCTTCCGGCGCTGTGCCTCGCGGTCGCCGAAGGTGATCGAGCCGGTGTCGCGGAGCATGTCGGGGCCCTGCCGTCCGTCGACATCACTGAGCTGGACTTCGCGGGCGCGGCAGCGGTCGGAAAGGTCCTTCGCGAGCAGAAGACGACCGAGGCCGACTGGAGCGGCGCGCACGTCCTGCATCTCGCCCGCCCCTCGGTGGAGTGGCCGAGGGGACGGCCGGTCTTCACCGTTGACCCCGTGCGGTACCGGGGCACGGGGGTGCGTGTGATCCGTATTGAGGAGTAGGGGAGTAGGAAGTAGCTGACGGTCTGTCCCCTCGGCGGCCGTCATCCGTGCAGGGAGGCGGACCAGAGCGGCGAGAAGGGGGACGCCCAACTCGGCAGTCGCTGCCCGAGGTTCGAGATGTCGGAGGCGGCTTCGACGTAGTCGGGTGGGGTGTCGCCGAGACCGGGGACATCCACGACGTAGAACTCCGCGCTCTCCCCGGCGAGCCGCAGCCCTGCCCGGGGATAGAAGGACAGCGTCATCCCGAAGGAACCGGCGGCCCGCGAAGGCTCGCTCCCCACCACGTTCCACGCGGTCAGCGGTGATTGCGCGGGGCTCGCGTCCCAGGCGCACTCCCGCGCACCCCGCACCATCAGTACCGCCGCCGTCCCCACATCGAACTGCATCGCCGTGCGCAGTTCGAAGAGCAGCCCCAGCGTCGACGAGAGCGCGTGCCACCGGAGGTCGAGGAGCTGGGCTTCCTGCAACGCGTCGGTCTCGCGCAGCGGATTCGTCCCGGCCCCGGTCCCCGCCTCCGTGGCCGGCGGCACCGTGGGGGCCCACAGGAGATCGCCGAGGACCGCCGTCATGGAATGCTCAGGTGGTTGTAAGGATCTGCCTTGCTCAATGTCTGCCCTGTCGCTGGATTGACCGACTGCCCTGCTTTGTTCATGTAGACCACGTAGCCCTTGGGGTACTGGTACTTCCCCGTGGTCACAGGGTCCATGACGCGGACCTGGGTCACGCGCGGATCAAGGCCCTTGGTGCCCGGGGGAATGTCGTAGGCCATGCCCTTTCCAGAGGCTACCGGAGTTCCCTTGGCGCCCTTGGGAAGCGCGAACGTCTCCCCGTTCGGGCCGGGGACCGAACCGATGGTGCAGTCCTTGTTGTGGACCAGGGCCGAGCCGCCGCCGACACCGACGTAGTACGTGTGGACCCCGGCGATCGTGAGGTCGTGCGTGCTCCTGCGGTGGGTGGAGCGGGTGACGACGGTGACCTCCGCCGTGGTGCCGTCCGATGTACGGAGCCGGGTGCCGCGGTCGATGTCGCCCGCGTCGAGCCAGTCGCCCCGGTCCGCCGACCAGAACGGGTGCGTGTCGGTCGCCGTGATCACGGCGGGGCCCGAGGCGGTGGCGACGGTCAGCCGGGTGAAGTGTGTGTCGTCGTGCGTCGTGATCGTGCGCTCGACAGGGCGGGCGGCCGTCAGGCCCGTCTCCGGGTCCGTCGCCACGACCCTGTCGCCGACCTCGACGGTCTCGATGGGGACGCGGCCGCCGCCGGCCAGCAGGACCGGGGTGCCGGGCGGGAAGCTGTGGGACACCGCGCAGGTGACCGGCTTCTTCTTGCGCTGGGGCAGCCTGCCCTTCAGGTCCGCCAGCTTGGCCTTGAGCCGGTCGGCCTTCTTCTTGGCCTTCCACATGCCCTTGGTGCCGGAGTACAGGTCCTTGCCGTGTCCGACGATGTCCTTGCCGAGCTTGGCGGCCTTCTTCCACTTGGAGGGGCTCAGCCCGTACTTCTTCACGATCTTGGCGGGGATGCCGCCGATGAACTGCATCGCCACGGTGAGGGCTGTCTCGCCGCACGCGGCCAGGTCGCCTTCCTGGAAGCACTTCAGGGCGTCCGTGATGCCCAGCTCGTCCGCCGCGATCTGCCCGAGCGCGGCGGCGGCGTCCAGCAGGACCTTCTTGGCCCGGGCGTATTCCGCGTTCGCGTCGTCCAACTCGCGCTGGGCCGCCTCGTAGTCCAGCTCCGCCTGGGTCTTGGGCGCGTCGGCGGCGAGTTCGACGGGGTCGCCGGGGTCGCCACCACCGCCCGTGGTGCCACCCGTCGTGGTGGCCGCGGCCGGATCGTCGCCCGTTCCGCCCGTTCCGCCCGTTCCGCCCGTCCCGCACTCCGCGCCGCCGCCGATCGAGCAGACCTGCGCGCCGATCTTCTCCGTCAGCCCCGTGCCGATGCCGGTGGCCAGGAGAGCGCCGACGATCGCCACGACGACCAGTACCAGGCCCAGATACTCCGGTCCGGACTGGCCGCCGTCACCCCGGCCGGTGGTCCGGACGGCCCACCGGAACCGCCTCTGCTCCCTGCGTGTCGGCATGACGTGCCCTCTTCCCCCGTTGAGCGACGATGCGTCGAGCGATTCGTTACGTGAGCCTGGCCAACTGCGCCGCTGTCACCGCGGGCGCGATGTCCACGCTCGCCGGGTCGAACGGATTCATCGCGTAGAAGAGCGCCATCGTGTCCCCCGCGCGTACCAGCGCGTACTTCAGCGGGATCTTCTCCCCGTCGAGCGAACCGGTCAGTTCGAAGGCCAGCGACTCGTCCAGCCCCACCGGACCGTCCTCCGCCTCGACCCCCGAGTAGACGTCCGCTCCGTCCTCGCCGTCCGCCGCGGTCGTCGTGAAGCCGCCACCGCAGGCGGACACGGCCTTGCCGAGATCGGCCAGGGCCCGGGCGGCTCCGCCTCGCGGATAGGAGGAGAGACCCACCAGCACGCCCGACGCAGTCATGTCTTCCGGCTCCGAGGCCGCGACCAACTGCCGGTAGACGGTGTCCGAAGGAGAGCCCGCGGCCACGGTTCCCACCAGGTCCGCGATCGGCTGGCAGGCCGCCTTCGACGCCGTTACGGCATCGGTGGCGCGCACCTGCGCCGCGGTCGCCCCGGTCACCTCGAATCCCTTGACCTCGGCGACGATCAGCTTCTCCAGGCTGTCCTCACCGGCGGCGGGTGACCCGGCGGACGCCTCCTTGCCGTCAGTGTTCTTCGTCTCCCCGCAGGCCGCCGCGGAGCCCAGCATCAGGACGACGGCAACGGCACCCAGCGCACGCCGGGCCCGGGCAGAGGTGAGGAGCATGAGATGGGCCTCCCGGGCTCCGGTGACACTCCGTGCGCGGTCGCGTACGGAACTGCCGAGGCTACCGCCGGCCCACGGGCCGGTATTGGGCCCGGGGACCCAACTCCGGGCCCAGAAACCGGGACACAGGGGTACGGTTCCGTACCCGCCGGGCGGGTTCGGTCAGCCCGCCTTCGTGTACGTGAGGGCCTCACCGGCCGTCGTCACGCGGCGCAGGCTCCCGTCGGGGAGGATCGTCAACTCGGTGGCGGGGCCAGGAGAGCAGGAGGTCATCGGCTCCGCGGCGGT
Organism: Streptomyces sp. NPDC096310; assembly: GCF_044763125.1. Classification (NCBI taxonomy): domain Bacteria; kingdom Bacillati; phylum Actinomycetota; class Actinomycetes; order Kitasatosporales; family Streptomycetaceae; genus Streptomyces; species Streptomyces sp. NPDC096310. Next base: position 74,936 of record NZ_JBIWFO010000002.1, on the reverse strand, counting down.
CACCTCCGACGGCCCGATCCGCAGTGGGCCGCCGTTCGGGGCGGGGGCGGTCAGCGGGGCTTCGAAGACGCAGTGGTATCCGCCGGAGCCGTCTTTCGGGCCGTCCGCCGTCAGGGTCAGGACGGTGTCGCCGGTCTCACCCTGCCGGATGACCAGCGTCCGCGTGCTGCGCCCCGAGCCGCCGTCCACGGCGGCGTTCCAGGTGCCGAGATACGAGGCAGGGACGTCGCCGGGGCCGGGCGCCGGGTCGGAGCCCGAGGGCTGCGGGCCGGTACCCGAGGGGTTCCCGGACGGATCCGGGGACGCGTCGCCCGCCGCGTCGTCCGTGCGCGGCCCGCCGCCGTGCATGACGGCGTACACCGAGCCGCCCGCTCCGATGGCGACGACCACCGCGACGGCGATCAGGGCCACCGTGCCGCGGACGCTGCGCGCCGCCGGTTGTGGCGCCGGTGGCGGGGCCGGGGTGTACGGGGGAGTGGGGCCGAAGGGCGTGACCGGGCCGCCGTACCCCGGCTGCGGATAGCCGTAGCCGGGGTACGGCGGGGAGTGCGGTGGCAGCGTGGATGAGGGCGCGGGCGCGGGTGTGGGTGCGGGTGTGGGTGTGGGTGGTGTCGGGTCGTTCACCACCCGCGTTCCGTACGGGCCCGGGGACCCCGCTGCCGAAGGGCCGGTGCCGGTGCCTGTGCCGGGCGCCGCCTCCGGCGGCCGTACCGTCCCCGTCGGGTCCTCGTGCTCCAGCAACCGCACCGCGTGCTGCCCCAGTTGCGCCAGCAGCCCGCCCGGCAGCCACGGTTCCCCGCCGGGGCCCGCCCCCGAGTCCTCCGCCTCGCCCACCCGGGCCAGGATGTCCCGCGTGGTCGGCCGCTGCGCCGGATCCTTGCGCAGACAGTCGCGTACCAGCTCCAGCAGGCCCTCGGGCAGCCCCGACAGGTCCGGTTCCTCCTGCGCGATACGGAACATCAGGGCATGCACCCCGGTGCCGGTACCGCCGAACGGCAGCCGTCCCGTCGTCGCGTACGCCAGGACCGAGCCGAGGCAGAAGACGTCGCACGCCGCCGTCACCCGGTCCCCGCGCACCTGCTCGGGCGCCATGAAGCAGGGCGAGCCCACCAGCGCGCCGGTACGGGTCAGGCTCTCGTCCCCCACGCTCTCCAGCGCGCGGGCTATCCCGAAGTCGATGACGCGCGGGCCCTCGATCGTCACCAGCACGTTGGACGGCTTGAGGTCACGGTGGATCAGTCCCGCCGCGTGGATGTCCTGGAGCGCGTGGGCGAGGCCGGACGCGAGGATACGGACGGAACGCTCCGGCAGCGGTCCGTGCCGCCCCGACACCACCGTCTGGAGCGAGGGCCCCGCGACATAGCCCGTGGCCAGCCACGGCACGTCCGCCTCCGTGTCGGCGTCGAGGACCGGCGCCGTCCATATCCCGCCGACGCGCCGCGCCGCCGCCACCTCCTGCCGGAACCGGCCGCGGAACTGCTCCTGCTCGGCCAGCTCGGGCCGGACGAGCTTGACCGCGACCGTGCGGCCCCGGTCGGAACGCGCCAGATAGACCTGGCCCATCCCGCCCGCGCCGAGGCGGGCCAGCAGCCGGTAGGCACCGATGTGCGTGGGATCTCCTGCTACCAGTCCGTCCATGGCCGCGCGGCCCCTCCCGTACGCTGTACGTCGTACCCCGTTGACACCCCATTGTGGTGTCGCGCCCGGATCATCTCCTACCGAGGGGGAGCGGATCGAGGGGAGCACACCGATCGGCGGACGTCCGGTGCGGCCGGGGGAGCGGACCCGACAGAGTGCCGACCGGCGCCGCCCGGCCCATACATACTGGCCATATCCGCCCCATCCCGGACCTCCCTACGCTGGTCCCATGACCGCACACGCCGCCCCGCACCCCACCCCGTACGAAGACCCGCACGCCGCCGCCCCGCACATCGGTGCCGCGGTGAAGGCCGCCGACCGCGCGCACGTGTTCCACTCCTGGTCCGCGCAGGACCTGATCGATCCGCTCGCCGTCGCCGGCGCCGAGGGCTCCTACTTCTGGGACTACGACGGCAACCGCTACCTCGACTTCACCAGCGGTCTCGTCTTCACCAACATCGGCTACCAGCACCCCACCGTCGTCGCCGCGATCCAGGAACAGGCCGGCCGCCTCACCACCTTCGCGCCCGCCTTCGCCGTGGACGTGCGCTCCGAGGCCGCGCGGCTCATCGCCGAACGCACCCCTGGCGACCTCGACAAGATCTTCTTCACCAACGGTGGCGCCGAGGCCGTCGAGAACGCCATCCGGATGGCCCGCCTCCACACCGGCCGCCCCAAGGTGCTCTCCGCGTACCGCTCCTACCACGGATCCACCTCCACGGCGATCAACCTGACCGGCGACCCGCGCCGCTGGGCCTCCGACAGCGGCACCGCCGGCGTCGTCCACTTCCACGGTCCCTTCCTCTACCGCTCCGCCTTCTACTCCTCCGACGAGGCCGAGGAGTGCGCCCGCGCGCTGGAGCACCTGGAGGCGACCATCGCCTTCGAGGGCCCGGCGACGATCGCCGCGATCATCCTGGAGACGATCCCGGGCACGGCGGGCGTCATGACGCCGCCGCCCGGCTATCTCGCGGGCGTACGGGAGATCTGCGACCGGCACGGGATCGTGTTCGTGCTGGACGAGGTGATGGCGGGATTCGGCCGTACGGGAAAGTGGTTCGCCGCCGAGCACCACGACGTCGTCCCCGATCTGCTGACCTTCGCCAAGGGCGTCAACTCGGGGTACGTACCGCTCGGCGGCGTCGCCATCTCCGCCGCCGTCGCCGAGACCTTCGCCACCCGCCCCTACCCGGGCGGACTCACCTACTCCGGCCACCCGCTGGCCTGCGCCGCCGCCGTCGCGACGATCCAGGTGATGGCGGAGGAGAGGATCGTGGAGCACGCGGCGCACATCGGCGAGACGATCCTCGGCCCCGGCCTGCGCGAACTGGCGGCGCGTCACCCCTCGGTGGGCGAGGTGCGGGGTACGGGGGTCTTCTGGGCGCTCGATCTCGTACGGGACCGGGAGACGCGCGAGCCGCTGGTGCCGTACAACGCGTCGGGCGCGGCGAACGCGCCGATGGCCGCCTTCGCCGCGGCGTGCAAGAAGGGCGGCCTGTGGCCCTTCGTGAACATGAACCGTACGCACGCGGTGCCGCCCTGCAATGTCTCCGAGGCAGAGGCGAAGGAGGGGCTGGCCATTCTGGACGCGGCGCTGTCCGTGGCGGACGAGCACACGGCGGCGTAGCGCGGGACCTGCGGGTTGTACGGGACCCGCGCGCTCGTGGGCTCGTGGGCTCGCGGAGTCGCGGAGTCGCGGAATCCGGACAGGGGCCGGGGCCGAATCCGGCCGCGGGCCTGGTCAGGCCCGCCCCCGCGACGCCGCCCCCCGATTGCCGGTCGGTCTAAGGTGTCGGAAGCCGGATGAGGGGACGGAAAACCATGCCCGCCAGCGGAGCTGTCACCCGCAATACTTTGCGGCAGCAGATCGCGGACGCGCTGCGTGACGAGGTGCTTGCGGGCCGTTTACTGCCGGGGCAGGAATTCACGGTCAAGCAGATCGCCGAGCAGTACGGGGTCTCGGCGACGCCCGTCAGGGAGGCGCTGGTCGACCTCTCGGCGCAGGATCTGCTCGACTCCGACCAGCACCGGGGCTTCCGGGTCCACCAGTTCTCCGTGACGGACTTCCGGGGCATGGCCGAAGCGCGCGCCCTGGTCGTCGACGCAGTCTTCCGCGACTTGGGCGGTGAACAGCTCGCCGTCAGGGCGCAGGGCACCGCGCTGGTCTCCGTACGGCGCCGGGCCGAGGAGGCGGCGCGCGCGGCCAGGGCCGGGGAGCTGAACATCCTCATCGGCTACGACCTGCGGTTCTGGCGCGAGCTGGGCACCCTGGTCGCCAACCGTTACGTCGCGGAGTTCCTGCACCGGCTGCGCGTGCAGGCGTGGGTGTTCTCCGTACCGTTCCTGCGGGCGGAAGGCGGGGCGACAGCCTGTGCCACCTGGCTCTGGAACGGCTACGAGCCGCTGGTCGACGCACTGACCCTCGGCGACGCGGCGGCCGTACGGACCGTCATCGGTGACTACGACGACCACTCCCTGAGGTGGGCGGACCGCTTGGAGCGCCCGCGGACATGACGACGGAAGAGACCCACGGCGCGGACACGGGCGCCGGTACGGATCCGACGGATACGGATACCAGCGCGGGTGCGGAGGTGGCTGCGCACATCGGCGGCCTCGTCGACCTGACCGTCGTCGTGCCCGCGTACAACGAGGAACGCCGGCTGCGCCCCACCCTCGACGCCATCCGCGACCATCTGCGCGCGGACCCCGACCGCTGGGGCGAGTGGGAGCTGATCGTCGTCGACGACGGCTCCACCGACCGTACGGCCGAGGTCGCCGCCGAGGCCGCCGCCGGTGAGCCGCGCATCCAGCTCGTCAGGAGCGACGGCAACCACGGCAAGGGGCACGCCCTGCGGCAGGGTGTGCTCGCCTCGTACGGCCGGCGCGTCCTGGTGACCGACGCGGACCTCGCCACCCCGATCGACGAACTCGACCGGCTCGACGAGCGGCTCTCGGCGGACGGCGGCGGTGGCGTGGCGATCGGCTCGCGCGCCCATCCCGACGCGCGGATAGAGGTACGGCAGCTCGCGGTGCGCGAGTGGCTGGGACGGCTCGGCAACCGGCTGATACAGCGCGTCGCGGTCGACGGCATCAGCGACACCCAGTGCGGCTTCAAGCTCTTCGACGGCGAGCGGGCACGGGCCGCGTTCGCCGACTCGCGGCTGGACGGCTGGGGCATAGACGTCGAGATACTGCGCTTCTTCCGGCGCTCCGGATGGCCGGTGACGGAGGTGCCGGTGCGCTGGTCGCACCAGCCGGGCTCGAAGGTACGGCCACTGGACTACGGCAGGGTGCTGCTGGAGCTGGCCCGGCTGCGGGTCTCCCGCGGCGGGCCGTCCCGGGAGGGCGGCGAACAGGGCGGTAGCCAGGGCGGCATCCAGGGGGCGGTGCGCCGCTGGGGGCGCCGGCACCGTACGGACCTGGCCGTCGCCGGAGTCTTCGTCCTCGCCTCCTTCTTCCTCTACAAGGGGCTGTGGGCGGACCTCGACCGTGCCTACCTCGCGGACGCGGGGTCGGACCAGAACCAGTGGGAGTGGTTCTTCGCGGTCACCGCGGACAACGTCACGCATCTGCGCAATCCGCTCTTCACCACGATCCAGAACTTCCCCGACGGCGTGAACCTGATGGCGAACACCGTCATGCTCGGGCTCTCCATCCCGCTCACGCCCGTCACCCTCGCGTTCGGCCCGGTCGTCACCTGGGCGCTCGTCCTGACGCTCGGGCTGGCCGCCACTGCGTTCACCTGGTACTGGCTCTTCGCGCGCCGGCTGACCGCGAACCGCCGGGCGGCGGCGCTCGGCGGGGCGCTGGCGGCCTTCGGGCCGCCGATGATCTCGCACGCCAACGCGCACCCGAACTTTCTCGTGCTGTTCATGATTCCGGTGATCATCGACCGGGCGCTGCGCCTGTGCGAACCGGCCGGGAAGGACAGGAGCGGAAAGGAAGGGGCCGGGAAGGACGGCAAACCGAGGACCGTGCGGGACGGGGTCCTGCTGGGCCTCTTCGCGACGTACCAGATCTTCCTGGGCGAGGAACCGCTGCTGCTCGCCGTGATGGGCACGCTGCTCTTCGCGCTCTCGTACGCCGTCGTACGCCGCGATGTCGCGCGGGCGGCGCTGCGCCCCCTGCTGCGCGGGGTCGGGGTGGCGCTGCTGGTCTGTCTGCCGCTGGTGGCGTTCCCGCTGTACTGGCAGTTCCTCGGCCCGCAGAGCTACCACAGCGTGCTGCACGGTGACAGCGCGGGGAACAGCCCGCTCTCCTTCCTGGAGTTCTCCGGGCGGGCGCTCCTCGGCGACGAGGCGACGGCCGACGCCCTGGCGATGAACCGCACCGAGCAGAACGCCTTCTACGGCTGGCCGCTGATCTCCCTCGCGCTGGGGATCGTGGTGTGGCTGTGGCGGCTCGCGGTGGTCAGGGCGCTGGCGTTCACGGCGGTGGCGGCGGCGCTGCTGTCGCTGGGGCAGCGGATCCGTCTCCCCTACACCGAGGTGGTGCTGCCGGGCCCGTGGCGGGCGCTGGCGCACCAGCCGCTCTTCGAGTCGGTCATCGAGTCGCGGGTGGCGATGATCTGCGCGCCGGCGCTGGGCGCGCTGGTGGCGCTCGCGGTGGCGAGCCTGGTGGACGCCCGCGACGTACGGGCCGCGAGCGCGGTACGGGACGCGGAAGGCGCACCGGCCGCGTGGCGGGAGCGGGTTCCGCGCCGGCACCGCCTCATCGGCTTGGGGGTGGTGGCGGTGGCCCTGCTGCCGATCGTGCCGACGCCCCTGCCGGTACGGGAGCGGCCCGAGGTGCCGCGGTTCTTCACCGAGAAGATGTACCGCGCGTATGTCACCGAGGGCGAGTCCGTGGTCCCCGTACCGCTGCCCGACCCGGGCAGTGCCGAGGCGCTGCACTGGCAGTCCTCGACGAAGTTCGGATTCTCCGTGCCGGGGGGCTACTTCAACGGGCCCTGGGGCGAGAACCGTATGGGCATCTACGGTGCGCCCGCCCGCTACACCTCCTCCATGCTGCGTGATGTCCGCTACAGCGGCCAGGCCCCGGCGATCGACGACCGGTGGCGCGCGCAGGCCCGCTTCGACCTGGACTTCTGGAAGGGCGGCGTGGTGGTGCTGGTGCCGCAGCCCAACGACGCGGCGCTCTACGAGACGCTGGAGAAGCTGTTCCAGCGGCCGGGGAAGCGGACCGGCGGGGTCTGGATCTGGGACCTTCCGGCCAGAAGGTGACCGGCTCCGGTTCCTGGGTATCGATCGATAGCGGACGATCGTTGCCGGACGATCGAAACCGGGTGATCGGTGCCGGGTGATCGGTGCCCGACGCCCGGTGCCGGATGGGTGATCGATGCCGGATGATGGGGACGCGATGATGCGGGGCCGACGGGCCCCTTCGCCCCACGTGCCTGCCGCATTACGCTGTCCCGACCATCGCGCGCACGCGTACGAACCCGTTGGAGAGCGAGCCTCCCTTGGCCTGTGACCTGTGGTTGGTCCCCCTCGTCGATGTGCTGTGCCACAGCCCCGACAACCCCTTCGCCGAAGAGATCGCCGTCTACGACAAGGCGCTCGGCGAGGCCGGGCTGCCGTCCGTCCCCGTCTTCGCCTACATGCCGGGCCTCGCGGGCGATGTCGCCCCGGTCGCCGGCTTCGACTACGACGCGCTGCACTTCCTGCGGCGCGTGTATCTGCTTCAGCTCTGCGGCCTTGCGGTGACGCCGGTCGGCGAACTGGGCGGTGACTACGAGCAGTTGCTGGAGATGTTCGAGTCGACGGCTCAGCAGTCGCATCTCGTCTGGCACTACGACCACGCGGGCGCGTACGTCCCCGTGGACTTCGACCTCCCTCTCTCGAACGAGGAACTCCTCGCGGGCGGCGGCCCGTTGGGCTCGACGCAGGGTCTGCTGCGCGAGCTGGAGATCGTCGGCCCGGCGATCGGTATCGACCCGGCCAACCCCCCGTCGGCCCCGACCCCGCCGGACCGCCCCACGTCGCTGGAGGAACCGGCGGCCTCGATCCCCTACGACGACAGCCCGTTCGCCCGGGAGCGCCATGTGTGGCTGGGGCTGCACGCGGCGGCCACCAGGAGCCTGGGACAAGGTTCCATGATCATCTTTAGCTGACCGGCCGGCGGACCGACGGGCGGACCGGCGGACCGACGGATCGGATTCAGGGGCCGGCGAGCCGGCCGGCCCCTGAACCGTCGGCCTTGGCGAGTTCTCGACACACGGCGGCCAGAAGGCGCACGAGCGCCCGCGCGGGGGCATGCTCACCAGATGGAGCGCAAAGAAAAAGGCACGTCGGCCGCGGCCGACGCGACGGTCCAGGTCAAGCGGGTGTACGAGGAGTGGGCCCCCGAGGACGGCACCCGCGTGCTGGTGGACCGGCTCTGGCCGCGCGGCCTCAGCAAGGAGGACGCACGGCTCGACGAATGGGCCAAGTCGGCCACCCCGTCGCCCGAGCTGCGGGCCTGGTACCACGAGCGGATGGACGAGCGGTACGAGGAGTTCTGCGACCGTTACGAGGCCGAACTGGCCGAGCCCGAGCCCGCGCAGGCCCTGCGGCGCCTGCGGGAGCTGGCCCGCTCCGGCTCCCCGCTCACCCTCCTGACGGCGGCGAAGCACCTGGGCCGTACGCACGCGGACCTGCTGGCCCGCCTGGTGGCGGCCCCGTAACCCCGCAGCGCCCCCGTGACCCGGGGCCCCGTGACCCGGTGGGGCGGGAGCCGTGCTCCGAGGCCCGGTAGGACGGGAGCCGCCCGCCCTACCGGGCCTCCGGCGGGCGCTGCCTGGGCATGTTAGGGCGGGCGCCCGGCGGCAGCGGGAAGCGGCCCAGCGGCGGGACGGGGCCCTCGCCGCGGGCTCCGCCCATCGGCATCGACTGCATCACCAGCGGCGCGGGACCCGAGCGGAACTCGACCATCCAGTCCGCGGTCTCCGCCCGTACCAGCTCCGTCACGTCCTCCGTGAACCGCCGCAGCACCCCGAGGCACCGCTCCGCGGCCTCGCTCGCCGTGCCCTCGGTCGGGCCCAGCACCTCCCGTACGCACTCCGAGGCCCAGTCGAACTGGAGGGTCTGGAGTCTGCGCTGCACCGCCTGCGCCGTGGCCACCGCCCGCATCCACCCGGACGTCAGCCCGAAGTACCGGTCGCACCCCACGCACGCCGCGCCCAGCAGCAGCGAGAAGTACCCCCAGCCCGCCGCCCCCGCCAGCGCCCCCGTCAGATCCACCAGCGGCAGCGTCGCGCCCGCCGTCACCCCGAGCGCGGTGGCGGCGCGCAGGACGCGGGCGAAGCGGCGCTTGCGCACCCGGTCGGCGAGATACCAGTCGACCGTGCGCAGCGCGCCCGTCTCGACCCAGCGGTACAGCTCGTCGAGACGTTCGGCCGGCTCGCCCCAGTCACCCTGCGGAAAGGGCCCGCTGGTCAGGTCACCGTACGGTGCGCCGCCGGTGTCGCCGTCACCGAGGGAGTCCGCGGGGCCGGGACCCGTACCCCCGCCCACGGCCGCGCCCGTACTCGCGTCCACGCCGGGTGAGGCGCCCTCCTCCCGGGCGGGGCCTCCGGGCTGCATCTCCGGCTGGCTCACCGAGGCACTCCTCTACGGTCTGCTGTGGCACTGAGTGACGTGCACCATCCACAGCGACGGACCGCACTCGTACCGCCTCGAACGCGCGTGCGAGACGAAGGTGAGACGAATACGAGCCGAATACGAGATGAACGGGATGATCCACGCATGATGATGTGCTCGCAATTCCTACCGCCAAATGGTGGGCCGCGCGGCCGAAATCCCGGCTTTTTCACCCCCGTCAGGGGTGTGAACAGGTAGAGGAGCCGTCGGGCACTCACCCGAAAGAGTTGGTCCCGGCGGGGTGGGGCGCGGTACGCGGGGAACACGTAGGCTCGCCTTACAGGTACATCGTCGTCGAAATGCCAGGAGTGACCGTGATTCCCGGTGGTGGTCAGCCCAACATGCAAGAGCTGCTCCAGCAGGCCCAGAAGATGCAGCAGGACCTCGCGCGTGCGCAGGAGGAGCTGGCGGACGCCCTGGTCGACGGCCAGGCGGGCGGAGGCCTCGTGAAGGCCACCGTCAACGGCTCCGGTGAGCTGCGCGGCCTCGTCATCGACCCGAAGGCCGTGGACCCCGAGGACACCGAGACACTGGCGGACCTGGTCGTCGCGGCCGTCCACGCGGCGAACGAGAACGCGCAGCAGCTCCAGCAGGAGAAGCTGGGCCCGCTGGCCCAGGGCCTCGGCGGTATGCCGGGCATGCCCTTCTAAGACTCGCCGGTACCAACTAGCGTACGTACACACGTGGACACGTACGCGTTCGTGGCAGGAAAGGCAATCCGTTGTACGAAGGCGTGGTTCAGGAGCTCATCGACGAACTGGGCAGGCTGCCGGGCGTCGGTCCCAAGAGCGCGCAGCGGATCGCCTTCCATGTCCTCCAGGCCGAACCGACCGATGTCCGCCGCCTCGCGCACGCGCTCCTGGAGGTCAAGGACAAGGTGCGGTTCTGCGCGGTCTGCGGCAACGTCGCCCAGGAGGAGCACTGCGGGATCTGCCGCGACGTCCGCCGCGACCTGACGGTGATCTGCGTGGTGGAGGAGCCCAAGGACGTCGTCGCGATCGAGCGCACCCGGGAGTTCCGCGGGAAGTACCACGTGCTCGGCGGCGCGATCAGCCCCATCGAGGGCGTCGGCCCCGACGACCTGCGCATCCGTGAACTGCTGACCCGCCTAGCCGACGGTACGGTCACCGAGCTGATCCTGGCGACCGACCCCAACCTGGAGGGTGAGGCCACGGCCACGTACCTCGCCCGCATGATCAAGCCGATGGGCCTCAGGGTCACACGTCTGGCCAGCGGTCTGCCCGTCGGGGGCGACCTGGAATATGCCGACGAGGTCACGCTCGGGCGTGCCTTCGAGGGGAGACGACTTCTCGATGTCTGACGCAACGCTGCACGCCGTCGACCAGGATCCGGACGACTTCGCGGTCCAGATCGCCGACCAGATCGAGAGCTTCATCGTCGCCGTCACGGAAGTGGCGAAGGGCGATGAGCCGGACAGCGCCGTACCCTTCCTGCTGCTGGAGTTCTCGCAGCTCATGCTGGCCGGCGGCCGGCTGGGCGCGCACGAGGACATCCTTCCCGACGAACGGTACGAACCGGACCTGGGCCCCGAGCCGGACGTCGACGACCTGCGCGAGCGCTTCGCGGTGATCCTGGAGCCGATCGACGTCTACTCCGAGGTCTTCGACCCGTACGAGCCCCGCAAGGCGCCGGTGGCGCACCGTATCTCCGACGACATCGCCGACGTGGTCACGGACCTGCGCCACGGGCTGGCCCATTACCGCGCGGGGCGCACGACCGAGGCGCTCTGGTGGTGGCAGTTCTCGTACTTCTCCAACTGGGGCTCCACCGCCTCGGCCGCCCTGCGGGCCCTCCAGTCCCTGGTCGCCCACGTCCGGCTGGACCAGCCCCTCCCGGCCCTGGACGGCCTCGACACGGACCAGGAGCTCACGGAAGCCGCGGAGGAAGCCCTCGCGGAGGAGGCGGGCCGCGTCATGGCCGAGGAGATCGCGGGCCCGCTGGGACTCCGTACGGTGCGGACGGCCAGGTGACGTGATCCGGGTCATCCCGGCGGCTTGAGGTCCAGCTCGAACCACACGAATTTGCCGAACGGTCGCTCACCGACGCCCCACCGCGACGCGATCGCCTCCACCAGCAGCAGACCGCGCCCGGACTGATCGTCGGCGGCGGGGTGCCGTACGCGCGGGCGGTGCCGGTCGGCGTCATGGCATTCGACGCGTACGCGCGCCTCGTCGGCGTCGATCTTCAGCAGGAACGCCCCGCCGGGGGGCACGCCGTGCCGCACCGCGTTGGTCGCGACCTCCGAGACGCAGACGAGCATGTCGTCCAGCGAACAGGCGCCCCGCGCGCACGCGTCGCGCAGCATCCCTCGGACGAAGGCACGCGCGGCGGGAACGGACGCGGCCGAGCGCGCGAACCGCATCAGGACGACCGACGCGGGCGGGGGCACCCGGACGGGGTCGATTGCATCGTTCATGGTCACAGAGTGATGTGGCGTGGTTACGCTCGGAAGGTACGGAGGGGATACACGAGCGCTGTATCAGGAGGCGTGAACGGTGCTGTTCCAGAACGCGGGGAGCGGAGCCCACGAACAGGCCCCCGTCGTGTGGCGGTACGTGGGTGATCAGATCAAGCGGTGGCGCCTGAGGGCCGGGCTGAGTCGCGAGGAACTGGCCGTCGTCGCCAACTACTCCCCGGACACGATCAAATCCATGGAGCAGGGCGCGCGGATGCCAACGCCGAAGCTGCTGGACGCGGCGGATGACCTGTTCCACGCGGAAGGGCTGCTGAGCGCGGGGAAGCAGTATCTGCGGAAGGACCGTTTTCCGTTGCGTGCGCAGGAGGCCATAGATGCGGAGGCAGAGGCGGTGAGCATCTGGTCGTACGAAGTGGCCCTGGTGCCGGGGCTGTTGCAGACGGCCCGCCATGCGAAGGCGATGTTCATGGGTAACTGCCCCGTGGTGTCCGAGGAGGTGGCGGAGGAGCGTCTGCGGGGACGTCTGGAGAGGCAGGCAATTCTCACCCGGACGCCACCGGTGGAATTCAGTTTCGTCGTGTACGAAGCGGTGCTGCGCTGCCCGATGGGTGGACGGGACGTGCACAGGGGCCAGTTGAAGCACCTTGTGGACGTAGCGCAGTTGCACAATGTCTCCTTGCAGGTACTGCCGTTCGAGCGGGTCGTGTCCTCGGCACTCAGCGGCCCGATTGTGGTGATGCGGAACGCCGCGCACGAGAGTTCGGGTTATACATCGGCTCAATCGCTCAGTGAGTTCATGCCCGTACCTGAGCAAGTCAGCAAGTTGGTGGAGCGCTATGGCAGGATCCGCATGGAGGCGCTCAGCGCCCAGGAATCGATGAACTTCATTACCCGGGTGGCGGATGAACTATGAAGAATGCCCGCAGCGACAGCGCCCTTTGCTGGCGCAGGTCCTCGTACAGCGACGAGGAAGGTGACCTGTGCGTCGAGGTGGCGACCTGCCCCTCCGCCGTCCACGTCCGTGACTCCAAACTCACCGGCAGCCCCGAACTCGCCGTTCTCCCCGCGGCCTGGGGCGCGTTCGTCGCGTATGCGAGCCGCCGCGGCTGAGCCCGGCCATGCCTGAGTCAGCCCAGCACCGCGGCGAAAGTTCATCACCGGTGGAGTTCGCCACGATCTCGGCGAGGCGGCCGAAGGGTCGTTCTCTCCATCGGGGTGCGGGGATGCGAGTCGGGGGATGGCGAGGGAATCGCCGCAGGTCGCCCCGGAGCTTGAGCCCCGGGTTCCGGGCCCCGGGCTTCGAGCCCTTTCCCTGGGGTTGGGCGGTTGAGGGAAACCCAACCTCCCTCCCCAACCCTCCACTGACGAGCGAATATGACTATCTGTGTTCGGGTTGCGCCGGAGAGTGTCGAGCGTTTAGGTTCACCACGTAAAGCGGCTCCGGCGGTGCGCCAACACCATTCCGGAGCCTGACCAGCGAATCGAATGAAGGTCGATCGTGGCTTACGCCAACTCTAGTGCTGCCCTGCCCGCGCCCGCGCACCCCTTCGCCAATCCCGGTTACGGCAAGCGCTCCGCGCCCGACCAACGCCCGCGCGGCGAAGCCGACTTCGCACATCTGCGCACGAGGGAAGCGGCGATTGCCGCATACATCGATCGTCTGCCCGAGGGTTCATCCATCGGCTACAAGGCGCTCGCCGCGAACGTCGCCGACTACGGCCAGCAGGCGTGCGGCAAGGCGCTGCGCTTCCTCTCGGAAGCCGGTCATCTGCGCCGGGTCAAGGAGCACTTGGCGCTGGAGGACAACAGCTTCCGCTGGGTGACGCACACGTACTTCTCCCGTACGGCCAGGGATGACGAGTGGTGGAAGGCGTACGTCGCCGGCCTGCGCGGGATCGACCTGACCGAGCTGGAGCGGCGGTTGCGGGACGTGGCGGGGGCCGATCGTGTGCCGGTGGTGTGCCAGGAGTCCCGTACGACGGAGGAATCGGTACGCGACGACAAGGAACCGGCCCCTGCCCCTGCTCCGGCTGCCCCTGGCCCGGCCCCTGCCGCCGCGCCCGCGTCCGTCGCGTACCGCACCCTCGCCCGCCTCGGCCGTACCGAGCCCCGTATGACGCTGTCCGCCGCCGACTGCTCCGCCCTCGAAGCGCTCGCCGCCGAGTGGCTGGCGCGCGGCGCCACGCCGGACCACATCACCCGATCCCTGACCGCCGGGTTGCCGCAGCCCCTGCACAGCCCGGTCGCGATCGCCCGTACCCGACTGGAGAGCAAGATGCCGCCTGAGCCGAGCAGCGGGAGCGCACCGGCCTACATCACCCGTGCGCTGATGACCTGCATCACCTGCGAGAACGACGAGTCGATGACGCTGCTGGTCGGGGGCGTCTGCGTCGAGTGCCGGGAGGAGATGACGGCGTACGACGCGGCCGAGGAGACCGGCCTGGTCATCGACGCGATCCCCGACACGTTCCGCGCGATCCCCGCTCAGGTGGATGTGGCCCGCCGCGCCGACGAACTGCGTGCGGCGGCCGGCCTGAAGGCCCGGCCGATTCCCGAGCCGGTCCACAGCGAACATGTCCGTGCCCAGGCCACGGTGCCCGGCAGCGGCGGCGGTACGCCGGCTCGGGCGGGCGCATGAACCTGCGGCGACGCACCACGACACGACACGACGGGTCACTTCATCACTGGAGAGTTTCGTATCGCCCTCCCTGATCGGACCGCTACCACCCGGGACAGAGAAGTCACAGGCCGAGTGCATTGTCCCTCTGGCGAGGTCCCTGGCGAGAACTTGTTCGAAGGTCTGCGTAGTCCGCAGTCTCCGGACTGCGCCATGAACCGACTGGCTCACGAGGGCTGCGACATGAGATTCTCGAACCATACGCATCGAAGGGGGCACCGAATGACTAAAGCAGGACTTGAAACCCAACCCAGCGGGGCCACATACGAGCTGGACGATCTCCTGCAAGAAGCATGGTCGGGTCAGATTCGAGTACCTCATTTCCAACGCGACTTCCGTTGGAACTCTCGTGATGTCACCCATCTGTTCGACAGTATTCTCCGCGGGTACCCCATCGGCAGCCTTCTTCTGTGGGTCCGTCATTCTCCGGCAGAATTGATCACTCTTGGATCGCTCGAAATCGAGGCCAAAGAGTCGGATAGGACGCTGTGGGTTGTCGACGGTCAGCAGCGCATTATCAGTCTGGCGAATTCTCTTCATCCGGAAGGAAACCGACACTCGCCCTTCAACGTCTACTACAATCTGGCCAAGGGGGAGTTCCTGGCCGCACCGAAAATCGTGGAGTCGCATCTCGTGCCGCTTCATGTTCTGTTCGACCTTGAGGCGTTGCTTGGTTGGTTCGCGGACGCCGGAAAGGGGGCTTCTGAGTATTTGGCGGAGGCGAGCAGGGTTTCCAAACGCTTGCGGCAGTACAAGATTCCTGCCTATCTGGTGAAGCAGGACGACGAAGCTGTACTCAGGGACATTTTCGACCGGGTGAACAACTTTGGGAAGCGACTGAGCAGAGCGGAGATTTTTTCAGCCCTCTTTCCCGGTGCCGACAGTGCGTCTGATGAGCGTCTTTCCATTAATAAAATTGCCCAACGAGTCGCATCGCGAACCGGATTTGGCACTCTGGACGAGGATACGGTGCTGCGTTCGATTCTCGCCCGTCGAGGTCCAGATATCACGCGTGAGTTCCACCATGAATTCGACGGTGTGCGCCGTAAGCATCCAGAATTTTCGGACGAAGGTCAAGAGGTCGCATTCAACGAGACCGAGGCCGCTCTTGTCCGCGCCATCGAATTCTTTCAGAATGCGGCCGGAGTTCCGCACCTCACATTGCTCTCGTACCGTGCGCTGATGATTGTATTCACGCGCTTCTTCGCTCACTTCCCGAACCCGGAAGCTCGTAATATTCAGCTCCTTCGTCGCTTGTATTGGAGGGTGTCGGTATCCGGCCCTGCAGTATTCAAGGGAAGCTTCACTCAAATGAGTAAGGCTTTGACGATGAAAATTCACCCCGGTGACGAGAACGGCTCGGTCAAGCGGCTCATGGCCTCCATGAGCGAAGCAATTCAGACCGTTCCTAACCCTGGTCGGTTCCGGACCAATGAGGCCACCGGGAAGATCGTACTGTGTTCCTGGTGGGCTCTTCGTCCGCGTTCCCCCATCACCGGTCTTCCCTACGACATCCAAGACCTTGCCGATATCCTTGCCGATGAGACGACAGCAGCCCTCGCTGTGCAACGAATTTTTCGGAGCGGAATTTCTTCCGGTCAGCAACTCATGGCAGCCAACCGGCTTTTCGTCCCGCGGGCCGACGAGCCTCTGGACGATATTCAAACTCTCCTTGTCCGACGCCCTCTGAAATTTAACGAAAATGAATGGAGTGCTGTATTGGCATCTCACTGCATGTCGTTCGAGAGTGTCGAATTCATTTCTTCCGGTGATAGAGATTCCTTTCTTTCTCTGCGGCAGAATCGCGTAACCGAGGAACTTGGGTCATTTTTGGCGCGCATGGCTGAATGGGAATACGAAGACACTCCCGCGCTGGATACTCTTGACCTGGATGACGAGTCAGGAGAAACGGGAGGTCTCTCGGATGGCATTGACTGAGACGTTTTATGCGGTTCTTCTTCATGGGTGGAGAATTGGTACGCTGTGCCACAAAGGCGACCATACTCGATTTCTTTTCAATGAGAGCTACCTCGATGATCCGCGTCGCTCTGTGCTCGGCCTCCGTTTCGAGGAAGCCCTTGCGCAGCCCTATGCTTCGGCTCTGCGGCTTCCGAAGTGGTTCTCCAACTTGTTGCCGGAGGGGCCGCTGCGAACCTGGATTGCCGAGGATCGGCACGTATCGACCGAGCGCGAGATGGAGCTTCTTGCACAGGTAGGACACGATTTGCCGGGCGCGGTTCAGGTGCTGCCCGCCGACGGTCCGGATGGGAACTGGGAGTGGTCGGGAAGTGTCGCCAGCATTCCCGAAGGCAGCGAAACCGGTGGTGTTCTTGCCTCTTCTCCATGGAGATTCTCCCTTGCCGGTGTCGCGTTGAAGTTTTCCATGCTGGCAAAAGGTGATCGGCTTACCGTGCCTGCCGCAGGAGAGCATGGCGACTGGCTGGTCAAGTTTCCTGACTATCGATTCCCGAATGTTCCGCACAATGAGTTCACCATGATGAACTTGGCGCGGGAGGTCGGGATCGACGTACCTGAAGTTCGCTTGATTCACCGAGATGAACTTCCAGGTATTCCTTCTCGGATGTGGCCCAACGTTGAAGAATGGGCATACGCCGTTCGCAGATTTGACAGAGTTCAAGACGGAAGGAGAAGTTCTGTTCATATCGAGGACTTCGCCCAGGTTCGCGATAAATACCCGCACGAGAAATACCAGGGCACCTTCGAGACGGTAGCGGCTATTTCCTATCGCGGTCAAGATGTGCCGGCTCTCCAAGAGTTCGCTCGGCGCCTTGCTTTCTTTGTTGTCATCGGAAACGGTGATGCGCATCTGAAAAACTGGTCCCTCATCTATCCCGATGCCCGGGTGCCGACCCTCTCGCCAGCATATGATCTCGTCTCCACCGCCCTGTACCGGGAACAGGGGGATGGTCCTGAAGATCTGGGGCTGAAATTCTCTGGGACGAGGAGCTTCGAGAGAATTGGCATCTCGTCCTTCACCTCCTTGGAATCCCGGCTTGACCGACGCTTCGGGCCCAGTGACGCGCACTTGGCGGACATCGCTGCTCGGACTGTCCGGAGCGTGGTGGAGAAATGGCCTGAGTGGCAAGGAGACCTCGCGGCGGCCCATCCTGTTCTGGCCGACAGCGTCACAGGGTGGATCACCGGCCACTCTGCCTCGCTCCTTGGTCGCGTCGCGTGAGGGTGGAGCGGCCCGCGCAGAACCGCGCATACGCGTGACGTGGGCCACGTTCTGCGTGCCTCGGCCGATCGCGGGCATGTTTCCTCATCGAGCGGCCGTGGACGCCCGGGGTGATCACGGAGTGAGCGGGACATCTCACGATGTGATATAGACGGGTCCTCCGGCGGCCGCTCGTTAAACTGAGCCGACAGCTGTGCTGTGCCGCGACGCGTGGCGCAGCAGCGATGGACTGAGCGAGGAGCGCACGTGGGCCTTGTCGTGCAGAAGTACGGAGGCTCCTCCGTAGCCGATGCCGAGGGCATCAAGCGGGTCGCCAAGAGGGTCGTCGACGCCAAGAAGAACGGCCACCAGGTGGTCGTCGTGGTGTCGGCGATGGGTGACACGACGGACGAGTTGATCGATCTCGCCGGGCAGGTGTCCCCGATCCCTGCCGGGCGTGAGTTCGACATGCTGCTGACCGCGGGAGAGCGGATCTCCATGGCCCTGCTGGCGATGGCGATCAAAAACCTGGGCCACGAGGCCCAGTCGTTCACCGGCAGCCAGGCAGGCGTCATCACCGACTCGGTCCACAACAAAGCGCGCATCATCGATGTCACGCCGGGCCGGATCCGGACCGCCGTCGACGAGGGCAACATCGCCATCGTCGCCGGTTTCCAGGGGGTGTCCCAGGACAAGAAGGACATCACGACCCTGGGGCGGGGCGGCTCGGACACCACGGCCGTCGCGCTCGCCGCGGCGCTGGACGCCGAGGTGTGTGAGATCTACACCGATGTGGACGGTGTCTTCACCGCCGACCCCCGGGTCGTCTCGAAGGCCCGGAAGATCGACTGGATCTCCTTCGAGGACATGCTGGAGCTGGCCAGCTCCGGGTCCAAGGTGCTGCTGCACCGCTGCGTCGAGTACGCGCGCCGATACAACATCCCGATCCATGTCCGCTCCTCCTTCTCGGGGCTTCAGGGCACATGGGTCAGCAACGAACCGCAAGGGGACCGCAAGGTGGAGCAGGCCATCATCTCCGGTGTCGCCCATGACACCTCCGAGGCTAAGATCACGGTCGTGGGCGTCCCCGACAGGCCCGGCGAGGCCGCGACGATCTTCCGCGTCATCGCGGACAACGAGATCAACCTCGACATGGTGGTGCAGAACGTCTCCGCCGCGTCGACCGGTCTGACCGACATCTCGTTCACGCTGCCCAAGACCGAGGGCCGCAAGGCCATCGACGCGCTGGAGAAGACGAAGGAGAAGATCGGCTTCGACTCGCTGCGCTACGACGACCAGATCGGCAAGGTCTCCCTCGTCGGCGCCGGGATGAAGACCAACCCGGGCGTCACCGCCGGGTTCTTCGAAGCCCTCTCCAACGTGGGTGTCAACATCGAGCTGATCTCGACATCCGAGATCCGGATCTCGGTGGTCATGCGGGAGGAGTCGGTCGTCGAGGCCGTTCGCGCCGTGCACACCGCCTTCGGACTCGACAGCGACTCCGACGAGGCTGTCGTCTACGGCGGCACCGGGCGATGACCCGGCCCGGCGGCCGGGTGCCGGGTGCCGTGTCCCGGGCTCACGGCGCCGCGTCCGGGAGCGCCGCCGCGCCGTGGGGCGCCGCGCGATGAACGGGCGGCCGACGCTCGCGGTCGTGGGTGCGACCGGGGCCGTCGGCGCCGTCATGCTCCAGATCCTGACGCAGCACGCCGACATCTGGGGCGACATCCGGCTGCTCGCCTCCCCTCGTACGAACGGCCGCAAGCTGTCCGTACGAGGCGAGGCGACCGAGGTCGTCCCGCTCTCCGAGGAGGCGCTGGACGGCGTCGACGTCGCGGTGTTCCTCGTACCGGACGAGGTGTCCGCACGGTGGGCACCCGTCGCCGCGGCCAAGGGCGCCGTCGTCGTGGACCACTCCGCCGCCTTCCGGATGGACCCGGACGTGCCCCTGGTCGTGCCCGAGGTGAACCCCCACGGCGTACGGACCCGGCCGCGCTCCATCATCGCCGGGCCCGGCTGCGCCACGCTCACGATGATCGTCGCCGTGGGCGCGCTGCACGCCGAGTTCGGCCTGCGCGAGCTGGTCGTCTCCTCGTACCAGGCGGTCAGTGCCACGGGGCGGGGCGGGGTGGACGCCCTGCGCGACCAGCTCTCCCTGGTCGCCGGTAAGGAACTGGGCACGCACCCCGGCGACGTGCGGCGCGCGGTCGGCGACGCCACCGGTCCGTTCCCCGCGCCGCTCGCCCTCAACGTCGTGCCGTGGGCCGGCTCCCCGGACCCCACCGGCGACGGGTGGTCCACGGAGGAGACGGCGATCCGGGACGAGACCCGCAAGATCCTGGACCTGCCCGCGCTGCGGGTCGCGGCGACCTGTGTCCACGTCCCCGTGATCACCGGCCACTCCCTCTCCGTGCACGCGCGCTTCGAGCAGGAGATCACCGTCGACCGGGCGCACGAGATCTTGGCGACCTCCCCCGGCGTGGTGCTCTTCGACAACCCGGGGGTGGGCGATTTCCCCACGCCCGCCGATGTGGTGGGGACGGATCCGACCTGGGTGGGACGCGTACGGCGCTCGCTGGACGACCCCAGGGCGCTGGAACTGTTCGTCTGCGGCGACAATCTGCGCAAGGGCGCCGCACTGAACACCGCGCAGATCGCCGAGGCCGTCGCCGCCGAGCTGGCGAAGCCACGGCGGTAGCCGCCGGGTAGCCGATCGGCGAACGCCTGGTAGTCGGCGCAAATCAGTACGCCGTGACGGTTCAAAAGTTTGTAGGATCTGTGAACGCCCCATGGGCAGGCTGACCGGCTATGCCTTGTGAACTGGGGCGTTGCCATGTCGGACGCTTCTCGTCCCACCCTTCCGCGAGTTTCCGCGCGAGCGTCGCGCGAGAACCGCAACCGCCGGATGGCTGGGAAGCGTCTCTGTGGTCGCCCCCGTGTGGTGCCGCGGAACTGGGGCATAGGGGGAGATCGGGTACGCATGAGGGTATTCAGTGCAGCGTCATATGGGGCGGCGTGCGCGTACAACCCTGACGGGGGGAAGCGTGTCCAACAGGCGTGGCAGCAGAGGTTCTCGACATCACAGCGGTTGTCCCGGTGCGCGGCGCGGCAGTGCGTCCGCTCCGACGGCCCCGTATGCCCGGCGGCATGCCGGTGATCGCCCCCATGCCGGCGGCGCGGCCCGCCCGTATCCCGTCCCAGCGCGAGGGCGCCGAGGAGGCGATGGCGGCGGGAACCACCGTCGACCATCTCACCGAGACCTACCGCGCCCACTACCGGTCGCTGCTCGGTCTCGCCGCTCTGCTGCTGGACGACACGGCCTCCTGCGAGGATGTCGTCCAGGAGGCGTTCATCCGGGTGCACTCCGCGCGCAACCGGGTCCGCGAGCCGGAGAAGACGCTCGCGTATCTGCGGCAGACGGTGGTGAACCTCTCCCGCTCCGCGCTGCGCCGCCGCATCCTCGGACTGAAGCTGCTCTCGAAGCCGATGCCCGACATGGCGAGCGCCGAGGAAGGGGCGTACGACCTGCTGGAGCGGGACGCGCTGATCAAGGCGATGCGCGGATTGCAGCGCAGACAGCGTGAAGTGCTCTCCCTGCGCTACTTCGCCGACATGACCGAGGCGCAGGTCGCCGAGACGCTGGGGATATCCCTGGGCTCGGTGAAGGCGTACGGCTCACGCGGGATCGCGGCGCTGCGGGTCGCCATGGAGGCGTCGGCATGAGCGCGGGGCGCAAGGACGGGCGGGAAGCGCCGGACGTGCCGTCGAACGACCTGACTGGGAACGGAACTGTGAACAACGGGCCGGAGAACGAGCTGAGCGGCCGCGCCGACGGAGAAGCCGCCGAGGTCAACGCGGCGGCGGAACAGGCCGAGGAGCCTGACGAGTCGGAGGTCTCCGAGGCGTCGGAGGTCTCGGAGGCGTCGGAGGGGTCCGACGAGCCCGATGCCGCGCGTAGTGACGCGGGTGGTGCGGGTGACACGGGCGACCTGTCGGCGGATCTGTCCGCGGACAGAGGTACGGACCTGTCCACCGACCTGGGCGGGGCCCTGGACGGTGACGAGTTGGCGCTGCGCCGGCTCATGCACGGTGCCGTGGGTGACCTCAGGCCCTCCGACGGCGCGCTGGACCATCTGCGCAAGGCGGTCCCCACCCGGCGGGCCCGGAAGCGGCAGGCGGTGGTGGGAATGGCCGCCGCCGCGCTGCTCTTCGGGACGGCCGTCCCCGCCTTCGTGCACGTCACGAACACCAGTACGGCCTCGGACGAACACCCCGTCGCCGCCGGGCACGGCGAGAAGTCGCAGGGCGGCGCGGACGCGGGCCCGCCCGACAGCGACCGGAAGAAGAACCCGGACGGCCCCTCGGACAAGGTCTCCGCCGACGAGGACGAGCCCGACAAGAAGGAGAAGCCCGATCCGGACGCGTCGGACGCGGTAGGCGGCGGCAAGGGCGGCACGGCCGAGGACTCCGGCGGCTCCAGCAGCGTCGCCTCCTCGCAGATCTGTACGGCGGGCCAGCTCCGGCAGGCCACCGCCGAGGTGGGCGCCGCCGACGCCACGGGCAAGGTCTACGGCACGTTCCGCCTCGCCAACGTCTCCGCCTCCGGATGTACGGTCAGCGGCCGCGGTTCGATCGGTTTCGGCACCATCGGCGCGGCCGACAGCTCCAGGATCAGCACGTCGACGCACTTCGCGGGCGACGCGGCGACCGGGCTGCCGGACCCCTCGCAGGAGGTGTCGTCGCTGACGCTGCCGCCGAACGGCACGTACCAGGTGAAGTTCGCCTGGGTGCCGTCGGACACCTGTCCCACCTCGGGCGGCCCCTCGCCCGACCCCTCGCCCACGGACGACGGCTCGGCGGGCACGACCGCCGGCTCGACGGCCGGCACCGGTGAGACCGGCCCGGGCGAGGGCAGTACCGGCTCGGAGCCTCAGCTCCTCAACGACGGGACCACCGAGGACGGCAGCGTCTCCGTCTCCTACACCGCGGCGGCGGGCACGACCGTCCAGGCGACGGTCCCCAACGCCTGCGCGGGGACGGTCTACTGGACCGGCCTCCTCAGCGGCTTCTAGACAGGAACCGGAACCGAACCGGAAGCGGGCCCCGCACTCGTACCGCTCCGGCCCTCCGGCCCGGCCGCGTCCGGGCCGTCAGGCCGCGGTGCCCAGCCCCAGCGCCTCGTCCCTGGCGGTCTCCACCTCGCGGCGGGCCAGCCGGAACCACATGAAGACCACGAACCCGGCGAACACGAACCACTCGCCGGTGTACCCGAGGTTCTGGAACGCCTTCAGGTCGAGCCCGGTGTTCTGCGGCGCGGCGGCGGGTACGGGCAGCAGCCCGTCCGACGCCTGGCCCACGGTGACCCAGGCGTCATACACCTCGTACGGTACGACGTTGACCAGCGAGGCCGCGCTGATCATGCCGAGCTGCCCCGGCGGCAGTCCGCCCGAGCGCACCCCGTCGGACCCGACCGCCTCGGACGCCTGGAGCGACCCGGTCACCGTCACCTCGCCCGTCGGCGGCGCGGGCGTCTTCTCGCCACCGGCCAGCCAGCCGCGGACGACGGGCAGCGCCTTGCCGTCGTCGGTGCGGAGCATGGTCAGGATGTACGAACCGGTCCTGCCGTCCAGCTTCCGGTCCGGCACCACGAACTGGTCCGCGTACCGTCCGGTCGCCGTGACATGGCGCCCCGAGGTCTCCTGGTCGACCGGGAGCAGGGAGGCCGCCGCCACGGCGGGCCGCTTCGCGGGATCGGGCTTGGCCTCGGCCGCCCGATGCGTGTCCACCCGGTCCTCGAAGCGCCCGAGCTGCCACATTCCCATGAAGATACAAAAGGGGATCGCCAGTACGACGAAGACGTTGATCCCCCACCATCGCGGAGTCACCAGGAACCGGTACACCCCTCCACGGTACGGAACGCCGCCCCGCCCCCGTGGCCCGGGGCCCGCTTACCCCGGCGCCGCCGCCCGGCCCACCCCGGCGCCGCCGCTCCGGTCCGTCCGCGCGCCCGTCCGGTCTATCCGAGGCCCAGGTGCCTCCTCGCGAAGTCCAGCTCAAGCCGCACCTGCTTGATCCGCTCCTCCACCACCAGCGAACCGTGTCCCGCGTCGTACCGGTACACCTCGTGGACCGCGTCGCGCGCTGCCAGCCGGTCCACGTAGTTCTCCACCTGACGGATCGGGCAGCGCGGATCGTTCACCCCCGCCGAGATGTAGACCGGGGCGCGGACCGCGTCGACGTATGTCAGCGGGGACGACGCCTCGAACCGCTCCGGCACCTCCTCCGGCGTACCGCCCAGCAGGGTGCGGTCCATCGCTTTCAGGGCCTCCATCTCGTCGTGATACGCCGTCACGTAATCCGCGACCGGTACGGCCGCGAGACCCACGGCCCAGACGTCCGGCTGGGTGCCGAGGCCGAGCAGGGTCAGATAGCCGCCCCACGAGCCGCCCGCCAGGACCAGCCGCGCCGGGTCGGCCAGACCCGAGGCGACCGCCCACGCGCGGACCGCCGCGATGTCCTCCAGCTCGATCAGCCCGACCCGGTGCTTGAGCGCGTCCGTCCACTCCCGTCCGTACCCCGTCGAGCCGCGGTAGTTGACCCGGACGACCGCGAAGCCGTGGTCGACCCAGGCAGCGGGGCCCGCGGCGAACGCGTCGCTGTCGTGCCACGTCGGGCCGCCGTGGATCTCGAAGACCGTCGGGAAAGGGCCCTCGCCCGCCGGCCGCTGCACCAGCGCGTGGACCCGGCCGCCCGGGCCCTCGACCCACGCGTCCTCCACCGGCACCGAGACGGGGGCCGTCATACCGGGCGGGTCGAGCACCACCCCGCCCGACGTGGAGCGCACCTGCGGCGGCCTGGCCGCCGACGACCACAGATACTCCACACTGCCGTCCGGGCGCGCCGTCGCCCCCGAGACCGTGCCGGGCGGAGTCTCCACCTGGATCAGCGCGCTCCTGGCGAAGTCGTAACGCCACAGCTCGTCGCGCGCCTCGAAGCTGTGCGCGATGAGCAGCCCCGAGCCGTCCGGATACCACTCGGCGTGGACATCGCCGGGCAGCTCGATCGCGAGATCGGTCTCCTCGCCCGTCAGCGGATCCCAGACGATCGGCTCCCAGCGGCTCCGCCGCTGATGGCCGATGAGCAGCCGGCTGTCCCCGGCCACCGGGGCGAAGCCCAGCACGTCGAGCCCCAGCTCACGCGTACCGCCCTCGGTGTCGTCCAGCTCGGCCACCACCGAGCCGTCCAGCCGCAGCACCCGCACCGCCGAGTGCATCGCGTCCCCGTGCTCGGTGTGCTCGATCGCGAGCAGCGTGCCGTCGTGCGACAGATCCCCGACCCCGGCCGACTCCCGGTGGCGGTAGATCTCCACCGGCTCCTCACCCGGCCGTACGACATGGACCGTCGAGCCGTCCTCGTCGGTCGACCGCCCGACGACCGCCGTGCCGTCCCGCCCCAACGCCAGACCGGCGGGATAGGAGGGGGCGAGCCCCGCCGCCGGCTCGTCCGGCCCCGGCCCGCTCTCCGCCGCCCCGGCGCCGGTCTCCCCCGCGCCGGAGAAGGGCTGACGCATCCAGACCCCGAACTCGTCCCCGTCCGTGTCCGAGAACCACCAGATCCACTCGCCGTCGAGCGAGAGCACGCCGTCCGTCGTCCCGTTCGGCCGGTCCGTCACCTGACGCTGCGCGCCCGTCGCGCGATCCCACGCGTACAGCTCATACGTCCCTGTCGCGTTGGACACGAACAGCGCCCGCTCCGGCGCGTCCTCCGCCCAGTCGGGCAGGGAGACGCGAGGGGCCCGGAAGCGCCGCTCCCACTCCGGCATGGAGTCCCGCGCCGGGTCCTGCCCGGAGTCCCGCGTCGAGTCCGGCTTCGAACCGTTGATCTCAGTCATGACCCCATTCTGCGCCGGGTCGCTGACATCGCGTCGAGATCCCCCTCAGCCTGTGGATAACTTCGCGATGCCGCGCGAGGCGAGGGGGATATGCGCTGAGCGGGACAGGAGGTATGAAGCGGGACAGGAGGTATGAGCGGGATGGGAGGTATGAGGGGATAGGAGGTGTGAGGGGCCTGTGTGACGGGCATCTCTTCAGGGAGAGGTGCTCTCGTCCCGGAGCGCCTCAGCGGGCATGCCCGCGGTGAAGAAGGGGGACGGACGGACGATGGCTGTTTCACCCGCGCTCCGTGCGGAACGCACCCGTATCCACGACGAACTCCTCGCCGAACACACCCTCATGCGCCGGGGCGCGGCGCTGGTCACCGCGTCCTTCTCGGCGCTCGCCGACGGCCGGCCCGTCGACGTACGGACGCTGGTCGGCACGGCCCGGTGGCTGATCGAGTTCGTCCGAGGGCAGCGCGCGAGCGAGTCCGACCTGCTCTGGCCGGTGCTCCGCGAGCTCTTTCCCGGGCCCGTCGCCGAGCTGGAGGCCGTGGCCACCGAGCGCGAGGCGCTCGAAGCCGAGCTGCACACCCTCAGCCGCACGGTCGACGCGATCGCCGCCCGCGAGATGACCGGCGGGCGCGGCGAGGTCCTGGTGGTCGTCGGCGAGGCCGCGATGACGGGGCTGCCTTCCGCGATCC
The DNA here is from genome assembly GCF_044763125.1 of Streptomyces sp. NPDC096310. NCBI lineage: Bacteria > Bacillati > Actinomycetota > Actinomycetes > Kitasatosporales > Streptomycetaceae > Streptomyces > Streptomyces sp. NPDC096310. Next base: position 48,810 of record NZ_JBIWFO010000002.1, on the reverse strand, counting down.
GCGTCCAGTCGATCCTGAACAGGAACCTCGACGAGGAGGAGCCGCTCCTGCTGGAGCTGTTCCCGCGGGTGCCCGACTGCGAGATCCCCCGGGTGCGGACCGCGATCGTCCACGGAGGCCCGCGCACGGGGCCGCATCTCGTGTTCGGCCTGCTGGAGGACCCCGACCGGGTCCCGGGGCACACGGCGCTGCTGGGTAATTTCCCGCCGTCGGTGCGCTGGCTGCGCCGGGTGTTCCTGGCGCGGTACCGCGCCACCAAGCGGGCGCTCGGGGTGCCTCTGTGACCACCTGCACAGGCGGGGCCACTGACGTCCTGACAGTGGTCCGTGCAAGGGTGGCCCTGGCCTTGTTGCGTGTGCGGTCGATGCGGGATACTTCTACAGCGCTGTAGATGTTGCGGCGACACGGCGGCAGGACGGCCGCGGACGTTCCCGGGAGAGAGCAGACCTGATGTTCGGCTTGAGCGAACTGGCCGTGATCCTCATCATCATCGCCGTGGTGGTCGGGGTGAAGAAACTTCCCGAGCTGACCCGGTCCGCGGGCAAGGCCGCCCGCATCCTCAAGAGCGAGACGAAAGCGCTCAAGGAGGAGGGCAAGGCGGACAGCGCCGCCGCGGGCGGCGCACAGCAGGACGAGTCACCGGGCGGCGCCCAGGACGGCTCGCAGGGTGGGCGCCGTATCGTCACCGGCACCATCGTCGAGCCGAACGAACCCCCGAAGCGCCCCTGACGGCCGGCCGCTCCCGTACCGGCCGGGAGCCTCCTGTCGCCTGAGACCCCTCCGTAGGGACAGCCCCTAGACTGAGCCGTTGGGTTCGGGCAGGGGATTCGGACTTCGGACGGGGGCTCGGGCACGGATACGCGGGTGGACGGCCCGCGTGGGACAGGAGAGCGATCGTGACGGCAGGTGGCGACGGCTTCGGGGATCCCTCCGCCGAGGTGCTGGCGGACGCCGCCGCCGCGTTCGGGCTGCTGGCGTCGTCCGCGCGGTTGCACATCGTCTGGGTGCTGGCGCAGGGCGAGAGCGATGTGACGGGGCTCGCGGAGCGGGTCGGCGGCGCGCTGCCCGCCGTGAGCCAGCACCTCACCAAGCTGAAGCTGGCCGGTCTCGTACGGTCGCGCAGGGAGGGCCGGCGGCAGGTCTACTTCGTCGACGACCCCGGTGTCGTGACCGTCGTACGGCTGATGGTCGGCCAGCTCACCGACCGCGCGGCGCTCGCGCCGGGGCCGCGGCGTATCAGCGACGTCGGCGCCTGAGACCGCCATGCCCGAGTCCGTCGTGCCGGGTCCCGCGGCCTGGGGCGTCCCGGCGGACACGGGCACGGAGACGGACACAGGCACGGACACGCGCGCGGGTACGGATACGGACACGGCCGGGCGCCGGGGCCCGCGGGGGCGGGGGGCCCCGCTCACCGCCCTCCAGGTGCTGCGCCGCCTCGACAGCGGGCCGCGCGGACTGACCGACACGGAGGCCGAGGAGCGCCTGTTCCGATACGGCGAGAACGCCGTCCCCGAGTGGAACGCACCCTCCTGGCCAGGACTTTTCGTACGGAGCCTGCGGGATCCGTTCACGGCCGTGCTGCTCTGTCTCGGGCTGGTGTCCGCGACCGTCTCCGCCTGGGGCACCGCGTTGGTGATCCTCTCGCTCGTCGCCGTGAGCTGTCTGCTGCGCTCGTCGGGGGAGCACCGCGCCGACCGCTCCATGGCCGCCCTGCGCGATCTGGTGGCCACGACCGCCACCGTACTGCGGCGTACCGACAGTGGCGGCGAGGGCGATCAGCCGCGGCCCCGGGAGATCCCCGTCGACCAGCTCGTGCCCGGCGATGTGATCCGCCTCGGCCCCGGCGACCTGGTGCCCGCCGACGTACGGCTGCTGCGCGCGAGCGGCCTGACCGTCCATCAGGCGCCCCTGACGGGAGAGTCGGCCCCGGTCGCCAAGTACGCGGTGGACGCGCCCGGCGAAGGGGACGTCGGCGCGGGCGGCCACCTCGGGGTCTTCGGGCAGCCGCACCTCTGCTTCCAGGGCAGCAGCGTGGCCTCCGGGAGCGGCACCGCGGTCGTCGTCGCGACCGGTACCCGCACGCGGTGGGGCGCGGCGCGCAGCCGCCCGGGACGGCGCCCCGCCAGCGCCTTCGACCGCTCGGTGCACGGGATCTCCTGGGTCCTGATCCGGTTCATGCTGCTGACGCCGCCGCTGGTCCTGATGGCCAACGCGGCGCTGCGCGGCCGGGGGCTGGAAACGCTGCCGTTCGCCGTCGCGGTGGCGGTCGGGCTGACGCCGGAGATGCTGCCGGTCATCGTCACCACGGCGCTCGCCCGGGGCGCGTCGCTCCTCGCACGCCACCACAGCGTCATCGTCAAGCGGCTGCCCGCGCTCCACGACCTGGGCGCCGTCGACGTACTGTTCCTGGACAAGACGGGCACCCTCACCCAGGACCGCCCGGTCCTGGACCGGGCGACGGACGCGCACGGCGACCCCGACCCGGAGGTACTGCACTGGGCCGCCGTCAATGCCTGGTGGACGTTGCAACTGGCCGATCTGCCCGCTCCCGACGCGCTCGACGAGGCGATTCTCGATGCCGCGGAAGAGGCGGAAGACGTGGCAGGGACGGCAGGGACGGCAGGGACGGCAGGGACGGCAGGGGCGGAAGGGGGGTACGAGGGCGTCGCGGCCCTGCCGTTCGATCCCGTACGGCGGCTCTCCACCGCGGTCGTACGGCGGCCGGGACGCCTGGGTACCCACACCCTCGTCGTCAAGGGCGCCGTCGCCGATGTCCTCCAGCGGTGCGCGCTCGACGACGGCGAACGCGCGCGGCTCACCGCCCTCGCCGCCCGCGAGGCGGACAGCGGGCTGCGGCTGCTGGCCGTCGCCACCGCCGAGCGGCCGGCCCGGCGCCGCGACTACACCCCGGCCGACGAACGCGGCCTCGACTTCCGGGGGTTCGTCTCCCTCCGCGACGCCCTCGCCCCGACCGCGGCCGACGCGCTGGAGGTCCTCGCGTCCCGTGGCGTCACGGTCCGGATCCTCACCGGCGACCATCCCGGAACGGCGGCGCGCGCCTGCCAGGACCTCGGGGTGCCGCTGGGGCCGCCGGGCGACGGCGGTGTGGTCACCGTGGCGCCGGGCGACGGCGGTGTGGTCACCGCCGACCGTATCGACCGGCTCACCGACGCCGAACTCGCCGAGGTCGCCCGGCGCACCACCGTCTTCGCGCGCTGCACGCCCGAGCACAAGGCCCGTATCGTCGCCGCCGTACGCGCCGACGGCCACACCACCGGCTTCCTCGGCGACGGCGTCAACGACCTGCCCGCGCTGCACGCCGCGGACGTCGGGATCTGCCCGCGCGACGCTGTCGACGTCGTACGCGAGTCCAGCGATGTCGTCCTGGCGAAGAAGGACCTCACCGCGATCGACCACGCGATCAGCGCCGGGCGCCACTCCAGCGGCAACATCGCGACCTATCTGCGGATCACTCTCTCCTCGAACCTCGGCAACGTCATCGCGATGCTCGTCGCGGGTCTGCTGCTGCCCTTCCTGCCGATGCTCCCGGCCCAGGTCCTTGTGCAGAACCTCTGTTTCGACGCGGCGCAGCTCGCCTTCGCGTACGACCGGCCGGGGGCCGGGGCGCTGCGCCGGCCGACGGAGCTGCGGTCGCGCGCGTTCCTCCGGTTCATCACGGGGTTCGGGCTGATCAACGCCACGGCCGACCTGGCGACGTTCGCGGTGCTGGCGCTCGCCCTGCACACCACGGTGGACGGGAGCACCCAGGCGGCCTTCCACTCCGGGTGGTTCACGGAGAACCTGCTCACCCAGGCGCTGGTGATGCTCCTGCTGCGTACGAGCCGTACCGGAGGGGGGCCGGTCCGCTGGGCCGCCGCCGGGCTCGCCGTGACCGGGCTGCTGCTGCCGCTCTCGCCGCTGGGCCCGGTCCTCGGGATGCCGTCGCTGCCCGCGCTGTACTACGTCCTGCTCGCCCTGGTCCTCGCGCTGTACGCGGCCGGCCTCGCGGTGGCTAGGGGACGCCACGAGCGGCGCCACGAACCGGACGGTGTGAGCGTCGCCGCTCAGCCGTAGGAAAGGTTCGAGCAGGGGTCGTCGTCCGCCGAACGGGCGTCGTCGGCCACGGCGGACGGTACGGAGCCGGGCGAGGCGGCCGGCGCGGAGGGGGACCCCGTGGCGTCGCCCGTCCCGCCGGCCGGGGCGTCCGCGTACGACGTGCCGAGCACGACATCGATGCCCGAGGTGGTCGACACCGGCGTGACCTCCGCTCCCGGGAAGAGCCGCGCGACGGTCCTGGCCCGGTTCTCCAGACCGACCCCGTACTCGATCACCGTGGTGGTGTGGTCCTGGCTGCTCGCCGTCGCGGTGCCGGTGACGACGAAGTCGTGGTCCGTGAGGGTACGGGAGGCCCGCGCGGCCAGCCCGGTGACGGTGGTGCCGTTGTAGACGGCGACGCTGATGCCGCCACCGGAGACCTCGCCGGACTCCTCACCGGACGCCCCGCCGGTGGCGCTCGGTGTGGGGGAGGCGGGGGCCTTCCCGGCGCCCGAGTCCTTCGTGCCGCTGGCGTCCTTGCCGTCGACCGTACGGTCCGCCTTGAGCGCCGTCCACAGCTCGGAGGCGTCCGGTTCCACGATCGCGACGCGCGCGCCCTCGTACCGCCAGGGGATGGTGACGAACTTGGTGTTGTGCAGGTCGATGTCCTTGAGCGACATCATGAAGCTGATCAGTTTGTCGGCGGAGCCGAGCCCCGGGTCCACGGTCATGGACCGGGTCGCCGCGTTCGCGAGCGGCAGCAGCTTGGTGGGGGTGAGGCCGTCGCTCTTCACCTTCTTGAGCAGACCGGCGACGAAAGCCTGCTGGCGTTTGATCCGGCCGATGTCGGAGCCGTCGCCTATGCCGTGCCGGATCCGTACGTAGTCCAGCGCCTGCCGGCCGGAGACGGTCTGGGCGCCCTCGGTGAAGATCCGCCGGCCCTGGGTGGCGCGGTTGGGGTTGAGGTCCTTCTGGTAGATGTCCTGGGGCAGGCACACCTGGACCCCGCCGACGACCTCGGTCAGCTTCGCGAAGCCCTTGAAGTCGACGACGACGGTGTGGTCGACGCGCAGGCCGGTGAGGTGCTCGATGGTGTTCTGGGTGCAGGCGGGGTTGCCCTGGGCGCTCTGGCCCACGGAGAAGGCCGCGTTGAACATGGCGTTGACCTGCGTCTTCGTCCACGTACCGTCGGGGAGTCGGCAGGGCGGGATGTCGAGGAGCGTGTCGCGCGGTATGGAGACGGCGACCGCGTGCTGGTGGTCGGCGTAGATGTGCAGCAGGAACGAGGTGTCGGAGCGGCCGATGTCGTCCTTGTCGCCGCCGCCCAGTGAACTGTTGCCGTCCGTCCGCGCGTCCGAGCCGATGACCAGCACGTTCTGGCCCTTGGACGAGCCCGAGGGCCGGTTGTCGGAGAGGCCGCCCGCGCTGAAGGTGTTGATGTTCCCGCTGAGCTTGAGGTAGATCCAGCCGATTCCGGCGGAGGCGAGCACGAGCAGGGACAGGGTGACGACGAACGACGTGCGCAGCCCGCTGCGCTTGCGCCGCCGGGAGCGGGCGGGGGCGGCGCGACGGCTCGTGCGCGCGGATGCCGTGTGCTGCTGGCGGCTGCCTGCCATATGTGCGCCCTCATCCCTCTGGCCGGCCTCTTGGTTGTACAGTTGCGCAATGTAGCAACTTTAGTGAGAGGTGTGGGCCCCGGGTACGGGAGTGACGCGGGGCGCGGCCGATCCGGGATTCGACGAGGGATCCGGGGATTTCGACGGGGATTTCGACGAGAGGAAGGCGGGGCGGCATGTTGCGTAACGGGTTGGAGCCTTGGCACCTGCTGATCGTGGCCATCGTGATCATCGTCCTGTTCGGCTCGAAGAAGCTGCCGGACACCGCACGGGCCGTGGGCAAGTCCCTGCGCATCCTCAAGAGTGAGACGAAGGCGATGAAGGAGGAGGGCGGCGTCGTGGTGGATGCCGCCGCCCCGCCCGCCCCGCCGTCCTCTTCCTCGCAGGCTTCCTCCCCGGCTTCCTCCCCTGCACCCTCCTCGCCGTCTCCTGTGCCCTCGCCGTCTCCCTCGTCGTCCTCTTCTTCTCCTCCCCCCTCGAACCGCTGAGGGTTCGTCCGGTCCCGTCAGGCCTTCAGGGGCTGGCCAGATCGAAGCCGTACCGCAGGGGTTCGCCCTGTACGCGCGGGTCGCGCCGGTAGACGAAGAGCGCGTCCACCTGGGCGCCGCCCGAGGGGCCGTCCAGTTCACAGGGGTACGTCACCTGCACCACGGACGGCCGGTCGGCGACCCGCATCCGTACCCCGTTCGCGGGTCCTCCGTCGAGGACCGCGACTTCCCATTCCGTTCTGCCGTGATCATCCATGGGTAATACTTTAGAGGTTGCGCAATCTTTGAACCATGGTGCACGGGGCGCGCTCCGGAGCGTGCGCAGGGGCGCGTACGTACGCCGGAGGGCGGCCACTGTCACCAGTGACCGCCCTCCAGAGTGTTCCGTATCTCGCGGCCGTAAGCCCGGGAATCCGGAACCCGGGAACGACAACCCGGGAACGGCAACGCGGGAACTACAGGGTGCGCTCCAGCCGGTCCGCCATCAGCTTGACGAAGCGCGAGGGGTCGGCCAGCTCGCCGCCGTCCGCGAGGAGCGCCATCCCGTAGACCAGCTCGGCGGCCTCGGCGAGGCCGGCGTCGTCCGTTCCCGAGCCTGAGCCTGAGCCCGAGCCCGCGTCCGTCGCATCCGCCGTGTCCGCTGCCTCGGCCGTATCCGCCGGCCGGCCGGTGTGGGCCGTACGCATGCTGACGACCAGCGGGTGCGTCGGGTTGAGTTCGAGGATCCGCTTGATGTGGGGCACGTCCTGGCCCATGGCGCGGTACATGTTCTCCAGCGCCGGCGTCACATCGAACGTGTCCCCGACGATGCAGGCGGGCGACACCGTGAGGCGCGAGGAGAGCCGTACCTCCTTCACGTGCTCGCTCAGCTTCCCGGACATCCAGGTCAGCAGCGGGGCGAAGTCCTGCTGCTGCTTCTCGCGCTCGGCCTCGACCTCCTTCTTCTCCTCCTCGGTGTCGAGGTCGACCTCGCCCTTGGCGATCGACCGCAGCGGCTTGCCGTCGAACTCGGGGACCGACTGGACCCACACCTCGTCGACAGGGTCGGTCAGGAGCAGCACCTCGAAGCCCTTGGCGCGCAGGGCCTCCATGTGGGGCGAGTTCTCGATCGCCGTACGGGACTCGCCCGTCATGTAGAAGATGTGCTGCTGCCCCTCCTTCATCCGCTCCACGTACTGCTGGAGGGTGGTCACCCCGCCTTCTTCGTGGGGGGAGTGGGTCGAGGCGAACGACGAGACGCCGAGAATCGCGTCACGGTTCTCGAAGTCGCTCAGCAGGCCTTCCTTGAGGACCCGGCCGAATTCCTTCCAGAACGTCGTGTACGACTCCGGACGGTCGGCCATCATCTCCTTCACCGTCGACAGCACCTTCTTCACCAGGCGCCGGTGCATCAACTGGATCTGCCGGTCCTGCTGAAGAATCTCGCGCGACACGTTCAGTGAAAGGTCCTGGGCGTCGACCACACCCTTGACGAAGCGCAGATAATCGGGCATCAGCGCTTCACAGTTGTCCATGATGAAGACGCGCTTCACATAGAGCTGAACTCCGCGCTTGCTCCCCTGCGTGAACAGGTCCTGCGGTGCGTGGGACGGGAGGAAGAGCAGTGCCTGATATTCGAAGGTGCCTTCCGCCTGCATACGGATGGTTTCGAGCGGGTCGTTCCAGTCGTGGCTGACGTGCTTGTACAGCTCGCTGTACTCCTCGTCGGTCACCTCGCTCCTGGAGCGGGCCCACAGCGCCTTCATCGAGTTGATCGTCTCGGGCTCGGGCGCTGCGCCGGCGTCCTCACCGGCGTCCGCCCCGTCCGCGTCGGCGTCCGCCGGGCCCGTGGCGGGCTTCGCCTCGGCGGCCATCCTGATCGGCCAGGTGATGAAGTCCGAGTACCGCTTGACGATCTCCTTGATCTTCCACGTGGACGTGTAGTCGAAGAGCTGGTCCTCGGTGTCCTCCGGCTTCAGCCGCAGCGTCACCGCCGTACCCCGTGGCGCCTCGTCGACCGTCTCGACCGTGTACGTGCCCTCGCCGGTGGACTGCCAGCGGGTCCCCTTGCTCTCGCCCGCGCGCCGGGTCAGCAGGGTGACCTCGTCGGCCACCATGAAGCTGGAGTAGAAGCCGACACCGAACTGCCCGATGAGTTCTTCGGAGGCCGCCGCGTCCTGCGCCTCCTTGGCTTCCTTCATCTCCTTCAGGAACTTCGCCGTACCGGAATTCGCGATGGTGCCGATGAGGTCCACCACATCCTCGTGCGACATTCCGATGCCGTTGTCACGTACAGTCAGCGTGCGCTGTTCCTTGTCGACCTCAAGGTCGATATGGAGGTCCGACACGTCTTCCTGGAGCTCGCTCCGGAGAACTTCCAGCCGCAATTTGTCCAGCGCGTCGGAGGCGTTGGAGACCAGCTCACGAAGAAATACATCCTTGTTCGAGTAGATCGAATGGATCATCATCTGGAGGAGCTGGCGTGCTTCCACCTGAAACTCGAACGTCTCGGTCGTCATATCCAAGGATTCCTTTCCTCGCTCATATCGGCAGCGGCAGCGCGCGGAGCCGCCCTCCATCGTATCCAGCCGGCGCCCGCGTCAACCGGCGATCCCCGCAGGGCGTAAGAGAGCCGTCAAGCCCGCCGCAGGGGCCGTATGGACACCGTCAACGGAAGACGGAAGCCCCGAACGAGGGGGTTTCCTCAGGACGTCCGGTTTTCTCCGGGCGAGGCCGGCCGGTCCTCCCGGACGCCCGTTCCCCTCGTACCTCGTCCGCACCTCACTCGTACCTCATCCGTACCGAACCTCATTCAGGAGCTCACGATGGCCGATCTGGCCTTCGTCGTCACCACGGTCGCGGTCTTCGCGCTGGTGGCCCTCGTCGCCAAGGGGGTGACGAAGCTGTGACCGCCGAGAACATCGTCGGCCTGGTCGTGGCCGTCGCCCTGCTGGGATATCTCGTCCTCGCCCTGCTGTTCCCGGAGAGGTTCTGAGCCCGTCATGAGTGCTGTCCTCGCCGGCGCGCTCCAGGTGCTCGCGCTGATCGTGGCGCTGGGGCTGGCGTACCGTCCGCTCGGCGACCACATGGCCCGCGTGTACTGCCCGGCCGCTTCCTGCGACTCCGGCTCCGGATCCGGCTCCGGCCCCGACTCCGGCTCCGTCCGCCATCTGCGGGTCGAGAAGTGGATCTACCGGGCCATCGGCGCCAACCCCGCCACCGAGATGCGCTGGCCCGCCTACCTGCGCGGGGTGCTCGCCTTCTCCGTGGTGAGCGTCCTCTTCCTCTATCTGCTCCAGCGCCTCCAGGGCGGACTCCCCGGCTCGCTCGGCTTCTCCTCGATCGACCCGGACCAGGCGTTCAACACCGCCGCGTCGTTCGTCTCCAACACCAACTGGCAGTCGTACTACGGCGAGCAGTCCATGGGCCCGGTCGTCCAGACCGGCGGGCTCGCCGTGCAGAACTTCCTCTCGGCCGCCGTCGGCATGGCCGTCGCGGTGGCGCTCGTACGGGGCTTCACCCGCGCCCGTACCGGAGAACTGGGCAACTTCTGGGCCGACCTGGTGCGCGGCACCGTACGGATCCTGCTGCCGATCTCCGTCGTCGGCGCCGTCGTCCTCGTCGCCTGCGGCGCCATCCAGAACTTCGCCGGCATCCATGAGGTCGGGCAGTTCCTGGGCGGGCCGCAGCAGTGGAACGGCGGTGCGGTCGCCTCCCAGGAGGTGATCAAGGAGCTGGGGACCAACGGCGGCGGTTACTTCAACGCCAACTCCGCCCACCCCTTCGAGAACCCCAACGGGGTCTCCAACCTCTTCGAGATCTTCCTCATCCTGCTCATCCCGTTCGCGATGACGCGTACGTTCGGCAGGATGGCCGGCTCGGTCGCACAGGGGTACGCGATCCTCGCCGCGATGGTGACGATCTGGCTCGGCTTCACCGCGCTGATGATGTGGACCGAGTTCCACCACGGCGCTCCGGCGTTCGACATCGCGGGCGGTGCGATGGAGGGCAAGGAGACCCGGTTCGGGGTCGGCGGCTCGTCGATCTGGGCGGTCGCCACCACGCTCACCTCGACGGGCGCGGTCAACTCCTTCCTCTCCTCGTTCACCGGGTTCGGCGGCGGGATCGCGCTGCTGGGCATGCAGCTCGGTGAGATCGCGCCCGGCGGGGTCGGATCCGGGCTGTACGGGATCCTGATCATGGCCGTCATCGCGGTGTTCCTCGCCGGTCTGATGGTCGGACGTACGCCCGAGTACCTGGGCAAGAAGATCGGCACCCGCGAGATCAAGTTCGCCGCGTGCTACATCCTCGTCACCCCGGCCCTGGTGCTCTGCTTCACGGCCGTCGCCCTGGCGCTGCCCACTCCGGTGCATTCGCTGACCAACTCGGGGCCGCACGGCTTCTCCGAGATCCTGTACGCGTACACCTCGGCCGCCAACAACAACGGCTCCGCCTTCGCCGGGCTCAACGCCGACACCCAGTGGTTCAACACGAGCCTCGGGATCGTGATGCTGCTCGGCCGTTTCGTCCCGATGGTGTTCGTACTCGCCCTGGCGGGATCGCTGGCCGAGCAGCGGCCCGTCCCCTCGACGGCGGGCACCCTGCGGACCGACAAACCCCTGTTCACCGGCCTGCTCGTCGGCGCGATCCTGATCGTCACCGGGCTGACCTACTTCCCCGCGCTGGCGCTGGGGCCGCTGGCCGAGGGGCTGGCGTCATGACCGCTCGTTCGCGCAGGAAGAAGCAAGAAGACGCGATGTCCACCCCCACTCCCAACCCCACCCCCACTCCCCATCAGGCCCGCGCGCCGCACAGCGACCTCTCCGGTGGATCCGCCGGTTCCGCCGGCACGGCCGGAACCGCCGGACGGGTCGGCGTGGGGTTCTTCGACCCCCAGCAGTTGATCAGGTCCCTCCCGGACGCGCTCAGAAAGCTCGACCCCCGGGTGATGATCGCGTCCCCGGTGATGTTCGTGGTCGAGGTGGGCTCGGTCCTCACCACCGTGCTGGCGATTCTGGACCCGGGCGACTGGTTCGGCTGGGCGATCACGGCGTGGCTCTGGCTGACCGTCGTCTTCGCCAATCTGGCGGAGGCCGTGGCCGAGGGCCGAGGCAAGGCGCAGGCCGACACGTTGCGCAGGGCCAAGACGGATACGGTCGCGCGCCGGCTCACCGGCCGGGGCCCCGGCGCGGGCGAGGAGCGTGTCCCGGGTACGGAGCTGCGCGTCGGTGACCTGGTGGTCTGCGAGGCGGGCGACATCATCCCCGGCGACGGTGATGTGACCGAGGGCGTCGCCTCCGTGGACGAGTCCGCGATCACCGGCGAGTCAGCCCCCGTCATCCGCGAGTCGGGCGGCGACCGCTCCGCCGTCACGGGCGGTACGAAGGTGCTCTCCGACCGGATCGTCGTCAAGATCACGACCCGGCCCGGCGAGACGTTCATCGACCGGATGATCGCCCTGGTCGAGGGCGCGGCCCGGCAGAAGACGCCCAACGAGATCGCGTTGAACATCCTGCTCGCGTCCCTCACGATCGTCTTCCTGCTGGCGGTGGTCACCCTCCAGCCGTTCGCGAGGTACGCCCACGCCGAGCAGTCGATGATCGTCCTGGCTGCGCTGCTGGTCTGTCTGATCCCGACCACCATCGGCGCCCTGCTCTCCGCGATCGGCATCGCCGGGATGGACCGCCTCGTCCAGCGCAACGTCCTGGCCATGTCGGGGCGCGCCGTCGAGGCCGCGGGCGACGTGTCGACGCTGCTGCTCGACAAGACCGGCACGATCACGCTCGGCAACCGCCAGGCCGCCGAACTGGTCCCCGTACGCGGTACGGACCCGGCCGAACTGGCTGACGCGGCCCAGCTCTCCTCCCTGGCCGACGAGACGCCCGAGGGCCGCTCCGTCGTCGTACTGGCCAAGGAGCGTTACGGGCTGCGCGAACGCCACCAGGGCGAACTGGCCGGCGCCGAGTGGATCGCCTTCACGGCGCAGACCCGGATGTCGGGCGTCGACATCACGGAGGACGGCGCCGCGCGCAAGGTACGCAAGGGCGCGACGGGTTCGGTGACCGCCTGGGTCACCGAACACGGCGGCCAGGTGTCGGCGGACACCCGCGAACTGACCGACGCGATCTCCCAGGCGGGCGGTACGCCGCTGCTGGTGGCCGTCGAGGACGGCGCGGGCGCGCGCGTCCTGGGCGTCATCCACCTCAAGGACGTCGTCAAGGACGGCATGCGGGAGCGGTTCGACGAGCTGCGCCGTATGGGCATCAGGACCGTCATGATCACCGGCGACAACCCACTGACCGCGAAGGCGATCGCGGACGAGGCCGGCGTGGACGACTTCCTCGCCGAGGCCACGCCCGAGGACAAGATGGCCCTGATCAGACGGGAACAGGCGGGCGGCAAGCTCGTCGCGATGACCGGCGACGGCACGAACGACGCGCCCGCGCTCGCCCAGGCGGACGTCGGCGTGGCCATGAACACCGGCACCTCGGCCGCCAAGGAGGCCGGGAACATGGTGGACCTGGACTCCAACCCGACCAAACTGATCGAGATCGTGGAGATCGGCAAACAGCTCCTGATCACGCGGGGCGCGCTGACGACGTTCTCCATCGCCAACGACGTCGCGAAGTACTTCGCGATCATCCCGGCGATGTTCGCGGTCGTCCATCCGGGCCTGGACAAGCTCAACATCATGCGGCTGGCGTCGCCCGAGTCCGCGATCCTCTCGGCGGTCGTCTTCAACGCGCTGATCATCATCGCGCTCGTACCGCTCGCCCTGCGAGGCGTACGGTACCGGCCGACCAGCGCGGACCGGATGCTCCGGCGCAACCTCGGGATCTACGGCCTCGGCGGCCTCGTCGCGCCCTTCGTCGGCATCAAGATCATCGATCTGCTCCTCTCCCTCGTCCCCGGAATCGGCTGACCGTCATGAACACCTCCGTACGCACCACCGCGCGCCTGCTGTGGGCCGGGCTGCGCGCCCTGCTCGTCCTGACCGTGGTCTGCGGCGTCCTCTACCCGCTGGCCGTCACCGGCGTGGCCCAGGGCCTCTTCGCCCACCGGGCCAACGGCTCGGAGATCACCTCCGGCGGCAAGGTGGCCGGCTCGGAACTGATCGGCCAGAGCTACCTCCTGCCGAGGAAGAACCCCTCCGACACCACCGAACCGGCCCGCCCGGACCTGCGCTGGTTCCAGCCGCGCCCGTCCAGGGGCCTGGGCACGAACACCGTCAACACCCAGTACCGACTGCTGCTCTCGGGCGCGACGAACCGCTCCGGCGACAACAAGGAACTGATCGACTGGGTCAGGTCGGCCAAGGCCCAGGTCATCAAGGACAACTCCACCCCGGGCCACCCGGTCCCCGCCTCCGCCGTCCCCCCGGACGCGGTCACCTCCTCGGGCTCGGGCCTCGACCCCGACATCTCCCCGGCGTACGCCCGCCTCCAGACCCACCGAGTCGCGGAACGCAACCACCTGCCGGCCGACCGGGTACGCGCGCTGGTGGACGCCCACACGACGGGGCGGACGCTGGGCTTCATCGGGGAGCCACGCGTCAACGTCCTGCGCCTCAACGTGGCGCTGAGGGCGTTGACCGGGGCGGGCGGGTGACGCGCTCGTCGCACCCTCGAAGCGGACGTACATTTCTTGTACGCAAGAGAGGGGGCGGTTGTGAAGAGCATGACGTACTCGGAGTCCCGCGCGCGATATGCCGAGGTACTCAACTCCGTCAATGACGACCATGAGGAGGTCGTCATCACCCGCGCTGGACATGACGCTGTCGTCATAGTCTCCCTGGAGGACTACGAGTCCCTGAAGGAGACCGTGTACCTGCTGCGGAGTCCTTCCAACGCTCGACGCGTGCTCGCGTCCATCGACGAGCTGGAGAACGGCAGCGGCCGCGGTACGTGAGTTGACGCCGGAAGTCCAGCACGGCGCGTGGAGATCACCGTCTCCTCCCGGGTGTGGGAGGACTATCTGTGGTGGCAGCTTCAGGACCGGAAGATCCTGAAGCGCGTCAATGCGCTCATCGCGGACATCGCCCGGAACGGCAATGAGGGGATCGGGAAGCCGGAACCGCTCAAGCACGGGTTCCAGGGCTACTGGTCGCGCCGCATCAACGATGAGCACCGCCTGATCTGCAAGGCGACCGAGGACGCGGTTCTGATCGCGCAGTGCCGCTACCACTACGAGAGCTGACGCCGCTGTTCGCCCCGGCGTGGGGCGCGAGGGGGTACTCCCGCGCCCCGCGCCCCGCTAGAGCAGGTGGTCGGCCTTGCCGGCTTTGATGTCGCGGATGAGGGTGGTGAGGGCTTCGCGGGTGTCGGTGAGGTAGGTGTCTTCCTGGCCGAAGACCGCTATGTAGGCGCTGCCGTTCGCGTCGGTGCCGATACGGAAGCAGTTGTTGCCTTCCCCGCAGAATGGTTCTTCCCAGATGATCTCGGTCATGGTGTTCCCCTCATAGCTCGCGGGCGAGGCTGTGGATGAAATCGCGTGAGGCGCTTGGCGACAAGCATTCCTTGTCCATCCACTCCAAGTGGGCTCGGTACTTGGCGAGGTGCGGCTCCGTGTGCAGGAAATCCGGACCGTGGGCCGAATCCACCTGCGCGGTGTCGAGTTGAGGCACGGCTCCCTCCGCGTAGAGCAGGGCGTGTCCCGCGCCCGGGAAGCTGCCGCGTTCGAAGGGCACTATGCGGAGGATGATGTTGTCCTTCTCGGATGCCCCGATCAGCGCGTTGAGCTGATTACGTGCTGCTTCGCGACCGCCGAAGCGCATGCGCAGTGCCGCCTCGTGTACGTAACCCACGAAGCCCGGAGGCTGTTCCCGGCCCAGTACTTGTTGCCGTTCCATGCGGTGGGCCACGCGAAGTTCGACTTCGAGGCGAGAAAGCGCCGGGAGAACCGCCGCGAAGATGCTGCGGGCGTAGTCCTCGGTCTGGAGCAGGCCGGGCACGTGGGCAGTCTGCGTCGTCTGAATGCCGACCGCGTGCCACTCCAGTTCCGCGATGTCCAGCAGTCCCGGCGACAGCCGGCCCCGGTACTGGTCCCACCAGTTCCGCCCCGAGGGCGTGGTGAGTTCGAGCAGTGCGGACACGTACTCCTCGTCCGTGCACTCGCAGTGTGTCGCGAGCGTACGGAGCCGGTCCGTGCTGATGTGGCGGACGCCCGACTCGATGTGGGAGATCTTTCCGCGGTCGACACCGAGCAGCCCGGCGGCGTACTCGATCGACATGCCCGCGCCGGTGCGCAGCTTGCGGACCTCTGCGCCAAGTCTCCTCTGGCGCTGCGTTGGTGCTGTCCGTGCGGCCATGGAGGTCCTTCCTTTCGGCCGGTGCTCAGTGTGCCGGGCGTCACTCTATAGGTCTATTGGGGGCTCAAGTTTCACCTATAGGTGGAACTTGGGGCCCTTGATGCCCTACCTTCAGTGATGCGGCGCTCACGTACAGCAAAGCAGAAGCGCATGGCGCGAGCCTGCCCGCCTCCTCCTGTCACCACAACCAGCGCATCAGCGAGCGGAGTTGTCATGCCTGAGAGCGAAACCACAGCCGTCACCACGCCCGGCGTACCGGAGTGCCCGCCGCCGCTGCCCGGCCTCGGGGAGCCGTCGCCCGGGAGCCTCGCGTACGGCCTCACCCTCCCCGCCGGCCTGGCCGGCCCGGCGGTCGCGCGGGAGATCGCCGAACTCGTCCTCGACGTGCACGAGATGGAACGCCTGATCGATCCGGCGCTCGTGGTCGTACGCGAACTGGTGGCGTACGCGTGCACGTTCTCGGGGGACGGCGCGGACGTCCACCTCGCCCTGCGGCAGCGGGAGGACACCCTGCGCGTCACCGTGTACGACACCCACGCGGCCCACCCGCAGCCCCGCCTCGCCGCCCTCTGCGGCGAGCGGCGCCGCTCCGCCCTTTCACGCACCCCCGGCGTGGTGGCCGCCCACCGGGGCGCCTGGGGCTTCCGCGCCGCCCAGTGCCCGGGGGCGGGTACGTGGACGTGGGCGACCCTGGTGGACACGCCCCGGAGCTGGGCCGCCTGACGGACAGGCGGCCTCACCACCGCCGTGCCGAAGCGCGTACGGCGGCCCCTCGTCCCCCGGCTGAAAGAATGGGCACCGTGAGCGACGACGGTCCGGCCGACATCGAGGGGAATGGTCGGCAGGTACGGGACGACAACTTCGACCGGGTCACGGACTACCGCAATCCGTCGCTCGCAGCGGCGCTGAAGGGACTCGGTAACGTCAACCGCTTCGGGCGGGGTATCGGCCGGGTCCGGGCAGCCCTGGAACGTAACGGCAATCCGCCCGCCGAGTTCCAGGTCGACGACTCGTCCTGGGCCGTAACCCTCCGGAGAGCCCCATGACCGCGACATCGATCGCGCTGTTCAACAACAAGGGCGGCGTCGGTAAGACCACCCTTACCTATCACCTGGCACACATGATCAGCCGTCTGGGGCTGAGCGTTCTCGCGGTGGACCTGGACCCTCAGGCCAACCTCACCTCGATGTGCCTGGACGAGAGCGAGATCGAGGACCTGTGGGCCAACCCCTCCGAACTCATCGAGCAAGGCGTGGCCGACAGGTTGTTGCCCAGTACGGGACGCGTACGGGACGATCGCACCGTCGCCGACGCCGTACGGCCCATCCTTGAGGGAACAGGGGACGTCGCGTTGGTCGAGCCGGTTTCGCTCAAGCCGGGGCTGTGGCTGTTGCCCGGGAGTCTCGATCTGAGCCGCTTCGAGGACAAGCTGTCGAGCGAGTGGTTCAAGTCGTTCGCCGGGGACGTCGCGGCGATCCGTACCACCACCGCGTTCCACCGCATGATCGAGCACGCGGCGGAATCCGTCGACGCCGACATCGTGCTCATCGATGTCGGCCCCAACCTCGGCGCCATCAACCGGGCGGCGCTGATCGCCGCCGACGGTGTGCTGATGCCGCTGGCCGCCGATCTGTTCTCGCTCAAGGGGCTCAGCAACCTGGGGCCGGCCCTCCGGGAATGGCGACGCGACTGGCGGCAGGTCGTGCTGCCTCAGGTGCCGTCCGGGATCTCGGCGCCGCCCGCCCGGATGACACCGCTGGGGTATGTGATCATGCAGCCGGAAATGCGCCTCGACCGGCCGGTCAAGGCGTACGGCCGCTGGCTGGAGCGCATCCCGTGGGTCTACTCAGCCGCTGTGCTGGGCGATGAGCTGCCGGCACCGGATGATGACCAGTACCGCATCGCGACGCTGCGCAACTATCGCAGTCTGATGCCGCTGGCCCACGACGCCCGCAAGCCGATGTTCGAACTCAAAGCGGCGGACGGCGCGCTCGGCAGTACGCAGAAGTACGTGCAGACCTGCTACCGGGAGTTCCGGGAGCTCGCGGAGAACGTCATCAGGCTCGCGACGGAGCGGAAAGCGGCCGAGGCCGAAGGGACGGCCGACTGAGTTTCCGCCGGTCCGGCTCGGCCGAGTGGCGCCGCATTCGTGCACAGCCCCCTCAGGCCCTGGATCGCCGACGCCGGTACAAGCTCACCAGGGCGACGACTGCCACGGCCCCGCCCGCGACCGTCGCCCACAGGGCGGGGTTCCGGTAGGCGGGGGCGGGGGAGGCGTCGAGGGGGATGGTGGCGGTGTCGTTGCCGGGGGTGCGGTCGTAAGGGTTGTACGTGCGGATGGTGCCTCGCGCGCCCGGGACCTGCCGGTCGATGCGGATGTGGAAGTCGATCGCGGTCGTGCCCTCTTCGTGCCGCGCGTCGTAGAAGCTGTCGTTACCGATGTCGCAGACGAATGCCCCGCCCGGTTTCTCCGGCCGTGCGCACGCCCAGGAGCTGCCCGAGCCCTCGAAGACGTACGGGATGGAGGTGATGGTGGTTCCCTCCGGCGGGACGACCTCGAAGCCGCCCAGCGTCTCGGAACCGCTCAGCCGGCCGGGCCCGTGGTCGCGCAGCCCGAGCCGTACCTTCACCGTGTCGCCCACCCGGCCCCGTACGGTCGCCGGCACCGGTTCGTAGTCGGCCTGCACGGTGGTTCCGACGTGGACCTCGCTGCTGCCGCTCGTGAGGCCGCGGGCGGTCGTCCTGATCAGCGTCATCGGGGCGTCCGTGCCGCGCACCGTCAGGCCGTCGGGCTTCTGTGGGTCGGACGACCAGTCGTAGGACAGCGTGCCCGCCAGCTTGCCGGGGGCGGCCGTATAA
This sequence comes from Streptomyces sp. NPDC096310, assembly GCF_044763125.1. NCBI lineage: Bacteria > Bacillati > Actinomycetota > Actinomycetes > Kitasatosporales > Streptomycetaceae > Streptomyces > Streptomyces sp. NPDC096310. The sequence continues at coordinate 30,526 of NZ_JBIWFO010000002.1, read as the reverse complement.
CGGATCGGGGCGCTCACGCGGTACGCGGTCCGCGCCGCGGCCTGGGTGGGGAACGTGCACCATGCCGAGGTGGAGGCGGTGTCGAAAAGGCAGTTGGCGGGGCGCGATGTCAGCAGCAGACCGTCCCGCGCGGTGAGGTGCAGAGCGACGCCGTGGTCCGTGTTGAACCGGCTGCGGTTGGCGAACCTGGGGGTCAGCGGTACGGGCGTGCCCGGTTCCACTCCCTCGACCGCCTTCTCCTGCTCCGGCGCGTGCAGGGTGGGGCCGCCTATGGTCATACGGGTCGTGCCGGTGACGGGGGCCGCGTTGTCGGCGGTGGCGGTGTACGTCACCGTCCCGCTGTCGCCCGGCCGCACGCCGTCCACGCCGCGCAGGGTGAAGGGCGCGTTGGCCTCCCCGTCGCCGTTCTGCACATCGCCGTACAGGCAGGTGAACACGGGGCCTGTGCCGGTGCAGTTCCCGTAACCGCCCTTCTCCGCCCGCGCGACGCCCGACAGCCCCGACGCGTCCACGACGACCGTGACGTTGCGGGCCGGGCTTCCGCCGCCGCTGCGCGCGACGGCGACGGGCACGACGAAGTCGCTGTTCTCGGCCCCGGTGCCCTCGTCGGCGTGGTACATGCGGAAGTCCGCGGGGGCTTCGAGCCGGAGCGCGACCTCGCGGGGGCTGTCGGCCGCGGCGGGCACCGGGGCCGTGGCGAGGACGGCGAGGAGGCCCGCCATGACGGCGGCCGGGCGTGGGGTGATCCGTATCCGTCGGTGCATGCGGGCACTATGCCAGCGACCGCCGGTACGTGAGGCCGGACGCAGGGTCTGAGCCACGCCTTCGCGGTGCGGGCGGGCTCCCTGACCGGTTCGTACGGCCTGGGCCGGTGATTACCGATGGATTCGACGGCGGGCCCGCTCCTATGCTCGGCCGATGACCACACGGGAGAGCACACACGGAGACAGCGCGCACGGGCCTCGCGGGGGCCTGCTGGCGGGCAAGGTCGCGATGATCACGGGGGCGTCCAGCGGCATAGGCGCGGCAGCCGCGAAGCTTTTCGCGCGGGAGGGCGCCGCGGTCGTGCTGACGGCGCGCCGCGCCGACCGGCTCCAGGCCCTCGCGGAGGAGATCACCGCCGAGGGCGGCCGCGCCCTGGCCGTCCCCGGCGACGTCAGCGACTCCGGCGATGTCCGGCGTACGGTCGACGCGGCCGTGGAACGGTTCGGCGGCCTCGACTGCGCCTTCAACAACGCCGGTTACGCCACCATCGAATCCTCTCTGCACGAGACGGACGACGAGGTGTACGAGCGCACGATGGACATCAACGTGCGGGGTGTGTGGAACTGCATGAAGTACCAACTGCCCGTGATGCTGAACTCCGGACGGGGCGGGTCCATCGTCAACACCAGTAGTACGGCAGGCCGTTACGCCACCGGTGCCTCCGTGCCGTACGTCGCCGCCAAGCACGCCGTCCTCGGCATCACGCGCGCAGCCGCCTCCGAGTACGGAGAGCAGGGCATCCGCGTCAACGCGCTCGTCGTCGGCACCACGCGCAGCGAGATGATCGACGAGGTGGTGCGCCAGGTCCCCGGGCTGGCACAGGCGTTCATCGCCCCGCAGATCCAGAAGCGCATGGCCGCACCGGTGGAGATCGCGGAGGCGGCGGCCTGGCTGTGCAGCGACCGGTCCTCGTTCGTCACGGGTGTCGCGATGCCGGTCGACGGAGGGATCTCGGCGCAGGCGAAGGCGGGCTGACCTGGGGCGGACGAAAACCGGGGGGTCACTGTCAGTGCTCGTTGGCAGACTGTCCGCACAGGCGCTTTCCGTGGTCGGTTCATCGCGGAAAGCGCCGGCGGCCGCCCACGACCAATGGAGCACTCATGACGATGCGGAAACCCCGGACCGATGAGTCCGAGCAGGCGGCGGCCGGGGCCGAGCAGGAGGCGACACCGACGTCCGAGTCGGAGCGCACGCTGTTCGGCGGACCTCTCCGGTACGACATGGGGTGGAACAAACACGACGACGCTTTCCTCCAGTTGAGCTTACGGTCCATGGTCACCCGGCTGCCGCGGCTGGTCGGTACGACGATCCGGCTGGCGCTGGAGGCCGACAGGGGCGCCCTGCGGCTGGTCACCTGCGCGGAGATCGGTCGCGGGGTCAGCCAGGCGGTCGGGCTGATCGCGGTGAACCGGGTGCTGACCCATCTCCTCGGCGAGGGCACCACGGCCGAGCGGCTCACGCAGGCGGCCCCGGCGCTCGCGGTCGCGGGCGGTACGGCGCTGGCCGGCGCGGTGCTGCGGGCCCTGTCCACGGCGGGTACGGGGCAGTTGGAGCCCAAGGTCGAGCGGGTCGCCACCGAGCGGTATCTCTCGCACACCGCCAGGGTCGAGCTGGAGGCCGTCGAGGACGACGAGTTCCACAAGCTCCTCGACAGCGCCCAGTACGGCGCCGGGTCCGCCCGCCGCATGGTGCAGTACTGCCAGAACGTCATGAACGCCCTGATGTCGCTGATCGCCGCCGCCGGGGTCCTCGCCGTACTGCACCCGGTGCTGCTGCCGCTGCTCGTCGCGATGACGCTGCCCAGTGCGTGGGCGGCGCTGACGGTGGCCCGGCACCGGTATGTGTCGTTCCAGGCGTGGGTGCAGCATTCCCGGGCCGGGAGCCTCATCAGCCGACTGCTGATCTCCACCGAGGCGGCCCCGGAGATCAGGGTGCACAATGTCGGGCCGTTTCTGCTCCACCACTTCCGGGCGATGTCGCAGTCGCAGGAGGCGGAGCAGCGCAGGCTCGCCAGAATCTCCGCCCGTACGGGGCTGATCGCCGCCGGGTGGACGGGGCTGGCCGCGACCGCCGCCTACGCCACGCTCGGCGGACTGCTGTGGACGGGGGCGATGGCTCTCTCCGTCGGCGGCACCGCCGTGCTCGCCATCCGCACCGGATCGTCCAGCCTGGAGAATCTGGTGCTCCAGGTGAACTACCTGCACGAGGAGAGCCTGTTCGTCGAGGATCTGCACCGGCTCTGCGAGGAGGCGGAGGGACGGGCCATCCCGGTCGGCGGGCGCCCACTGCCCGAGGAGCCGGCCGCGATCACCTTCGAGGACGTCGTCTTCACCTACCTGGGCAAGGACAACAAGAGGGCCCTCGACGGGGCGAGCCTGACCATCCCGACCGGCCGGATCGTCGCGCTGGTGGGGGAGAACGGCAGCGGCAAGAGCACCCTGATCAAGCTCCTGTGCGGGCTCTACCAGCCGGACTCGGGCCGCATCCGGTGGGACGGCGTGGACGCGGCCGAGGCCGACCGGCAGGAACTGGTCTCGCGCGTCGCGGTCGTGGGCCAGGACTTCCACCGCTGGCCCTTCACCGCCGAGGTGAATGTCAGCATCGGGCGCCCCGAGGTGCCGACGAGCCGGGAGCGGCTGGAGGAGGCGGTGCGGTACGCGGGCGCGGAGCGGCTGATCGAGGAGCTGCCGCGCGGCTGGCGGACCCTGCTGGCCCGTGGGTACAAGGGCGGGCACCAGCTCTCCGGCGGTCAGTGGCAGCGCCTCGGCCTGGCCCGCGCGCACTACCGGGCGGGCCGCATCCTCGTCGTCGACGAGCCGACCTCGGCCCTCGACGCCAAAGCGGAACAGCAGCTCTTCGAACAGATCCGTCGCCTCGCCGACTCCGGTCAGACCGTCATCCTCATCACCCACCGGCTCGGTTCGGTACGGGCCGCGGACCTGATCCATGTCCTCGATCAGGGCCGCGTCGTGGAGAGCGGCACCTTCGCGGAGCTGCTGTCCGAGGAGACCGCAGGGCCCAAGGTGTTCCGCGACCTCTACCGGATCCAGGCCGCCCAGTACGCGGTCGACAGTCCCCACGTCCCCGGCCAGAACCACCATGCGTCGTCGGGCGACGCCGTGCGGAGCGAACCGTGACGCCCCTTTGCCGCCGCCCGGTTGAGCAGCGGCCCCGGCGGCCCAGGCGGCCCCGGTGGCCGCAGTCGCTTCGGTGGCCCCGGTGGCCCCGGTGGCCCCGGTCGGCCCGATGGCACGCTGTTTCGCGGAGATCAGGGTGTGGCCGCCCGAGCTTTCCGTACGGTGAGGCGCAGCGCCGAGCCGCCCGCGCCGACCCGCAGATGCACGCGGCCTGCCGGGGCGTCGGAGTCGATCTCCGGGTGGTCGTCGCTGGAGACGCGCAGCACCAGCCGGTGGCCCGCCGAGAGCCGGTAGTGCGTGGGCCAGATGTGGACGTCCAGGTCGTAGTACGTCCCCGGGGTGACACGAGAGAGCCTCGTATGGCCGTGCCGGTGGCTCGCCTTGAGCCATCCCGCGGTGATCCTCGTGGCGGACCCGTCCGGGGCCTGGTCGAAGAGCACCGCCGCGATGTTGCCGTCGGCGGCGGTGAAGGAGGCGCGGACGCCGACCGTGGCGTCGCCCGCGAGGACATGATCGCGGCGCAGCACCGGTGTGGAGAAACGGAGTTGCTGATGCTCCTCCGGAGCGGTGGTCCCCGTGTTGACGTCGAAGGAGGAGACCGCGCCGGGGCCCGGCGCCGACCACAGCGAGCCGCCGGGGCGCAGCCGGAGCGTCAGCTCGCCGGCGTCGGGCGGCGGCCACTGGGCGAACCGCTGCCAGCCGCCGCCCGCCCCGGGGCCCGGTATCTCGTACGAGGTGACGCGCGCGGCGGGCAGCGGAGCGCGCCGGTCCCGCGCGAGCCAGTGGTCCCACCAGGCGAGGTAGCCGCCGGGGCCGATGCCGGCGTACTGGCCCTCGGGGTAGCCGTGCTCCCACGGCCCCGACACCAGCCAGACGTGCTCGGGCTGGGCGAGGTGGTTCTTCACCATGCCGTCCCGGTACCGGTCGTACCAGCCGTTGATCTCCAGGGTGGGCACGGTGAGCGCGTTCCAGCGGGACATCACGCTGCGGCCACGCCAGAAGTCGTCGTACAGCGGGTGGGCGGCGTAGGTCCGGAGGGTGCCGGGCGCTGTCGCCTGCTGCCAGTCGCGAATACGGGCCGAGTAGATGCCGCCGCGGTAGATGGTGTTCTCGTACCAGTCGCTGATGCCGTTCATCGGGATGACGGCCTTGAGATGCGGCGGGCGGTTCACCGCGGCGAGCAGGGTGGTGTGTCCGCCGTAGCTGACGCCCATCTGCCCGATGCGGCCGGTGGACGCGGGGTGCCGGGCGAGCCATTCGATGACGTCGTAGTTGTCCCGCTGCTCCTGCGGCCCGAACGGATCGGCCGTGCCGGGCGACGCCCCCGACCCGCGGACCTGGCAGACCAGCGCGTTGTACCCGCGGCGGACGAAGAAGGACGCGCCGTCCCCGAACGCCTCCAGGTTCGCGGCGTAGGCGGTGTACTCGTACACGATGCCCGGGAAGGTGCCGGGCACCGGGCGGCCCGAGGCGTCTGCGGGGCGGTAGAGCTGGCCGGCCAGGTATCCGCCGTCGCGCAGCGGCACGCGTACGTCCTCGCGCACCACGCCGTGGACGGCGGGGCGGCTGTACGAGAAGAAGGGGTCGGCCGGGACGGACCAGGTAGGCGCGGCGGAGGCGGCCGGGGCGAAGGAAGCGGTGAGTGCCGTGGCCGTACCGAGGGCACAGACGGTCCGGCGGCGTACGGGCCGAGGGATCTCCGGGCCGTACGGCGGCGTGGACGGGTGCATGCGTGGGGTCTCCTTCCGTGGAGGGCGGACGGGGCCGAGCGGCGGACCTGGCCCGTTTCAGAGCGAGATGGCCCCGGTGAGCAGGGCGACGACGGTCATCACGAGGGTGGTGCCGAAGGCCCAGCGGAAGATGAAACGCTGGTGCTCACCGAGCTGCACACCGCTCATGCCGACGAGAATGAAGGTGGAGGCGGTGAGCGGGCTGAGCGGGAAGCCGGTCGTCATCTGGCCGAGAATGGCGGCCCGGGCGATCTCGGTCTGGTCGGTGCCGAACCCGGCGGCGGTGTGCGACAGCACGGGCAGGACACCGAAGTAGTAGGCGTCCGGGGTGAAGGCCAGGCTCAGCGGCATCCCGGTGATGGCGACCAGGGGTGGCAGATGGCCGCCGAGGGAGTCGGGGACGACGGACACGAGCGCCTCGGCCATCTCGGAGATCATCTTCGTCCCCGTCAGCACTCCGGTGAAGACACCGGCGGCGAAGATCATCGTGGTCACGAGCACCACGCTCTTGGCGTGTTTCTCCAGCAGCGCCTGCTGCCCCTCCCACGTGGGGCGGTTGACGAAGAGGGCCAGGGCGAAGGCGAGCGCGAACAGCACCGGCAGGGGCATGACCTCCATGACCAGAGCGACCAGCAGCACCAGCGTCAGCAGGGCGTTGAAGGCGGTGAGCCAGGCCGGCGCCGCCGCCCGCGAAGTCTCCGCGTACGGCCCGGCGCCCTCCTGCACAGCAGCGGCCTGTACAGCGGCCTGTCCGGCGCCCTGCCCCGACTTCTTCTCCGCGATCTCCTCCGCCTTCTGCTCACCCGGCGTCGTCAGCGCACCGAGCCGGCGGCGCTCGCGGCGGCCGATCCAGTACGACGCGGCCAGGACCCAGGCGATCCCGCACACCATGGCGGGCAGGACCGGCGTGAACACCTCGGAACTGTCCAGCTTCAGCGCAGTCATGGCCCGGACCGTCGGACCGCCCCAGGGGAGCATGTTCATCACGCCCGCGCCGAGACAGACCGTGCCGGACAGCACCAGCGGGTTCATCCCCAGACGCTTGTAGACCGGCAGCAGCGCGGAGACGGTGATGAGGAAGGTGGAGGCGCCGTCACCGTCCAGGGCCACGCACATCGTGAGGACGGCCGTACCGACGGCGACCCGGGCCGGATCGTTGCGCGCGGCGCGCAGGATCTGGCGTATCAGCGGGTCGAAAAGACCGGCGTCGACCATCAGGGAGAAGTAGAGGACCGCGAAGGCGATCATGATGCCGGTCGGTGCCACCGTGGTGAGACCGGTGAGGACCATGTCGCCCATGTCGCCGGCGAATCCGCCGACGAGCGCGGCCAGCACCGGGAGCAGAACCAGGGCCACCAGGACGGAGACGCGCTTCGTCATGGTGAGCAGCAGGAACAGGCCGATCGTGGAAAACCCCAGAGCTGCCAGCACGGGTGACGCTCGCTTTCTCGTATACGGCGCACGGCGGGGAACCGCCGGGCGTCCGGTGAGTGGCGCCCCGCGTTGCGGATGAGTTTCGGATCGGCGACGGATCGGCGTCCAGCATCAAACCGAGATCTGTCCATGCGATCTGCGCATCAATGGGCGGGCGGGAGGTGTGCCCGCACTCGCTCGCCATGGAGCGCGCCCTGCGTCAACCGGCGGCGTATGCCGCGGTGCTGCCGTAGGGCCGCCCCCTGGCTGATGCCGCCAACTCATGCGGAAAGTGCATGGATTGATGGATGTTTCTTGCTGGACAGGCATTTCCTCACATCGGCAGGCTGAAGGTGCCGCTGCCGCTGCCGCTGCCGTGGTACGGAGCGACGTACGGCGGGCGGCGGGCGGCGGGCGGCGGCGCGACGTACGGCTGCGCTTGGAGTCGCGACGAACGACGGAATCGGCGAGGGAGCACGGTGGTGTCGAGCACAGATCCGGAAACCGGCGGTCGCGGGCAGCTGCGCGGGCTGAGAGTGGTCGAGTTCGCGCATGTGGTGGCCGGTCCGCTGGCGGGCTCCATGCTCGCCGACCAGGGTGCCGACGTGGTGCATGTGGAGCCGCCGGGCACCGGCGACGCGGCGCGCGGAATGGGGCCGCGGAAGGACGGCCACCCGCTGTGGTTCAAGGTCGCCGGGCGCAACAAGCGTTCGGTCACCCTCGATCTGCACCACGAGGCCGGCCGGGAGCTCGCCCACCGGCTCGTGGCCTGGGCGGACGTCGTCATCGTCACCCTGCGGAGCGGACGGCTGCGCGCGTGGGGCCTCGACTGGGAGGCCGTGCACCGGATCAACCCGAAGGCCGTACTGCTCCAGATTTCCGGTTTCGGCGCGACCTCCTCGCGGGCCGACGCGCCCGGCTTCGGCAAGGTCGGCGAGGCGCGCAGCGGGGTGGTGCATCTGACCGGCTTCCCGGACGGCCCGCCCGTGCACACCGGTTTCTCGCACGGTGACGCGGTGACCGGGCTGATGGGCGCGTACGCCGTCCTCGCCGCCCTGCACCGCCGCGACAACGACCCCGACTTCGACGGCGAGTGGATCGACCTCGCCCTCTTCGAGCCGCTTTTCCGGCTGGTCGAGTGGCAGGTCATCGTCCACGATCAGTTGGGTTCCGTGCCGGAGCGCTCCGGCAACCAACTGGCGGTCGCCCCCGCGGCGGTGATCAACACCTACGAGTCCCGTGATGGTGAATGGATCACGGTCACCTCCGCGACCCCGCGTTCTGTACGCAACATCGCCCGGCTGCTCGGGCTGGACGAGGACGAGTTCGCCACGGTGGAGCAGCAGCACGCCGGGCGCGAACGGCTCGACGACGGCCTGCGGGCCTGGGTGGCGGAGCGCACCGCCGGCGAGTGCCTGGACGCCTTCGCCCGTACGGAGGTGGTGGCCTCCCCGGTGTTCAGCGCGGCGGACATCGCCGCCGACCCGGTGTACGCCGAGCGCGAGGACATCGTCACCGTCGAGGACGCGGATCTCGGCGCCGTACGGATGCAGGCGGTGATCCCCCATTTCCGGCAGCGGCCGGGACACGTCTGGCGGACCGGGCCCGCGCTCGGGCAGGACAACCACCTCGTCTACCGCGAGTGGCTCGGTCTGGGCGAGGATGAACTCGCGGCGCTGGAGAACAACGATGTCGTCTGAGCCCCACGCGTCCGGTCCCCGCGCACCGCTGCCCGCGCCGGCCCGGCCCCCGCTGCGCTCCCTCCTCTTCGTGCCGGGCACCAGGACGGACTGGCTGCCGAAGGCACGGGCGGCGGGAGCCGACGCCGTGATCCTCGACCTGGAGGACGCGGTGCCGTACGACGGCAAGGCGTCCGCCCTTGACCAGGTGGCCGGGGCCGTCGCGTGCGCCGCCGAAGACCCCGGCGGGCCGAGGCTCTTCGTCCGTGTCAACCCGCTCGACGGCTGGGCGGCGGCCGAGGAACTGCGCGCGGTCGCCCGCCCCGGGCTCAGCGGGATCGTGCTGCCCAAGGTGGACGGTGTCCAGGACGTGCGGTACGCGGACCGGCTGCTCGGCTGGTGCGAGCGGGAGCGGGGCCTGCCGCCGGGCGCCATCGCCCTCGTACCCCTCCTGGAAACGGCCCGCGGGCTGCGCGACGCCCACGACTGCGCGTCGGCCGCGGCCCGCGTCGCTTACCCGGGCGCCATCACCGGCGCGGGCGGCGACGTCGAGCGCGCCGTGGGCTACCGGTGGAGCCCGCAGGGGACCGAGACCCACGCGCTGCGCTCCCGCGTCCTGCTGGACGTACGGGCGGCGGGCGCCCCCCATCCGGTCGCCGGACTGTGGACACGCATCGGCGACCTCGAAGGGCTGCGCTCCTTCGCCGAACAGAACCGTTCCCTCGGCTACACGGGGATGATGGCGATCCACCCCTCCCACGTCCCCGTGATCAACGACGTGTTCTCACGGCGCCCCGACGAACTCGCCCGCGCGGCCCGCCTGATCACCGCGGTGGAGGAGGCCCAGGCGCGCGGCGTGGGCGCGGCGACGTTCGAGGGGACGATGGTGGACGAGGCCATGGCGGCGACGGCCCGGCTGCTGCTGGAACGCCACTCCGCACCGGATCCCGTGGAATCCGCACCGGATCCCGTGAAAGGCGACTGATTTCGCGTGTGCAAGCTGTGATGGGGTCATTGACTGGTACGTGCCGCGTGTCCACTCTTGTCGAGGTTGTATCTGCGGATCGGGCCGACTGGGGTGAGGGCTGTGGCCGTACTGATGGTGCAGCACGGGCGAGAGGGTGGACCGTACGCGATCGGCGAGGTGCTGGCGGCCGCCGGGCTACGGGTACGGCTGTGCCGGGTGAGGGCGGGGGACCCGCTGCCGGAGAGCCTGGCCGGGGTCGAGGCGCTGGTCATCGCCGGCGGCCCGGCAGCGGCGCACCGCGCGGACGAACCTGACGAATCCGCCGAAGCAGACGAATCCGCCATGCGCGGCGACAGCGAATCCGCCGTGCACCACGCCGAACTGGCCCTGCTGCGCGCCGCGCTGGCCGCCGAGGTCCCGGTGCTCGGGGTCGGCCCGGGGGCGCGGCTGCTGGCGCTGGCGGCGGGTGGCGCGGCCGGTACGGCGCCCGGCACGCGAGCGGAGTGCGGCGTCGTACGTACGAACCCGGCGGCGGCCGGGGACCCGCTCTTCGCGGGCGCCCCCGAACGGCTACGGGCACCGCACCAGCACGCCGAGGCGTTGGAACTGCCCGCCGGGGCCGTGCCGCTGGCCTCCTGCGAGCGGTGCCCGGCGCAGGCGTTCCGGGTGGGCGGGGCCGCGTGGGGGCTGCCGGTTCACCTGGAGGAGCCGGAAGCAGAAGAGGGCCAGGAGGCCCAGAAGACCCAAGAGGCTCACGGGGCTGCCAAGACAGATGCGGCAGTACGCGCCGCCGCGGCGGCGCCCGGCGTCCTGACGGTGCCCGATGTGGTTCCGTACGGCGACCGGCTGCTCGGGCGGTTCGCGAGGCTGGTGGCCGCGCGGGCCGCGCTCACCGCGACCCGTACGTTCTTCACGCCGAAGGCCGATACCTGGGAGGCACGTTTCGCCGCCGACGGCCCGCGGTACGCGCAGGCCGTCGCCCGCCTCGGCCTGCGTCCCGGTCAGACGGCGCTCGACCTGGGCTGCGGCACCGGACGCGCCCTGCCCGCCCTGCGCGCCGGGGTGGGGGAGAAGGGTGCGGTCCTCGGTGTGGACGTCACCGCTGCCATGCTCCTCGCGGCGGCCCGCGAAGGGCGCGGCGGCCCGGCCGGCCTGCTGCTCGCGGACTGCTGCCGGCTGCCGTTGCCACCGGGCACGGTCGACGGAATCTTCACCGCCGGCCTGCTCGACCATCTCCCCGACCCGGCCGTCGCCCTGCGCGAATGGGCCCGCGTCACCGCCCCGGGCGGCGCCCTCCTTCTCTTCCACCCCTCCGGCCGCGTCGAACGCGCCGCCCGTCACGGCCGCCCGCTGAGCTCCGACGATCCGCTGGGCGAACCGAACCTGCGGCCCCTGCTGGACGGCAGCGGTTGGCAACTGGACTGCTACGAGGACGCCCACGCGTACTTCCTGGCCCGCGCGCTCCGCGTCGGCTGAAGCGCCAGGGTGGCCTCCCGCGGTTCGGCGGCGTACGCCCCGGTCCGTGACTTTGAGGCCGCCTCAGCGGCGCAGTCCGAGAGCTTCCCGCCCCGCGTAGCGTGCCTGGCCGCCCAGTTCCTCCTCGATGCGGATGAGCTGGTTGTACTTGGCGGTGCGGTCCGAGCGGGAGAGCGAGCCCGTCTTGATCTGCCCGCAGCCGGTGGCCACGGCTAGGTCGGCGATCGTGGTGTCCTCGGTCTCGCCGGAGCGGTGGGACATGACCACGGTGTAGCCGGCCCGGTGGGCGGTGGCGATGGTGGCGAGGGTTTCGGTGAGGGTGCCGATCTGGTTGACCTTCACCAGGATCGAGTTGGCGACGCCGTCGCGGATTCCCTGGCGCAGCAGCGTCTCGTTGGTGCAGAAGACATCGTCACCGGTGAGCTGGCAGCGGTCCCCGAGCCGGGCCGTGAGAAGCCGCCATCCGTCCTGGTCGTCCTCGGCCATCGGATCCTCGATGGACGCGACGGGGTAGCGGTCGACGAGCGAGGCCAGGTAGTCGGCGTGCTCGGCCGGGTCGCGACGCACACCCTCGCCGGTGTAGTCGTAGACGCCGTCGCGGAAGAACTCGGAGGTGGCCGGGTCCATGACGACGGTGATGTCGGTGCCCGGCTTGTATCCGGTGCGCTCGACGGCTCGTACGACGAAGTCCAGCGCCTCCTCGGCGGTCCGCAGCTCCGGTGCGAACCCGCCCTCGTCGCCCACCCCGGTGCTGTGGCCCGCGGCGACGAGGTCGCGGCGCAGGGTGTGGAAGACCTCCGACCCGGTCCGTACGGCCTCGGCGAAGGTGGCCGCTCCGATCGGCGCGATCATGAATTCCTGGAAGTCCAGCGGATTGTCCGCGTGCGCACCGCCGTTGATGATGTTCATCATCGGCACCGGCAGCAGCCGCGCGTCCACCCCGCCGACGTAGCGGTAGAGCGGCAGTCGGTGGGCGCGCGCGGCGGCCTTGGCGGTCGCGAGGGACACGCCCAGGATCGCGTTCGCGCCGAGTCTCGCCTTGTCCGGGGTGCCGTCCAGCGCGATCAGCGCGGCGTCCACTCCGGCCTGGTCCTCCGCTTCGAGGCCCACGACGGTGTCCGCGATGGAGTCGTTGACGGCGTCGACCGCCCGCCGGACCCCCTTCCCGTGGAAGCGGGCCGGGTCACCGTCGCGCAGCTCCACGGCCTCGCGGGCGCCGGTGGAGGCCCCGGACGGCACGGCCGCCCGGCCGGTCGAGCCGTCCGCCAGCTCGACGTCGACCTCGACGGTGGGGTTGCCGCGGCTGTCGATGATCTCGCGCGCCGTGATGCGGGAGATGGTGGTCATGATGCTGCTCCTCACGTTCGGTCCCTGGGCAGAGGGGTAGGACAGCCAGTAAGTTCCAGATTGAAACAAAGTGAGTTCCGAAAAGGAACGTACTATGGCGGCATGAGGATGCACAACGCCGACGAGCACTGCGGGATCGCCCAGGCCGCCGTCATCACCGGCGACTGGTGGAACGTCCTGGTCCTGCGTGAGATCGCCCGCGGCCACGTACGCTTCGACGCCCTCGCCGCCGAACTCGGCCTCTCCCGCAAGGTCCTCACCGAACGCCTCGGCCGGCTCGTCGCCTCCGGGGTGCTGCGCCGGAGCCTCTACCAACGCCGGCCGGTCCGTTACGAGTACCTGCTCACCGACTCCGGACTCGCCCTGCTGCCCCTGCTCGTCGCCATGCAGGAGTGGGGCGACCGCTGGGTGCTCGGTGACGGCACCACCACCGCGACGGCGGCGCGGGACGGCGCCGAGCACGCCCGCGTCCACGCCCTCACCGGGACGCGGCTGCCCACCGCTCTCGAACTGCCCGCCGCCGACGGCGTCGACCACCCCGTCGTCGCGCCGGCCGCCACGGCGACCGTACTGTTCACATACCCTGGCGCCACCGGAGGCACGTGGGAACACCGGCTGTTCCGCGACGCCTGGCCCCAATTCCGGCGCGCGGGCGTGGCGGTGCACGGCATCAGCGGCCAACTCCCGTACGAACAGAAGGCCTTCGCCGACGCCGAGGCGATCCCGTACCCGCTCCTCTCCGACACCGGGCATCGCCTGACCGCGGCCCTGCGCCTGCCCACCTTCCGCGCCGCGGGCCGACTGCACCTCAAACGACTCGTCCTGGTCATCGACCCCGAACGCACGGTGCGGCACACGCTCTTCCCCGTTGACGACAACCTCCCGCGAGCGGTCGAGGACGCCCTGCGGCTGGCCACGACGACGTGACGCAGGGGCTCCGGCGCATCGTGACGGCCCGGAGGCACGACGGACGAGCGGGGGGCGGAATGGGCGCGTCGCGGGCGGCCACGTGGGGGCTGTTGGCCGCCTTCGTGGTGCACGGCCTGGAGGAACTGGCCACGATGCCCGGCTGGGCCGGCGCCCAGGTGGACCGATGGCGCGAGCGCCGCCCTCTTCCCGGCGGGCATCATCGGGGTGCACGCGGCGGCGTACGGAATCAGACGCCTGCTCCCCCCAACCCCCTGGGAGCAGTCCCCGCGCACCGCCCATGACCCTCTCGAACTGCTCGGCCGTCAGCAGTTCCGGCGCCGGGGATCTTGTCAGCCTGCGACCAGGTCCTCCCCGGACTCTCCCCGAGCGACCGCCCATCCGGACCGTCCGGCACGGATGCCGGAACGGCACAGATGCCAGAAGATGCCGACTGCGGGTGCGGAAGCAGGCGGCGACGCCGCGGTGGACGCTGTCAGGTCTCGACGGCGCCGCGTACGTCGGACGGCAGCCCCCAGATGCCGCCTGCCCACCCCCGTACGCGAACAGGGTCGGTCTCCCCTCAGGGAAACCGACCCTGACCTGGTCTTTTTGGCTGTCGGGGTGGCGGGATTTGAACCCACGACCTCTTCGTCCCGAAATGAGGGTCGGTTACTGATCTTGCCGGCGCCGATGCTGTTTTCCCTGTTCAGAGGAACCGGCAGCGCGAGCGGGACCGAGCCAGGTCGTGCACTCCGTCTCCCCTACAGAGAGGCCGATAGATCGTCTACCAGCAGGTCAAGCGTCGCCTCCTCGTGGAGCGCCACCCCGAGCGCTGCCATGGCAGGGGCGAGACCCGCGTCCCAGACCGCGCTGACGGGCTGACCGGCCAGCGGCAGCTGAGGGATTCCCTCGGCCTGACTGCGAGTGGCCAGGTGCTCGTAATCTTCGGCACCCATGCGCCAGGGCCGGGCTCCGAAACGGCGGATGATCCGGTTCGCCAGAGCGATGCCCGGCCAGTCGAAGTCGCCGTGGTAGGCGAAGCGGCAGCCGGTGGAGGCGAGGGTGTCGAGAAGGGTGAGGACCACCGTCGCGGCGCTGCCGGAGGTGCAGACCAAGGGGTGCGAACAGTCTGCCTCCGCTGCGGCCTCCACCACACGTGGGTTCTCACAGATGTGGACGACGGTCCCGGCGGGCAGGTGAAGCCGTACGTCGAGCAGGTCCCGGGATGTCAGGTGGGTCTCCGCTTGGTGATCGGCCCGCTCCCGCAATGACCTTGCGCGCCAGTCCTCGCCGAGGGGCCGGAGGCCGTACGTCAGCACGGTGCTGGAGACCTCGTCCGGTGTGACCGAGACCAGCCGCCACAGTGCCCGTCGGCCGGCCGCGTCGCCGGGAAGGTCCGTGCCGTGGGCCAGGGCGATGCCGCGCTGGACGAGGCGGGCGAGCCAGGTGCCGTCGTCCAGGCCGTGCGCCGAACCCGTCGCCGACGCGGCCAGCTCGCCGCGGCCCCGTACGTCGGTACGTTTCAGGTCGAGCAGCACGCCGAGTACCTGAACCGCCTGTTGAAGCGTCCGTACGGCTGCTTCCGGTGTCACGCCCTTCGGGACGCCGGTGCGGCGCAGCACATCCGACCACTGGCCCACCCACTCCAGCCCGGCCAGCGGCGATGCGTCGAGGGATGAGGCGAGCGAGGCCCAGACACGCTGCCGCTCTGCCGCGTTCTCCTCGCGGGCCGCACGTCGGTTGACGAGCGGCGGGCCGAGTTCCTCCATGACCTCCCTGAGCCCGAGCCCCGCAGCCGAGGCCCGCAGGCGTTCGTCGAGCGCGTCGAGCCTCACGGTCACAGCCGTACCCGTGAGGGGCTTGCCCAGCAGGAGCGACAGGTCGGTCCGTTCCTGGGAACTCACCGTTGTCAGTCGGAGGGACCCGGTGGACTGCACCCCGTTGCTCTCCAGTCGTTTGCGTGCCGCGCCCCAGAGCCGGACGAGACCTGGACCTGCCAGCCAGTCGTGCGTGGCGGGCGGTAGGGCGCTCATACCGGCGCCAGCCGCCGGTGGCGACCGTTCCAGGTGTAGTGCAACGTGGCCACTCCGCGTACATGAGGGTCGCGCAGGCACTCGTAGATGTGCAGGGAGGGCACCTCGGCCCAATTGCCCATCAGGCGCTCGCTGGTGAGAACGAAGTCGAGGTCCAGATCGACCAGAATGCGGCCCAGGCGCCCGTGCGTGGGTTCGTCGACCTTGGCGAAGGCGTCGTCCAGGAGGATCAGCCGGGGCGCGTGCGGGGCCGAGCCGGCGAGGCTGGTGAAGTGGGCGGAAGCGGCGGCGAAAAGCACGAGGTACGAGAGCACGCGCTGCTCTCCCTGGCTCAGGCCGGTGCGGCCGGTCAGCTTCCTTCTGCGACCGGGTGCGGCATCCTCGACCACAAAGGTGTGGAAGGTGAACCAGGAGCGGTAGTCCAGCGCGGTGCGGAGGTGGGCGCTGTACCCGGCCGACGGATCGGTGCGGCGGGCATCCTCGATGCGGCGTTGCAGTACGTCGCGGAGTTGCTCGGTCTGCTCGCGCGTCCGGAGGCTCGACGAGCTGCGCAGCAGTTCGACGGCCACCCGCACGTCGGCATCGGCGTCATCGTTGAGTTTCCAGAGGAGTTCCACGCCGAGGCCGTGCGAGGTCCGTACGGTCTTCAGCGTGTCGTTGAGTGCCGCGACCAGGTTGGCCGCCGTGATGACCTGCGCGGAGAGGTGGTCGCCGAGCTCGCCGGTCAGGAAGCGCTGGAACACGTCGCTCTCGCGCTCGGTGAGCCTTCCTCGCGCCTCCGCGGCCTCCACGGCGATCCGCTCGCCCACGACCGCGACGTCGTGCGAACCGTGGTCGTCGAGCAGGCGGCACACCTTGATGCCGTCGTTTTCGTCGAGCTGTGCGTCGTAGCCGCCCGCCAGTTGATCGCGCAGAGTGGTGTGCCGTTTGAGGAGAAGGCTGTCGGACACCTCTTCCCGGTTATGACCGAGACTCCGATCCACCCCTTCCGCCAGTGCCCGCAGTGCGCGCAGGCGGTCGCGTGCGTTGGAACCCGGGTCGTCCGGTACCTGATCGGGGAGGGACGAACGATCCAGGCCCGCTCCGATGACGACCTCCGGACGGCTGAGAGCACCGCGCAGAGCGCGGCCGGTCTCGATCACGGCTGCTTCCTGGTCCGCCAGTTCCTCGCGTAGGCGTTCCTCCTTCTCCTCCGCCCGCACACGTTGGTCGCGCAGTCCGTTGTGGTCGCGCGCTCTCGCCGGGATGGCCCCCACGGCGTTTGCGATACGGTCCTTGGCCGCCTGTTCGTCGGAGAGGATCTTCTCCTCGGACGCTCCGACGGCGGCCTCCCGGGTCCGCAGATCCTGCAGCGCGGTGAGTAGTTGCCGGTGGCGAAGCCGGTAGCCCTCTTCCGCCTCCGTCCGATTCTCGCGGGCTTGCGCGTACCGCCGGTCGTCCGCCTGACTTCCGCCGAGCCGGGCGACCGTACCGTTGACCGCCCTGCGCAGGTGCCCGACGCCGGTGAGCAGCGAGGCCAGCGCGGTGTGCACGCGGTCCAGTGCGACGGTGTCGGTGGGCAGGTCATGGGCGGTCGCGGTGGCGTCCGCCTCGGAGCGCGTCGAAACGGCCAGAGCACGCGCCGCCTCCGCCTGGCGCGCCGCCTCGGCCGCCTTGGCGGAGAGCGCTTGCGCCGTCCTCTCCTCCGACGCGTGCGTGTTCCAGGAGTCGGAGAGCCGCTGCGCCCGGGGGAAGTCGTGTTCCGCTTGCGTGAGGGCCCGTCGCCGGGAATCGGCTGCGGCGAGCTCGGTACGGGCTTCGGTCAACTGTCGTTCCGTCTGCCCGAGCCGGTCTTCCAGCTCGGCCAGTGCCCGTCGCCGGGTCTCGGCCCGCACCGCTGCGCCCACGTACTCGGCGGTGCTCTTGTGGTGCTGCCCTCGGAGGGCGCCCAGCCGCCAGCTACCGTCGAAGTGGACCGCACTCGCGGCCGTCGTCCCCGCGGCCGGTGCGAGCACGATGGCTGACAGCAGGTGCTCCACCTGCTCGGATGCGATGCCGCTCTCCGGCTGCGCGACCGGGCGCAGGGCCGAGGCGAGGGTCTGCGCCACCGGCAGCGGGTCGTGGGCCGGAGCCGCATCGAGAAGGGCGTCCCCGGAGAGCGGGTCGAGAAGGGCGCCGCCCGTACTGACCCATGCGTCGAGAATGCCACTCGCCTCCAGTGCCGCCTCCAGACCGGCCCGGTTGGCGGAGGTCAGGTGCTCGGCGAAGTCCACCAACCGGTAGAAGGGTGTGCCGCCGGCCGGGTCTCTTGCCGCGCTGCGGTGGTACGGGGCCGGAGGCTCCGGGTCCGTACGGCGTTCCCAGGCCCGCCTCTCCTCCGTCAGGCGGTCTATCTCGTCGCCGAGTCGGCCGCCGTCGACCGCCAGAGTGTCGCGGTGCCGGGTGAGGGCGTCCGCGTACGGCTCCAGTGCCAGGTGTGCCGTCTGCCGCGCGTGGGTGTCGATGCCGGCCGGGAGCGTGCGGGAGGAGAACGCCGCGTCGGAGTCGGCCGAGCAGGCCACTTCCGAGAGGACGGCATCCAGCGGCGGGCACTCGGGCCCCGCTGCGGTCCGCGTCTCGCGCACCCACCCGGCGACCTCGTCGGCGTACCCCCGGCTCTCCTCAACGACCTTCTGACGGAGGGCTTCGAGACGGTCAGCGGCCTCCTCCGCCTCGCCCTCCAGCCGTTCCCGCGCCTCGTCGGCCCGCACCGCACTGCCACGCGCCTCGTCGGCCCGCGAGGAGAGGCGGGCCACCTCCCGCACCATCCGCTGTCGGTTCCGTACGACGGTCTCGGCGGCTCCCAGCTGCCCCTGCCAGGACCGCAGCCCGGCCTCCGTCGTCGCCGTGTCCACGCGCACCACCGGTCGGTGCCGGACGGTCTGCTGTTCCCCGTCCGGGTCGGTCAGCTCCGTCTGTGTCGACGAGGAACGGACGGTGCGCGGCAGAGCGACCGCCTCGCCGAGATGTGCGGCGGGAAGTACCGCCCGCTCCGCCTGGACCAGTAGCTCCCGGTGCTCCGTGGCCAGTTCGGTGAGTCGGGTGCCCAACTCCTCGCCGCCCTCGTCCAGCCGTTCGGCCGCGCTCTCCTCCGCCTCGTGCGCGCCGCGCAACGCGGCGAAGGCGGTCATGGCCGTGGTGTGCAGGGCCTCCACCGTGCTGCGGCGCTCCGACAGCTCGCGCAGGCTGCGGTAGGCGTGGCTGTCGTGCAGGGCGGCGAGTTCCGTCCGGGCGGACTCCTCTTCCTCGCGGAGTGTCCTCAGCCCCTCCTCCGATTCCTTCTCGCGCTCCTTCAGGACGCTCGTGTGCTGCGCGGCGTCCCCTGCGTTCCGGCGGCGCTCGGAGAGAGTGTCCAGTTCCCGGCTCACGTCCCGCGCCGAGGAGCGAAGGACCCCGGCGAGGTAGCGGCGGTAGTCGGAGAGGAAGGTGCGCAAGGCCGCGTCGGTACGTTCCAGGCGCCCCAGTTCGGCCCGCACGGTGTCTAGATCGTGAAGGTTGCGCGCTACCTTCTCGACCACGTCCTCTTCGAGACCGGGCAGGGTCTCACTCAGCAGGACGGCCAGACCGCCGTGCTCGATGCGGTCCCCGACCGTGGGCCGCCGTAGCCGGTGCAGGAGCTGGGTGAGGTTGCGGTAGCGCGTCGCGTCCGTGATCCCGAAGAGGTCCCGGGCCACGCGGGCACGGTGTTCGACCGCTCGGTCCGTCGTGTTGCCGGAGCCGACGATCTCCTTGAGCCGGTCGACGGCAAGGGGTTTGCCCGCCTCGACCAGGTGCAGGTCCTCGCCGACGCGCAGCGGGGTGACGAAGAAGGTCGGCACCGCCTTCTGCGCCGACTTCGAGGCACGGATCGCGGCGCCGAGTGTCAGATAGCGGTGGTCGCCGGCCTCGTCCGTCCCTCGGAACTCCACCCACAGATAGCCGAGGCGGTTGGTCTGCTCGAAGCCGTCCAGCATCAGCCAGGCGAGCGTCGTCCGCCCGGTGCCGGTGGCATCGAGGGCCCGGGAGTCGCCGTCCAGGAGGTACGGGAGCAGCATCTCCAGAGCCTTGGACTTGCCGGCACCGTTCTTGCCGCGCAGCAGCAGCCGCCCGTCACCGAAGGCGAACTCCTGCTCGTCGTATTGCCAGACGTTCTGGATACCCGCCCGGTGCAGCCGGAAGCGGGTGCTCGCCGTCGGCGCGTGACCTGAACGCGGAAGCGGAACGAGACCACGGGCATCGGCGGTCATAGCGGCAACTCCTGCTGTGTGTCGGTGGGTTCGTGCCGCCCGGCGATCGCCCGCACGGTGACCCGGGTGGCGTAACGGGCCGCTGAGGCGAGCAGGACCCAGCCCTCGCCGTCGCTGGGCCGGGCCGCCCGGACGTCGGTGACCTGGCGTCCCTCCGGCAGCTCGCCGGCGTACTGCTCCGGCAGCCCAGCTCCCTCGGATCGCAGCGGGCCGGCAGGGGCGATCAAGCGCATGCGGAAGAGCAGGTCCAGCACGGCTTCACGCAGGGCATCGCGGTCTTCGAGGTAACCGCGCTGCCAGTTGCTGCGCTGCCCGTACTCGGCGACCAGCTCGGCCAGAAGCTCATCCACCGCACCGTCCGGAACGGCGACCCCGACGACGAGAACACCGCCGGTCGCGGGGTGTCCGGGCTCCGCCGGGCGGAGCCGCTCCACCAGTCGTTCCACCAGCAGCAACGCGGCCTGGGCGACGGTCCCCGTCCCGGGCAGGTGGATGTCGGTCAGCTCCTCCTCGGGGTCGACCAGGGCCGCTCCCTCGGCGCGGATCTCCGTCTCCAGGCCGAGGAGTTCGAGGAACGCCTGGGCCTCCCGGCGCTGGCGGGTGCGGAGCCAGTCGCGTTCGGCGTCGGTCAGTTCGTCGAGGTGGACGACAGGGGTCTCGACAAGCATCCGGCGCACGTAGGTGCGCGGCCCTCCGAACCCTGGGTCCGCCGCCCGCCGGACCAGGTCGGAGCCGTCCCGCGACTGGGCGAGCGGTCCGGCCACGATGACGCGGGCGAGCTCCCGGTCGACCGTGATCAGCGCCTCCCCGTCGGCCTCCTGGGTGATGACGCCCACGTGGCCGTGGGTCTCGATCAGGACACCCCACTCGACGAGCTGCCGCAGAGCCGCGACCAACGTCCGCTTCCCGGCCGCCCGTCCGGTCTCCTCCAGCTCGACGTCCGCGTCGGCCGCCGCGGCCCGGATGTCGGCGACGAGCTGAGACAACAGCAACTGCTCCGGCGCGGTGACCAGCACGGACAGGGCCAGAGCCAGACAGGCGTAGGTGCGCGGGGTGAAGGGCGTGCCGGTGGACCGTACGAGCCGGTGCCCCGACCGGGCTCCGAGCCCGGCCTTGAACAGCCGGGCATAGGAGCTGTCGACCAGGAGGCGGTAGCCGAGCACTTGCTGGAACCGGCCGCCCAGCCAGTCGGCGTGCCTGCGGACCAGCGGAAAGAGGTCGGCGTGCGGGCCGTCCGATGTGACCAGCGGATGGGCGAGCAACAGCCTTGCCGCGATCCGGCGTTCGGTGGCCAGAGCCACATCGTGGGCGGAGGGAAGCGTCATGACACGCTCACCTCCGCATCCCCGACGGGCGTGCTGTGCGACCGAGGGGGAGGAGTCTCGCTGCCGGTCGGCTCCGCTCCTTCCGCCGAGAGGGCCGTCCTGTGGACCACCAGCTCCAGGTCGTCCAGCAGCAGATCCCCGTCGGCCGAGCGGAGAAGCGTGCGCGCTCCCGTCGTACGGTGCACCGTGAGCCGGATGCCCAGATCGGCGTCCTCGCTCCACGCGGCGTCCAGCCCGAAGCCCCGCTCCTCCCGCTCGTCCGCCCCGGCGCGCCGCCTGAGCTGCGCGTTCCCGAGCGCCGTGGCCAGCAGCTCCAGGAGCAGGCTGAGCGCCGCCGAAGTGAGCCGTACGCCGTCGAAACGGGCGGACGCGCTGCACAGCTCGTCCGCCGCGGCGCTTCTGTCAGCGGCCCGCTGACGCGCCGCCTCCCGCAGCCGTTCCTTCTGCGCGGAATGGTCCTCCACCGATGCCGTCCGGCCTCGCTGGGCGCGGCTGCCCCTCTCGCGCAGCGCGACCGGTACCTCGACCACCGGGCCGGTCCACCAACTGGTGTAGGCGGGCACCACCTCGTCCGCGGCGGGCGGTATGCCCAGGTGGCGCGCGCCGTACAGCCCGAAGGCGGCGACGGCGATGTCGTGCGCGTCCTGGGGCGCGGCCTCGTCGAACCACCGGGCCAGCTGCAACAGGTTCCGGCGCCGCGACATCTCGCCGGTGGCCGAGCGCAGCATCCGCTTGGCGTTGGCCAGCAGCGACTGAAGGGCCCGCAGGGTGGCGTCGCGCAGCTGGTCGACCTGGCTGCCCTGCCCGTCGGTGTCCCTGAACCAGCCCCGCAGCCCCTCCCAGTCCGCGAGCTCGCGACCCCGGCTGCGCTGTACGCGGGTCTCCGTACGGCTCTCGCTCTGCGCCGGCAGCCCGGCGAGCCCCTGCGCGTGAGCGTCCAGTTGCTCCAGCAGGCCCGGGAGGTGGGGCCAGAGCACGTCCAGGGCTGCCGAGATGCGGGGGGCGCGGAAGGACACGTCCTCCGTGATCGCCTCGACGTAGTCCAGGAGGAGTTCCTTGAAGCCCTGGTACTCGCCGCTGTCCAAGTCGTACCGGGCAAGCACCTGGCCGAGATAGGCGTAGAAGTCCCGGACGGAGTCCGCGAACCCGGCGAACTGTACGAACAGCGTGCTGATCCGCTCCAGCCCGTCCTGCGGGGCGATGCCGCCCGGCTCGGCGACCAGCTCGGCCAGCTCCCGCAGCCCCCGCTCGACCAGGGCCAGCAGTTCGTTGCTCACTTCACGGGCGGCGTCGGCCTCGGTCAGCACCCCGTCGGCGTCCCGCTGGACGCGCTCGCCCAGCCGCGACAGCTGGTAGCGGGCCCGCGAACGCTGGTACTCCGTGATGCTGGATGCCTTCACGGTGTGGCTGCCGCGCAGCAGGTTCCCCCACTTCACCAGCTGTTCCAGCCGCGCCGTGAGGGGGTCGGCGTCGAGTCCGGCGGCGGGCCCGCCGCCCTCGCGCAGCTTCGCCATCACGTCCGGGACGGCCAGGTCAGCCAGGAGCGTGCCGCAGAAGACCCGCATGATCGCGAGGTACTCCAGCCGCTCCGGCGCGCTGAGGTACGCGTACGCGTCCAGGCGACGGCGCGTCTCGTCGGCGTCGGGTGCCGAGGGCGCGTCGCCGGGTTCCGGCGGTGTGCCGGGTGTGGGTTCCTCCATGTCTGCGAGGTTACGTGGAGGGTCCGACAGGCGGTGCGGGGTGGCCGGAACTGGCCTCCGGGCAACCGGCGCGTCGGCCTCGGGCACGCTGGAGCCGGGGCGTACGGAGCGGGTCGGCTTCGCAGGGGGCAGAAAGCCATCCCCGCTGCTCGTCGGTGTCGTACAGCCGCCAGGCCGGCCAACGCGGCCGCTTCGGCTTCGCCGTCACCACCGCACAGCAGGTACCGGCGATGCAGCATGAGTCGGAGGTGGCGTGCCGCGTCGCCGTCCTCTTCCACTCCTCGATCGAGAAGCACGGCTTGGGGAACTGCTCCGCCGACGCCACGCACCGCGGCGTCCGCGGGATGCCCGTGAACGGTCTCGCCCAGCGTGACGGTGGCCTCCTTCGCGCAGGAGAGGGCCAGGTACAGGCGTTTGAGCAGTACGTCCCCGTCTCCGCCACCCTGGGGCAGTCCGTCCCGCTCCGCGGCCTCCAGCAGCGCGGCGCCCACACCTCCTCGCTTTCGCCAGAGCTTCTTGTCCCCCACGACGATGAGGTGACCGCGTGCCCGGGTGATGGCTACGTTCCACAGGTTCAGCTGTTCACCGACCCATGCGACGGAGCCCGGATGCATGCCTTCCCCGACGACGAGGGAGAACACCATGACGTCGCGTTCGCCGCCCTGGAAGGTGTGCACCGTACCGATGCGCAGACGCTCCTCGTCGTACGGTCGTAGCCGCTTGCGAAGGGCTCCGGCCTGCGCCGTGAAGGGTGTGACGACGCCGACGGTGGCCTCGGGCGGGAGCTGTTCCCGCAGAGAGCGGACGCTGGCGAGCACTTTGCGGATCTCGTCCTCGTTGGCCCAGGAGCCACCGAACGGAGGGTGGGCGGCCCGCCCGGTCACATCCGTCCAGATGACGGCGGGGCGGTTCGCCAGAGCGGGACGGCCACGGGTGTCGGTGAGAACGGTCAGCCCACCGTCGTAGAAGAACTCGTTGGAGATCCCGGCGATGTGCGGATGACAGCGGAAGTGCTCGTCGAGAAGCAGCGTGCCGCCCGCGGACTGTTCGGCCGCGTGGAAGGCGGAGTGACGCCGGTAGGCGAGATGGTGCTTCTCCAGCCAGATGGACCGTAGCCCGTTCCCGCGCCGGATGAGAGCCTCGCGGCTGAATCCACCAGCGGAGCCGCTTCCTTGGGGAGCGCGACGCAGCCGTTGTCGTCGACGTCGCCGGAGATGAACCTCTCCGCGCCGTCCAGGCACACGTACGACGTGCCCTGACGGCTCACGTCCATCAGAGGTGTCTCGGCACTCTCGGCCAGGACGCACTCGCGATAGTAGTCCAGCAGGCTGGTCCAGGTGGGTTGTGCGTGAGCGGATTTCGCGGCATGTGGCGGTGCAGCTTCTCCGGCGGCTGCCCGGGGCCGAGAACTCAGAGGATCGAGGATGGGGGCCCGGCCGAAGGGGCTGTCCGCGAGGACGATGCGGTCGTCGACGCCGAGCGCGGAATGCACCGGCACTTGACGCCCGCCGTCCTGGGCACGCATACGCCGGTTGACATAGTGGAACAGGTCGCTGACCGTCACCGCGCTGCCGCCGTCCTTGCTGACCTTCCCCGTGCGCAGCGCCTCAACGACCTCGCCGGTGAACGCCGACGGCTTCACATCATCGCCGCCGCCCGCGTACGAGCCTCCCCGGCCCGCGAGGACGACAGGACGTACACGCCCCTGCTCGTCAGCGGTGGCCGCTCGCCGGACTTGGCCACGGAGCCGCCAGCTTGCCGGTCCGATGTACGCAGACCCACGGCGAACCCGCCACTGCGGCAGCAGTCGATCATCACGATCTTCTGCGGCGCGACGCACTCCTCCAGCGCGTCGTTGAGGAACCCGCCGCTGACTCCGGTCGCGGCCACCCGGTCGTAGTCGGTGTCCTTGGCGACGAAGTGGAACTCGGCGCCGTCACGCACGGTGCGCACACCGTGCCCGGAGACGTATACGAGCGCGAGTTCGTCCTCGTCGCGCTCCTGGAGGAACTCGCCGATGACTGCCCGCATGTCGTCGGCGGTGAGATCGGATTCGGTCTGGACTGAGACGAAGTTGCCGATGTTGCGGTGCTTCAGAACCTGGGCGAGTCCCCATACGTCGGCCTGTACGGAAGCCGGCGGCGAGAAGTGGCCGTCGTCGTAGTGCTCGTTGCCGATCAGGAGAGCCCGGCGCTTGTGGAAGCGGGTCACGCCGCGCCGTCATCCGGTTCGGGACCGTCGCCCGCGACCCGGTCCTGAAACTCCCGGACCAAGCGCTCCTGTGCGGCGTCCGGACGACCGGTGATCTCGATGGAGTCGTCCCCGACGGTGACCACGACCTTGCGGTGCCGCTCCTTGGCGCACCACTCCTTGATCAGAGTGATCAGGATCTGGGACGCCGGGCGGGCGGGCGGCGGCGGCGGTGGCGGCCCAGAGAGCCAGCTCACCCACGCCGGCGCCCTTACGGCCCGGTTCGGTGGGTCCGTCGGCGTCGTGGAAGCCGACGACGAAATCGTCCGCTCTGTGCAGGGTGTCGCGCAGATCCCGGGCGAGGCGTTCCTGCCGGAGTGTGTCGCCGCCCGTGGGCACGGCGAGTGTCCACGGCGATCCCCCGTCGCGCATGTGCTGCTCCTTGCGTTCCCGTATGTGTTTGCTGGGTCTGTCCAGCGACTTTGGCATGCGGGCCTTCGTCAGGGACAACCGAGGCTGACTGGGAGGGACGGCATCCGGCCACCTCCGAGCGTCGGAGGAGAGGTGTTCGAACCGCTGCCCGGCCCACCCCGAGTCGGCGCGGACCGTGAAGAGCCCGCTCCTTCGCCGGGAACACCTCTCGTATGGGTCAGCCCCTCTGGCGCCTGCTCGCGGTTGTCACCATCGCGGCGGAGATCTCGCTTCCCCCTGCCCTGTTCATCCCGCGGACGACGCCGTACGCCATCGCGGCTGGCATCGCGATGCCCGCGGCGTTCACGTGCCCCAAGCCCCGACAACTGATCACCTTCTCCGGCCTTACGGTCAGCAGTTACTCCGCCTTCGTTGCTTGACCGTTTCCCTCCAGGGCCTGCGTACAAGCCTGGGATGGGGAAGCCGGTCCCAGAGCTGGTCAGAACGGGGCTCTCGTCATGAGGCCGGCGAGGAGCCGGGCGGCGGGCGGGACGGGGCAGTCGTGCCGCATTCAACCGGATCTGAGCAGAGCCGTGCGAGCTGGTCGTTCGCCAGGTCGACGGCATCCCGGAGACTTTCGCCAGAATTCGGATACAGCTCTTGCTCGACGCGGCGGAGACGATCTTCGATCGCGCTCACCGGCCCGGCACGCCGGGGCGCTCCTCCTCACCAGCGCATGGGCCACGAGGACGGATCGGTCAGCGCCCGCTACAAGCACGTCACCGACTCGATGCGGGCGACGCTGATGGAACAGCTCACCGAGGTCCGGGAGGAGTCGCTGGACGCCCGGCTGCTGTTGCACCCGCATTCCCCGGTTCCGGCACTGAATCGCCCGTTGCAGGAGCGTGCCGCGACGAGGTGATCCGTCGTTCAAGATCACACCCCACTGACATCCCAAGCGCTCCAGGAACGCAGTCAGGGCCGGTCTCCCCGAAGGGGAACCGGCCCTGACCTGGTGTTCAGCTGTCGGGGTGGCGGGATTTGAACCCACGACCTCTTCGTCCCGAATGAGGGTCGGCCAAGATCCCCACCAGGCCGGATGGGTATCTATGCTGGTCAGGGACTCGGGATGGGCTGGTCTCGGGTGGGCTCCGTGAGCTTCCGGTAGAAGATCATCTCCCAGATCTCTCCCAACCTCAGACGTTCTCGTCGTGCGGCGTCGTTCCTGGGCGTCATTGCGTGAGCAAGTTTCCGTGCGGCCGTGGCGTTACGGCTCCTTGCTGTTCTGCTCAGGCACTGTCGGCCGGTACGTCAGGTGTCTCTTGGCGTGAGGTATTGCCGGGCACCGGCCCAGATTGCTTCGAAGTCGTGGAGAGTCAGTGGCTCCTCAACGTGCCCCTCCCAGTCGGTGACGGGCAACTCGGCAGTGAACCCGTACCGGGCGTCGTCGTCCTCGGCCGTCGCGGCCGCGATGGGGCGCAGAGCAGGCCCTTCGAGTTCGACCTGCCGGCGGACCCATCCATCGTCGCCGACCTCGAAGTAGAACCACGTGTCTTCTTCGTCCCAGTAGCTGCGGAACCATCGCGTCACCGGGACATTCTGACCCACCAATCTTGTCCCTGATACCTCCATGGTCAGCCGAACCAGACCACGAGCCGCACGTTCTCCGGGCCGTGCAGTTCACTGAGCGTTCGCATCACTTCCCAGACCGGTCCCCAGTGGGTGGTGTCCCCGGCGACCGCGCGACGGCTGCGTACGCCGGACTCATCGGCCTCGTCCCAGTCGGCTGCGCTCAGCTCAGCCCAGGTGATCCAGGTGGTGCCATGGACGCCTTCGGGCCCGCCGTAGGCGGCGAAGTCGGCGCGTACCCCGGCGGAGGCGTCCCCCGGCAGCCCGCGCTCTTCGGCCAGCGGCCGGTACCCGAAGCTGTTGCGCACCCCGAAGAGGCAGGCGAGGGCGTCGTAGGCGTTGCCGGTGTTGAGGAGGAACAGGTCGATGACAGTCGTCCAGACGGCGTCCTCGTCGTCCTCGCCCCAGACTTTGGCCCACGGCCTGCACTCGATCATTCCGCTCACGTCGGTGGACATGCTCGGATTCTGGTGGGCAGGGGTGGCGCCTCTCGTCTGTGTTTCACAACGGGCGCTTCCCGCACGGGAGATCTTCGGGGTTGAGGGGCCTTGGGCCACGCTACGGTCTGTCCAATCCGCTGAAGATCGCACCCATTGCGTGAGTCCTGACAGCGCGCGGACGAGATCCTCCTCGGTCTGGAGGAGTCGGTGCTCAGGGCGGACCCGACCGCTCTCGATGTCTGCGTGATCGAGCTCTGCTTCGCCGGTGTCCCAGACGGTGATGGTGGCTAGTCGGGCGCTGGTGCTGAGGGTCACCCAGGCGCTTGCCTTGCTGCGGCCGTCGGCCGGAGAGGTGCCGAGCTCACAACCGATGGCCGCTGTTCGAAGGCCGGCTGCCTGGTTGGTGCACCAAGCTGCAAGCGCATGAGGGAAGTCGGTCATGGTCACTCCATCGGAAAGGTCCGCACCGAAGTTGTAGCCAGGGCGAAGGAAGCGAGGCTGCCGGGGCGAATGTCTTCGTCATCGGAGGAGATCCCGCAAAGGTCAGGCACTCCACCACTCGTCGGTCCCACAGCCAACCTCGAAGTGCCACCATCCTTCCTCTTGCCCTTGGTTCAGGAGCGACTTGATCCCGGCGAAGTCGGCTCCAGCGGGTGCGGTGAAAGCCACCATGGGGAAGTTCTCGCTGAACACCTCGCCTCCGAGCCCGAACGCCGAAAGGCGCTGGTGCACCGCCTGGGGGCTGCGTCCCAAGGGGCCAGTGGGGACGGGCACGACGCGAATCGTGCAGTTGCCGGCGGTGCTGACGCGTCCAACGGCCCAATGGAGGCCGTTGGTGTCGGTCTGATATCGAACCACGTCACCTTCTGCGATCCCGTCCTGAAGGAAAGGGGTGTTCTGCACGACGGCCGTGTCGGCGTCGAGTGTCATCGCCCACCGGCCCTCTGTGTCCTGCGGGAACCATCCCTCGCGAGGGACGAACCGGAACCAGACCTTGATCTTCTCGCCCGTGCTCTCCATGACGGGCATCATGCGCGGCCCGGAAACGCCACCTGGCACCGGGGCAGACCTGGGCGATCAACGCATGCCTGTCGTCGGCCAAGGACCACGGGTCGAAATTGGTTGAAGCCGCCTTCAATCGGCGCCGTATCGTGGGCAAGCAGGAGCGTTCGGGTGTTCGGGGGTTGAGCGCAGGTCGAAGATCATGCCGTCTGGGAGCAGAGCTTCCCGGTGAAGTACCTGCTGGTCCACCAGGACGAGGACGACCAGGATGAGTTCTGGGGACGGTGCGCGGGTGTCGAGGGCATGTTCGTGGACAAGGTGCCGCCACGGCGCGAGGTCCTGACGCTGCGGGGATGTGATCCCGAAGGGCTGCTCCGCGATGCGCTGATGCCGAGCGGGGCGTCGACCGCCTTGCTGGGTGACGTATGCGTCGAGGTCTGGGACGACGAGCAGCCGTTGCAGTGGTGGTCATTGCTCGACTGTGTCGTCATCACGCATCAGCCGAACCGGGGCGATCCGGCCTTGGTGGACATCGTGGTCGGAGCGGGCGTCGAGGAAGAGCACGCCTGGACGCACACCCTGCCGACGCCCCCGCGGTTCAAGCTGTTCGCAGGGCCGACGAGGACGCTCGGTTCGGCCGGCCATTGCCTGGCTGTGGACGGGCTGTTCGTGACGCGAGGTGCCCCGGTGCCCACGCCGATGAGACTCGTCGGCTGCGAGCCTGCGGAACCCCTGCTTGCTGTCCTGCGCCGGGCGCGTAAGTGGGACCGGGACTGGGTGGGGCTGTGGGCCCTGGACTGCACCGGCCGTGTGATGTACCGCCACAGCGTGTACCTGCGCATCGAGACCGCCCGGCCGTCCGTACTGGGCGGCAGCCTGCTCGACGTCAAGCTCACCGACGGCGGCGAGGACAGGCCGCCGCTACTGGCCCGCCCGATCTGGGAGACCTGGTACAAGGGCGCCCCGGAAATCTGTAATCAATGGGCTCCGCTCTCCGCCGAGGGCAGGTCCGAGTGGCTCGACCTAACCGCCACCGGCATGAGCGAGCAGGGCCCGGACCGTTCGGGCGGGGTCCACCACCTCGACGGTACGTACGTCACGGACGTGCCTGGCCTGCACTGCGCCATGGCCGAGGCGCTGGCGGGACCCGGCGGCTATTACGGACGGGAGTGGAACGCCTTCAAGGACTGCCTGCACGGCGGCTTCGGCGTGACGGCACCCTTCACTTTGATCTGGCACGACGCCGATGTCGCTCGCCAGGCGCTGGCGGACGACATCTGGGACACCGAGAAGGGACTCAGCTACTTCGAGGAGATCGTGCGGCTCCTCGAATCCTTCGGCGTCACGGTCGTTCTCCAGTGACAAGGACCGACGCCCCGTGCCTACTCCGGCCCTCGTGCAGTGGGGGACAAGGCACTCAGCTCTGTTGTTAGGCCAAGGGAATCGTCCACTGGCAGAGAACCACTCCGAGAGGCTCATTGCTCGCCAAGTCCGCACCGCCTCGAGGCAAACTGCTGAACCGAGGAGAGACCGCTGGCAAGATGGCCACTTGGGTGGACGGCGCGACAGCCGGGGAGCAAGGAGCAGCTGGTGGGGACGACGATTAACGGCCGGTTTCTGTTGCTCCCTCAGGAGGCCCGCCCGGGGGGTCTGTCGGAGGTCCGCAAGGCCGTGGACATCAAGAGCGTTGGTGGTGACCACGTTGCTGTGAAGCTGCTCAAACAGCGCGAGGACGACGCGATAACCCGGATCTTCCTAGAGCGAGAGACCTCGGCGCTCAAGGCACTGAACCACCCCCACATTGAACCGTTCCGGGTTCGATAGGGACTCGATTCCGTGAAAGGATCGAGTCATGGCACGCCCTTCCTCCTATCCCGTTGAGCTGCGTAAACGAGCGGTCCGTATGGTCGCCGAGGTCCGCGGTGACTACCCGAACGAGTCAGCCGCCGTGAGGGCGGTCGCCCGGAAACTCGGGATCGGTTCGGCTGAGACCCTGCGGAACTGGGTGAAGCGGGACGAGATCGACTCCGGTAAGCGTCCGGGGACGACCACGGAGGAGTCCGCGCAGATCAAGGCATTGAAGAAGGAGATCGCCGAGCTGAAGCGGGCGAACGACATCCTGAAGGCTG
>NZ_JBIWFO010000001.1:1230253-1331317 GCF_044763125.1 Streptomyces sp. NPDC096310 | reverse complement strand
AAAACTGAGCTGATCAAGCCCCGACGTCCATGGAAGACGCTTTCCCAGGTCGAACTCGCTACCGCCGAGTGGATCGACTGGTACTGCCACCGCCGGCTCCACGGTGAAATAGGGCACATCCCACCCGTCGAATACGAGACCAACTCCTACCTCACCAGCACGAAACCCCAGGTCACAACCACAAGCTGAAGTCTCTACCCAACCCGGAACGGTTCACCAAACGAATCACGAGACAGACGCACGGCCGAGCCGGGCCCCCCTACCACGCCACCGCATCCTCCTCCAGCGATCACTACACAGCACTACCACCGACTACGGGAAGAGCCGCTCGCTTTACAGAACGCTGACGGGCACCCCGAGATCCTCGGCATCGACGTCGCCACCGCCGAGGACGGCGCCGGCTGGCTGGCATTTCTGCGTTCACTGACCGCCCGCGGTCTGGGCGGCGTCCAGCTCGTGATCTCCGACGCCCACACCGGCCTGGTCGCCGCGATCGGAGCTGTCCTGTCCGGCTCATCCTGGCAGCGCCGCCGCACCCACTACGCCCGCAACCTGCATTGCCAGATACCGAAATCCGCCCAGCCCTGGGCGGCGACGCTGCTGCGGACCGGACCGTCTTCGAGCAGCCCGACACCGACGCCGTCCACGCCCAGACGCGCCACGTTCTGGACGCCCTCGAAGCGAAGTTCCCCAAGACCGCCGACCACCTCGACACCGCACAGGCAGACCTGCTGGCCTTCACCGCGTTCCCCCGCGAGACCTGGCGGGCAGATCTGGTCCAACAACCCACAAGAGCGGCTGCTCCAGCAGGTGCAAGCCCAGGCCGATGCCGCCAGCGGGCTCGACTCGGACGTCTCAGTCGACTCCACCTCGATCCGTGCCCACCAGCAAGCGGCCGTCCGGCCGTCTCCTCGGGGAGGCCGGGCTGCTGCGGGCGGGTCTCGCCGTCCCGGACCGACGGCGCTCACGCGGGTTCTGCCAGCACGGCCAGGGCCGCGTCGAGTGCGGCCGGCGTGGTCGTCGCGTGCATGCTGAAGCGGATACGGTCGTCCCCGTGCACGGTCGCGGTCACGCCCGCCGCGTCGAGCCGTTCGTGGACGCTTCGGGCGTTGCCGTGCGCGATGCCCACCACGACAAGGCCGGCGCGCTCGTGCGATGGGAGGGGCGACAGCACCGGTAGGTCCGCGGCGAGGAGTCGGCCGATGAAGGCGGACGCAGTGGACTCGATACGACGCTGGACGGCGGCGACCCCGACCGATTCCAGTTGGGCGAGGGCCGTCGCGAGCGCCCCGGAGGCGAACGGTGATCCGTTGGTCGTCGAGAAGCGCTGTGCGCCGGGGAACGGCTCGTGGGGCACCCCGTCGTAGTGCGCGGACCTTTCGACACCGGTCCAGCCGCCGAGAATCGGCCGGAGGCGGGCGAGGCCCCGCGGGGACAGTGCCACGAAGCCCGTGCCCCACCCCGCTCTGAGCCACTTCTGGCCGCCCACGACCAGCGCGTCGGCGAGGGTCCAGTCGGTGTCGACGACACCGAACGCCTGGATGCCGTCGACCACGAGGAGACGGTCACCGATCGCCGAACGGATACCGGCCAGATCGGCGCGGACCCCGGTGCGGAAGTCCACCGCGCTGACCGCCACGGCGACGGTGTCCGGCGTGAGGGAGGCCGCCACGCGTTCGGGCGTCACCGGCGCGAGTTCGTCCCCGGGCACGGCGCGCAGCGTACGCACGGTGGTGAGCCCCGCGTCCTGGGCCCGCCACCACGCGTACAGGTTCGAGGGGAATTCCGCGCTGCTCACGAGCACCGCGCCCCGCGGCAGGCCGAAGGCGATCTGGAGAAGGCCGAACGACGTGCTGGGCGTCAGCACCACCGCGCCGCGGTCGAACCCGGTGAGGCGCGCGACCGCCGCGAGCGCGTTGTCGTCCTCGGCGTGCAGACCCGCCGAGGGGACCCCGGTGCTCGCCGCCGCCGTGAGGCGGCCGATCGTCTCCACGACCGCGCGCGAGGGGGGTCCGTAGCTGCCGAAGTTGAGATATCCGGTCGGCTCGGCGAAGGAGGCGAGGTAGTCGTCGAGTTCTGCCGTCACGCGGGCACCCCCAGGAGGAACGGTCGGTCACGTGTGTTCGCGAACATGGTCATGCCTTCGCGTGCCCGTTCGGTCGTCGCGTCCGAGTGCTGGTCACGATACGCGCCGGCCCGATCCGGCCATCGGCGGTGTCCGCGCGCTGCGGACACTCCCCCGGTCGGCCGGCCGGCCGCGGGCATGCCCGCTCAGAGCCTCATCGGCGCCGCCGCGGCGGCCGCGGTGACGGCCGCGGCCTCCGCCCGGCTCAGCAACCCGGCGCTCTCCCACACGCGGACGGTGGCGCCCACCTCCCGCAGGAACGCCCGGCGGCCGTCGAACGGGGCCCCCTCCCACAACCGGTCGAGGAACGTCGTACCCCTTGCGTCCGCACGGTTCGCGACGCCCGTGTCCGTACCGGCGAACACGATCCGGGGCTCTTCCCTGCGGACGTAGGCGTGGTACGGGTCGGTGTCGCCCAGGTAGAACGGCTCGAACGGCACTCCGCCGGCCGTGAACGTCATCGGGCGCTCACCCGCCTCGACGGCGGCGGCGAGGTCGCCGTCGAGCGTCAGGGAGCCGTACCACGACATCGGCAGGGCCCGCGGAGCCGCCGACTTCGCGACGAGCGCGAGGGGCCCGTACAGCAGGGCCTGCAGACCGGGGTCGTCGAGGGCCCGCTCGACGCGCAGGCGGAACGGGAAGAGGACCTCGACCCGGTCGCCGTCCCGCCAGGTCCTGGCGACGCTCGCGTATCCGTCGGAGCCCACCCGTACCGGCTGCTCCCGGTCGTTGACGGTGACCGCGAAGCCGGAGCGCGCCCACGACGGCACCCGCAGGCGCAGATCCAGCCGGCCGCCGCCGGTGATCGTCAGGGTGGTGGTGTCCGCCCTCGGGTAGTCACCGCGCTGGGTCACGGTCAGTCCCCGCTCGGCCCAGCGCAGGGTCGACGGGACGTACAGGTTGACGTAGAGCACGTCGCCGCGCGGTGAGCGGAAGTAGATCGAGTCCTGGTACTTGGTGTGGTTCTCCAGCCCGGTGCCGCCGCAGCACGTGCCGGTGTTGCCGTACTCCCGCCGCACGCCCGGGCCGACCGGGACCATGTACGTGACCAGCGGGTCGTCGGTGCTGCCGGTGTCCTGCCGGGAGGCGAGGATCTGGTTGACCAGTGTCTTCTCGTAGTAGTCGAAGTATCGGGCGTCCGGCGTGTGCAAGAACAGCCCCCGCGCCACCTTGAGCATGTTGTACGCCGCGCACGACTCGGCGTTGGTCGACGTGACGATGCTGCCGGCGATGACGTCCCGTGCGCGGAACACCTCGCCCTGGCCGGTGCCGCCGTGCGGATAGGTGCGGTGCGGAACGACCATGTCGAAGAAGTTGGCCGTGGCCTTCCGGTACTCCTCGCCGCCGCCGTTCTCGAAGAGGCGCAGATAGCCGAGGAACTGCGGGATGTGCTGGTTCGCGTGCTTGCCGTCGAGGCTGTCGGTGCCGGCCGCGCAGTCGGCGAGCAGCGCGGTGTTGTCGAAGCAGTGCCCCGTGGCCAGGAACGTCGTGTCGCCGGTCAGCGCGTGCAGATCGGCCATGACCTCGTTCATGCCGCCGTACTCCCCGGCGATGTACAGCGACCACATCCGGTCGAGTTGCTCGCGGGGCAGCGCGCCGAGCCGGCTGTGCACCCACTCCCCCATCCCGGTCGCGACGGCGAGCGCCGTCGTGTTGCCGGCCAGGGTGTACGCGTCGAGCAGCCCCCGCATGATCTTGTGGCACGTGTAGTACGGCGCCCAGATCGCCGGGTAGGTCACGTACGACTCCAGCTGGATGAACTGCGTCTCGGGGTAGGCCGCGAGGAAACCGGCGTGGCTGGGGCCGGGGGCGCCGCCGGGGCCGGTGACGACCGTCGCGTCCCAGGCGCGGCCCGAGTGGTCGGCGACCGCCGTGCCGGAGGTCTCGTCGAACCGGTACCAGGCGAGGTTGCCGTGCGTACCGTCCTCGGCCGCCGCCAGCGCGGTGACCTCTGCCGCGCCGAGGGCCCGGTCGTACAGGTGGAACTCGTCGACGGTGCCCGCCAGGTGCGCGTCCCCGAACTGGGAACGGCCGATCCAGTTGTTCTTCGGGGCGCCCAGGTCGGCCGGCGACAGTGTCATCGCCGTGTTCGTGCCGGCGACCGCGCCGTCCACGTAGAGCGTGGCGGTGCCGCCCGCGAGAGTGACCGCGAGGTGCGTCCACCGTCCGACCGTCAGGGGTAGGGTGCCCTGGATCCGCTGCTCGGCGGAGCTGCCGCCGGTGGTGATCGCGAAGCGGGGTCCCGCGCCGTCGTCGGCGGTCAGGAACATGTAGGTGCTGGTACCGGTGCCGAAGTCGAACACCCGCGACCAGGGTCGTTTCTCGGTGAGCCGGACCCACACGGCGATGGTGAAGGCGCCGAGACCGTCCACGGTGGCGTCGGGCAGCCCGACGTACTGGCCGTCGCCGGTGAGTTCGAGCCCGCCGCCGGTTTTGCCCGTCGACCACACCGCCGGCGGTGGCGGGGTGCCCGGCCGGCCGACCTGCGCGGTCCAGGCGTCCTGGCACTCCTTGAGCCCGGCGACGACGGCGTCGAGCTTGTCCTTGAACACGGCCTCTCCGGTGCCCGCCCATGCCTGGGCGAACATCGACAGGAGGTGGCCGCTGTAGTGCCCGCGCAGATTGCCCGTCGCGTCGTCCCAACCCCCCGGCGGCTCGGCGCCCTTGGTGTCCAGTCCCGCCGCGGCACGGAAATTGCTGAGGACACGGTCGACGGGGTAGGCCCGGGCGTAGGCGAGGATACGGTCACGCTTCTCGGTGAACAGGCTCGCCCCGAGGTCGACCTGGCCCAGGGAGAACGGAACGGCCCGCCACGACGCGGGAACCGGGAGGCGGTCGACCCGCGGCCGGTCACCGAGGAAAGCCGGCACTGCCGGAGCCTCCGGGGCCGCTGCCGCCGGTCCGGCATCGCCCACACCGACCAGGGTCGCACCGGCGGCCACCGCCCCGTAGTGCAGCAGCCTGCGGCGGGACATCCCGTTGTGCGTCATATCCGTATTCACTCCCGGTCCGAGTCGATACAAGGGATTCTGCGGTCATGGACAGCACCGTCACGCTTTCCCGGAACGCTTTCGGTACCGGTTTCGGTGCTGATCTCGGTGCTGATTTCGGTCGGCACCGCTGGATTGACCGGCCGCGGCTGAGCGGGCGGACGGAACACTCTCTCCCGGCCCGGCGAAATCCGCCGGGCCGGGGCCGAGAATTTCCCGGAAATCCCACTGTCGCGAGAATGCCGCCGGCGGAACTTCGCCGAGACAGCCCCGCCCCTCCGGAGCCTCTAGGAGATCGCCAGATCGGCGCTGGGGAAGGCGGTGAACGACGGGTTGACGTCGGGCTCGCCCCCGGCTCCGTCGCAGCGCCGGTCCGGGTTGAACATCAGATAGGTACCGGCGCCGCAGGTGATGGCGAGTTCGGCGTCCCCGCCGACCACGATGTTCCCGGACAGATTGGCGCCGCCCTGGATCAGGGCGTTGTCCTTGACCACCGCATTCCCGCCGACCGTACCGCCGTTGACCCAGCCGAGCCCCTCGATCCGGGCGTTGCCGGTGACCGTTCCCGCGTAGACGGCGGCCTTCGGGCCCACATAGGCCGTGGCGGCGACATTGGCGCTGTTGGAGACCCAGCCGCCGCCGTTGGCGTGCCAGTGCCCGCCGCCGGTCGCGGCGGGCTTGACATGGCCGGGCTCGAAGCCGGAGGGGGTGGCACCGGAGAGGCGGAACTCGTACGGGAAGCGCCGGGCCTTGGTGTATCCGTCCAGGAAGCCCTGGTGCGGCACCGCGGTGGGGGTGGCGGTGACCACCAGCCAGAGCTCGCTCTCGCCGGACTGCAGCTGGAAGCTGAGCTGCCCGTCGGTGCCCGAGGTCAGCGGCGAGTAGCGTGCCGTGCTTCCCCGGACCGCCACCAGTCCGAAGGTCCAGCCGCTCGCGCCGGTCTCCGCGTGCCCCTTGAGCCGGATCTTCACCAGCCCGTCGGCCGACGCGGGCACGAGCTTGATCTTGTTGAAGCCGTAGTCCGAGGGAGCCACCCGTGCGTTGATCCGGTAGTGGCCCAGGCTCTGGTCGGCGGCCTCGACGTTGCCTCCGTTGTACGCGTTGAGGAAGCCCGCGCCGTACACGTTCGTGATGAACGGCATCAGCGTCGAGCGGTTGCCGAAGTCGTAGTTGACGGTGCGGGTGGCGTATTCGCCGATCCTGCGGCCCAGCTCGGACTGGCTGATGCCGGTGATCCGGCGGTACGTCTCCAGCGGATGCTCGGTGCTGCGCGCCTCGTTCCACATCCGGTTGAACATCGCCAGACCGTCACGGTCCTTGATGTACTGCGCCAGCATCCAGTTGCCGTAGTGGTGCCGGCTCGAACTCCAGTACAGATTCTCCGAACGCAGCCAGCGGGTCAGGTCTCCCGCCGCGGTGGTGGGCAGCGCCTGCATCGCCATGAACTCGGCACTGGTCTCCCAGAACGTGCCCGCGCTCGGATCGACGAAGCCGGCACCCGAGCGGCCCAGAAACGTGTAGTTCTGGAAGACATGGGCGAGTTCGTGCGCCAGCCCCCACGACCCGGGCAGCGCGGCTCCCGGGGCGACATTGATGATGCCGACCCTGTTGTCCACCGATCCGCCGGTGGCCCAGGCGTCCAGCTCGGTGCGGTTCCAGGTCCGGGTGACAATCACGATGATCTTGTGCTGCGCCAGCAGCCCGGTCTCCGGTGTGAAGGCCATCGTGCTGACGTAGAAGCGGTAGAGGTTCTCCAACTGGGTGATGACACTGTTGGGGTCGAAGTTGTACGGCGCGGGCGCCGACACGGGGTTGGTGCCCGACTTCTCGCCCCACAGCAGAACGAAGTTGGTGGACTCCCGGCTCCGGTCTGCCGCCCAGGGCACCTCGCCCGTCTGCGTCCATCTCGCCGGGATGTACACGGACTTCGCGGCGGGGGCCGACGGGCGCGCCGTCGCCTGCGGCGCGATGGACGCGCCGGTCACCAGCGTGAGGGTCAGTACGACGGCGAGCCACAGTGACCGTAATCGAGCATGAAGAAGTTTCACGACGCAAACACCATCCCTTTGAGGGCCGATGACCGACGGGTGCCACGCCGACCTTTCGGGCCTTTCCCGCACACCGGAAAATTACGGTGGATGCAGAGGACTCCGGCCTGTGCGTGAAGGCCAAAACTGATGGACGGGGCATCTATTACTGTTGACACTGACGTACGAAAACCCTTTCGGCAACCTTCGGTTCGGGAAAATCTCCCGGGATCCTCAGGGCAGCGACGGCAACTCCACCCGCTGGACCGGTGTGGTGTTCCCGGCGCGGTCGGTGGCGACGAACTCGAGGATCTGCGGCTCATCGCGCAGGGCCCTGGTGAACGGCTCCTGATAGACGCCCCAGAACGTCTCCGGGGTGCGCCACTGGACGCGGTCCACACCGGACACGTCGTCGTCGGCGTGGAGGGTCACCTCGACGTTGCTCGGTCCGAGGGGACGGACCTCGGCGCGCACCGACGGGGGCCGCGTGTCCACGGCGACCTCGCGCGTCGCGTGGACGGTCCGGCCGAGGGAGTCGGTGGCCCGGCCCCGGAGCAGATGCCGGCCCTCGCGGTCCAGCGCGATCACCCCGGTCGCGGGCCGCCACCTGCCCTCGCCGACCGCGGCCTCCACGGTGGTGGCCGAGACCGAGGTCACCGCGAAGCCCGGCTCGCGGGTGTACCACCCGGACGGGGCACGGTCGCCGGTCACCTCCACCCGGACCACCGGCAGCGGGTCCCCCACGCCGATGTCGGCCGGGAGCGACCACTCGACGATGTCCTCGGCCGGCCGCCCGGCCGTGGCGGCCGTCCGGGTCACGCGCACCGCGTCCGCTCCGTCCGGGCCGACGACACCGCGGCGGGGCACGGCCGGGCCGTCGAGGGTGCTCGCGGCGGCCGCCCCGAGCACCGCGACCGCCTCGTCCCGGCTCAGCAGCCCGGACCGGGCCGCCCGCACCACCCCCCGGTGGACCGCGGTGAAGAACGCCGCGACATCGGCGTATCCGCCGTCCGCCCACAGCCCGGTGAGGAACGACCAGCCGTCGGAGTCATGGCGGTCGGGCACCCCGGGGGCGCTGCCCGGAAAGGCGATCTCCGGGTCGGCCAGGCGCAGGTACATGTGGTAGCGGTGGTCGCCCCCGGACCAGGCCGGTTCGAAGGTCCGGCCGAGCGCCGAGACCAGGTCCCCGTCGGTGGTGTGCCCGGCGACGGCGCCGTCGAGACGCCGGTGGGCGGCCGCCGCGACCGGCAGGGTGGTGGTGGCCTCGTCGCGTGCGAGCAGCACCGTGGGGCCGAGTTCCAGGCTGACCAGGGTGGGGTCGTCGGGGGTGGGCACCAGCCGCAGCGGCATCGGCAGGTCGAGTTCGACGATGTCGCCGGGACGGAAATCGCGGCGCAGTGTCACAAATCCGCTGTCCGGCACCGGCGTCCGTGCGCCGTCGACGCGGGCACCGGCGGCCCACGGCGGGATACGCAGACGCAGCTCGCCCGAGAAGGCGAGGCCGAATTCCAGTGCCACCTTCCCGTCACGGGGGTACCGGGTCCGCAGGGTCACGTCCGTGCCGGCGTGGCGCAGCCGCGAGGGGATGTACTGCGTGACGTACAGCTGTCCGGGGGCGTGGAACCACACCGATTCCTGGTGTTTGACGTGGCTCTCCAGGCCGGTGCCGCCGCAGCAGGTGCCGACGTTGTCGTACTCGCGCAGGGCACCCGGGTCGACCGGGTACATGTACAGGACCTCGGGTCCGGTGTCCGAGGTGACATCCGAGCGGGAGCCGACGATGTGGTTGAGCGAGGCGCGCTCGGCGTAGTGCGCGTACCGGGCGTCGAGGGTGTGCCCGAACAGCGAGCGGGCGATCTTCAGCAGGTTGTAGGTGGCACAGGTCTCGGCGTTGCGCCGTTTGACGAATCCGGCCACGGTGTCGGCGGGGCCCCACAGTTCGCCCTCGCCGGTGCCGCCGTGCGCGAAGGTCCGGCCGGGCACGATCTGGTCCCAGAGGGCGCGGACCGCGTCGAGGTAGCGGCGGTCGCCGGTGGCGTCGTACTGGTCGAGGTGCCCGACGAGCATCGGCAGGTGCTGGTTGGCGTGCATGCCGTCGAGGACGTCGCGGCCCTCGACCGCGGCGTCGAGCACGCTGTCGACCTCGAACGCCCCCGCGGTGCGCAGGAACGACGGTTCGCCGGTGATCCGGTGCAGTGCCGTCATGGTCTCGTTCATGCCGCCGAACTCCCCGGCGATGTAGAGCGACCACATGTGCTGCAGCCGCGCCCGCTCCAGCCGCAGAATCCGGCCGGCCACCCAGTGGCCCATCCCGGTGACGATCTCCAGCGCCTGCCGGGAGCCCGTCAGCTCGTACGCGTCCAGCAGCCCCGCCATGATCTTGTGGCAGGTGTAGTACGGCGCCCAGATCTCCCCGTACGGCGCCATGTCCTCCAGCCGCGAGAACTGCCATTCGCCGTACGCCGCCAGAAATCCCGGGTGGCTGTACCGCCCGGTCGCCGCCAGCGCGTCACGGACCTCGGCGAGGCCCGCGACCATCTCATGCGCCTTGTCCCGCAAGCGTTCCTCGCCGGTCGAGGCGTACGACAGGGAGAGCATCGACAGGAAGTGCCCCGCGTAGTGTCCGCGCAGCAGGCTCGCCGTGGGTGCCACGCCCGGTCCGGGGTAGTCGGCCTCGGACCACGCCCGCTCGTCGGGATGGCCGAAGTCCTCCCAGGTGCCGGGCGGCAGCGCCCCGCGGGTGTCGAGCCCCGCGTTGGCCCGGAAGACCGCGAGGACCCGGTCCACCGGGAACACCCGGGCGAGATGGAGCATCTGGTCCCGGGTCCGGGAGTGCACCCCGTCGAGGAGTTCCACGTCCTCCAGGGCGAAGGGACGCGCCCGGGTCATCGGGCCGCCCACTTCTCGAGTCCGGCGGCGTCGATCGGCAGCGCGTCCGACAGCACCTCGTGCCCGGTCCCGGTGACCAGGAGGTCGTCCTCCAGGCGTACGCCGATTCCGCGCAGTTCCGGGGGGAGGGTCTCGTCGTGGGCGTGGAAGTACAGGCCGGGTTCGACCGTCAGCACCATGCCGGGCCGCAGCTCCGCGCCCTGGTAGTGCTCGTACGACGACGAGCCGCAGTCGTGCACGTCCAGGCCCAGGTGGTGGCCGATGCCGCAGACGAGGTAGCGGCGGTGCTGCTGGCCCTCGGGGGCGAGCGCCTCGTCGACCGAGACCGGCAGCAGCCCCCAGTCGTGGAGCCCGCGGGCCAGCACCTCCATGGCGGCGAAGTGGAAGTCGGTGTAGGTGGCGCCGGGGCGTACCCGGTCCATGCCGGCCCGGTGCGCGGCCTCGACCAGGTCGTGCACCCGGCGCTGGGCCGGGGTGAAGGTGCCGGCCACCGGGATCGTCCGGGTCACGTCCGCGGTGTACAGCGAGTTCGCCTCGACGCCCATGTCCAGCAGCAGCGTCTCTCCGGGCCTGACGGGGCCGTCGCAGCGGACCCAGTGCAGGATCGGCGCGTGCTCGCCGGAGCCGACGATGGTGTGGTAGCCGGGCCCGTTGCCGAAGGTGCGGGCATGCCGGTCGAAGGTGCCCTGGAGCCAGCGCTCCCCCAGGGAGTCGGCGACGGCCCGCGGGATCTCGTCGGCGACGGCGGCGAATCCGGTGACCGTGTGGTTCACGGCTTCGCGCAGCTGTCCGATCTCCCAGTCGTCCTTGATCATGCGCAGGTCGGAGAGGACGGTACGCAGTTCCTCCGGCCGGCCGTCGTGCCGCTCGCCGAGGTCGCCGATCGGCCGCACCGGCAGATCCAGCGCGGCAGACCAGGCCGCGAGCCCCGCCGACGGGCCGACCCACAGTTCGCCGTGGGCCGCGCCGGCGTGGAAGTCGCGTTCACCGGGCCGGGCCGGAGCCGGCAGGTACAGCACCGCGTCGTGGCCGCCCGGCCGTGGTGTCATCACCAGGACCGCGCCCTCGATCTGGCACGAGGTGGCCCAGAGGAAGTCGCTGTCCACCCGGAACGCGTAGTCCGCGTCGCCGTTACGGTGGCGGGCGCGGCCCGCGGCCAGGACCAGGGTCCGGTCCGGCAGGCAGGCGCTCAGCCGGGCCCGGTGCTCGGCTGCCGCCCGTGCCGCGGCCGGGGCCACCGGTGCCGGGATGTCGCGTTCGGCCCAGCCCTGCCCGATGCGGGCCAGGAAGCCGGGGCTCTCGTCGGCCAGCCGCGGCGGTCTCGTACCGGCGTACGGCGGGGTGGCCGTACCGGCGTACGGCGGGGGTGTCGTCCCGCCGGTGGTCGGCGGGGTGGTCGTCCCGCCGGTCGGCGGGGTGGTCGTCCCGGTCAACGCTTTTCGCCTCCTCGGTCGCGGACCATCTCCCGCAGCCGGCGCAGCACCCGGCCGTCGGTGATGCCGTCGTGTTCGTACTCGTTGGTCACCCAGGTCTGCGCGTTGCCGACCCGGGTCAGGGTGTCGCGCTGCAGTCCGGCGTCGACGAACACGTCGTCGGCGTAGACAGCGGCGGCCAGCGGAACGTCGTTGGCCGCGAGTCGGACCGGGTCGTAGAGCGGGCTCCAGACCTCGCGCTCGGCGAGTTCGGCCATCGCGGGCGCGAACGGCCGCAGCGCCCGGACCTCTTCGAACATCCACGGAAACGTCATCTCCGAGGTGAACAGCAGTGGCCGGCGGTCCTCGGCGAACTCCGACCGCCGGTCCCGTTCGCGCTGGGCCGCCCAGCGGAACGGGCCGTTCGGGCCGTCGCCGTAGATCGATTCCTGAAGGGTCCAGAACAGCGGGTTCCCCGCGTTGGACGTCTTGACCAGTACGGTCTCCAGGAACGCGGCGTCGAGGCGGCCGTCCCGGCGGATCGCCTCGGAGACCAGCCAGTGCAGGCGCTGGTGGCCGGATCCGAAGCCGAGTTCGCCGCCCAGGGTCTGGAACCGGCGCACGGACAGCGGCGAGCCGTCGGGCAGCGTCACATCACCGGCGGCGAGCCGGTCGGCGATCGCCGCCACCGCGGCGACGTCCCGCGGGTAGCGCCGGTAGAAGTCGGCGGTCTTGCCGGCCACCCGGTCGAAGGTGCGTCGGTAGACCTCGTCCGGGTCGGGCGGGGTGCCGGGTATCCCGCCGCACACGTAGCAGGCGGTCAGCGCCTCGGGGGCGTGGGACAGGTAGGTCAGGGTGATCCAGCCGCCGAAGCTCTGGCCGAGGGTGGCCCATCGCCTGCCGTCGTAGCACCGGGCCCGGACGTGTTCGAGGTCGCGCACGATCGAGTCGGCCCGGAAGCGCAGCAGATGGTCCGCGGCCGCACGGGCGTCGGGGAAAGCGGCGATGTCGGTTCCGTCGAGCGGGGTGCTGCGCCCGGTGCCGCGCTGGTCGACCAGGACGACCCGGTAGTGCGCCAGTGCCTCGGAGAGCCAGCCTCCCACCGGCGCGGGCCGGGGGTTCGCACCGCCGGGACCGCCCTGAAGGTACGTCAGCAACGGCAGGTCCTCGTGGCGGCGGTCGGGATCGGTGAACTCCCGGACGAACAGCTCGATGCTCCCGCCGCCGGGGTCGGACCAGTCCAGTGGTACGGCGAGGGTGAACTCGCGGACCCAGGCGCCGGGCAGGGGGTACTCCACCGGGTTCATGCGCCGGCCCCGCTCGCGTTGGCGCGCCGGCGCGCGTCCCACTCGGGGCGGATCCGCGGCACGGCGGCCAGCAGGGTGCGCGTGTACGCGTGTCGCGGATGGTCGAAGACGGCGTCCCGGTCGCCGGACTCCACCACCCGGCCGCCCGTCATCACCGCGACGCCGGTGGCGATCTGCCGGACCACGGCGAGGTCATGGGCGATGAACAGGCAGCCGAAGCCCTCCTCGCGCTGGAGTTCGCGCAGCAGGTTGATGATCTGTGCCTGCACCGACACGTCGAGCGCCGAGACCGCCTCGTCGCAGACCAGTACACGCGGGCTCACGGCGAGCGCCCGGGCGATACCGATGCGCTGTGCCTGCCCGCCGGAGAACTGCGCGGGGTAGCGGCCGACGTGGTCGGGGTCGAGCCCGACCCGCTCCATGAGTGCGCGGGCGACCGCCCGGGTGCCTCCCGGAACCGGCCGTTTCTGGTAGCGCAGGGGCGCGGTGACGATCCGTTCGACGGTGTGCCGGGGGTTGAGCGAGGAGAACGGATCCTGGAACACGACCTGGACCTGACGGCGTACCTCCAGCAGGTCCGGCCCGTGCAGGGCGGTGATGTCGCGGCCGTCGAGGTGGACAGTGCCGGAGGTGACGTCGATCAGCCGGGCGGCGAGCCGCGCCGTGGTCGACTTGCCCGATCCTGACTCCCCCACCAGCGCGAGGGTCCGGCCCGCGTACAGATCGAAGGAGACGGAGTCCACGGCGGTGAACGTGCGCGCGGGGCGCAGCAGTCCGGCCGTGCCCGCGACGGGGAACTCCTTGACCAGGTCCCGGGCCCGCAGCAGGGGTTCGGGGCTCATGTGTCGCCTCCCAGGG
The DNA here is from genome assembly GCF_044763125.1 of Streptomyces sp. NPDC096310. Taxonomy (NCBI): domain Bacteria; kingdom Bacillati; phylum Actinomycetota; class Actinomycetes; order Kitasatosporales; family Streptomycetaceae; genus Streptomyces; species Streptomyces sp. NPDC096310. The sequence goes on along the minus strand of NZ_JBIWFO010000001.1, from coordinate 1,317,709 downwards.
TCCCCAGGTCGCCGATCTTGTCGTCGATCCGCGGGACCGCGTCGAGCAGCGCCCGGGTGTACGGGTGCCGCGGGTCGGAGAAGATCTGCTCGGCGGTGCCGGACTCGACGACCTTGCCGTGCCGCATGACGATCAGTGTGTCGGCGACCTCGCTGACCACGGCGAGGTCGTGGGTGATGAGGATGAGCGCGGCACCGGTGTCTCGGCGTACCTCGGCGAGCAGGTCGAGGATCTGGGCCTGGACGGTGACGTCGAGCGCGGTGGTCGGCTCGTCGGCGATGATCAGGCTCGGCTCGGTGCTGAGCGCCATCGCGATCATCACGCGCTGGCGCATACCGCCGGAGAACTGATGCGGGTATTCGTCGACGCGGCGGGCCGGGTCGCGGATGTGCACCCGTTCCATCGCCTCGATCGCCGCCGTGCGGGCCGCCCGGCGGCTGACGCCGGAGCGGTGCGAGCGGTACGCCTCGGCGATCTGGGTGCCCACGGTGTAGTACGGGTTGAGCGAGGAGAGCGGATCCTGGAACACCATCGCGATCCGGTCGCCGCGCACGGCTCGCATCCCGCGTTCGTCCAGGGTGGTGAGGTCGCCGCCGTCGAACTCGACACGGCCGGCGCGGGTGGCGCCCTTCGGGAGCAGCCCCATGATGGCGAGGCTGGTCATCGACTTGCCCGAGCCGGACTCGCCGACGATACCGAGAGCGCCGCCGGGCGGCACGGCGAAGTCGACGGCGTCGACCACCGGCTTGCCGTGGAAGGCGACGGTCAGTTCACGCACGCGCAGCAGGTCGCTCATGACGCCGCTCCCGCCCCGACCCGCGGGTCGATCGCCGAGTACAGGAGGTCCACGGCCATGTTGCCGAGCACGACGAAGAACGCCGCGAGCAACGTCACGGCCATGATGACCGGTTGGTCGTTCTTGGTGATGGAGTCCGCCGCGAGTTTGCCGACGCCGTTGATCCCGAAGACCGTCTCGGTGATCAGCGCGCCGCCGAGCAGACCGGCGAAGTCCATGCCCGCGATGGTGACGACCGGGGTCAGCGCCGGCCGCAGCGCGTGCCGCCGCCACACCAGGTCGGGTCGCAGGCCCTTGGCCTTCGCGGTCCGTACGAAGTTCTCGTCCAGGGTGTCGATGACGTTGGCCCGGGTGAGCCGGGTGTACGAGGAGGCGTAGCCGATCGCCAGCACGGTCCACGGCATGATGAAGTTGAGGAACCACTGCCCGGGGTCGTCGGCGAACTCCACGGCCTGCGGGAACGGCAGCCACTGCAGCCACACCACGAACACGTACTGCAGCGCGAGGGCGAGCACGTAGTTGGGGATCGACATGCCGGCCAGGGTGAGCCCGGCGATGAACCGGTCGGTGAACCGTCCTTCGCGCACCGCGCTGAGCAGGCCTCCGAGCACGCCCATGACCAGCCAGAGCACGGCCGCGCCGAGGGCGACCACCGCGGTGACCGGCAGCCGCTGCACGACCATGTCGGTGACGAACTGCGAGGTCTGGAACGAGTAGCCGAGGCAGGGGGCCGGGCAGTGCACCGTGGACGGGCCGCTGCCGTAGTCGCGGCCCGCGAGCAGCCCCTGCAGGAAGTGCAGGAACTGGGTGAGGAAGGGGTCGGTGAGGCCGAGGTTGGCGCGGATCTGGTCGATGCGCTCCGGGGTGCAGTTCTTGCCGCAGATCTGTACGGCCGGGTCCGGCGACAGCGCGAAGAAGATGACGTACGTGAACAGGCAGACCAGGAACAGCACCAGCACCATGCCCAGCACGCGGTGGACGACGTAGCGGGTCATGAGCGGCCTCCCGGCTCGGCGGCGACCCGGATCCGGTCGCCGAGGACCATGAAGGACAGCACCAGCAGCGCCAGGAAGAGGCCCGGCACCAGGAAGTACGTGGGGACGACGGCGTACCAGTTCACCGAACTCGAAATCATCTGCCCCCAGGAGGGCGCGGGCGGGACCAGGCCGACGCCGAGGAAGGACAGGCCGGCCTCGGTACCGATGTAGCCGGGTACCGCCAGGGTCACCATGACCAGGATGGTCGACCGCAGGTTGGGCAGGATCTCGGTGAAGACGATGGTGGTGCGGGAGGCGCCGGAGGCGCGGGCCGCCTCGACGAACTCGCGCTCCTTGAGCGACATGGTCTGACCTCGCACGATCCGGGCCAGGTACGGCCAGCCGAACACCGAGATCACCACGACCAGCAGGTACTGCCGGTCGTCGGCGGGCAGTGCGGAGAGCACGGCGATCATGAAGATGAGGGCGGGGAACGCCATCAGGAACTCCATGACCCGCGAGATCACCATGTCGGTCCGGCCGCCGAAGTAACCGGCCAGCAGGCCGAACACCATGCCGAGCACCGTGGTGAGCAGCGTCGCGCCGAGTGCGATGAGCATCGAGGAGCGGGCGCCGTACACGATCCTGGCGAAGATGTCCCGGCCGCTGCCGGGCTCGACACCGAGCCAGTGGGAGCCGGAGATGCCGCCCCAGGACCCGACGGGCATGCCGCCGAGGTCGGGGTCGACGGCGCTCTGGTCGAACTCGTACGGGTCCCAGCCGCTGACCCGGACGATGAGAGGCGCGAACACCGCCATGAGCACGATCAGTGCGATGTAGCCGAGGCAGGCCATGGCCACCGGGTCGCGCAGCAGGGCCCTGGCCGCGCTCCCGCGCGGTTCGGGGGCGGTGCCGGCGGTGGCCGGTGCGGACACCGCCGGTACGCGCGGGCCGGTTGACGGGATCGTCATGTCAGCCCTTCGCCGGGTCCTTGAGACCCATGATCCCGTAGTCGACCTCGCCGCTGGGCACGACCACCCCCGCCACATTGGTGCCGGGCAGGTAGATGCGGTTCTCGACGTTCAGGGGGACGAAGGGAGCCAGCGCCATGATCTTCTTGTCCAGTTCGCCCCATGCCTGGTTGGCCGCGGGCAGGTCCGTCATGGCGCCGATGCGGTCGATCTCGGCGTTGATGGCGTCGTCGTCGAGCTGGGCGAGGTTCTGGTTGCCCTTGGCGGCGATGTGCCGGCCGTCGAACAGCGGCGGCAGGAACGTCGAGGCGCTCGACGCCCAGTCCGGGCACCAGCCGGTGATCGCCGCGTCATGCTGCTGCGACGGTGTGCCGATGGTCTCGTAGTAGGTCGCCGAGTCGATCACGTTCAGCTTGACCTGGATACCGGCCCGCTTGAGTGACTGCTGAATCGCCTCGCCCTTGCGCTGCTCGACCTCTTTCGCGCGGACGTCCAGGGTCATCGTGAAGCCGTCGGGGTGACCGGCCTCGGTGAGCAGTTGCCTGGCCTTGGCCACATCACCGGCGTCGTCCGCGCTGGGATACGGGTCGTGGTCGATGTGCCCGGAGACCGACTTCGGCAGGAGGCTGTGGGAGACCGTCGCGAACTGCTTGCCGCCGGCGGCGTTGAGCACCGAGCCCTTGTCGACCGCGTAGTTGACGGCCTGGCGCACCTTCACGTCGTCGAGCGGTTTCTTCGTCGTGTTGAGACCCATGTATGTGAGGCAGGTCGACGGCGCCTTGACCGTCCGTGCCTTGAGCTGCGGCGTCCGCAGGCGGGCGACGGTGGCTGTCTGCACACTGCCCGAGATCGCGTTGATGTCGGTGCCCTGGCCGGCGATGAGACGCTCGTCGATGGTGGCGCCCTCGACGCCGATGGTGAAGCGCCACGCGTCGGGGTACGCCTTGCGGACCGTGTCGCTCTTCGCGTCCCAGTGCGGGTTGCGCGCCAGCTGGATCAGGCTGCCCGGGGTGAGTTTCTCCACGTCGTACGGACCGGAGGAGACGACATCCTTGATGAACGAGTCGCCCCCGCCGGTGCCGACCGGGAACGGGGTGCCGCTCGGCTGGGAGAGCGCCGCGTCGAACTCGGGGAACGGGGCCTTGAGATGGAAGACGACGGTCTTGTCGTCGGGTGTCTCGATCGTCGGCAGGTCGCCCGAGCGGTACGGCCCCTCGTAGCCCTTCGGCGCGTCGATCAGCTGTTTCAGGTAGGGCGCGCCGATGCCGATCTCCGGGTCCCAGCCGCGGCTGATACCGAACTTGACGTCCTTGGAGGTGATCGGGGCGCCGGTGTCGAACCTGATCCCGTCCTTGAGCTTGTAGGTCCAGCTCAGACCGTCGGCGGAGACTTTGCCGAGGCTCTGCGCGAGGTCGGGGACCATCGCGTGGGGGTCCTTGGCGTCGTTGGGTGCCTTGGTGACGAGCTGGCGGTATATCAGGCGGTAGAAGGCGTTGACACCGCCGTCGAAGCCACGGGCCGGGTCGAGATAGGAGAAGTCGGTCGACTGCAGGACCTGCACGGTCCCGCCCTTGACCGCGGGGCCGCCGCTCCCGCCGCCGGTGCCCGTGGACGAGGTGCCGCCACTGGTGCATGCCGAAAGGGCGAGTGCGCCGGCCGCCAGCCCAGCGAGCGCCGCTGAAGACGAGGTTCTCTTCAAGGGGTCCTACCTTCCGGTCGCATACGGGCAGCCCTGCCGTCCGGCTGAGCGGGACGGGTGACGGGCCGACGGACCAGCGACGGTGTGCGGAAACGGTGGGCAGATGCGCTGCGAGTCCGGTGGGCCGGCGGGCGGAACGGCCACGACCGGTCCCACGGAGCGGCCGGGATCTCTGCGATCCCGGTCACTTGAGGAGACAGTAGTATGTGACACCTCTCGCGAGAAGAGTTCGAGCGAGAATTTACGGCGCCGACATTCCGGTTCGCGGGCGCACGCCGACGAGCCCGCCCGGCTCGGCCGGGCGGGCTCGTCACCAACGCTGTGTCACTCCTCCGAGCGGCCGTTCCACCAGCCGAGCACGTGTCCGATATGGGCGGTGAGCAGCGTCTCCGCGCCCCGCCCGTCGCGCGCCTCCAGCAGGTCCACCAGGCTGTGGTGCTCCGCGGCGGAACGGGTCAGCTCGGCCGTGCCGATCATGTCGGTGAGGCCCACCATGCGGGTCTGCTGCCGCAGGTCCTTCACCATCGCGACCAGCCGGCGGTTGCCGTGCAGCTCCAGCAGCCGCAGGTGGAAGGCCATGTCGGCGGCGAGGTAGGCCGCCAGATCGGCCGCGGCGGCCGAGTCGACGATTCTCTGGGCCCTGCGCCGCAGGTCGGCGGCGGCCTCAGGTTGCAGCGCCCGCGCGATCTCCCGCATGGGCGGAGCCTCCAGCAACTGGCGCAGCCGTACGATCTCCCAGAGGTCCTGCTCGCTGACCTCGGTGATCCGGAAGCCCTTGTTGCGCACCACGTCGACGAACCCGCGCCCCTGCAGGTTGAGCAGGGCCTCACGGACCGGGGTGGCGGAGATCCCGAATCGCGTGGCCAGCGTCGGCGCGGTGACCAGGGTCCCCGGGGCCAGTTCACCCGAGACGATGGCCGCGGCCACCGCGTCCTCCACCGTGCCGCGCAGGCTCGCCCCCACCGACACCGGGCCGATGATTGATGAGCTCATCCGCGCCGTCCTCCCACCACTAAAATGTCACATCATGCCAACCGCCGTCAGCCGGCGCAGCTCTGAGTATCCCATTCACCGGTCCTCGCAGGTGCCGGGGGAGCACCGACGCCCGTGCCTCCTGATATGTCACCGACCGCCGGCGCGTGTGGTCGCGTACGGCCCGGCCGCGCCCGAGGGCTCAGAACTCGAAACCGGCCGGGTACGGATCGGTCGGGTCCAGCATGTACTGGCCGATCCCGGTCACCCAGGCCCGGCCAGTGATGGTCGGCAGCACCGCGGGCAGGCCGCCGACCGTCGTCTCCCCCACCAGGCGGCCGGTGAACCGGCTGCCGATGAAGGACTCGTTGACGAAGTCCCGGTGCAGCGCCAGCTCGCCGCGTGCGTGCAGCTCGGCCATCCGCGCCGAAGTACCGGTTCCGCAGGGCGACCGGTCGAACCATCCCGGGTGGATGGCCATGGCGTGCCGTGAGTGCGCGGCGTTCGAACCGGGCGCGACGAACTCCACGTGGTGGCAGTGGTCGACCCCGTCGATCAGCGGGTGTTCCGGCGGCGCCGACGTGTTGATCGCGTCCATGATCGCCAGCCCGGCGCGCAGGATCTCGTCCTTGCGTTCGCGGTCGAACGGCAGCCGTACGTCGTCGAGGTCCACCATGGCGTAGAAGTTCCCGCCGAAGGCGAGGCTGTACCTGACCTCGCCGAGGCCGGGAACCTCGACGGTCGCGTCGAGCCGGTCGCAGTAGGCGGGCACGTTCTCCAGTGTGACGCTCTCGGCGTGCCCGTCCTTGACCGCGACGTTGGCGACCACCAGCCCGGCCGGGGTGTCCAGCCGGATGCTGGTGACCGGCTCGACGATCTCGACCATCCCGGTCTCGACCAGCACCGTGGCCACCCCGATCGTGCCATGGCCGCACATCGGCAGGCAGCCGGACACCTCGATGTACAGCACGCCGAAATCCGCGTCGGGACGGGTCGGCGGCTGCAGAATGGCGCCGCTCATGGCAGCGTGGCCGCGCGGCTCGTTCACCAGCAGCCGCCGTACGTGGTCGAGGTGCTCGGCGAAGTACAGCCGCCGCTCGTTCATGGTGGCGCCGGGGATCACCCCGACACCACCGGTCACGACCCGGGTCGGCATGCCCTCGGTGTGCGAGTCGACCGCGGAGTACAGCCGCGACGTGCGCATCTCACGCCGCCGTCAGGCGGTGCGCCTCGACCCCGGCGATGGCCCGCCGCATGTCGGCCCGTACCCGGGCGTCGTGCTCGGCGGAGAGCGGGCCGCGCGGCGGGCGGCACGGGCCGCCGTACCTGCCGACCATCTCCATGCCGACCTTGATGGCCTGCACGAACTCGGTGCGCGAGTCCCACCGGAACACCGCGACGAGGTGTTTGTAGAGCTCCCGGGCCTGCTCGAAGCGCCCGCCCAGCATGTGGTCGTAGATCGCCACCGACTCGGCGGGGAAGGTGTTGGGGAAGCCGGCGAACCAGCCGACCGCCCCGTCGGCCATCAGCTCGAACAGCACGTCGTCGGCGCCGGCCACCACGTCGATGTCGCAGAGTTCGGCGATCTCGAAGAGCCGGCGCACGTCCCCGCTGAATTCCTTGATGGCGGTCACGTGGGGCAGTTGGGCGATCTCGGCCACCAGGTCGGGGACGAGGTCGACCTTGGTGTCGGTCGGGTTGTTGTAGATCATGATCGGCAGCCCGACCTCGTCGATCTTCGTGTAGTGCTCGACGACCTGCTCGCGGCTGGCCCGGTACATCGTGGGCGGCAGCGCCAGCACGCCGTCGGCGCCGTCCTCGGCGGCCAGTTCGGCCCAGTGCCTGGCCTGGTGCCAGCCGGGCCCGTGCACCCCGGCCACCACGACGCCGCGCCCGCCGACCGTCTCGACGGCCACCTGGACGACCTTGCGGCGCTCCGCGTCGGTCAGCGCGGAGTACTCGCCGAGCGATCCGTTCGGACCGACGCCGTGGCAACCCTCGCTGATGAGCCAGTCGCAGTGCTCCGCGTAGCGGTCGTAGTCGACCTCCAGCCCGGAGGGGGCCGAGGGGTTCTCCTTAAAGGGCAGCGCGGTGGCGACGATCACCCCGCGCAGGTCGGTCGGTGCGGAACTCATGGGAGGTCCTCTCGGTTGCTGGTCCTGGTGGAAGCGGCGAGCTCGCCCAGGCGTACGGGGATCGCGATCGGCCGATGCGCGGTACGGCCCGGGTCGAGCAGGCCGGGCCCGTCCGCGCCGGTGAGCAGGTCCTCGACCGCGCGGCCGCAGGTACGGCCCTGGCAGAGGCCCAGGCCGGCCCGGGTGGTCAGTTTGAGCGAGCGCAGCCCGCGGGATCCGGTCAGCTCCGCGGCCCGGCGCAGGGTGCCCGCGGTGACGTCCTCGCAGCGGCACACCACGGTGTCGTCGTCCACCCAGGCGCGCCAGCCGGGGCGGATGGCGTGCGCGGCGGCGAGCCGCGCGGCGAACTCGCGGAAGACGGCCCGCTCGCGGAGCGCGCCCCGCGCGGGCACGCCCCCGGCCGCGACGGCCCCGGCGATCGCGCCCTCGGCCAGGGCCAGGTCGACGCCGCCGATGCCGGTCAGCTCGCCGGCGGTCAGGACTCCGGGCACGGACGTACGCTGCCGCTCGTCGACGGCGACCGCGCCGTCCTCGTCCACCGCGCAGCCGGCGGCGGTGGCGAGCTCGGTGCGCGGCACGAAGCCGTGGCTCACGCAGACGGCGTCGACCTCGGTCCGCCGTTCGCTGCCGGGGATCGGTGTCCAGTCCCGGGTCAGGCGCGCCACGGTGACCGCCTCCACGCGATCGGTGCCGTGCGCGGCGACGACCGCGGCCCCGGTGCGGTAGGGAATGCGGTGGGCGGCCATCCGGCCCGCGTACCCGGCCAGTTCACCGGCCTTGCGCCGGGCCGCGAGCAGCCGCCACGGCCGGGCCGCCCAGCCGCCGGCGAGCTGCGCCGGGCCGGCCGCCTCGACCACGCCCGCGACCTCGGCGCCGATCCGCAGCAGGCCGGCGACGACGGGCAGCAGGAAGGGCCCGGCACCGGCCACCAGGACGCGGCGGCCGACGGCCACCCGCTCCCCCTTGGCCAGCGCCTGCGCCGCCCCGGCGGTGAAGACCCCGGGCAGGTCCCAGCCGCGGAACGGCAGGGTGCGCTCGTACGCCCCCGTCGCGAGCACCAGGGCCGACGGATCGAAGGTGCGCGGTGCGCGCCCCTGCCCGTCCGGCGGGCCGACGAACACGTGCACCAGCGGCGGGGCGTCGTCGCGCCGGTCGACCGACCAGACGTGCGCGCCGGTCACGACCTCGCAGCCCCGGTCGCCCAGCAGTTCGTCGCGCATCGCGAGGAAGCGGTCCCAGCCGTGCTGCCACAGCCGTTCGTTCCTGTCCTCATGTCCGCCCGGCGGATGCCGCCAGTACTGTCCGCCGATGTCGTCACCGGCTTCGAGCAGCACGACCCGGGCGCCGTGGCGGCGGGCCGCCAGCGCCGCGGCCATCCCGGCCGGTCCGCCGCCCACGACGAGCACCTCAGTCACGATCGTCCTCCTGCAGGTCGACCTTGTCGCCGTCCACGGCCCGCCGCTGGCAGGCCCGTACGTCACGCAGTCCGTTGACGGTCACCAGGCAGTCGAAGCAGGCGCCGATCCCGCAGAAGACGCCGCGGGGGCGGCCGGTGCGGGTCCGCCGCCAGGCCGGCCGTCCGTCGGCCAGGAGCAGTCCGGCGATGGTCTGCCCGGCCAGGCCGGCGACCCGTTCCCCGTCGACCTCGATATGTATCCCCGTCATCGGGCGGCCCCTTCGAGGTGCGGCAGCAGGGTGGGACGGTCCAGGCGGAACTCGGCGGCCAGCGGATCGGCGGCGGTGGCGGTAGGGGGGCCGCTGTCGAGGAGTTGGTCGCGCAGCAGCTCTGCGGTGGCCAGGCTCAGACCGATCCCGGCGCCCTCGTGCCCGGTCGCGTGCCACAGGCCGGGCAGCCGCGGGTCGGCACCGATCACCGGCAGGTGGTCGGGGACGAACGGCCGGAACCCGCCGTACGCGCGCATCGCCTGCGCACCGGCCAGGAAGGGGAAGAGCAGCAGCGCCTTGGCGGCCAGCGCGGCGAGTACCCGGGCCTCGATCCGCTCGTCGAAGCCGCGGCGTTCCCGGGAGGAGCCGATCAGGACGGTCCCGGCGGCGGTCGACTCGACCACGCTGGAGACCTGGAGGTCGGCCGAGCCCGAGCCGACCGCGCCCACGTAGTCGGCGTCGTACACCTTGTGCCGGACCCGGGTCGGCATCCGCGAGGTGACCAGTACCGTGCCGCGGCGCGGTCGCACGGGGAGCGCGACGCCGAGCCGCTCGGCGACCAGGCCGGACCAGGGCCCGGCGGCGATCACCACGGCATCGGCGGGCAGGGTTCCGGAAGCCGTCCGTACGCCGGCGAGCCGCCCCGCCGACAGCACCGGCCCGGTCACCTCGACGCCCTGCTGTACGCGCGCGCCGTGGCGGCGGGCGGCGGCCAGCAGCGCCTCGGTCGCCACCACCGGCTGCACCTGCAGGTCCTCGGGGTAGAACACCGCGGCGGTGCTGTGCGGTGTCAGGTCGGGCTCCAGCTCATGGGCCCGGGTGCCGTCCACCGTCTCCGCCCGGACCCCGGCGCCCCGCTGGGTGGCCGCGAACGTCGCCAGAGCCTCCGCGCCGGCCTCGGTCGTGGCGACCACCAGGCCGCCCTTGCGCTCCAGTTCGAGGCCGGGGAATCCGGCGGGGAGCTCGTCACGCAGCTCGTCCTCGATCCGCGCCCAGGCGGCGAGCGAACGCTGCGCCAGCCTCAGCTCGGGGCCGGGCTCCTTGTCGGAGACGAGCAGATTTCCCTCACCACCGGAGGAGGTGCCTCCGGCCGTGGCGCCGCGGTCGACGACGGTCACGTCGCAGCCGGCGCGGACGAGGGCACGGGCGGTCGCCGCGCCGACGATACCGGCGCCCACGACGACGATCCGATGAGGCCGATGAGGAGTGGACACGCCAGTACTATGTCACATGTTTCGTGGGGACGGGAGGCCCCGACTCTCCGAGCTCTGCTCGGAGAGCCGTGCCCGGCATCCGCCCGGTCACGGCAGTCGTGGCTTCGCCCGGTGGAACGCGATGACCGTCAGGAGCTCATCGACCGCAAACGCGACGTTCCCGGTGACGACCTGCTGTCCGCGCTCATCGACGAACACACCCGCCAAGACGGCCCCCGGCTGAACAGGTCAGAGCTGGTGGCCATGGCCTTCCTCCTCCTCTTCGGCGGCTACCACAACTCCGCCGGCCTGGTCTCCACCACCGTTCTGGCTCTTCTCTCCCACCCGGCTCACCTCGCTGCTGTGCGCAGCCGGGAGCTGGCCATGGATCAGGTCACCGAAGAGGCGCTGCGCTGGAACTCCCCGGCGATGCTGGCCGTCCGGCGGTTCGCCACTGAGGACATGCGGATCGGCGAAGCCGCCATCCGCAAGGGGGAACGCGTCTGGCTGTCCTGGGCCTCCGCCAATCGCGATCCAGGCCAGTTCCTCGCGCCCGAGACCTTCGATCCCACACGCGACGCTCGTGGACACCTTGCCTTCGGCCACGGCCCCCACTACTGCCCCGGTGCTTCCCTCGCACGTCTGGAGAACGAGATCGCCGTAACCAGTCTGGTGCGCCGGTTCACGGAGCTGCCGCTGGTCGGCCCTGCCGGCGAGTCGCAGTGGACCATGTCGTTGCGCAACAGGAGCCTGCGCGAACTGCCTGTCTCTCTATGAATCAGTCAACGTTCCCCTGACGTGAACCAGGTCAACGCTGAAAAGTCATCGGCCGGACGGCACCGGGCCGGCGTCGACACCGCGCGGCTCCTCACCTGGCCCGGCCGGTCTCAGATCGGCGCAGCGCGGACCACTGCAGGACCGCGAAACCGGCGACGGTCAGCGCCTGCAGCGGGATCCCGACCGCACCGGCCGTGGTCGGTTCGAACCAGAGCGCCAGGGCCGCGACGCGGACATGGCGGATGGGCCTCCATCGAGGTCACACGGGCTGGTCGAGGAACGGGAACTCGGACGCAGTGCGTCGCCCGAGTTCCCGTTCCGCAAGAGTGCCCGGCCGCGCCGGGAGCGTCGATTACGTGCGAGGTAATGCCCGCCGACCGCCCCCGGCCGTACGGCTCAGATCGTCGCCGTGTCGATCACGAAGCGGTAGCGCACGTCGGAGTCGAGCACCCGCTCGTAGGCCTCGTTGATCTGGCTCGCCTCGATGAGCTCGATCTCGGCGCCGAGGTTGTGCTCGGCGCAGAAGTCGAGCATCTCCTGGGTCTCGGCGATACCGCCGATCGCCGAACCGGCGAGGGTCTTGTTGCCGCCGATCAAGGAGAACAGGTTGAGGGCGACGGGCTCCTCGGGGACGCCGACGTTCACCAGGGCGCCGCGCGTCTTCAGCAGGCTCAGGTAGGCGCCGAAGTTCAGGGGGGCCGAGACCGTGGAGACGATCAGGTCGAAGGTGCCCGCCAGGTTCTCGAAGGTGGCCGCGTCGCTGGTGGCGTAGTAGTGGTCGGCGCCGAGCTTCAGGCCGTCGTCCTTCTTCCGCAGCGACTGGGAGAGGACCGTGACCTCGGCGCCGAGGGCGTGCGCGATCTTGACGGCCATGTGGCCGAGGCCGCCCAGGCCGACCACGGCGACCTTCTTGCCGGGGGCCGCGCCCCAGCGCTTCAGCGGGGAGTACGTGGTGATGCCTGCGCAGAGCAACGGTGCGGCCACGTCCAGCGACAGACCCTCCGGGATACGGACCGTGAAGTTCTCGTCGACGACGACCTTCTGCGAGTAGCCCCCGTAGGTGGGCTCGCCGTCACGGCCGACAGCGTTGTACGTACCGACGTTCCCGCGCACGCAGTGCTGCTCCTGTCCGGCCAGGCAGTTCTCGCACGCACGGCAGGAGTCGACCATGCAGCCGACGCCGACGCGGTCACCGACGTTGAACTTCGTCACACCGGAGCCGACCTCGGCGACGACGCCGGCGATCTCGTGGCCGGGCACCATCGGGAAGATGGCCTCGCCCCAGCCCTCACGGGCCTGATGGATGTCGGAGTGGCAGATACCGGCGAACTTGATGTCGATCAGCACATCGAACTCACCGACCGTACGGCGCTCGACGGTGGTGCGCTCCAGCGGGGCCTTTGCGCTGGGGGCGGCGTATGCGGCAACAGTCGTAGTCATGCCTCCACAGTGCCTCCTCGCATCCTGATCACCCAGGCCACCGCTTTGCGTACGTCCACTGGTCCTACTACTGGCGGGGTCAGGCTCGTGGTCGTACGACGGGGAATACTGGAGGCATGGACGACACTCCCGCCGCGGACAATGGACAGGCGGCCCTCCCCGACAGCCTCGGCGGCCGGGCCGAGCTCAGCGAATTCCTGCGCACCCGGCGGGCACGGCTCAAGCCGGAGGACGTGGGTATCCCCTCGCACGGGCGGCATCGGCGGGTGCCGGGGCTGCGGCGCGAGGAGCTGGCACAACTGGCCGGGGTGTCGGTCGCGTACTACACACGCCTGGAACAGGGCAACGGGCACAATGTGTCGGCGGAGGTGCTCGGCTCGATCGCGCGCGCCCTGCGCCTGACCGACGCCGAGCACGCGCACCTCACCCATCTCGCCAAGCCGACGCAGCAGCGCAGGAAGTACCGGGTGCCCGAGCGCCAGCATGTACGGGTGGCGCTCCAGCATCTGCTGGAGTCGATGGAGGGCATGCCGGCGTACATCAGCGGTGCGCGCTCGGAGATCCTCGCCTGGAACCGGATGGCGGCGGCGCTGTTCGGCGACTGGGGCAAGCTGCCGCGCTCGGAACGCAACTGGGCGCGGCTGACCTTCCTCTCCCCCGACTACCGGGAGCTGTTCCTGGACTGGGACTCCAAGGCGTCCGACATCGTCAGCTACCTGCGGCTGTACGCGGGCCAGCACCCGCAGGACCCGGAGCTGTCGTCGCTCGTGGGTGAACTATCCGTCAAGAGCGATGAGTTCAGGCGGCTGTGGGCCACGCACGACGTGAAGGAGAAGGGCCACGGCGTGAAGCGGATGCGACATCCGCTGGTCGGCGACATCACTCTCGCGTACGAGACGATGCCCCTGCCCGACGACCACGAACAGTACCTGATCGTGTACCACGCGGAGCCGGGTTCCGCGGCGGCGGAGGCTCTGCGCCTCCTCGCGAGCTGGGGCACGGACACGGTCCCGGCGGGCAGCCGGATGCCACGCCCCTGAACCCCTGGAGGCGGCGTCGGTCCGTGCGCGGAGCGGTGCACGGTCTCCGGGTGGATGACGCGGAGCAGGTCTCCGGCCGGCATCGCGGCGAGATCCTCGGCCCGTGCCGGGTCGTCGAGGTCCCCGGGGCCGGCCGCGAGGCGGGAACACAGGTCGTGCGCTCCGTCGGTGCCTGCCCGGTACACACCGATCAGGTCGGCGGGCCGCCGCCGGCCTACCTCACCCGCCGGCGCATGACGCTCGCGGCGGGCCTGCCGACCGAGCGGGAGACGGCGAGCGTCGCGGGGATCGCCCGCTGCGTGGGCCACTCCGACGCGTTCGCCTTCAGCGCGGCGGCGTTCAAGCGGATCCGAGGCGTCAGCCCGAGCGGGTTCCGGCGCACCGGAACGGTCGTTTCCGCGACGCCCTTGAGGCGACCGGAAAGACGGTAATCGCCGCCTTGGACCTGTCACTTGTCCCCCGTGCGAGCTACACGCAGGTGTCCACCGCACGGTGACGATTCCGATGGCCCTGGTCCGTAGCGTTCGAGGCGGTCGCGGCGCCCCGGTCGCGGATTCGAGGAGGAGTGGTTCATGAGAGTCGTCGGGCAGCTCTTGGCCGTCGTAGCGGTCGCGGCGATCGGCGGGCGGAGCGTCGCCGCGGTGGGTGGGAAGCCGTGGCTCACCTTCGCCGTCGGCGTCGTGGTGTCCGTGCTCGCGGTGCTCGTGTACGGGTGGGTGGTGCGGGCGACCGAGCGCCGTCCGTCCACGGAGGTGGCCCGGAAGGGCGCCGGCGCCGCGCTGGGCCGCGGGGTGCTGATCGGTGCGGCGATGTTCGGGGCCGTCATCGCGAACATCGCCTTCCTCGGGGGGTACGAGGTCCACGGCCTGGGCTCGGTGACGGGCGCCGTGGGGCTGTTCGGTTTCATGGCCGCCGCCGCCGTGACCGAGGAACTGCTGTTCCGCGGCGTCCTGTTCCGGCTGGTCGAGGAGCGTACCGGGACCTGGATCGCGCTGGTGCTGACCGGGGCGCTGTTCGGGCTGATGCACCTGTTCAACCCGCATGCCACTCTCTGGGGTGCCATCGCCATCACGATCGAGGCCGGCGGCATGCTCGCCGCCGCGTACGCCGCCACCCGTAACCTGTGGGTGCCGATCGGTGTGCACTTCGGCTGGAACTTCGCCGCGGGTGGCATCTTCAGCACCGAGGTCTCGGGCAACGGCACCCCGCAGGGGCTGCTGGACACCACGATGTCGGGCTCGACACTGCTCACCGGTGGTGCGTTCGGTCCGGAGGGAAGCCTGTACTCGGTGGTGTTCGGTGTGTTGCTGACAGCGGTGTTCCTGTGGCTGGCACACCGTCGCGGCCATCTGGTGCCGCGCCGCCGGCGCGCCGGCCGGGTACCCGCCGCTCCGTCGGCCCCCAGCCGTCCCGCCCCGTCGGAGGGCCGCCCCCTCCCGCCGGGGAGCAACGACGCTCCTACACTTCCCCGGTGATCCCTCTTCAGCGAGTCCCGGACCTGTGGCGCCGCTTCGACGTCACGGTCCGGGATCTCCCGCTGGGGCTGCTGCTCCTCGCCGCGTCGTTCGTACCGGCGTTCCAGAGCCACGGGACGCAGGTCGGCGGCCTGCCGGCCCGTCCCTTCGATGCCCTGGCCGTCGCGGCGCTCGCCCTCGAATGTCTCCCGCTGGCCGTGCGCCGCCGGTGGCCGGTGGTCTGCCTCGCCCTGGTGTCGCTCGGGTTCGCCGTGGACCAGCTCCGCGGCTACCACGCGCTCGCGGGCACGGCGCTGCCCATCGCGCTGCTGAGTGTGGGTTCCCACCTGGAGCGGCACCGGTGCGCCGCCGCGGTCCTCTTCTCGCTGGCGTACATACCGCTGGCGGTCGCGCTCTTCCGGCTCGGTTCGTCGGGTTCCGGGGGCGCGGGGGGTACGGGTGAGGCGCCCAGCGATTTCGTCACGTTCTACCTGGCACTGGCGCTCGCGTGGATCGTCGGAACATGGCTGCGCTCGACCCGGATCGCGGAGGCCGAACGCCGCCTCCGTATCGCCGAGGACACCCGGGCCACCGAACGCACCCGTATCGCCCGGGAACTCCACGATGTGGTGACCCACCATGTGACGGCGATGGTCGTACAGGCGGAGGCGGCACGGTATCTGACCGCTGTGCCCGACCGTCTGGACCAGTCCCTGACCGCCGTCACCGACACCGGCCGTCGGGCCATCACCGACCTGCGGCATCTGCTCGATCTGCTCAACCCCGACCACGGCCCCGAGGTCCGTACGCCGGCCGCCGGCCGTATCCTCACGCTCGTGGAGGACACGCGCCGGGCCGGGCAGCCGGTGGAGTTCGCCGAGGAGGGCGACCCGGCGGAAACGGCCGGCAGCGCCGACCTGGTCGCGTACCGGGTCGTCCAGGAGGCGCTGACGAACGCTCTCAAGTACGCCCATGGCCACCGCACCACGGTCCTGGTGCGCCACAGCGAAAGGGAGATCACCGTGGAGGTCAGCACGGACGGACCAGGAGCGCGACGTGGATCGCCCGGGTCACCTGGCTCTCCTGGGTCACCTGTGTCACCTGTGTCACCTGCGGAAAGCGGCTCCCCCGGCGGGAGCGGGCGGGGCCTGACGGGGCTCCGGGAGCGGGTCGCGGTCCTGGGCGGCGACTTCAGCGCGGCGGGCCGGACGGGCGGCGGTTTCGTCGTTCGGGCACGCATACCCGCGGGGAGCTCGTCTTGACGGAGCCGATCCGGGTCCTCGTCTGCGACGACCAGGTGCTGATCCGCACGGGGCTGGCGACCATCATCGACGCCCAGCCGGACCTGGAGGTGTCGGGCGAGTGCGAGGACGGTCAGGCGGCGGTCGACCTCGCCGCCCAACTGCGCCCGGACGTCGTGGTGATGGACGTACGTATGCCGGTACTCGACGGCATCCAGGCCACCCGTCTGCTGGCCGGCGCGGAGGTGGAACGGCCTGTCAAGGTGCTCGTGGTGACCACGTTCAACCTGGACGAGTACGTCTACGAGGCGCTGCGCGCGGGCGCGAGCGGCTTCCTCCTCAAGGACGCGCCGCCGGCCCAACTCCTCCACGGTATCCGTACGGTGGCCGCGGGCTCGGCGCTGCTGGACCCCGAGGTGACCCGGCGCCTCGTCGGCAGGTACGCCGCGCGGATCCGCCCCGCCCACTCCGCTCCGGGCGACATCCCGCTGACGCCACGCGAACTGGAGGTGCTCCGCCTGATCGCGGACGGCCGCTCCAACAGCGAGATCGCCGCCGCGTTGGTGATCAGCCAGGAGACCGTGAAGACCTTCGTGTCCCGCATCCTGAGCAAACTCGGGCTGCGGGACCGCGTCCAGGCGGTCGTCTACGCGTACCGCCAGGGCCTGGTGACATAGAAGTTGTGCCGCAGCCAGATCGGGGAGACTCCCCGGCGGTGCTCACCGGTCGGGTCAAGGCCCCTGGTGGTCGTGGGCAGTTGCTCCGGCGGGCGCGGGGTGCGGCGGCGCGGGCACCCTCGCATAGGCTGGCCGTCTCATCCGACGCACCGCGACAAGGATCGGCCCATGGGCAGCAGCACCAGGATCCGCCTGATCGAGCCCGCCGACGCCGCGCCGATCGCCGCGCATCGGGCGCGGGACTTCGAGGCTTTCCGGCCGTGGGAACCGGCCCAGCCTGCCGGCTTCTTCACCCCGGAGGGCCAGGCGGAGCGGATCGAAAGCCTGCTGGCCGGATACCGGGTCGGCACGGTCTGGCCGGGCGTGGTGCTCGCCGACGACCAGGTGATCGGGCAGGTCACCGTCGGAGGCATCCTGCCGCAGCCGCACCTGCGGCGCGGCTCCGTCGGATACTGGATCGCCGCGGTCGCCCAGAATCAAGGGCACGCCGGGCACGCGGTCGGGCTTGCACTCCGGGTGATGGCGGACGAACTCGGGTTGCACCGCGCCGAGGCGTCCACCAACCTGGAGAATCTGCCGTCGCAACGGGTGCTGCGCCGCAACGGGTTCAGCCCGTACGGCATCGCGCACTCCTCGATCTTTCTCGACGGGAGCTGGCGGGACGGGCTGCTGTGGGAGCGGATCCTCGGCGACTAGGGTCTTTCGTTTGGATCTGGCTGGGCTCTGGCAGCCGTGAAGGCTCCGCCACGTCCGCGCGCGGTGCGGAATCCCGCTCGCCGATTCCCCCGCGCGGTGCTTCTTCGGCTCGCGTCCCTCATGCCTGTCGCCCGGCCCTGTTCATCCCACTGGATCTCCAGGATCCGCCTGACGGCGTCGCGGTTGACGGGGCCGTACACATGCGGGAACAGGGTGCCCGCGGCGCTGCCCGGCGGCACGAGTTCACCGACGTGGCCTCTCTGTACCCCCGGGGCGGCCACACCGACCGGACCGGCGCCTTCGTACACAGCCGTGTACGGAACGAATCCGCCGAGGAACGGATCGCCGTGGCAGCCCAGCGGAACCGGTGCACGATGTCGTAGAGGCCGTTCTGTCCGCCGCGGAGAACGACCGCGTGCTGGGCGCGGCCTGCTGCGCCAACCGGTGGTGAGCGTGGGTGCCCTCCTGTATGTGGGGCACTGCCCTGCATCCGACCCGCAAGGAGCACCAGGCGTGAATGTCGAGATCCCTCCGCAGGTACGCGACGCCGCTTCCCGGTTAGGGAACACCGTCCCCTACGCCTTGAAGGTCCTGGCCGGCCAGTTGGCTGAGAACCCGGACACGGGCCGGCCTTCGGGTCGGCCCGGCATCCTCACCGTGATGGTCGACGGAGACTTCTTCGAGGACTGCCCGGACCTGGCCGTCGGGTACATCCGCGAGCCCGACCGGATCGAAATTTGGTACGTGAACTCGACTTCCACTGCCGAGCCCGTCGCGGACGCCCGGGACCAGGACCGGCTTGCCGACCCTGTGAACGAGGCGATCACCGAGCGGGAGGCCACCCATGCCTGGCAGCGCATCATCCGCTGGCTCCAGCACAACGCCCCCGACTCGCACGCCGCGCTCCGGGCCGGCGCGGACCTCGCCGCCCTCACCGCGCTGGAAGACGACCTCGGCGTCCGGATACCTGCCGGCCTGCGCGCCGTGTGGTTGCTGACCGCGGGCGACGACGGGGTCAACGGCCGGGGGTGCCTGCCCGGCAACGAGGCTCTGATGGCCCTGGACGAGGTAGCCGCCTTCCACCGGCAGCAGATGGACGCCCAGGCCCATGAGGACACTCTCAACGCCCGCCGCTCCGAATACGACCGGATCACCGTGTGGAGGGCAGCGTGGATTCGGGTGGTCGCCTTCGGCCCGGCCGACCGCACCTCCGGGCTGTACCTGGACACCACGACCGGCTGCCTGGGCCGCTGGTCCCGCTACAACGAAGGCCCCGGCGGCGAACTCGACACCCTGGTCACCTGCCTGGAAGAAATCGCCGACGTGCTCGAAGCCCCGGCGCTGGCCACGCGGGACAGACCCGGCCTGATCGGTGGGGCGCTGGCGTGGGGCAGCAGGCTCGGCGCCTCGCAGGAAGACCGATGGCAGCCGCTGACCGGGTGACCACAGGGGCCAGCCCTGTGAGCCGACCTCCCTTCCTACTTCACCTGCCAGCACCCCGGCTACATCGGCCGGCCCTGCGCCACGCGCAGGTAGTCGCCGTCGACGTGCAGTGCTCGAACTCCGGAAAAGAGCCAGGAAGAACCCGCCACCATTCACCACGACCGAGCCGCTGTCCCCCATAACTGCGGGAGCCTGAGGAACGGCGTCGGATTCGGGGACATCAGAGGAAGGGAAGTCCGACATCCTTCGCGACACAGAACCGCAGAACGACCGTCAGCTGTCGGGCCGCATCGATGTGCACCCGACGAACATCGACCTCGCTCCGCCGCTGGTCGACAATCGCCTCCAGCCTCGGCAGGAGAGCCGCACACTCAGTAGGCGCGAGCTCGCATCTCGGAAAGCGCCAACCCCTCAGCCTGCGCCAGCTGCCGCCGGAACGCGGCGAAGCCGCTGTAGGACCAGGCGACGTCGGGACTGCTGGTGTCTCCGTCTCCCGGGAACAGAGTCACCCCACCTCGTTCTCCCACCTGGCGGTCGAATACGCAAAGTACGAGCCGGAACCAGTGATGTCCGCAACCGAGACGATCCAGCGACGGCTGGAGTGATCACGACGTCGGAGCCGTCCTGGACAACCCCATTCACCACGCCGAGCCCCCGCCTCTTCAGCAAGCAGGTGAGCGTGCTGCCGGCTTGGAAAGAGGAACACAACACACCGCAAGGGCCGGGCCGCTTCGAGCACGCCTTCGCGGGGATGAAGGGGCGACGGCGTTCACACCGCCATGCTCGGCATCGCCCGGCCGCACAACCTCGCCCTCCACGGGTAACTCCCATCCCGTACGAGGACCGGAGAGGCCCAGGGGAGGCGGCTCCCTGCCTCCTCGGCTCGGAGAATGCTCAGTCGATACAGAATTCGTTGCCCTCGATGTCCAGCATGGGGACGCACGACTCGTTTTCCCCATCGGCATACAGCGTTTGCACGTGGGTCGCACCGAGCGCAACCAGTCGTGCGCACTCAGCTTCGAGCGTGGCCAGGCGCTCGTCCCCCACGAGCCCGGTGCCGACCCGGACGTCGAGATGCACCCGGTTCTTGACGATCTTGCCTTCGGGGACGCGCTGGAAGTACAGGCGCGGGCCCACACCTGAGGGATCGCTGCAGGCGAACCATGAACCCTGCTTCTCGGAGGGCAGGGTGCGGTTGAAATCCTCCCAGGTGGTGAATCCCTCCGGTGGCGGCGGTGTGACGTACCCCAACACCTCGCACCAGAAACGAGCGAGGCGCTCAGGTTCTGCACAGTCAAAGGTGACTTGGAACTTCTTGATCGCCGACATCGGCGCACCATAGCAGGCGGACTCTGCCGCTCGTCAGGCAGTTTCGCCACCGACAGCCGGATCACGATGGCCTCGGTGATCGGCAAGGAGCCCTCGTGGTCGAGCCACGCCGCCCGCCGGGTCGGCCGGGGGTGCAGCCGGTCCCACGCCTGGGCGGTCGCCGTCCCGTACCGCTCCGTGCCGGCCACAGTCACGACCGCCACCTCGCCCCAGGTCTCGGGCCGCCCGAAGACGAACCCGTCGCCATACTTGGGCGGGCGCCCGCCCTGAGGCGGGCAGATCCACGGCACGGGGACCGGCTCGCGCATGACCCGGTCCGACCGGATCGCGGCCACCAGCGCGGTCCACGAGGTCGGGCCTGCCTCCAGCGCGGCGACGATCGAGTACGGTCAGCCGGGCATCCTCCGGTGCTTGCCGGGTGACATCCACGGCCAGGACCAGGCGCCCGTTGGCGGCTTCGGACTGCGGCAGCCCCGCCAGGACCTGCCGCAGCCTGGGCACGTCCACGTGTCCAGAGTCAAGCGCGTCGTACATCGCACCGTGCCCGCGTCGGTGCTCGGGAGCGAGGGCCGGTCCATGAGCGTGCGCAGGAGGCCCCTGGCCGCCGTTCGGGTTCCGTCGGGCGGCGGACAGGGGGCGTCAGGGCGACAGTGCCCGTTTGCATCAACGGCGCCGGTCGGCGGGGATGTCCGTGACTGACGCGTTCACGTGAACCACGTGCTCGTACGAGCGCGCGACGACGACGTACCGCAGTCCCCGGCCGGGGACACGTCGGCCGGACCGGGCAACCTGCCGGAAGCGGCTCCTGGGACCAGCCGTCCGGGGGCCGACTCGGCGCTCTCACCGAGGAAGCCGCCCGACTGGTGCTGCCACAGCTTGGCGTAGGCACCGTTCGCCACGAGCAGCTCCTCGTGGGTGCCGTGCTCGACGACGCTTCCGCGGTCAAGGACGACCAGACGGTCCATACCGGCCACGGTGCTCAGACGGTGGGCGACCACGAGGGCCGTACGTCCGTCCATCAACCGCCACAGGGCGTCCTGGACGAGGAGCTCGCTCTCCGAGTCCAGCGCGCTGGTCGCCTCGTCGAGCAGCAGGATCGGGGCGTCGCGCAGGATGGCCCTGGCGAGGGCGACGCGCTGGCGCTGGCCGCCCGAGAGTTTCACTCCCCGCTCCCCCACCAGGGTGCCGAAGCCGTCGGGGAGCTGGTCGGCGAACTCCGTGACATGCGCGGCCGCGGCCGCGGCGTGGATTTCCTCGTCGGTGGCGCCGGGCCGGGCGAAGGCGATGTTGTCCCGCAGGGTGCGGTGGAACATGGCGGGTTCCTGCGGCACGTAGGCGATCAGTGAGCGCAGGTCGGTCTGGCGCAGCCGGCTGATGTCCTGACCACCGATCAGGATGCGTCCGCCGTCGATGTCCGACATCCGCAGCAGAAGCCGGGTGAGTGTGGTCTTGCCGCCGCCGGACCTGCCGACCAGACCGATACGTGCGCCGGCGGGCACGTTCAGGTCGAGCCCCTGGAAAATCGGCTTCGTGCCCGCGTGGGCGAAGGTCACCGCCTTGAAGTGGACGCTTGTGTCCTGCGGCGCGAGCGGTTCGGGTTCCGTCGGGTCGAGCACGGTCGGCGGATCCAGCAACAGCTCGGTGAACTGCGCGGCCTCGGTCATCGAGCTTTCCAGACGCCGGTAGATCTGGTTGAACTCGAACATGATCAGGGTCGCGTTGGAGTAGTAGGTGAAAGCGACGATGATCTCCTCCACCCCCTGGCCCGGGCCACCGAAGGCGATGGCGATCAACAGACCCAGCACATTGGTCAGCACGGACAGGGGGGCGATCAGGGTGTCGACGCGCAGATTGCCGTAGTCCCACGACCTCAGTGCCAGGCGCCGGGAATCCGCGACACGCTTGCGGTGTTCGTCCGCCTCCCGCCGCTCGGCCGCGAACGCACGGATGGTCTCCATGTTCGTCAGGCTGTCGGCGACGTGCCCGGAGACCCGGGCGATCGCCGCCTCACGGTCGTTGACGAGCTTCTGCCGGCGACGGATCAGAGGTGTCGCGGCCAGCACGGTCAACGCGATCATCACAAGGAGGCCGACGACGAGCATCGGTTCGTAGCTCCACAGCACCACGGCACCGAACACCAGGGGAACGAGACTGCCTACGATCCGGTACGTCACCGTGTCGACGAAGTCCTCGAAGCGCTTGCCGAAACTCAGCACCCGTTTGGTCAGAGAGCCGGCGAAGTTGTCGTGGAAGAACGCCGCGTCCTTGGCGAGGAGTTCATCCATACCACTCACGTACAGGTGTTCCATACCGAGGGCGTCCACGCGGTTCAGGTAGTGCTGCCCGACCCTCCACACGGCTTCGGCGAGCAACAGCGTCGCGCCGAAACCCAGCACATACGGCAGCGCCGAGCTGAGGGTGAGACCGCTGCCGTCGGCGGCCCGCCCTGCCAGTTTGGCGATCAGAAGGGGGGCGACGTAGCGGATGCCGATGTTGCCCACGGCCGGCAGCAGCAGCGCCGGCAGGGCAGGCCGTCGTAGTCGCAGCAGTTCCCTGCCGTAGCGGCGCAGCGCCAGAACGAAGGCGCTCCTGCCCGGCGTCGGCACGTGCGTATCTGTGGTCCTCATCACACTCCCCGGGATACGGAAGCTGGAAGTGTCTCGTCGAGGAAGGCACCGGGTCCAGGCATTTACCGCTAACAGGCGAGAACCGGACACCGCTGTGCGCTGACGGATGGTGGTGAGCGACGGCTCGGCGAACCGTTCCCGGCGCCCGCGTCCGGTCGGGTCCGCGGACGGCCGACCGGCCCGCGGTATCAGGCCACCCCGACCTCCGGACCGCCACGCGGGCCCTTGATCGACCCCTCTCCCGCGCCCTCTCCTGGCATCGGTCGAACCGCCGCCCTGCGCGCATCTCACATGACATGGATACCGACCGGCACACACCGTGCACGGGAGGATGCCGGTCGGATGCCCCACGGATGGTACGAACTCCCCGGCGGCAACCCGCTGTTACTGCGCGCCGTCGCCGAGGAAAAGCACCACACCGGACGCCGGCCGCTGCCGTGCGATGTCGTGCAGTTCGGCGCGCAGTCGCCGGGGGGCGTCGGAGTCGTTCGGGAGGAGGCTCCGCCGCAGTCCGCCGCGCCCTCGACCAGGGCGACGACGGTACGGCCTTCGACTGTCGAACGCCGCTCTCAGCTCAGCGAGTTGTGCGCCGAGCCGCGCTGAGCCAACGTAGGGCATCACCTCGGATCACGCCCCGCATGCCACTCGCCTCGTTGTTCACTTCCCATGTTCCCGTACCGGGGGTTCGGGGCATCCGCGGTAGCCACCGTTACGCGACGACCACGCGGACCGATGTCACAGCGGGCCGGCCACGGCCACGACGTCCGGCGCCGTGAACCGGGCCACGTACAGAGGGGCGTAGGAGCCGTCGTGCGTCAGCGGGGCCAGGGGGCCGCCCGGGCGGGACGGACGGTCAGCCGCCCATGGCCTCGATCAGGCTCTTGGGCCGCAGATCGGTCCAGTTCTCCTCGATGTACGCCATGCAGGCGGCGCGCGTGTCCTTGTCATGGGCGATGTGCCAGCCGTCGGGGGCGTCGGCGAACGCGGGCCAGAGCGAGTGCTGCCCCTCGTCGTTGACGAGCACCTGGAACGTGGCTTCGGGGTCGTCGAACGGGTTCACTCCGCTCACCGCCTTCCTGTGCGCTCCACACGGTGGCCGCCCCACCGCGGTACCCGTCATCCTCACGGCGCCCGTCCCCACCCGGCGTCGGCGAGACCCGCCGTTACGGCAGGACGCCGGGGTGGGCTCGCGAGCGGTCGATCGATCCGGTCTCAGCCGTTGCCGGGCGGGTGGGGCGGGCGCGGCATACGGCGTCGCTCGTATCCGGGGACGGGCCGGCTGGGGCGGATGGCCACGGTGGGTGGTCCTGTCTGCCGGCGTCGTGCCTGGCCCTGGCAGAACAGGCACTGGGGCCCGCCGGGGGCTGTGGGGTCGAGGGGAGCTCCGGGGTGCTGGGCGCATCCCGAGCTGTTGCGGGGGCGGGAGAGTTCCCGGGCGACGACGAAGGCCGTGTGCGTGAGATCGCCCAGGTGCACGAACGCCTCGTCCTCGGACCGGTAGTTGACCTCCGCGGCCAGGTCGTTGATCTGCGCCATGGTCTGCGCGAGGACGGTGTGGTCGTAGGGCGGGGGCGGGACGGCCCAGTTGTGGCGGGGGCCCTGGGGTGCCGCTTTCACATCCGGTCGGCCGGTGCGGCGGTGGCTGTTGCAGAGCAGGCAGCGTCCCCATCCGGTGGGGGCTTCGGTGTCGACGGCGCCCTTCGGGTGCAGGTGGCAGCCGGTCGCGTTGCGGTCCGGGGCGAGGTTCCGGGCAACGTTGAACAGTGCGTACAGGCTGTCGGCGATCTCCTCGTACTCGGTGGGGTCGGCGGGTACCTGCAGCGCGCCGATGAGTTCCCCGACACCCGCGAGCTTGGAGTAGAGCTCCTTCAGTAAGAAGGGTCTGCCGGTGGGGACACGATAGGCGGAATGGTCGATGGAATCCACGGAACCCACTATGTCGTGAAGTACCGCATCGACGCCCGTTTTTCACCCGAACGGGTACCCGCCGGAGGTCACGGCCGCCCGGGCAGCGGGACCCGGGCCGGCAGAGCGTTCGGAGGTCCCTGCGCGGGAGTACGAGGGTGGGCTCGCACGTCGGCCGCCAACGTGCCCGGGTGGTCGACATGGCCGGCGTGACCTGGTTTCAAGCAGCATGGGCGGAAGTGCCGGACAGTGCCGGCCGGACGGAGTCCGCGTAGTGTCATCGGTCCGTGGGGCCGTCGACGTGGGTGAGGAAGTCGAGGAGGGCGGCGTTCACCTCGGTGGGACGCTCCTGCTGTGTCCAGTGCCCGCAGCCCGGCAGCACCACCGCGTCGTGCAGTTGAGGTACGACAGCGGTCAGCGGGGTGTCCGGGCCGCGCAAGGCCGTGACCATGTCCCGGTCTCCCACCACGTACAGTGCGGGAACGTCGATCCCTCGCCCCCGGAAGGGCGCGAGCAGTTCGTTGTTGCGCTCGATGTTGCGGTACCAGTTGAAGGCCCCGGTGAAGGCATGCTCGCCGTGCAGGGCGAAGTCCTCGGCGTACGCCTGGATGTCCTCCTCCGTCAGCCAGGCCGGGAGGGCCGGCGGCTCCGGCATGGTGTCCAGGAGGCCCAGACCGTCGGGTACGACCAGCGGACGGGGCTTCCC
This sequence comes from Streptomyces sp. NPDC096310, assembly GCF_044763125.1. NCBI lineage: Bacteria > Bacillati > Actinomycetota > Actinomycetes > Kitasatosporales > Streptomycetaceae > Streptomyces > Streptomyces sp. NPDC096310. Next base: position 1,291,966 of record NZ_JBIWFO010000001.1, on the reverse strand, counting down.
GCCGAGCGGGTTGTCGCCCGAGGCGCCGAACAGGAGGCGGCGGAAGGAGCCCGGAATGTCCTTGGCGAACTCCGCGTCGGCGACACCCGGCTGCTGGAAGTAGATCTGGTAGAAGCCCTCACCGTACTGGGTACGGGTGACCGAGGGCGGGACCATCCCGCCGGGCAGAATCGGCGGAATGCTGAGCCCGGCCACGGCGCGGATCTTGTCCGGGCGAAGCATCGCCGCGGTCCAGGCGACGGGTGCGCCCCAGTCGTGGCCCACGACGACCGCCTGTTCCTCGCCGAGCTCCTCGATCAGGGCGATCACGTCGCCGACGAGGTGGAGCAGGGTGTACGAGGTCACGTCCGGCGGCTGCTCACTGCGGGCGTAGCCGCGCTGATCGGGGGCGACAGCCCGGTACCCGGCCGCGGCCAGCGCCCCGAACTGGTGGCGCCATGAGTACCAGCTCTCCGGCCAGCCATGCAGCAGCAGGACCAGCGGTCCCTCCCCCTGCTCGGCGATGTGCAGCCTGACCCCGTTCACGTCGACGAACCGGTGAGTGAGTGAACTGTCCACAAGGATTTCCTCCGGATCATCGAGTGCCCGCTCTTTGTTCAACTGCGCTGTCGCTACTGCCTCTCATCCAGGCGAAACACCGCCGGCACCCCGAGGCCGAAATCTAACCTTGCACCTGTCAGGTGACAGCCGTACCGTGACGGTTGTCAGGTTGGTGGAGAGAGTCCGCCGAAGTGATCACCGGAAGGTCGAGTGGCGTGAAGATCACTGTTGATGAACCGAAGTGCTGCGGAGCGGGCCAGTGTGTGCTGGTCGCCCCGGAGGTGTTCGACCAGCGGGACGAGGACGGCATCGTGGTCCTGCTGGATGCGGCGCCCGCGGAAGAGCAGCACGTCGCCGTACGAGAAGCGGCGGCGGTGTGCCCGGCCGCCGCGATCGTCATCGAGGAAAGCTGAGGTGCCGACCGCGAGGGAGCTCCGCCGGCTTGTCGTGGTCGGCGGCTCGGCCGCGGGGTTCGCGGTCGCGGAGGAGGTGCGGCGCCGCGGCTTCGGCGGCGAGGTGATCCTGGTCGACGGAGAACCCGGTCTGCCCTATGACCGTCCGCCGCTGTCGAAGCAGTTGCTGTCGGGCGAGTGGGAGACCGAGCGATTGCTGCTGCGTCCGCGGGAGCAATGGTCATCCCTCGGCATCACTCATGTACCCGGCACCGCAGCCGTGGGAGTGGATACGGGCGCGCCGACGGTGAGTCTGGCCGACGGCAGGAAGCTGGGGTACGACGCGCTGGTGATCGCCACCGGGGCTCAGGCCGTGCATCCGCCGTCCCTGGGCGCGGGCCTGTACGGCGTCCAGGTGCTGCGGAATCTGGCGGATGCCCTCCGGTTGCGCACGGCTCTCGTACACGGCGGGCGGCTGGTCGTCGTGGGCGCCGGCTTTGTCGGCGCGGAGGCCGCGGCGGTGGCCCGGGGCATGGGCGTGCCGGTGACGATGGTCGATCCGCTACCGCTTCCCATGGTCAATGTCGTGGGGAAGGAGGTGGCGTGCCTGCTCGATTCTCGCCACCGCGCCGCCGGTGTCGACGTGCGCTGCGGCACAGGAGTCACCACGGTCCTCGCCGAGGGCGGCCGGGCCGGTGGAGTGGTGCTCGACGACGGGTCCGTCGTCGAGGCGTCCACCGTCCTTGTCGCGGTCGGAGCCCGGCCGGCCGTCGGCTGGCTGGCCGAGACGGGCGTGCCGCTCGGCAGCAAGGAGCGGGACGGCGTCGAAGGCGTGCTGTGCGACGCGCACGGACGTGTCGCCGAGAACATCTGGGCCGTCGGCGACGTGGCGGCATGGCTCGATCCGGCCACTGCCCGCCATGTACGCGGTGAGCACCGGTTGGCCGCCGCCGAACAGGGCCGTTCGGTCGGAGCCGCCCTCATGGGCGCCGAGCCGAGCGCACCCTCCCTGCCGTACTTCTGGTCCGACCAGTACGACCTGAAACTGCGGTCCTACGGGGCCACAGGGCGGCAGATGGACTTCCGCGTCGTCGAGGGGTCGCTGGAGGAGGGCGGATTCGTCGGTGTCTACGGCCATCGCGACTCCGAGGGGCGGCCTCGTCAGATCGACGGCGTACTGGGCAACGGCATGGCCCGTGCCCTGCGCACCTGGCGTCAGGCCGTTGTCGACCGAGCCCCCTGGCCCGTCGCTGTCCCCACGGCTGCCGTCCCCACCGTAAAAACACCCGCTCCGTGATCGAGGAAGACGATATGACCACCACCGCATCCGAAACCGCCGCAACCGAGGAAGCACCGTTCTTCCCGGCCGAGCGGAGCTGTCCCTTCAGCGCGCCGCCGAAGTACACCGAGTTCCGGGAGGCAGGCGGCCTGCACAAGGTCACCATCTGGGACGGCTCCCGGCACTGGCTGGCGACCCGGCACGAAGACATCCGCGCGGTCCTGTCCAGCCCGTCCTTCAGCGCCGATGTGCGCAATCCCGATTTCCCCCTGGTCCACTCCAACCAGCCCGAGCATGAGGGCGGCCTGTTCCTGCGCCTGGACGACCCCGAGCACGCCCGGCTCCGGCAGATGCTCACCCGGGAGTTCAGCGTCAAGCGCACCCAGGCGATGCGCGAGAGTCTGCTGGCGATCACGGACGAGTTGATCGACGCGATGCTCGCCAAGGGCGGCCCGGTCGACCTCGTCCAGGACTTCGCGCTCCCGATGCCCTCCCGCGCCATCTGCACCATCCTGGGCGTGCCGTACGAGGACCACGATCTCTTCCAGGAACACGCGAACGCGGGGACCGACCTGAACGTCAGCCACGAGGAGCGTGCGCGGCTGCAGCACAAGGCGTTCGAGTACTACGAGTCCCTGGTCCGGCGCAAGCGCGAGGAGCCCGGGGACGACATGATCAGCCGTCTCCTCGCCGACCACACAGGGCCGGACGGCTTCGCGCCGGAGATGATGCCCGTCCTGGTCGGGATCCTGGTGGGGGCGGGCCACGAGACCACGGCGAACATGCTGGGCCTCGGCACTGTGGCGCTGCTGGTCAACCCGGACCAGCGTGACCGTCTGCGCGACCACCCCGAGCTGGCCCCCTCTGCCGCGGAGGAGATGCTGCGTTACTGGAGCATCGTCTCCACCGACCCGCGTCGCGTGGCCTCCGAGGATGTGGAGATCGGCGGTCAGCTCGTCCGTAAGGGCGAGGGCATCATCGTCTCCCTGATCGCCGGCAACCGGGACGGCCGAGCCTTCGGCGCCGGTGAGGGCGAGTGCCCGGCCGATGAACTCGACATCGCCCGCAGCGCCCGCCACCATGTGGCCTTCGGCTTCGGATCCCACCAGTGCCTCGGCCAGAACCTGGCGCGGGTCGAGATGCAGGTCGCCTGGCCCCGGCTCTTCGAGCGCATTCCGGGTCTGCGGCTGGCCATTCCCACGGACGAGCTGCCCTTCAAGAAGAACTCGATCGTCTACGGCCTCAGGTCCCTCCCGGTCGAGTGGTGAGCCAGATGCCAAGAGAGCGGACCTTCGACGTCGGCGGGCACACGGACGGGCACGGAACCCGCCTGTTGGGCAAGGCGGTGCTGGTGACCGGCGCCGGAAGCGCGGGCGGCCTCCCGGGCACGGGAGCCGCCACGGCCATGCTGCTGGCGGCCCAGGGCGCCACCGTGGGCATCCTCGACATCGATGCCGATCGCGCCGACCACACCCGCAAGCGCATCGAGGGCAGCGGCGGCCGCGCGCTCGCGCTCGCCGCGGACATCACCGACGAGGCGTCGGCCCGCGACGCGGTGGACGAATTCGCCGACCGGGCCGAGCGCCTGGACGTGGTCGTCAACAACGCCGGCATCAGCGGGGAAGGCGGTGTCATGGGGAGCAGCCGCGCGGGCTGGGACCAGGTCTTCGCCCTCAACGTCACCGCCGCCATGCAGGTGGCCCGGGCCGCTCATCCCCATCTCGTGCGCGGGGGTGGCGGCTCCGTCGTCAACATCTCCTCCATCGCGGCGCTGCGCGGGTTCGGCAGCGGTGCGTACGGGGCCAGTAAGGGCGCGCTGCAGTCGCTGACCACCGATCTGGCGTACACCTGGGGGCCGGACCACATCCGTGTCAATTGCCTTGTGCCCGGCCATCTGCACACCCCCATCGGCGACCACGGTGGTGAAGAGGGACGACTGCTGCGCAGGTCGGCCAACCTTCTCGGCATCGAGGGCACCGCCTGGGATCTGGCTTGGGCGGTCCTGTTTCTCGCCGGGGAGGAATCGCGCTGGATCACCGGCACCGTGCTCCCCGTCGACGCGGGCACTACCACGGCCACGGTGCTCGGCATGCTCCCCCGCGTTGCACCCCACCGGAAGGACACCGATGAGTAGCGGCGATGCCACCGACCGCCGGGCGGCCGGCGAGCAGGTGGTACGAGAGATGTTCGGCGAGACGTTCCTCCAGGACCATATGGTCGCCCCGGCCGAAGGCGAGGGGCCCGAGGCCGACACCGCCCGACTCGCGCTGGAGCAGTGCTTCGGCGAGATCTGGGCCCGGCCGGGCCTGGACCGGCGGAGCCGCAGCCTGGTCACTCTGGGCGTGCTCATGGCCCAGGGCCACCAGTGGGAGGTGCGTAACCACGTCCTGGGCGGACTCGCCAACGGCTTGACCCGAGAGGAGATCCTGGAAGCCGTCGTCCAGACGATCCCCTACATCGGGCTTCCCGCCGCCGGGCAGGCCATGGGTTCCGCGACCCGCGCGATCGAGGAGGCGTAGCCGCCTCCTGGTTGCGGGTTCCCTGCCAGGGCCGGGAACCCGCAAGCGGTCGATTGCCGCAGAATGAGATACATGAACGAGGACCGCGGTAAGGGCACCGACACCGCACGCAGACGCAATCCCCGCGGCCAGGGGGACCGGCTCCGTGCGGAGATCCTGGCCGCCGTGGCACGGCTTCTCGACCAGAAGATCGCCGACAGCGCCCTGCCGGTGTCGCTCCGGGAGGTCGCGCGGGAGGTCGGCATCGCCCCTCAAAGCATGTATCTGCACTTCGCCGACAAGGACCAGCTCGCGCACGCTGTCGCCGAGGACGGCTATCAACGTGTCGTCGCGGCCATGCGCGAAGCCGACAGCCGGGCAGCAGCCGGTGGAGCCGATACCAGTGACCGCCTCCGGGCACAGGCGAACGCCTTCTGCGCCTTCGCCATCGCCGAGCGCGGCGTCATGCGCATGATGTTCGGTCACGATGCCTCACGCTTCGGCGAGCCCGGCCAGGTGCATCCCGCTCGCCTCCTGTGGCAGCAGTGGGTGGACGCCATCCACGCGTGCGAGAAGGAGGGGCTGAGCTGGCCGGACGGCTCCGAAGGAGTCGCGATGATCCTGTGGTCCGCGCTCTTCGGCCGCTTCGCGCTGTGGACGTCCACCTTCGGTCACCACGACGAGGAAGAACTCACCTCGTTCGTCGACCGCATCGTCGGCGCGGTCCTGCGCGACGCACACCGCTAGGTGAACCACCGGCTGTCGGCGTGCCCCCGCGCCTCATGCCGGGAAGCCCGCCGTGGCACCGGCCGGTGCGGTGCTGCCATGGCCGCCGGTGTGGCGACCGATGGCACGGCTGTACGGCCGGCCGCGAGCATCCCGCCCGGCCTTGCGACACGCCGTGCGACAACCCCCGTGCGGTGTGGAGAAGTTCGGCGGGTTTGAGCTGGACATGAACAGTGGCCTCGATCTGGAACCGGCGATCGCGTGGGCCACGGCGCCCGGCCCGCGCGTCCCGCCGATCAGGGCTGGGTGAGGAGAGGCAGGAGAACACGGTCGGTGATGGCCTCGAAGTCGCAAGCAGCCAGCGGCCGGTCCTGGAGCGCCGGCAGATGGCTCAGGAGCGCGATCACGGTGGCGGTGGTCATCCTGTCGGCCGGGGCGCCGGGCAGGGTTTCACCCCGGTGGCGGGCGCGTGCGAGGGCTGCGGCGATGGCCTGCTCGACGGCGGTGGTGAAACGGACGCGCAGAGAGCCGGCGAGTTCAGCGTGGTGTGTGGCTGCCGTGAGTCCGACGGTGATCAGGCGGTGGCGCTGGGGGTCGAGGCGTCCGGTGACCCGGACGAGCGTGCGGACCAGGTCTCCGGATCGATCCCCCCGCCCTTCGTCCAGCAACTGCTTCACCTCGGTCCCGCGCCTCGCACACCCACGTCCCTGGCAGGAGCCCCTCGGCGCAGATCCGGTCACTCCCGCCCCCCTGTACCGCGCCACCGCGCGACAACCCGTCGGCCTCGCGTCACCCTGCCGGATGACCCTCGGCGAAATCGCGGGCGGTGACGGTGCAGCCGACCCTAAGGTTTGCCCATGCCTGTGAAGGGTCTCCTGAAGGAGGCAGCGCTCACACACCCACCGCGTCGCCCGCACCGATCGCGAAGTACCGTGCACCAGCGATCGGTTCAACGCCCCCGGCCTCGTCCGTGAGGCGATGGCCGACCTGCCCCGCCCCCCACGTTTTTGGAGTCCCCGTGCCACTTCACCGCCAGTTGGGGGACGCCACGTGTCCCGCTCCCCCGCACCAGCCCCCTGGAAACGAAGGGCAGCCGGGCACGATCAGGCAGGACGTCGGCGGCACCGCCGGCTCGGCACGACCGGTGACGCGAAAAGAAGAACCCGCCATCCCCGGCCGACGGGCGAGCAGTTCCGGGTGGCTGCCGCCCGAGCAGTATGCCGAGACGGTCCTCAAGGCCACCGCTTTCGCGTGTGTTTACGTCACCGATGAGAACGACCGGCCGCTCCAACTGCACTCCGTCTACTCGCCTTCTCACCCGTGGCAGATGGTGGGAGGCACGATGGATCCGGGTGAGCGCCCCTGGCAGACAGCGGTGCGCGAATGCCAGGAGGAGACCGGCATCACGCCGGCCGGACCGCCTCAGCTCCTGGCGACGGTCTACGGGCTGCCCGGCACCGAATGGCCCTACAGCACGATCGGCCTCATCTTCGACGGCGGCCGGCTCACCGAGGCGCAGATCCACGGCCTCGCCCTGGATCCGAGCGAGCACGACGAAGTCCGGGTCCTGTCCGTGGCCGAGTGGGAGGCGCTGATGCCACCTCGGGACTTCGCACGCCTGAGCGCCGTCGCGGAGGCCCGACGCACAGGCGTGGCCGCGTACTTCGACACCTGGGACTGGGGCAGCGAATAAGCCCGGTGTCGGTCGCCGCGGTCCCGTTCCGGTGGTCGTGTGGTGTGGCCCCGGTACCGTCGAGCCCATGGCGCATACCTACGGCCGCTCACATGGGTCCCGCGCGCACACCTCGCCCACGAATTATGGTGTCCCACCATATGTGCTCCTGACCTGCCTCTTTCTACGGTGTGGCGACACGAGATCGTCCCCGACACCCGCCCGGAAGTGGTGACCATGGCTGCCTCGGCATCCGCTCCGCCAACACCCAGCTCTCTCAAGCGCATCGTCGCCGCCAGCCTCATCGGCACGACCATCGAGTGGTACGACTTCTTCCTGTACGGATCCGCAGCGGCCCTGGTGTTCAACAAGCTGTTCTTCCCCGGCTCCGATCCGCTCGTCGGAACACTGCTGTCCTTCCTCACCTACGCCGTGGGGTTCGCCGCCCGGCCGCTCGGGGCGCTGGTGTTCGGCCACTACGGGGACCGGATCGGCCGCAAGAAGCTGCTGGTCCTCAGTCTGCTGCTGATGGGCGGAGCGACGTTCGCCATCGGGCTGCTGCCCACGCACGCCACCATCGGTACGGCCGCTCCCGTGCTGTTGACCGTGTTGCGGCTGGTCCAGGGGTTCGCACTCGGTGGTGAGTGGGGCGGGGCCGTGCTGCTGGTGTCGGAGCACGGGGACGCCGAACGGCGTGGGTTCTGGGCCTCGTGGCCGCAGACCGGGGCTCCGGCCGGACAGCTGCTCGCCACCGGGGTGCTCGCGGCACTGACCGCACTGCTCTCGGACGGCCAGTTCGTCTCATGGGGATGGCGCATACCGTTCCTGCTCTCCGGTGTGCTGGTGATCGTCGGTCTGTGGATCCGGCTCTCCGTCGATGAATCCCCGGTCTTCAAGGCCGCGTTGGCCCAGGCCGCTCGGCGCGCGGCAGCGGACGGCGGGGCCGATGCCGAGACGATGCCGCTGATCGCCGTTCTGCGCCACCACTGGCGGGACGTACTGGTCGCGATGGGCGCGCGCATGGCGGAGAACATCAGCTACTACGTGATCACCGCGTTCATCCTGGTGTACGCGACGAACTCGGCGGGGCTGAGCAAACAGACCGCGCTCAACGCCGTACTCATCGCCTCCGCCGTCCACTTCGCGGTCATCCCCGCATGGGGCGCGCTGTCGGACCGCATCGGCCGCAGGCCCGTGTATGTGATCGGTGCGGTCGGGGTCGGGGCCTGGATGTTCCCGTTCTTCGCCCTGATCGACAGCGCCGGCTTCGGTAATCTGCTCCTTGCCGTCACCGTCGGACTGGTGCTGCACGGTGCGATGTACGCGCCCCAAGCAGCCTTCTTCTCGGAGATGTTCGCGACCCGCATGCGCTACTCGGGCGCGTCGATCGGCGCGCAGTTCTCCTCGGTCGCGGCAGGCGCACCGGCCCCGCTGATCGCGACGGCGCTGCTCGCCGACTACGACAGCTCGACGCCGATCGCCCTGTACGTCATCGCCGCCGCCCTCATCACGGTCGTGGCCATCGCGTGTGCCCGGGAGACCCGGCACCGCGACCTGACGGATGTCGAGGCGGATCCCGCGCAGCCGGGCGTGCCCGCGCCGCTGCAGGCCGACGCCGGCTCCCGTACCTCCGGCGCCTGAAGCGTCCGGCGGCGGGCCACCGGTGAACCGCGCGTTCAGCGGACGACGGCGTCGGACATGGCGTGCAGCCGCAGGGCCAGTTGAATCTCCAAGGCTCGGGCCGGTGACTGCCAGTCCGTGCCGAGCAGCCGGGCGACGCGTTCCAGGCGCTGGGCGACCGTGTTGACGTGGACGTGCAGTTCGTCCTTCGTACGGGCCGGGCTCATCCCGGACGCGAAGTAGGCCCTCATGGTGCGGACCAGGTCGGTGGAGCGACGCAGGTCGTAGGAGATCACTTCACCGATGGTGCGGTGCACGAAACCCTCGATGTCCCGGGCGTCGGCGAGCAGCAGCCCGAGGAAGCCGAGGTCCTGAGCGGCGGCGCCGTCGCCCGAGCGGCCGAGCAGCCGGAGCGCGTCGAGGCAGCGCCGGGCCTCCGCGTACGCCTCGGCTGTCGCGCCCGGACGCGCCGCGGGTGACTCCACGGCCGCCGAGGCCCCTACGGTGACGGGCTCGCGCAGGGCCCCGCCGAGCTGCTTGGCCGTACGGCGGGCGAGGTCGGCGGCGGTGTCGTCAGGGGCGAGCGGCAGGAGCAGGACAGTACCTCCGTCGCGCGTGGCGGCCAGTCCCCGTCCGGTGGCGGCGAGATGGGAGGCGGCGGACCACAGGCGGCGCCGGTCGGCCGTCTCCCGTTCGGTGGCTCCCGGGGTGCCGGGGGCGGGGCCGTCGATCCGGGCGGCCAGCACCACATGCGGCGCGTCGAGATCCGCGTGGAGCCGGACGGCCCGCTCGCGCAGCAGGCGGGGGTCGCGGTCGGGGGCGTCGAGGAGGTCGTCCAGCAACTCGCCGCGCACCCGCTGCTCGGCCTCTCCGGCGGAGCGACGGGCCAGCAACAGCAGCGAGGTGACCATGGCGGCCCGCTCCAGGGTGCGCCGGTCGACGGAGTCGAGAGCGGGATGGCCACGCAGGACGAGCGCCCCGAGCAGTTCGCCGCCGGCCCAGACCGCGGCTCCCCAGACCTCGCCGTGGCGTGTGGCACGGCCTTCGGTGCCGGTCAGGTCCAGCGCGGTCACGGAAGGGGACTCCGGCCCGGCGAACTCCACCGTGCCGTCCAGTACTTCGGAGAGCACGCTCGCCACGTCATGGACACCGCCGCCGCCCAGGACCAGTTCGGTCAGCCGGTCGTGCACGTCCGAGGCGCGCTCGATGGCCGCGCTGTGTTCCTTGATGATCTCGTTGGCCTTCTCCAGTTCCGCGAGCGCCGAGCGGGTCTCCCCGAGCAGGTTCGCGGTGTCGATGGCGACCGCCGCATGGGCGGCGAACGAGGCCAGCAGTGAGATCTGTTCCCGCTCGAAGACCCGGGCGCGGCGGTCCGCGGCGAAGAGCACCCCGATGACCTGGCTGCCGAGCATCAGCGGCACGCCGAGGATGGCGACCAGTCCTTCGTCGCGTACGCCGGAGTCGATGGCCCTGGTGTGCCGGAAACGCGGATCGTCGAAATAGCTGTCGGTGACATACGGACGCGCGGTCTGGGCGACGAGTCCGCCGAGCCCCTCCCCCATCCCGAGCCGCAGTTGCTGGAATCGGGCCGACACCGACCCCTCGGTGACCCTCATATAGGTGTCGCCCGCGGCCGGGTCGTTCAGGCAGAGATAGGCGACCTCGGTGCCGAGCAGGGAACGCGCGCGCTGCACGATGGCCCGGAGCACGGCGTCGAGATCGCGCAGTCCCGCGAGGTCGTGCGCGGTTGCGAAGAGCGCCGACAGCTCGGCCTCCCGGCGTCGTCGCTCCGCCAGCTCGGCCCGCACTCTCAGAGCGAGCCGCTTGGCGCGCTCCAGCGCGGCCAGGGCCTCCGGGCCCCCGCCGTCCGCGCGGGCCAGCAGCGCGGGCCGGTCGAATGCCTCCGCCGCCGCGCCGCGTGCGAGGAGTTCCAGGTAGGAGAGCTGGTCGTGATGGCAGAAGCGGGAGTTGGACTGCGGCTGGGACATGGACACAGCATTACCTGTCATTCGGTCAGCCGCGCCGGCCTGTGGACAACGGACGCGATGCGGACACCTTCCGCTCCGGCGCCGCGACGCGACGAGCGGGCGGTGCGCGCGTGCGGGCGTGCGAGGCGTCGCCCGCTCACGGGCCCGGAAGGATTCGCCGGACCGGAGCCGGACCGGAGCTAATGCGCGGTCCATCCGCCGTCGAGCGCGAGCGACGTGCCCGTGATGAAGGACGCCTGCGGGGTGCAGAGATAGGCGACCGCCTCGGCGACCTCGTCCGGTTCGAGGAGGCGCTTCAGTGCGGAGTCCTGGAGCAGGACATCCGCGACGACCCTTTCCTCAGGGATCTGGTGCGTCCGTGCCTGGTCCGCGATCTGCTTCTCGACCAGTGGCGTACGCACATAGCCGGGATTGATGCAGTTGGAGGTGACTCCGTGCGAGGCGCCTTCGAGGGCCGCGGTCTTGGAGAGTCCTTCGAGACCGTGTTTGGCGGCCACATATGCCGACTTGTAGGGGGAGGCGCGCAGCCCATGTACGGAGGAGATATTGACGATCCGGCCCCAACCCTCGGCATACATATGGGGAAGCGCGCCCCGGATCAGCCGGAAGGGGGCCTCCAGCATGACGGTGAGGACGGTGTGGAACACGTCGGGCGGAAAGTCCTCGATGGGGCGCACCAGTTGCAGCCCGGCGTTGTTGACCAGGATGTCCGCGCCCTCGGCCGCCCGCTCCGCCGCGTCGAGGTCGGTCAGGTCGAGGACCCGCGCGTCGAAGGTCCCCGCCGCTCCGAAGCTTTCGGCCTGCCCGGCCAGGGACGCCAGCCCCTCGCCGTCCCGGTCCACCGCTCTGACGCCGGCCCCGGCCGCGGCGAGCCGCAGCGCGCAGGCGCGGCCGATGCCGCTCGCGGCGCCGGTGACCAGCGCGATGCGGCCGCCGAGGTCGAGCGCGACGGGAGCGAGCCCGCCGGGAGCGGCGGCGATGCCGGCGGGGCCGGGGCCACTGGCGGCCGGGCCGTCCCCGGTGCGGGAGCCCTGCGTACGCGGGGCAGGACCTGGTGTGGTGGGCGCGGTCATACTCCGCACCCTAAGCAGCGCTCGGAGCCTCACCGATATGGTCAGCACCCACACTTCACCATGGAGTGGTGGGTTCGAACCATGTGGGTGTATCGGCGAGGGCCTGCTTGACGCGGTGGGCGGCTCTCCGGCAACGGACTTCCCTGGAGCTGTCGGGCCCTGGCGGGAGAGCGCCTGCCGGTCCATCGATCAGTTCCGGGCACCAAGCCCCCCGGTGCCCTCGTGTGCCGTGGGAAACAGCCGTGCGGCCAGCTCCGCGACGGTCGGTGCCTGGAAGAAGACCCTCACGTCCTCGATCGGCGTGCCCAACGCGGTGTGGATGCCCGCGGCGTAGCGGACGGCGAGCAGGGAGTTCCCGCCGAGGTGGAAGAAGTTGTCGTCGATGGTCAGGCCGGCGGCGCCCAGGACCTCTGCGGCCAGTGCGCACAAGGTACGTTCCACGGGTGTGCGCGGTTCCCGGCCGGTGCGGGCCGGGGCGGGGTTTCCGGGTGCCGGGAGGGCGCGTCGGTCCAGCTTGCCGTTGGGGGTCAGGGGCAGCGCGTCCAGGGTGACGAACGCCGCGGGCACCATGTAGTCGGGCAGCCGTGCCGCCAGTGCGTCCCGCAGGCGCGCGATGACGGGGTCGTCCGGCCGGGCGGCGCCGACGCCGGGTGCGGGGGTCACGTACGCCACCAGGCGGGGGTCGCCCGGCCGGTCCTCGCGCAGGACGACGACCGCCTGCCCGACTTCGGGACACGCGGTCAGTGCCGCCTCGATCTCCGCGGGCTCGATACGGAACCCGCGCACCTTCACCTGGTGGTCGGCGCGCCCGTGGAAGAGGAGGTATCCGTCCGCGTGCCAGGCGGCGAGGTCACCGGTGCGGTACATGCGGGCGCCCGGTGCTCCGAAGGGGTCCGGGACGAAGCTGCCCGCCGTCAGCGCCGGCTTGCCGAGGTAGCCGTGGGCGAGTTGGGCACCGGCCAGGTACAGCTCGCCGATCCCGCCGTCCTCGACCGGGCGCAGCGCCCCGTCGAGGACGTACGCGCTGGTGTTCCACACCGGCCTGCCGATCGGGACCGTCACGGAGGTGTCGCCGCCCGGGAGGCAGGGCCAGGAGGTGACGTCGACGGTCGCCTCGGTGGGGCCGTACAGGTTGTGGAGGCCGGCCCCGAGCGTACGGAGGCAGGGCTCCACGAGATCGGCCGGAAGGGCCTCGCCGCTGCAGAACACGCGGCGCAGGCTGTCGCACCCGGACGCGCCAGGTGCCTGGAGGAAGTACCGCAGCATGGACGGTACGAAGTGGACGGTGGTCACCCGCTCGCCGCGGATGAGCCGGACGAGGTGGCCGGGGTCCTTGTGGCCGCCGGGCCGGGCGATGACCAGCGTGGCGCCGGTGATCAGGGGCCAGAAGAACTCCCAGACCGAGACGTCGAAGCCGGCGGGAGTCTTCTGCAGGACGCGGTCGTCGGCCTCCAGCCCGTAGGTGTGCTGCATCCACAGCAGGCGGTTGACGACGGCGTGGTGTGGGACCACGACGCCCTTGGGGTGGCCGGTGGAGCCCGAGGTGTAGATGACGTAGGCGGGATGGCCGGGAGTGGGCGGGGCTCCGTAGCCCGGCCCGGTGGGTGACGACGACGGGAGGGCCGCCAGCGAGGCGGCGGTGCGCGGATCGTCCAGGAGGACGGCGCCGTCGGGCGCGTCCACGGTCTCGGCGACCGGGGTGGTGGTGAGCACCACGCGGGGCGCGGCGTCGCGCAGCAGCCGGCGGACGCGGTCGCGGGGGTGGTCGGGGTCGACGGGTACGTACGCCGCTCCGCTCTTGACCACCGCGAGCAGGGCGACCACCAGCTCCACGGAGCGCGGGACCGCCACCGCGACCCGGTCGCCGGGGCCAACGCCGCGCTCCAGCAGCAGGTGCGCGAGGCGGTTGGCGTCGGCGTCGAGCCGGTCGTAGCGGGTCCGGCTCCCCTCGAAGACCAGGGCGGTGCGGTCGGGTGTGGCCGCGGCCTGGGCCTCGAACAGTTCGGGGAGTGTGGCCGGGGGAATCCGGCGCGAGGGGCCGTGCCAGGGAACGCGGGCGGTGGCGGGTACGGCGGATGACGGTGACAACTCAGCTCTCCCAACGGGGCAGGACGCCGCGTGCCGTGTCGGCGGGGACATTCCCTCGCGCGTGCGCGGGGCGGCGTTTCACAGACGTGGTGGAAGGGCGGAGCCGTGATGCGCCGAAGCTGCCACAGGGATGAGGGGCTGTCAACGGGGCGTCGTACCGGAAGGAACTAGATCGATGGCACCCAAACCTGTCAAGTCACAGGTTCTGGTGAATGGTGTGTGCGCCTGCCGTCGGCAAATGTGTCTAGTGGATTGGCGGGAGCTTGCGTAGTAATCCTCGGACAACGAAAAGCCGTGATGAGTAACGACATGTGACGTTCCGTCGGATGATGTGAGGAGACCGCAGTGGTCGATTCGGGGGCATGGGCGTCCGTATGCGAGGCGTTCACCGCGCGGCGCGCGGCACATCCCGACGCCGTGGCCGTCACGGGCGCATACGGTGATCTTTCCTTTGAGCAACTGGGCGCGATGGCGGACTCCGTCGCGGCCTCGGTACGGGCACTCGGCACCCCTGCCGAGGGCGCGGAGCTGCCGGTCGGTTATCTGGGGGCACGTCGCCCGTACTTCCTGGCCACGGTGCTGGGGGTGCTCGGCGGTGGCGCGGCGTATGTGCCCCTGGATCCGTCGTGGCCGCCGGCCCGTATCGCGGAGGTCGCCGAGGTGGCGGGCCTGCGGCAGGTGTTCGTGGACGCGGAGCACACCGCTCTCGCACAGGACGCCGGGCTGTCCCTGGTGCTCCCGGTGGCGGAGGCACAGGGGCCGGAGCGCCCGGCGCCCGTGGCGCGGTGGGCCGGGACGGGCTCGGACCTCGCCTACGTCGTGTTCACCTCGGGCTCGACCGGTGCGCCCAAGGGCGTACTGACCGAGCACGCGGCGCTGGCCAACACCTGTACCCGGATGGCCGAGCGCTGGGAGCTCACCCCGGCGGACCGGGTGCTCCAGTTCACCTCGCTCGGTGTGGACATCACGCTGGAAGAGGCGTTCAGCGCGTGGACGGCGGGTGCCGCGCTCACCCTGATGGATCCCGCGACCGCGGGCGACCTCGTGCGGTTCACCGCGTTCCTGGAGGAATTCCAGGTCAGCACCCTCGATCTGCCGACCTCCTTCTGGACCGCGTGGCTGTCGGCGGTGGAGGCGGGCGACGTGCCGCCGCCTCCCGGATGTGTGCGGACCGTCGCGGTCGGCAGCGAGGAGGTCGCCGCCGACGACATCGCCCGCTGGCAGGCCGTCGCCGGGCCGGGATGCCGGACGTTCAACATGTACGGGTCGACCGAGCAGGCCATCACCTCCGTCGTGGACGGTCCCCTGGCGCCCGGTGACCCGGTGGGCAGCGGGGTGATCGGCCGGCCGCTGCCCGGCGTCCACGCCTATGTGCTCGACGCGGGGCTGCGCCGGCGGCCGCCGGGCGTTCCGGGAGAGCTGTACGTCGGCGGGCTGGCCACGGCGCGCGGCTACGTGGGACAGCCGGCGCGCACGGCGGAACGGTTCCTGCCCGACCCGTTCGCGGGCCGCCCCGGTGCCCGTATGTACGCGACCGGGGACCGGGCGGTGGCCCTCACCGACGGCGGTTTCCGCTTCGCGGGGCGCATCGACACGCGTCTGAAGATCAGGGGCTTCACCGTGCAGCCGCGTGAGGTCGAGGGCGTACTGGCCGAGGTGGCCGGGGTCGAGAAGGTCGCGGTGACCACGGAGCCGGGGCCGGACGGCAGGGACCTGCTGGTCGCCGAGGTGGTCGGGACCGCGGTCGCCGGGGACGCGGAAGGGCTCGTCGGGATGCTCGCCGGGCGGGCGGCGGAGCGGCTGCCGGACTACGCCTGCCCGCAGCGGTACGTGGTGCACTCCCACGGGGGTGGCACACCGCGCACGCTCGGCCCGTCGGGCCGTCCGCCCCGGAGCGCGGACACCGCCGGGGCCGACGGGGACCCGCCGGGCGAGGGGCAGGCCCGGCGCGCGGCGGTCGCCGCGGTCACCGCCGTGTGGCGGGAACTGCTGGGCGACCAGGAGATCGCGGAACGGGACAGCTTCCTCGACCTGGGCGGCAACTCCCTGCTCGCCATCCAGTTGCTGACCCGGTTGCGCGGACGGTACGGCGTGGCCGTCGACGTCGCCCGGTTCTTCGAGGAGCCCACGGTGGCCGCTCTCGCGTCGGCCCTCGTCGCGGCCGGGGTGATGACGCGGGAGAGCGGGCACGACGACGGGAGCGGTCCGCCCCGGCTGCTGCCGCGCACGACGGGCGACACGGGTCCGTGCTGGTCCGGCCAGGAGCGGATGTGGTTCCTCCAGCGCCTGTTGCCGGACTCCGCCGCCTACCACATCCCGCTCGCCTTCGAGGTCACGGGCGGTGTCAGCGTGCCGGCTCTGCACGCCGCGCTGCGGGCGGTGGCGGAGCGGCACGAGCCGCTGCGTACGGCCGTACGGCTCGACGGCACCCGGCTCACCCAGGTCGTGGTCGCGCCGGACGTCCCGGTGGAGACGGCCTCCGTCCCGCACTCCGTCCAGGAGGAACTGGAGTCGCGGGACTCCGTGCTGGCCGCGTTCGTCTCACGCCCGTTCGACCTCCGGTCGGGCCGGGTGCTGCGCGCGACGGTGGTCGAGTGCGCGGCCGGGCGGACCCTCCTCGCCTTCGCCGTCCACCATGTGGCGTTCGACGAGTGGTCGGTGGGGCTGTTCCTCGACGAGCTGAGCGGCGCGTACGCCCGCGCCCTGCGGGGCGCGCCGTCCGCGCCGCGTACGCTCGGCGCGCGCTATGTGGACTTCTGCGACTGGCAGGCGGACCCGGCGTTCCGGCGGCGGGTGACGGAAGGGCTCGGATTCTGGCGGGAGTATCTGGAGGGACTGCCCGAACAAGCCCTGCCCGCCGACCTGCTTCCGCCCGAGCGGCCCACCCGCGTGGGCGACGAGCGGCGCTTCACCGTGCCGCGCCGTCAGGCCGCCGCCCTCGCGGCCCTCGCGCGCCGCGAGGGGGTCACCCGCTACCACACCCTCCTCGCGCTGTTCTCCGTCCTGCTGGCGCGCTACAGCGGAACGTACGACCTGGCGGTCGGCGTGCCCGCCGCCAACCGGGGCTCGGAGGAGCTGGAGGGGCTGATCGGGTTCTTCGTCAACACCCTTCCGGTACGGGCACGGCTGGAGGACAACCCCACCTTCGCCGAGACGGTGCGCCGCGTCAGCAGGAGCACACTGGCCGCGCAGGCCGCCGGGCATGTCCCGGTGGACGAGATCGCCCGCGCCGTCGGGCGACACGGCTCCGCGACCCGGAACCCGATGTTCCAGACGCTGTTCGTGATGGACGAGGAGCAGCGGGGTGCGCTGCGGCTGCCCGGCTGCGAGGTCCGGCCGGCGCATGTGCCCGTGCGGTCCTCCGCGCTCGACCTCACGCTGGCCGTCGGTGACGACGAGGACGGGACGCTGAGCGGGCGCCTGTGGTACTGCGCCGAGGTGTTCGGCCCGGAGACCGCGGAGCGCATGGTGGCGAGCTTCCTGACGCTGGTGGACCAGGTCGTCGCGGATCCTGATCTGCGGGTGCGGGACATTGACGCCGCGCGTCCGGCCGACCGGTCGCTGGCCGTGGCCGCCGCCCCGGCCCCCGGGGCCGAGGAACAGGCGCCGCTCGCGGTGCGGTTCGAGGCCGCCGCCCGGCGGTGGCCGGAGCGCACGGCTCTCGTCTCGGACGGCCGGGGCATGACCTACGGCGCGTTGTCGGCGCTCGTCGAGGAGGTACGCGGCCGGTTGCGCGACGCGGCGCCGATGGCGGCGTTCGTGCCGCTCGTACTCCCGGAGGGGCCCGCGCTGATCGCCGCGATGCTCGCGGTGAACAGCCTCGGCCGGGCCTTCGTGCCCGTCGACCCGCGCTGGTCGCGGGAGCGCGTCGCGGATCTCGTCGCACGGACCGGCAACCCGTTCGCGGTTGTCGCCGAGGACGCGGACATGTCGGCCGTGCCGTCCGGTGTGCGGCCGCTGTTCGTCGGGGCCCGGCCGCGGCAGGACTCGGGCTCGGGTGAGGGTGAGGGTGAGGTGTACGGGACGGCGGACGCGGTGCCGTACCCGGCGGACGGGCCCGGCGACGAACGACGCCCGATGTACGCGGTGTGCACGACGGGGCCGGCCGACCCGCCGTATCCGGCCGTCGTCGCGCACCGGGCGTTCGCCCGCCACACCGCGTGGGCCGTCCGGTACTTCGGCACGCGGACGCCCACGGTCCTGCACGCCACACCGCCCGCCCGGGCGCACGCCGTCTGGGAGTTGCTGTGGCCGCTCGCGCACGGTGGTACCGCCGTCCTGCCCGGTCCCGGCGAACGGACCGACCCGAAGGTGCTGGCGGCGACGCTGGTCCGGGACGGCGTGGACACGCTCTTCCTCCTGCCGAGCGCGCTGGCCGACCTGGTCGGCCAGGTGTCGGCCGAGCCAGGTCGTGCCGATGACCTCGCGGCCCTGCGGACCGTGATCACCATCGGTGAGGCCCCCCGGGAGCACACGGCGCGCCGCTTCGCCGCACTGGCTCCGGCCGCGCGCATGTACCACCTGCACACGGACGCGGGAGGGGGCCTGGCCGCGCTGGTCAGGGCGATGACCGGCGGCCCGGAGGAGAGTCGTGGACTCGTCGTCGGCGACGGCTCGGCCGTCATCGTCGACGACCGGCGCCGGGCGGTGCCCCACGGCGTCCTCGGCGAACTCTGCCTGACCTCCGACGACGACGGCGACGGGGTCGACGGGGTCACGAACGCCGCCCTCGACCGGCGGCGTCTCGTGGAGAGCCGCCACCCGGAACTGCCGGCCGGAGCCCGTCTGGTGCGGACGGGTGAGCTGGCGCGGATGCGGCCGTCCGGCGACATCGAGCTGTGCGGCACGGCCGACGACCTGGCCGTGCTCCGGGGCGTCCGGGTACGGCTCGGCCGGATCGCCGCCCATGTGGCCGACCATCCGGGGGTACGTTCCGCCACCGTGGCCGCGACGCCGCCCGGCGCCACCCCGGCGCAGCGGACGGCCGCGCTCCTGTCCGCCGTACCGCCCGAGGTGGCCGCGGCCGCGCTGCGCGCGGTCACCGGGGCGGACGTCCTCCCGACCACCCCGCCGACCGGAAGGTGACCATGCTGCGCCGCTACAAGGACTTCGCCGTGGATCTCGACATCCGGCGGGACACCTTCATCGACGCGCCGCGCGCGGAACAGCGGCGCTGGGTGATCCACCGCGCCGTCGACGAGCTGGCCGAGCAGCTACGCCATCTCGACGTCATCGCGCCCGACTACATCGGCGGCACCACGCGCGGCGAGATCCACGCGAACTGGCACGAGAGCGAGGCCGACTACCACGACGACCAGCTCCTCATCGAGGGCCAGCAGGTCATGCAGGACTGGGAGGAACGGCTCATGCACCGCATGGCGGAGCGTGTGACCGCCACCCACGGCGACATCCTGGAGATCGGGTTCGGCCTCGGGCTGTCGGCGACCTTCATCGAGGAGCAGGGGGTGCGTTCGCACACCATCGTCGAGTACAACGACGGGGTGCTGGACAAGGCCAGGCGGTGGGCGGCCGAGCGCCCCGGTTCCGACATCGAGCTGTTGCGGGGGCACTGGCAGGCCGCGCTGCCGCGGCTCGGGGACTTCGACGGCATCCTGTGGGACGCCTTCCCCACCAGCGAGGCCGAGTTCGACCAGTACGTGCTGCGGGACAGCACGGTCGCGGAGGCGTTCTTCTGCGAGGCCGCCGCCCATCTGCGCTCCGGCGGGGTCTTCACGTACTACACCAACGAGCGGGACTCGCTGAGCCGCCGTCACCAGCGGGGACTGCTGCGGTACTTCTCCTCGTTCGCGGTGGAGGTCGTGGACGGTCTCCAGCCGCCGCCGGACTGTCAGTACTGGTGGACGGACCGGATGACCGTCGTGACCGCGACCCGCTGAGCAGTGGCAGAAAGGAACTCCGTGTCCTTCCCCGGAATCGCCGGCCTCTCCCCTTCCCAGCTCGACGCCCTGGAGGACCTTCTCACAGCGGGTGGCGCACCGTCGCGGGAGAGCGCCCCGGCCGAACTGACCGTCTACTACGTGCCGGAGCCCGGTTCGCCGCCCGGCGAGGCGGAGCTGCGTGCGCACACCGCGCAGACGCTGCCGGACGAGGCGGTGGGTCTGCGCTTCGTACCGGTCACGGACCTGCCGTCGCCGTCGCGGGACACGCTCCCCGGGGGCCCCGGCGAGCGGCCGGACGGCCCCGCCGCGTCCGAGGGCGCCGCGGCGCCCGCCGGTGACCTTCAGCGCTGGCTGGCCGCCGTCTGGGCCGATGTGCTCGACGTGCCCGTCGCGCGGGTGGACGCGGACTTCTTCACGCTGGGCGGGAGTTCGCTGCGCGCCGTGCGGGTCCTCGCCCGTGTCCAGGCCGTCCTGGGCATCGAGCTGCCGGTGGCGACCCTGTTCGGTCACCGGACCGTGGCGGCGCTCGCGGACGCCCTTGAGGCGCGCTTCGCGGAGGTGCCCCGCTTCGCCGAGATCGTGGCCGTGGCCGCCGAGGTGTACGGGGAGGGACCGGATGCCGGGCAGCGGTGACGCGGGACCCGCCTGGGCTCCGCTGGTCCCGGACGCCGACGGGGATGTGGTGCTCGCGGTGGACTTCGCCACGACGGGGCGGCGCGAGGCGACGTTCGCCGAACTCGCCGGGCTGCTCCCGGGCTCTCTCGACCTACGGCAGGCGGTGCCGCCGCCCGGCGTACCCACCGCGGGAGGCGAGGACGACCGGGCGCGGCACCACCTGCACTGGTGGGCCGGCCAGGTGCCGTACGGGCCCGCCGCCCGCCCGGTGCGCGCGGTGCTCGGCTACTGCGCGGGGAGCGTGTTCGCCTCACGTCTGGCGGACATCGTGGAGCGCCGGCAGGGCGCGCGGCCGGTGCTGCTGCTCTTCGATCCGGAAGTGCCCGGAGTGGCGAGTCTGGACCGGGACATCCGCCTGGCGGTGGCCGGGATGGACGGAGTGAGCGACGAGGAGCGGGCCGAACTGCGCCACGGGATCGACCGGATCCGTGACGTGACGGGCGACGACTTCGACAAGGCGGCGGAGGCGTACGTCGCCCTGTACCGCGAGGCGTACGCGACCGCCCTCGCGCGCATGGGCGTCGGCGGTCACTTCGCCGAACAGCTCACGAGGCTGTTCCGTTCCTACACCGGGTACCTCGCGGCGGCGCGGCATCTGGGGCCGGGGCCCGGCTGGGCGTCGGCGACCTCTCTGCTCTCCACGGGCCGGACCGGTGGGCGCACCGGGCGGGAAATCCGGTTCCCGGTAAGTCAGGAAGATCTTCTGCGCGACCCCGGAGTGATCCGGACCGCTTACGAACTGATATCACCAAAGGAAATCCCCGGATGACCACCAACCATGGGCCGGCGGGAAAGTCAAGAGGGCCTGAAATGGCGACCGCGAGCCAAGTACCCTATATTTGACGTCCGTTGAGGGTTGACCATGCTCGATTTGCCGATGATCCGCAGGGGGAACGTGCGTTGCACAGGTCAGCGAGTAAACCCGAAAATGGGGCACACGTGAACGGCCAGAGCGTGTCGCCCAGAGAGCTCCAGGTCGTGAAGTACGTCGCCCGGGGTTTTACATACAGTCAGATCGCCACCAGACTGGGAATCAGCGTACATACCGTCAATACTTATATTCGGCGAGTGCGTCAGAAATGTGAAGTGGAAACGCACGCGGATATCGTCCGTCTCGGAATTTCATTGACGAATGACATGGGCGGCTCCGGTGCCGCTGCCGCGTGACGTGCGGCCGGGCGAATGAAACGGGGAAGGGTGGGATGCGCATGTCCGAGAGTGATGGATCCCAGAGGGTCGCGGGGCTTGTCGAAGCCGTGAGCCGGCACGCGGAATCGGCCCCCGACGCGCTCGCGGTGGCGTATCCGGCGGAGGGGACCGCGCTCACCTACCGCGAGCTGGACGGACGGGCCGCCCGGCTCGCCGGTCATCTCGCGTCGCGGGGGGTGCGGCCCGGGGACCATGTGGTGCTCTGTCTGCCGCCGGGCGCGGAGCTGGTGGTGGCCTTCCTGGCGGTCGTACGCGCGGGCGCCGCGTACGTACCGCTGGACCCCGGCCACCCGGCCGAGCGGCGGCGGCTGATCGCACGCGACTGCGCGGCGCGGGCCGTCGTCACCCTGTCCCGGTTCGCCGACGCGCACGCGGACACGGGCCCGACCGTGATCGCCCTCGACGCCGACGCCGAGCGGATCACGGAGAGGGACAGCACGTTCGCCCCGGTGCCCGTGGGACCCGAGGCGACCGCCTACGTGTGCTACACGTCCGGGACGACGGGCGCGCCCAAGGGCGTCGTCGTCCCGCACCGCGCCGTCCTCGACCTGGTGAACTCCACGGACTACGTCCGCATAGCCGCGGACGACAACGTGGCGCAGGCGGCGAACCCCGCCTTCGACGCCATCACGTTCGAGATCTGGGCCACGCTGTGGGCCGGCGCCACGGTCGTCGGGCTGGAGAAGGACGTCGTCCTGGACCCGATCGCCTTCGAGTCGGCGGTTCGCGACCACGGGGTGACCGTCCTCTTCCTGACCACCGCGCTCTTCCAGCAGATCGCGAACGAACGGCCGGCGGCCTTCGCCCCGCTGCGTACCCTTCTCTTCGGCGGCGAGGTGTGCGACCCCCGTACCGTACGGCGCGTACTGGAGGCCTCTCCCCCGGCCCGGCTGCTGAACGTGTACGGGCCGACGGAGGCCACCACCTTCGCCACCTGGCACGAGATCGGCGAGCACGACGACTTCACCCGGCCGATCCCCATCGGCACGGGGATCGGCGCCACCGTCACCCGGGTCCTGGACGGCCACGGCGCCCCGGTGGGTCCTGGCGGCACCGGGGAGCTGTACCTCGGCGGACCCTGCCTCGCCCTGGGCTATCTGGGCCAGGACGGCCTGACCGGGGAGCGCTTCGTGCCCGACCCGACCGCCTCCGCCGAGGCCCCCGGCCGGGGCGGAGGGGACCGCAGGCTCTACCGCACGGGAGACCGGGTCACGGTGCGCGAGGACGGCGCCCTGGTCTTCCAGGACCGCGTCGACCACCAGGTGAAACTGCGCGGCTTCCGTATCGAACCGGGCGAGATCGAGGTGGTGCTCGTCGGGCATCCGAGCGTCGCCCAGGCCACCGTGATCCCGCGCCGGACCCCGAGCGGCGACAAGAGCCTCGCCGCGTACGTCGTGCCCTCCACGTCCGGGACCGCGGACGGCGACGCGCTGACCGCCGAGTGGCACGAGATCTACGAGACGCTCTACAGCGAGCCGGACACGGCGGGATTCGGCGAGAACTTCGTCGGCTGGAACAGCAGTTACGACCATGCGCCCCTCCCCCGGCACGAGATGCGCGAGTGGCGCGACGCCACCGTGGCGCGCATCCGCGAGCTGGACACCCGCCGGGTCCTGGAGATCGGCGTGGGCACCGGGCTGCTCCTGGCGCACCTGGCGCCCGGCGCCGACGAGTACTGGGCCACCGACTTCTCCGGGACCGTACTCGACGCGCTCCGGCTCCAGCTCCGCGAACGGCCCGAGCTGCGCGACAAGGTGACCCTGCGCTGCCAGGCCGCCGATGTCACCGCGGGGCTGCCACGGGGCCACTTCACGACCGTCGTGCTCAACTCGGTCGTCCAGTACTTCCCGGACGCCGGCTACCTGCGCGCCGTGATCGAGGGCGTCCTGCCGCTGCTGGCGCCCGGCGGCTGCGTGTTCCTCGGCGATCTGCGCAACGCCGCGCTGCAGCGCCACCTCCAGACCGGAGTGGCCCTGGCTCCCGGCGACCCGGCGCGGGAGGCCGAAGCCGTACGCCGGGAGATCCATGAACGCGTCACCGTGGAGACCGAACTGCTGCTCGACCCCGGCTTCTTCGACGTCCTGGCGCGCGACCTGCCCGGCATCCGCTCCACCGATGTCCGCGTCAAGCGCGGCCACTGCCACAACGAGCTGACGCGCTACCGGTTCGACGCGGTGCTGGGCACCGCTCCGCCCGCCGCCGACCTGCGGGAGGCGCCCCGGGCCGCCTGGGGCGAGGACATCGCCGACGCGGAGGACCTGGCCCGCCATCTGAAGGAGCACCGGCCGGCCCGGCTCCGTGTCACCGGCGTGCCCGACGCGCGCACCGCGGGGGAACGGGCAGCCACGGCCGCGCTGGACGGGGACGCGGGAGTGGCGGCGGCCCTGGCGGCCCTGGCGTCGCCGCCCGCCGCCGGCGCGGGAGGGGCCGGGGACCCTGAGGAGCTGTGCGCGCTGGCCGAGCGGATGGGCTACCGGGCCCTGGCGACCTGGTCGGGTGCGCGGGATGCGGGTGTACGGGATGCGGGTGCAGGGGATTCGGACGCGCCGGGTGCCGACGGATCACCCGACGGATCCGGGGACGGGGCGCTGGACGTGGTGCTGCTCGACCCCCGGCACCTTCCGCCGGGCCGGCTGACATCCGTGTTCGTCACGCCGGAGGACGACCCCCGCGCGCTGAGCGACTGCGCCAACACCCCGACCGCCTTCGACCGTACCGTCGACCCCGCTCTCGTACTCCGCAGGTATCTGCGGGAACGCCTCCCCGACTACATGGTCCCCGCCACCATCACGACTCTGGGTGCCATGCCGCTCACCACCAACGGCAAGGTGGACCGCAAGGCGCTGCCCGAGCCCGTACGCGGCGAGTCCGCCCCCGGGCTGCCGCCCGCCACCCCTCTCGAAGAGGCCCTGTGCGACCTCTTCGCCGACACCCTCGGCATGCCCAGGCGCGACCTCCACGCCGACTCCGACTTCTTCCTGTCCGGCGGGCACTCCCTCGCCGGCGCCCGGCTCCTCTCCCGGCTGCGGACCACCCTGGGGGTCGATCCCGGTGGGCGCGCGCTGTACGAGGCGCCCACACCGGCCGCGCTCGCCGCGCTCCTCGGCGAGGAGACCGCCCGGTCCCACCGCCCTGACGGCGTCCCCGGACGGGAGACGTCGGCATCCGCGTCACCCCGGCCGGACACGGACACCTGCCGGTTGCTGCCGCTGCGGCTGACCGGGCCCCTGGACACCGAGGCCCTGCGCACCGCGCTGCGGGATGTGGCACGGCGCCACGCGATGCTCCGCACCACGTTCACCGCCACCGGGCGGGGCGGCGGCGGTGAGCGCACGACCGGCGCCCCCGACGCGGTCCGTGCCGACCTGCCGGTCCTCCGTACGCCGTCCGGGACCGGCGTCGCCGAGGTGCTGCGCGCGGCGGCCCACCCGCTCCCCGATCCGTACGGCACCACGCCTGCGTGGCGGGCCGAACTGCACCAGGTGGGTCCCGACGACCATCTGCTCCTGGTCCTGCTGCACCCGTGGCTCGCCGACGTCTGGTCGCTCGCACCGCTCGGCGCCGACCTGCTGGAGGCATACCGCTCCCGGGTGAACGAACACGCACCGCGCTGGGAGCCGTTGCCCCCGCTCGGACCGGAGCCCCGGGACCGGGGCACGGCACCGGACGCGGTACGGCCCACCCCCCTGCCCACCACCACCGCCACCGCCACCGCCACCGGACGACGACCGGACGACGGCGTCCCGGGGCACGGCGTCCACCGCGCCCGCCTCCGGGCCGACCTGCACGCTCGGCTCACCGCGTACGCCGCGGAGCACGACACCACCCTGTCCGCGCTGCTGCACGCGGCGCTGGCCGCGCTCCTCACCCGGCAGGGCGCCGCCGGCCCGATCGTCACCACGGCCCCCGTCGCACGCCCCGGCGGCCCGGCCACCCGCCGGACCGTGGCCCCGCTGACCACCGCTTGCGCCCTGCGGGTCGACACCTCGGGCGACCCGGCGTTCGGCGTACTCGTCCGGCGGACCCACGAGGCGGTGGTCCAGGCCTGCCTGCGGCCGGGCGCCGAGCCCGCCCTGCCGGGAGGCGTCGCCCTCGCGCTGTGGCGCCCGGCCCTTCCGTCCGCCGAGGTCGCGGGGGTGGAGGCGGCGGCCGAGCCGGCGCCCGCTCCGTACGACGGGGCCGATCTGAGCCTGGTGCTGACGGAGGAGCAGAGCCACACCGGCGCCTGCGAGGGCATCGCGGTCACGGCGTTCTTCCGGGGCGAGGTGCTGGCCGGGGAGAGCGCGGCCGGTCTGGTCGACGCGTGGATCACTCTTCTCGACTCGGCCATGGCCGACCCCGAACGGCGTGTCGGCCGCCTCGACCTGATCGCCCCCGCGGCCCTGGAGCGGGCGCAGAGGCAGTGGAACGGCGACGAACAGCCCCTGGAACCGGGCACGGTGGCACGGCTGCTGGAGGCGACGATCCGCGAGACCTCCGATGCCCCGGCGCTGGAGCGCGCCGACGGCGCGGGGCCGGCCGGACCGGTGATCACCTACGCGGAACTGGCGCGCCGCGCCGAAAACGCCACCGGCGCCGCGCCGACCGGGCGGGCGGCCGCTCCCGCGGGGCCGGCGTCGCCGTTCGCCTCCCCGGTCGGCCAGGTGGCCGCCCTGGCGGCCGCCGCCCGGGCCGGAGGCGACCGGGGGCTCGTCCTCCACGGTGAGGCGGGGGCGGTCGCGGGCGGCTGCCGGATCGGCGCGCGACGCGTGGACGCCGCGGCGGCGTACCGCCGGCAGACCCTGCCGGGCGCCCGGGCCGCCTGGCTGGCCGAGGGCACGTACGGCGGTACCGCCGGAGCGGTGGACCTTCTCGCGGCGCTCGCCGCGGGCAACACCGTGCTCGTTCCCCGCCCGGGCGCGCTCGGGGACCCGCCGGCGCTCGCCGCCTGGCTGGCGGAGAGCGGGGCACAGGACGCGATGGCCGGGCAGGAGACCGCGCTGCGGCTCTGCCAGGCGATCGCGGCCTCCGACCGGCGCCCCGAGGCGCTGCGCTCCCTCACCGTGACCGGCGACGCGTACGACCCCGATCCCGCTCTGCTCCGCGCCGCCCGGGACCTCGGTCTGCGTCTCGTCCACCGCGGCGGACCGGAGGAGGCGCGCCTGGTGCGCGTCCACGGCGCGGACGGAGGGGTGACGGTCGCGCCGAACCACCAGGTGTACGTGCTGGACGCCGCGTTGCGTCCGGTGGCGCCCGGCGGCACCGGCGCGCTCTGTGTCGCGGGCGCGGGTGTGGCCTCCGGCTACCCCGGCCTGCCGGGGGACACCGCGGAGCGGTTCCTCCCCGACCCCTACCGGCGGCCGGGCGCCCGGATGTGGCGCGCGGGCCGCGCCGCGCGGCGGTGCGCGGACGGCCGGGTGGAGGTGCTCGCCGAGCCCTGGCCCGAGGATCCGTACGAGGACGAGTACGGCACCTTCCGGGTGGTCGAGAGCGGGACGGGGCGGCACGCGGTGTGGCCCAGCGGCCTGTCCGTCCCCGCCGGCTGGCGCGAGGTGCACGCCGAGGACCTGCGCGAACTGTGCCGGGAGTACGTCGTCGAGCACGCCGCAGGCGGCTCCTGAGCACCCCCGTCACCGCCGAGCGGGACGCGTGCCGGCGCGCGCCGGCTCTTTCCGAGGCCCTCCAGGAATCGAGGCATCCCATGAGTTCTGCCGAGGCGGTCTTCCTGCCCTGCAAGTCGCTGGACGAGTACCGGGCCGCGGTGGCGCGGTGCGTGGACTCCGCCACGTCCCCCGTGCCGGTGTGGACCGGGGCGCGGGACGACCTGTTGGACGGCGTGGCGCTCGCCGAGGACGTCTACCCAGGCCGCGGCACGGTCCGGCCGTGCGCCACCGGTGTCGTCCTGGGCGACGCCCTCCCCGAGCCCGTCCTGCGCGCCGCCCGGCCCCTCGCCCGGACCTGGGTGACCGAGGTGGACGACCTGCCCGGGTCCGGCTCGGTGCTGGTCGTCGGCGCGTACCCGGAGCTGACCGCCGAGAGACTGCGGCCGCTTGTCGAGGCCGCGCACCGCTCGTCGCGGGACCTGTTCCTGCTCACGGGACGTGATGTGCACAGTGTGAGCTGGATGATCGCCAAGCAGTACGCCGCGCCGGACGCCCGGGGGCCGGTCGGGATGTTCTCCGCGCTGGACTCGGCGTCCCCGGTGCCCGGCGTGGAGTGGTTCGGCGCCGACGACATGCGCCACCGCGACATCCAGGGCCTCGCCCTGAACCGGGCGTGGCGCCGTCTGCTCTTCCACGGCAACGGCACCGAGGACCAGTTGCACCTGGGCCAGTTCACGGTGTGCGGCCTGAGCCCAGCCGGGGACCGGGCGCCGGGGCGGCAGGGACCGAAGTGCGCCTTCGGGCTCGGATGCGTCAAGCCGGAGGACAAACTGCTGCCGGCGCGGGCGGTGCGGGCGGCCGAACTCGTCCTCGCCAACTGCTTCAGCGGTCCGCTCGCCGGCCACGGGGCGTACGACCCGAAATACCTGAGCATGCTGGCCGCCGTGGACGGGGCGGCCCAGACCGTCGTGGCCACCCTCTTCGCGTGCGACGCGCAGCGCCCTGAGGTCCTTGCCTGGCTGGGCGCCGACCGCGGGGGCAGTGCGGCGCGGGCCCTCAACGACCGGCTCGCCGACATCAACCCCTACCCCGCCTTCGTCCAGGTGGGGCTCCAGGCACCCGCCGCCCACGAGCCGGTCGTCGACGGCGGCGACGACGGCCGGGGCCGCGAGGCCGCGGGTTCGTACCTGCGCGAGGTGGGGGGACGGCTGGCGGGTCTGCTCGACAGCGGGCTGACGGCACAGGACTACCCGCTGCGTCCTCGGCTGCGCCCCCTCGCGGACACCGTGCTCCGCGACACGGTGCGTACGGTCACCGGTTCCGCCCCGGAGCGGCGGGCGGCGCTCACGGCGGTCGCGAAGGAGGTGACCTCGCTCGACCTGGCGCTGGCACAGCGGTTCGCCAAGCACCGCGACGACCCGGTGTTCGACTTCTCGACGTACTTCGGCGAACGGAGCGTGGCACAGGAGCGGACCGCCCTCGACGCGGCGTGCGCGTGCGGCAGCCCGCTGGACGGCTATCTGCACCGGGGGGCGGTGCCCCAGGTGACGGACACGGTGCGCGGGGTCTGCGCGCGGTGCGGAGACGTGTACAACGCGCTCGTCGGGGCACCGCTGCTGCGCGTCGACACCCCGCTCGGCGGTGCGCCCGGGACGAGCGTCACGGTGCGGGTGGAGGCCGTGGGGCGGCGCGCGGGGACGGTGAACCTGGGCATCGTGCCGTCGCCGACCATCCGGGTACGGGTACGGCCGGCGCTGCGGCGCGTGGAGGTGACGGCGGGGCAGCCCGCGCGGGCGGAATTCACCGTCGAGATCGAACCGGACGCCGTACCGCAGTTGTACTGTCTGCTGCCCTTCGCGGTGCACGACCTGGGAATCGCGGTGAGCCGCGTCTACTTCGCCGTCGCGCCGGACGAGCGGGAGTGAGACACGGTTTCCGCCGGCGCCCGGAGGCCATTTCGTCATGCTCCCGAATTCATCGGCGGTGTCAAGTCCCGTTTTTCCGCGACTCAACAGCCCGTCACCCGCGTTGAAATCCTGCGAAGGCACGAGCGACCTCCGAGCAGAGAGGCAGGCTTTCCGGTGCTGACCGAGGAACAGATCGAGCAGTACGAGGAGGACGGATATCTTCTGCTGCCCCGGTACGTGAACCACGCGGAACTCGACATGCTGCGCGGAGAACTCCCCGTCGTTTTCGACGAGGACTCGCCCCGGCGGGTCCTGGAGGAGGGCAGCGGCGTCGTGCGCGGGGTGCACGGTGTGCACGAGACCAACTCCGTGTTCCGTACGCTGGTGCGGCTTCCCCGGCTGGTCGAGCCCGCGCGTCAGTTGCTGGGCAGTGACGTCCATGTGTTCCAGTTCAAAATCAACGCGAAACTCGCTCTCGTGGGTGATGTGTGGGAATGGCACCAGGATTACCGGTTCTGGCGTGACGAGGACGGAATGCCGACCGACCGGGCGCTCAGCGTGGCGGTGCTGATGGACGACGTGGACGAGTTCAACGGTCCTTTGATGTTCGTTCCCGGGTCGCACAAGGACGGGCTGTGCGCCGTCGACACGCACGACGCGGACTGGACCCGGACCCTCACGTCGAAGCTGAAGTACTCCCTGCGCGTGGAGGCGCTGGCGTCCGCCGCCGAACAGCGGGGAATCGTGGCGCCCAAGGCCCCGGCGGGGTCCGTGCTGCTGTTCCACAGCAACATCCTCCACGGCTCCGGGCCCAACATGTCCCCGGACAACAGGACCATGGTGCTGATCAGTTACAACAGCGTGGAGAACCCGCTGTGCGATGTGCCCGACCCGCGCCCCGAGTTCCTCGCGAGCCGCACCCGGGAACCGGTGGTCACCGTCGGTGACGACGCGCTCGACGCCGGATTCCCGCGCGAAGGGAGAGGACGCCGCCATGAGTGTGGACAGTCGTGAGGAGCGGATCGCCGCGCTGCTCGCCGAGCGGGGCCTCGCCCGGCCGGGCGGGGACGGACCGGCGCCGCGCGGTGACCGCGGCCGTGGCCCCCTCTCCCGGGGGCAGCGGCGGATGTGGCTGGCGCAGACGATGCGGCCGGACAGCGCCGCGTACAACGTCGCGTCGGCCTGGCGGATCGAGGGCGACCTGGACGAGCCGGCCCTCGTGCGCGCCCTGGAGCGGCTGTGCCTGCTCCACGCGGCGCTGCGGACCGTCTTCCGCACCACGGGAGACGCGCTGGAGCAGGTCGTGCTCGATGCCCCGCCCGAGGTGGAGATCGTGGAGCTCGGCGCCGCGGCCGCGGGCCACGACGACGAGGCCGCTCTCGCCACGGCGCTGGCGGAGCGGGCCGGCACACCGTTCGACCTGGCGCAGGCGCCTCCGGTGCGGCTGACGCTCTACCGCCACCCACGACGCCGCTGGACGCTCGGCGTGGTGCTGCACCACATCCTCGTCGACGACTGGTCCCTGGGGATCCTCCAGAGCGATCTGGCCGCGCTCTACCGGTCCGCTCTCCACGGTGACGGGGCGGACGCCGCCCCGGGCCCTTCGTACCTGGACTGGGCGGAGCGGGAGCACGAGCGGCAGGATGTGACGGAGCCCCAGGTGAGGTACTGGGCCGAGCGGTTGCGGGACGCGCCCCGGCGTATGGACCTGCCTGTCTCCGGTCCGCCCGGGGACGACCCGGCGGCCCGGGTCCGCGTCCCCGCCCGCCCCGCCGCGCTCGGCGCGCTGCTGGACCTCGGCCGCGCGGAGGGCTGTTCCCCGTTCACCGTGCTGCTCACGGTGTGGGCCGCCCTGCTGCACCGGGTCACCGGGGAGGGGGACATGGTGGTCGGGACGCCTGCCACGCTGCGCGACCGGCCCGAGACCCACCGGATGGTCGGATTCTTCCTCAACACGTTCGCACTGCGGCTCGCGGTACCGGCCCGCGCCTCCTTCCGGCGGATGCTGGCCCACACCTCCGACGCCCTCGCGGAGGCCCACGCCCATGGCGCCGCCCCCTACGACGCGGTCGTCGAGGCCGTGGACCCGCCCCGGCAGGACGTGCGTCACCCGCTGTTCCAGGTGTGGTTCGCCGCCGAGGGCGAGGGCGTGGATCCCCTGGAGCTGGACGGCGCCGCGTGCCGCGAGATCCCGGCCGGGGGCGGCGACGCCAAGTTCGACCTGGCGCTGTTCGCCGCCGGTGGCGGGGACACCACCCGGCTGACCCTCGAGTACGACCCGTCGATGTTCGACCGGGACGCGATGGAGCGGATGGCAGGCCGACTGGGCCGTCTCGCCGACGCCCTCGCCGCTTCCCCCGACGCCCCGCTCGCCGATCACGACCTGCTCGATGCCGCCGAACGCGACCTCGTCCTGCGCGTCTGGAACGACACCGGGACCGCGCCCTCCCCCGCGCCGCTCGCGCACCAGTGGTTCGAGCGCCGGGCGGCGGCCGAGCCCGGCCGTACGGCGCTGGAGCAGGACGGCCGGCAGATGACGTACGGCGAACTCGACGGGCTCGCCCAGGCGGTGGCCCACGCTCTGCGCGAGGCGTCGGTGCGGCCGGGCGACTTCGTGGCCGTGGCGGTACGCCGCTCCCCCGCCATGATCGCCGCGGTCCTGGGGGTGCTGAAGGCGGGCGCCGCGTACGTGCCCCTCGATCTCGATCATCCGGCGGAACGTCTCGCCATGATCCTGGAGGACACGGCCGCCCCCGTGGTGCTCGTCGACGCGCACACCCGCGCCGCGCTGCCGCCGACCGCGGCGCGCCTCCTGGACGTCACCGGGGCCGGCGGGCGGGCACCCGCCGTCCCCGGCGGCCCCGTGCCCCGGATTCCGGCGGACGCGGTGGCGTACGTGACGTACACCTCCGGCTCCACCGGCCGTCCCAAGGGCATCTGCATGCCGCACCGGGCGGTCGGCAACCTCGTGGGCTGGCAGCTCGAACGCTACGCCCCGGTGCCGCCGGGGCAGCGGACCCTCCAGTTCGCCTCGCTGAGCTTCGACGTCTCCTTTCAGGAGATCTTCTCCACCTTCGCGGGCGGCGGGACGCTCGTCCTCATCTCGGAGGACCAGCGGCGCGATGTCCACGCTCTGGCGGAGCTGCTCACCGCGCTCCGCGTGGAGCGGCTCTTCATCCCCGCGGCGGCGCTCCAGCAGATGGCCGAGGGACACCGGGCGGGCGGTGGGCTCCCGGAGACCCTGCGGACGGTGATCTCCGGGTCGGAACAGCTCGTCGTCACGGACGACCTGCGCCATCTGTTCACCGCTCTGCCGAACGGGCGGCTGCACAACGAGTACGGCCCCTCGGAGACCCATGTCACCACCGCCCACACCCTCGCGGGCGATCCGGCCGACTGGCCCGCCTGGGCGCCGATCGGACGGCCCGTCACCGCGTCCCGGGTGTATCTGCTGGACGCCTGGGGGCGTCCGGTGCCCGTCGGTGTCACCGGGGAGCTGTGCGTCGGCGGCGCCGGCCTGGCCCATGGTTACCTCGGTATGGCCGCCGCCACCGCCGCCTCCTTCGTGCCCGACCCGTTCTCCGGCGTGCCGGGCGCCCGCCTGTACCGGACCGGCGACCAGGCGCGGTACCGGCCCGACGGCACCCTCGAATTCCTCGGCCGCGCCGACGACCAGGTGAAGATCCGCGGCTACCGGGTGGAGCTCGGCGAGGTGCGGACGGTGCTGGAGGAACACCCGGAGGTGGCCACCGCCTTCGTCCGGGTGTGGGGCGAGCGCTCCGCCGACCGGCGCCTCGTGGCGTACGCGACCCCGTCGCCGGGGGCGGACCCGGACGAGGAGGAACTGCGGGAGTACCTGCGGGGCAGGCTGCCCGCGTACATGGTGCCCGCCGCGTACGTCCTGCTGGAGAAGTTCCCCCTGACGGTCAACGGCAAGGTCGACCAGCGCAGGCTGCCGGAGCCGCGGTTCGGCTCCGCCCGGCGGAGCGACGGGGAGCGCGTCGAGCCGCGCGGCGAGCGGGAACGGCGCGTCGCCCACCGGTTCGCGGCCGTCCTCGGCACGGACACGGTGGGGCGGGACGAGGACTTCTTCCGGCTGGGCGGCAGTTCCCTGCTGGTGGCACGGCTGTTGACGAACATCCGGGAGGAGTTCTCGGTCACCGTGCCTTTCACAGGCTTCTTCGGCGACCCCACGGTCGCGGGCCTCGCCGGGCTCGTGGCACGGGCCGAGGCCGGAGAGGGGAGCGCGCGGGACGAGGCCGGCCCGACGGGCGCCGCGGACGACGGCGCGGGTCTCGCACGGCTGGACATGCTGCTCGACGAACTGCTGGGCCCCGCCGGTGATCCCGGCGCGGAACGGCGCGACTGAGGAGGAACGGCTCCATGGAGAACACCGACACCGACGAGGGCGTGGAGCACGCCTGGTTCGTGGTGGTCAACGACGAGGACCAGTACTCGGTCTGGGCGGACGGCCGTCCCGTTCCCGACGGCTGGCGGACCGTGGGCGAGGCGGGGGACAGGGCCGCCTGCCTCGCATACATCGAAGAGCACTGGACCGACATGCGCCCGAAGTCGGCACGCGGTGCCCTGGCGAGCGGAGGAAACCATGGCTGAGACCGCGGACCTGCCCGAGCGGGACGGCGTGAGCGCGCCGGGGGCCGGCATCGAGCTGACCCTGACGAACGCCGAGCGCCAGGTGCTGGAGGACATCACGTCCCGGCTGGCCCGCGAGGTGCCCGCGTCGGCGCCGTACGACCTCTGCCGCGAGGCCCCGGTGATCGCCCACGAGTTGCCGCTCCGGCTCCGCCGGGCCCTGGGGGAACTGCGGCAGGACGGCCCGGCGGCGTACGCCCTCGTCCATGGCCTCGCGGTGGACGACGAGGCCGTCGGCACCACGCCCCCGTCGTGGGGGGACGGACCGGCCCGCGATCGCACCCGGCGCCAGGAGATCCAGGCGGTGCTGATCGGCTCCCTGCTCGGCGAGGTCTTCGGCTGGCGGAGCCAGCAGGACGGCGCGGTGGTGCACGACGTACTGCCGATGCGGGAGTACGAGAACACCCAGATCAACTTCGCCAGCCAGGAGCCGATCTGGTGGCACACGGAGGACGCCTTCCATCCGTTCCGGCCCGACTACGTCGGCCTGCTCTGCCTGCGCAACCCCACGGCCGCCGCCACGACGGTGAGCTGCGCGGCCGACTGGGACCTGGGCGACCCGGCCTTCGACGTCCTCTTCGAGCCGAGGTTCCGCCAGCTCCCCGACCACTCGCACGGTGTGACGGGTGACCGGACGGAGCGCCGCCCGGTGCTCTTCGGGCCGCGCGAGCGCCCGTACGCGTGCGTGGACCCGTACTTCCTGGAGCCCCCGGAGGACGGCCGGCTGGCCGGGGTACTGCGGCGGTTCTACGACACCGTGGAGGCGTCCTTGCGCCAGGTGGCGCTGGCGCCGGGCGACATGCTGCTGGTCGACAACCGCAGCGCCGTGCACGGCCGCAAGCCGTTCGCCGCCCGGTACGACGGCAAGGACCGCTGGCTGAAGCGCATCAGCGTCAGCAGGGATCTGGGCCGCTGCTGGCCCGCGTGGAGCAAGGACACCCGGCACGTGCTCGTCGGCGAACAGTGACGGACACCGGGCGGCCGCTGTCGGCGGAGGGCGCCCGCCCGTCCGCCGACGGCCCCTTCGAGCGCCTCTCGCTCCTCCCGCCGGAGCGCCGGAGCGCGTTCCTCGCCAGGGTCCGTGGCGACGAGCGGCTCGGTGACGAGGTTCTGCTGACCGCGGCGCAGCGGCGCATGTGGTTCATGGGGCAGTTGACGCCCGGCAGGCCCGTCTACTCCATTCCGCTGGCGTACCGCTTCGACGGGCCGGTGGACAGTGCCGCGCTGCGCCGGGCGCTGCTCGCGCTGGTCGAGCGGCACGAGATGCTGCGGATGCGGTACACCGAGATCGACGGGGTGCCGGTCCAGTTGCCCTCGGGAGAACCGCTGCGGTGCCCCGTGACCGATCTACGCCGGGCGGCGTCGCCGCGGGAGGCGGCCGAGGAGGTGCGGCGGCGCGTCGCGGCGGCGGCCGACGCCCCCTTCCTTCTCGACGGGGGGCCGCTGGTGCGCGCCGAGATCCTGCTCACGCGGGAGGCCACGGTCCTGGTGCTGACGCTGCATCACAGCATTGCCGACGGCTGGTCGCTGGAGATCCTCTTCACCGATCTGGCCGCGCTCCACGACGCCGAGGCGGCCGGGCGGCGGGCTGTGCTGCCGACGCCCCCGTACCGTTACGCGCAGCACGCCGCCTGGCAGCGTGCGTGGCTGGAGGGCCCGGAGGCGGCGCGGCAGATCGCCTACTGGCGGCGGCAGTTGGCGGGTGCGCCCGAACTCCTCGCGCTGCCCGCCGACGTCTCGGACGCTCCGGGCGCGGCGGGCGTTCCTGGCGCGGCGGACGGGGCCGTCGGAGCCGCCGCGGAGCTGCCGGCGCGGACCGCCGCGCGGCTGCGGGAGCGGGGGCACGCCGAGGGCGCCACGCCCTTCATGGTGCTGCTGGCCGCCTACTGCCTGACGCTGCACCGGTTCACGGGGCAGGAGGACGTGCTGGTCGGGTCGCCCGTGTCCGGCCGCCACCGTCAGGAGAGCGAGGGAACGGTCGGGCTGTTCGTGAACACCGTCGTGCTGCGCGGTGTGCGAGCGGGGGCGGAGACCTTCGCCGGGCTGCTGGCGCGCACGCGGCGCACCGCGCTGGACGCGTACGCCCACCAGGACGTGCCCTTCGACGTCCTGGTGGACGCGACGGGCGCGCGGCGGGTGCCCGGACACAATCCGCTCTTCCAGGCGTTCCTCTCCGTGGAGGGCTTCACGGAGCATCCGGTGGTACTGGGTGGGGTGCCGGGTGAGGAGATCACACCGCCCGGCGGCGGATCCCGCTTCGATGTGGACCTGTGGGTGAGCGAGCGGCTGGACGGCGGTCTGGGCCTGCGGCTGAGCCTCGCCGAGGAACGCTACGAGGAGGCGACGGCGCGGCGCATGCTGGACCATGTCGTCGCCGTCCTCACCGCGGTCGCCGACCACGGCACCGCGCTCGGTCTGTCCGGGCTGGGGACGGCCGGCCGGCCCGCCGCCCTGCGGGGCGCGGCTCCGGCGGGACCGCCCGGGGGCACCGTGTGCGATCTGGTGGCGCGGCAGGCGGAACGCACCCCGGACGCCCTGGCCCTGGTCGCCGGCGCGGAGCGGCTGACGTACGGGCGGCTGCACGAGCGGGCCCGCGCGTTCCGCGACCGGCTCGTGGCGCTCGGGATCGGCCCGGGCGACCGGGTGGGCATCCATCTGGAGCGGACCGCGCGGCTGCCCGTCGCCGTCCTGGGTGTCCTGCTGGCCGGGGCGGCCTACGTACCGCTCGACACCGCGCTGCCCGCCGAGCGCCTGACCTGGGTCCTGGCGGACTGCGGGGTGCGCCTCGTGATCACCGGTCCTGATACGGGGCAGGACGCCTTCCGGGCGGCCGGGGTGCGCGCCGTGCGGATCGACGGGAGCGGTGAGGACGCGGCGGTGGCCCAGGAGCGTGCGGTCGGCCCGTCGGACCTCGCCTATGTGCTCTACACCTCGGGTTCCACCGGCCGCCCCAAGGGCGTGGCGGTCGAGCACCGTAGCGTTGTCGCGATGGTCGAGTGGGCCCTGCGGACGTACACGGCACAGGAGTTGGCGGGCGTGCTGGCCGCCACGCCGCTCTCGTTCGACATCTCCGTCTTCGAGTTGTTCGTGCCGCTGGCGGCGGGCGGCACCGTGGTCCTCTCCGACGGCCTGGGCGGGTTGTCCGCGCCGCCGGCCGGCGCTCCGCCGGTCACCCTCGTCAATACGGTCCCCAGCCTCCTTCAGGACCATCTGCTGGAGCACTCCCTGCCCGGCTCGGTTCGCACGGTGAACCTCGCCGGTGAGCCGCTGCCCGCCTCGCTCGCGAAGGCGGTGCACGCGCGTGGGCCGGTGCGGCGCGTGGTCAACCTCTACGGGCCGAGCGAGGACACCGTCTACTCCACCTGGAGCGAGGTGGAGCCGGGGACGGCCCGGCCCGCGATCGGCAGGCCGGTGGACGGCTGCCGCGCCTATGTGCTCGACGAGCGCGGCGGTCCGCTGCCGGAGGGCGCGGTGGGCGAGCTGTATCTCGGCGGCGCGGGTCTGGCGCGCGGGTATCTCGACCGGCCCTCGCTCACCGCCGCGCATTTCGTGCCCGACCCGTTCACCTCGGTCCCCGGCGCCCGGATGTACCGCACCGGGGACCTCGTACGGCTGCGCCCGGACGGGGAGTTGGAGCATCTGGGGCGTGCGGACCACCAGATCAAGCTGCACGGTCTGAGGATCGAGCCCGGCGAGATCGAACACGCCCTGCTGCGCTCGCCCGGGGTGCGCGGCGCGGCCGTCACCGCGCACGGGAAGGGCCCGACGGCCCGGCTCGTGGCGTATGTGGCCGGTCCCGACACGCTCGCCCCCCGTGCGCTGGCCAGTGGGCTGCGTTCGCGGCTCCCGGCACACCTGGTGCCGTCGCAGTATGTGGTCCTGCCCGCACTCCCGCTGACCGCCAGTGGGAAGACCGACCGGCGGGCGCTGCCCGACCCCGGTGCGCCGGCCGGCCGCCCGGACTCGCCGCCGCCGCGCACCGCGCAAGAGCGGCTGGTCGCCGATGTCTGGGGCGAGGTGCTCGGGCGCGACGGGCTGCGGCTGGCGGACGATTTCTTCGTGCTGGGCGGCAACTCCCTGACGGCGCTGCGCGCGGTCGGCCGGCTGAACCGGGAGGCCGGTGCGCGGCTGGCCCCGGCCTCCTTGTTCGAGGCGCCGACCGTGGAGTTGTACGCCGGGCTGCTGGCGACGCCCGGCGCGCGGGGGGCGCCGGGGCCGGCGGGTGCGGCGCGGGTGACGGTTCTGCGGGAGGGCTCCGGCCCGGCACCCGTGGTCTGTCTGCCGCCGGTGGGCGGGGACCTTCTGGGGTACGCCGAGTTCGCCACCGCCCTCGGCGCCGGTTTCCCGGTCCTCGGGGTGGTCGCTCCCGGTCTCGATCCCGTACCCGGCCCGCGCCCGCTGGAGTCCGTACCCGAGATGGCCGACCACTATCTGGCGTCGCTGCGCCAGGAGGGCATCGACCGGCCTGCGGCGCTGGTGGGGTGGTCGATGGGCGGGGTGGTCGCGGTGGAGATGGCGTACCGGCTCCGGGCGGCGGGCGGCGTGCCACCGCCGGTGGTGCTCATCGACGCCACCGTGCCAGGACCCGAGTTCGATGTCGCCGACCCGCTCGCCGAGTTCGGCGCCCATCTGGCCGCCGGGGCGGGGCTGACCGAGCATGTCCACGACGGGAAGTGGCCCGACGCGGCCGCGCTGCTGAGGTGGGCGCGCCGGCGCGGCGTGCTGGGCGAGGAGACGGAGCCCGACCGGCTGCGGGCGCGGGTGGAGGTCTTCCGGGCCCATCTGGCGGCGCTGGCCCGGCACCGTGTCACACCGCATCCGGGGCCGGCGCTCTATCTGGCGTGCCGTGCCGAGCGGGCCGAGGAGCGCTGGGAGCCGTGGCGGCCGGTGCTCGGCGAGGGCCTGACGGTCCGGGAGGTGCCTGGCGACCATCACAGCGTCATGCGCCGGCCTCATGTGTGGTCGGCCGCGCGGGAAACGCGCGCCTGGCTGACATCGCTGCCCGGAATGGAAAGCGAGCGGCAGAACGAAAGCCCCGGATAACACGGCCGAGATTTCCATCCACCCCTTATGGACGGTCAAGTCCGGCATCGTTAGGATTGCCTGGAATCGCCAATCGGCGGTTTTCCCTCACCGAAGGAGTTGCTGAAATGGCTCGTATGAAGGCGACGATCCTCCACGTCATGGGCCGCACCGACAAGGGGATGCGCCGGGTCGCCTACACCCCGATCGTCTGGCTCTGACCTCACGAAACGAAAGCCGAGGGGCCTGGCGCAGCACTGCCGGGCCCCTCGG
The DNA here is from genome assembly GCF_044763125.1 of Streptomyces sp. NPDC096310. NCBI lineage: Bacteria > Bacillati > Actinomycetota > Actinomycetes > Kitasatosporales > Streptomycetaceae > Streptomyces > Streptomyces sp. NPDC096310. Next base: position 1,252,869 of record NZ_JBIWFO010000001.1, on the reverse strand, counting down.
CGCAGCGGACGGGAAGCGGAGGGAAATGGATAAGAGTCGACCGCTGGATCCACTCACCCGGCGCCAGCAGATCCGCAATGCGGCCGCCTTCGAACAAGACCCTCTCGAATTTCTCCGCGGTCAGCTCCGATCGCATGGAGACATATTCCGTTTCAGCAACACCCTGACCGTGTTCCAGCACCCCGACCACCTACACGATATTTTCGCCGACACCGACGGTGCCTTCGCGCTGGGCGCCGGCGAGGAGGCCGGTCAGGGAGGCGTCACCGGAGGGCAGGCGTGGCTCAGCGCCCGCGCGGACAGCACCCATCTCCTCGGGGCGTCGGCGGCGCGGGCCTCCGGCGAGGCCGTCGCGGCGGCCTTCCGGGCGCACTTCGCGCGCCATGCCGGCTCCGAGATCGACGTGGTCGGCACGTTCTTCGACATCTGCGGCGCCACCGTCGCCGATCTGTGCGCCGGGCCGTACGGGGAGCGGCTGGAGCGCGCCGCGGCCGACCATCTGCGCGCCCTGCTGGCGGGGGCGGCGGCCTCCGGGCTGCTGCCGTCCTGGTTCCCGCTGCCCCGTGCCCGCCGTATCCGCAGGACCGGCGCGGAGCTGGCGGAGCTGATCGACGCCGCCGCGTCGGGCGGCGCGCCGCCCGACGACCCGGAAGCGCGGAACTTCCTCCAGGTGCTGGCCGCGCGAGGGGACGAAATGGGCGGCCGGCTGCCCGCGATGATGCGCACCCTGCTGGTCGCCTCCCTGGCCTCCCCCGCCGCGGCTCTCGCCTGGGCGGTACGGGAGCTCGCGCTCCACCCCGCGGAAGCCGCGGCCCTGCGCGAGGAGATCGCCTCGGTCGGCTTCGCCGGGATCGTCCGGGACCCGTTGCGCGCCGCTCCTCGGAGCGTGGCGTTCCTCAAGGAGGTGCTGCGGTTCCACTCCCCCGCCTGGCTGCTCCAGCGGGATGTGGTGCGGCCGGTCACCGTGGGCGGCGTACGGCTGGAGCCCGGCGAGCGGGTGGCGTTCAGCCTCTACCTCCTCCACCACGACGAACGCTGGTGGAGCGAGCCCGAAACGTTCCGCCCCGACCGCTGGCTGGCGGAGGCCCCCGCGCACGCGCCGCGCGCCTACCGGCCCTTCGGCGGTGGCCCCCGGATCTGCGCCGGAGCCCAACTGGGCATGGTCCAGATGGTCTGCGGGATCACGGCCCTGCTCGCCCACTACGACATCGACGCCCCGGGCGCTGCGGCCCCGCCCGGCAGACCGCAGGCCGTACGCGCGCCGTACGGCCTGCGTGCCACCCTGCGGCCCCGGCAGGCCCCCGTACCGCCGGACGGTGGCGGTGGCGGTGGCGGTGGAGGTGGCGGTGGCGGTGGCGGTGGCCAAAGAGGACGGAAGGACGGAACGACACGGAATGGAACCCACGCCCCGCTCCCAGGAGATCGACGCCGCGCTGCTCGACCACCCCTGCGTACAGGAGGCCCTGACGACCGGTGACGGCAGCGCCTCGTACGTGGTTCCCCGCGCCTGGACCGGGCAGGAGCTGCGCCTGGAGCAGCTCAGCGACTGGCATCAGGTGTTCGAAGCCATGTACGCGGACCCGGAGCCGCTGCCGCTCGGGGAGCATTTCGGCGGCTGGTTCAGCACCTACGACGGCAGCCCGATCCCTGTGGAGGAGATGCGTCAGTGGCGCGACGCCACGGTCGCGCGCGTCCGGGCCCTGCGCCCCCGCCGCCTGCTGGAGATCGGCGCGGGCAGCGGGCTGCTGCTCTCCGAACTCGCCCCGCACTGCGCCGAGTACTGGGCCACGGACTACTCGGCGCGCGCGGTCGCGCTGCTCGACGAGCGGCTGCGCGAGCACCCCTCCCTCGCCGGGCGGGTACGGTTGCGGTGCGCTCCCGCCCACATCGTCGACGGGCTGCCGGCCGGCCACTTCGACACCGTCGTCCTCAATTCCGTCCTCCAGTACTTCCCCGACGACAACCATCTGCTCGACGTCATCGGCAAGGCGCTCTCGCTCACCGCGCCCGACGGCTCCCTGTTCCTCGGTGATGTGCGTACCGCCGCGCTCGAACGAAGCTTCCACTGTGCGGTCAGGCTCAGCCGCGACGACGGCGCGTCGGACCGGGCCACGCTGCTGCGCGGGCTCGCCGACGGCCTGGCGCAGGACAAGGAGCTCCACCTCGATCCAGGGTTCTTCGCCGCGCTGCCCGCCGTGTTCCCGCGTATCACCGCGGTCGACCTCCAGATCAAGGAGGGGCGGGCGCACAACGAGCTGACGCGCTACCGGTACGACGTCGTGCTGCGCACCGCCCGCCCGACGGCCGACCTCTCCGCCGCCCCGCGGGTGCGCTGGAGCGAGGGCACGGACACGCTCGCGGAGGTGGCGGAGCTGCTGACCGAGCAGGGCCCGGGGGCGGCGCTGCGTCTGGAGTCGGTCCCGAACGCCAGGATCGCCGCCGAGGCCGCCGCACTGCGCGCGCTCGACGCGGGCGCCGACGTCGCCACCGCTGAGGCGCTGCTGCGCACCGCACCGGCGGCCACGGTGCCCGAGCCTGATGACCTGCGGGAACTGGGCGCCCGTCTCGGCTACGCCGTGACCGTCACCTGGTCGCCCGTCGACCCCACCGCCCTCGACGCGGTGTTCTGGCGGGGCGCGGAGGGACCGGCTCACGCGCAGGGGGTCCCGGTTCCGTCCGGTGGCTACGCCCCGGCGGTGCCGCCCGTTCCCGACCGCCTGACGGAGTACGCCGCCACACCGGCGGTCATCGACCCGACGGCGCCCCTGGCCGCCGCGCTGACGGCCCACCTCGCCGAGCGGCTGCCCGAAGGCCGGCTGCCCGGCGCGGTCGTCGTGCTGCCCGGCCTCCCGACCGCGGACCGGCTGCCCGCGCCGTTCCCGGTGGAGCACGACGTCCGGCCGGACGCCTGGGAGTGGCGACCGCTGCCGGACGGCCGCGCCGAGGTCTCGCTGTGTCTGGTGGGCCGGGTGGACCGGGGGGCGTGGCTGAGCGCGCTGCGGGCGCGCATGGGCCCCTCGGTGCTCCTGCGGGCCCGCAACGCCACCGCCGGGGCGCTGACCCGGCTGACCGGGGAGCTGCCGGACGAGTCGGCGGCGCTGTTCGTCCTCGGCCCCGAGGAGCACCGGCTCACGGTGGTCTCCCGGCGCCCCGAGGCGTACGGAGCGGGCGCCGGGCCTTTCGTACGGCGCGTGGTGGCGGCGTACCACGCCCACCGCACCGGCCGGCCGGAACAGCCGGGGCTCGCAGCGGTCGGCGCCGGCACGCAACCGTCCGGCCCGGTCGGTGCGCGCTTCACACTCCCGGGCCTCACGGTGCTCAGCCCGCCGGATCCCGGGTCGGCTCGGTAGCGGCGACGGTGCCGGGTGCGACGGCCGCCGCGCCCGGTGCCTCGGCCTCCACCAGCCCGCCCTTGACGGTCAGTGACCGGACGTCCTTGCTGCACAGCGCCGCGACGGTGGCGGCAAGGACCAGGCACACGCCGCCGAGAAGCGTCGCACGCGACCCGAAGCGCTCGGAGAGGGTGCCCGCCGTCATCTCACCGACGGGCAGGGCGAGGATCGAGCCGAGCATGTCGTACGAGTAGACCCGCGCCAGCCGGTCGGGCGGGACGTTCTCCTGGAGCGACACGTCCCAGGCGACCCCGAACTGCTCCAGGGCGAGGCCGTTGAGGAACATCGCCACCACCAGCAGCGCCAGGGGCGCCGCCTCGGCCAGCGCGATCAGTGGCAGGGCGTCGAGGGCCACCACGGCCACGCCGATGCGCAGGGCGTGACGGGAGCGGGAGCGCCCCACCACGAACCCGCCGATGAGTGCGCCGGCCATCTGTGTGGCCAGCACCAGCCCCCAGGCGGTGCGCCCGTAGGTGCTGTTGGCGATGGTCGGGCCGAGCACCTGGATGCCGCCCGCGGTCACGGCGTTGACCACGAAGAACTGGAGCACCACCACCCATACCCAGGTGCGTGCGGTGAACTCCTTCCATCCTTCCCGGAGTTCGCGCAGCGGCTGGGAGGGCTCGTCCGAGGCCGACTTGGCCCGGGGCACGCGCACACCGTGGTAAGCGAGAGCGGCGCCCGCGAACACGACGGCGTTGGCGGCCATGCCCCAGCCGGGGCTGAAGACGGCCGTGATCATGCCGCCGACCGAGGCGCCGACGATCATGCCGGCGTTCACACCCATACGGCTCAGGGCGTTGGCGGCGCGCAGTTCCCCGGCCGGCACGGTCTGCGGCACCAGCGAGGCCGAGGCGGGCATCGACACGGCGGCCACCGCGCCGTTGACCACGCTCAGCAGGATGAGCACCCCGAGCGAGGCCGCTTCGGTGAGCAGCACCACGGCGACCGCCGCCTGTACCGTCGCGGCCGACAGGCTGGACCCCTGCAGGATGAGGGCACGCGGCACACGGTCGGCGAGGATGCCGCCGAAGAGTACGAGCAGGACGTTGGCGATCGACCGCGAGCCGACGACGATCCCGACATCGACGGCGGAGCCGGTCAGGTCCAGGACGGCGAAGGCCAGGGCGATGGGCGCCATGGAGTTGGCGCAGTGCGTCATCGTGCGGCCGAACACCAGGTTGCGGAAGTTCCGGTGGCGTAAGGACGCCAGAACGGAGGCCTTCTCTGCTTGCTCGGTCACTCTGAGGTCCCCTCTCGGGCCATTTCGAACAGCATGAGCGTCGCGCTGGCACGTACGGTCCCCGGTGTGTCCGGCGGCCGGGCCTCGGCGTGCATGATCACCCCCAGCTCCACGGCGAGCTCCCGTACCCGCTCCCATGCCTCGGGGGGCAGCCACAACTCGGCGTCGGTGAACGCGCCCGGCGACCCGGTGACCCGCTCGCGGCTGCGGCGTCGCAGTTCCTCGGAGAGGGCGGCGGCCAGGCCCGCGTAGTCGTCGGGGGATCCGTCGGAGACGGACTCCCCACTCGCCGGATTGTGGCGGTACAGCTTGGCCCGGCCGCCGCGCACCGAGCTCTCCTCGACCATCTCCAGCAGGCCGGCGGCGTGCAGATGACGCATGTGGTAGCTGACGTTCGCCTGCGACTCGCCCAGCTCGCGCGCGGCCTCACTGGCGCTCATCGCATGCGCTGTGAGCAGGGACAGCAGGCGCAGGCGCAGCGGATGAGCCAGCGCGCGCAGACCGCTGAGCCCCGCGTGTTTCCCGGCAGCGGACATGGCACGAGTATCCGGCCCCGGTCAGCACACTGTCAAACACTTCTTTTGGAGCTGGCGGACCGCCCGCCCGCCGGAGTACGCCGGGGGGTCACAGCGCCCCGGCGTACTCCGGCAGCAGGAGGTCCGAGTGCGCGGCCCGGCCCGCCTGGGCGCCCGCCGTCGCCATCTCCTTCGCGAGGGACTCCGGATCGCGCAACAGGGCGTCGCGGGCCTCCAGTTGCTCCCGTGTCGTCGGTGTCACCACGGTGCCACCACTGGTGGCCAGCGCCTGGTTGCGCTCTGCGAAGGGGCGCATCCGGCGTTCGTAGGCCGCGAAGGCGGCGGTGTGGTCGGAGCGCGCGGCCAGCTCACCGGCCAGGACGTACGCGCCGACCAGGGCGACGCTCGATCCCTGACCGGAGAGGAACGAGGTGGCGTGCGCGGCGTCGCCCGCGAGGACCACGCGCCCACGTGACCAGGCCGGCAGGTGGATCTGGCTGACGATGTCGAAGAAGAGGTCGTCGGCCTCCCGCATCGCCTCCACCAGCCGCGGCACATGCCAGGCCCGCTCCGGAAAGCGCGCGGCGACCAGCTCGCGCTGGGCCCGCGGATCGCGGAAGGCCTCGAAGGGCGGGATGTCGCGGGTGAAGGTGAGGAAGCCGTGGACACGATCGGCGGGGTCGTGCGCGTAGAGGACCGCGCCGCGACCGGCGTCGTTCCAGACGACGCCCTCCCGGGCGAGGCCGAACTCGTTCGGGAGGGTGAAACCGGCGAAGACGTGTCCGAGGTAGCGGTGGAAGGGCTCCTCGGGTCCGAGGACCAGCCGGCGCGTGTTCGAGTGCAGCCCGTCCGCGCCGATCACGAGGTCGAAACCGCGGCGGGTGCCGCTGTCGAGCGCCACATGGACAGCGTCCCCGTCGTCGTCCAGCGTGGCGATGGAGTCCCCGAAGAGGAACTCGACGCGGTCGCGCAGCGGCTCCTGGAGGGCGTCGGCCAGATCGCCGCGCCGGACCTCCAGGTCGAGACCGGCCTCGCCGCCGGTCATCTGCTCCGGGCGCAGCGAGCCGACGGTCAGCCCGGCGGGGTCGACGAAGGTGATCCGCCGGCTGTCGACATGGGCGGCGCGCAGGCGCGTCAGCAGCCCCATGCGCTCCACGACCTCACGGGCGGTGCCCCGGATGTCGATGGCGTAGCCGCCCCCGCGCACGGCTGCGGCCTTCTCGACGACGGTCACCTCGAAGCCGTACCGGTCGAGCCAGTACGCGAGCGCCGGGCCCGCGATACTCGCTCCGGAGACCAGTACGCGACGGGCTGGGTGTGACATGGCGTTCATGGCCTCTCACTTCCCCGGCGGGCTTCCCTGCCGGCATGTCGGTGGTACACACCGGACCAGCGAAAAGATACGTACCTCAGGTATCTTTACGGAGGCCGCACGCCGCCCTGGCGGGTGGCGATAGCCCCACACAATATAGATACCTAACTCAGGTATGCAAATGGAGGTGCCGTGCCCACCGATTCCCCGGAGTCCCCCGAGGCCCACGAACCGGAGGATCCGCGCCTCGGCCTGCTCGCCGCGCTGCCCCGGATCAGCCGGCTCGGTGCCGCCGTCAACCGGGGGCGCCTCGTGGAGCGCGCCGCCGAACACGCGGGCCTGGGACGCGACCGCTCCGCGGTGGGTGTGCTGGTCGCCCTGCATACGGCCGGCAAGCCCTTGCGGATCGGCGAGATCGCCGACCGTATGCAGGTCGTGGGCCCGCACATCACCCGCCAGGTCCAGATCCTGGAGAAGCGCGACCTCGTCCACCGCATCCCCGACCCGCACGACGCGCGGGCCCGCCTCATCGAACCCAGCGACGCCGGCACCGAGGCCGTCAACCGCTATCTCGCCTTCCTGCTCGGCTGGTTCAGCGACGCCCTCGCCGACTGGCCCCGCCAGGACCGTGACGACCTCGTCCGCCTCCTCGCCCGTTTCGCCGACGACGTGACGACCCGGCTCGCCCTGCTCGACGACGAGGAGACCTGAGCCCGGTGCACGGCCGCGCGCGGGGTGCCGGGCGGCGGGAGGCGGGCGGCGGGAGGCGGCGGAAGCTTCACGCGGTGCTCACCACCTGATTCCGGCCGCCACCGGCCGGTGGTCGCTGCCGGTGGCCGGCAGCACCCGCGAGCTCACCGGCTCCACGCCCCTGACCAGGATCTGGTCGATCCGCGCCACCGGGAACCCCGCCGGCCAGGTGAAGCCGAAGCCGTCCCCGGCCGCGTCCTGGACCGAGTGCGTCCGCGCGGTGATGCCGGCGAACGCCCGGTCGTCCAGGGTGCCGTTCAAGTCGCCGAGCAGCACCACCCGCTCGTTCCGCTCCGCTGCGACGGCCTCCCCGAGCGCCTGCGCGCCGCGGTCCCGGCTCTCCGTCCAGAAGCCGTTCCTGGGAAACACACGTACGGACCCCAGGTGGGCCACGTACACCGCCAGCGGGCCCCGGTCCGTGGCCACCGTGGTCCGCAGCGCCCGGTTGTAGGCCATCTTGACGTCGGCCGTCTTGGTGTCGGCCAGCGGCCCGTAGTCCATGCTGATGTCGACCGGCCGGGTGTCCGACAGCGGCAGCTTGCTCCACAGCCCGACCGTGCCCTGCACCGTGTGGTGCGGGTACGCCTCCGCCAGCTCCTTCTCGTACAGCGGCTTCGCCTGCGGGGTGATCTCCTCCAGGGCCAGCACCTGCGCGCCGGAGGCGGCCAGGTCGCGGGCCGTGCCGGCCGGGTCGGGGTTGTCGGCGCCGACGTTGTGGCCGGCCACGGTGAGGTCGGCGCCCGGGTGGGACTTGTCGCCGAGCAGCCCGCCGAAGAGGTTCAGCCACACCGTGACCGGCAGCAGCAGCGCGGCCACCGCCGAGGCGGAGCGGCGCCGCACCGCCCCGGCCAGCAGCACCGGGACGAACAGGCCGAACCACGGCAGGCAGGTCTCCACCAGGCTGCCGAGGCCGCCGCGGTCCGTGATCCGCGCGTGCAGCAGCATGACCAGGCCGAGCAGCAGCGCCAGCGCCGCGAGCACCGGGCCGCGCCTCCAGGGCCCCGGCCGGGAGCCGATACGGATCGCCCGGCGGATGCCCGCGCGCCAGGTCCCACCGCCCGCGTCCCGGCGGCCGGCGCCGCCCTGCCCGGTCTCCGCCGTGTCCGGCCGCGCCGTTGTCGTGTCATCGAGGGCTGATTCGCTGTGGGACATGCCGTCAGTCAAGGCGGTGTGGTGTTGCCGGCACGTATGCGGTTTTCGATATGCCGACGATATGCGCCGACTCGTAGCATCGACAGCATGCGTGTGCTGATCGTCGAGGACGAACCGTATATGGCGGAGGCCATCCGCGATGGTCTACGCCTGGAAGCGATCGCCGCCGACATCGCCGGGGACGGCGACACCGCTCTGGAACTGCTGAGCGTCAACGCCTACGACATCGCTGTTCTCGACCGCGATGTCCCCGGCCCTTCCGGTGACGCGATCGCCCAGCACATCGTCGCCGGCGGCAGCGGCATGCCGATCCTCATGGTCACCGCGGCCGACCGGCTCGACGACAAGGCCTCCGGGTTCGAACTCGGCGCCGACGACTACCTCACGAAGCCCTTCGCACTCCAGGAACTCGTGCTCAGGATCCGAGCACTCGACCGCAGACGTGGCCACACCAGGCCCCCTGTGCGGGAGCTCGCCGGTCTGCGGCTGGATCCGTTCCGCAGAGAGGTCTACCGGGACGGCCGCTACGTCGCGCTGACCAGGAAGCAGTTCGCGGTGCTCGAAGTCCTCGTCGCCGCCGAAGGCGGTGTCGTCAGCGCCGAGGATCTGCTGGCGCGGGCATGGGACGAGCACGCCGATCCGTTCACCAACGCCGTACGTATCACCGTCTCGGCGCTGCGCAAACGCCTCGGCGAACCCTGGATCATCGCCACCGTGCCCGGCGTCGGCTACCGCATCGACACGCGACCGGAGGCCGGGGACAGGACGGGGGACGGGGCCGGGCACAAGGGAGGAGACCGTGGCTAGAACGCCCGGGGTGAGCGTTCGCCTCAAACTCACCCTCAGTTACGCGGGTTTCCTCATGTTCGCGGGCACCTTGCTGCTCGCAGCGGTGTGGGTGTTCATGCTGAGTGCCCTGCCCGACGTGGCGAACAGCCCCGGTGGGGTGCTGGAACGCTCCGTCCTCCTGCGCACCTTCGCGCCGGCCGCGGGCGCGGTGATGGTCTTCCTTCTGGCGTTCGGTCTCCTCGGAGGATGGATGCTCGCCGGCCGTATGCTCGCCCCGCTGACCCGGATCACGGACGCCACACGTACCGCCACGAGCGGATCGCTCTCCCACCGGATCCGGCTGCCGGGCCGCAACGACGAGTTCCGCGAACTCGCCGACGCCTTCGACGCCATGCTCGCACGGCTTGAGGCACACGTCGCGGAACAGCAGAGGTTCGCGGCCAACGCCTCGCACGAGTTGCGCACCCCGCTGGCGGTCTCCAGGACACTTCTCGACCTGGCCCGCACCGATCCGCAGCGCGACACCGGTGACATCATCGACCGCCTGCACGTCGTCAACACCCGGGCGATCGACCTGACCGAGGCGCTCCTCGTGCTCAGCCGCGCCGACCAGCGATCCTTCACCCGCGAGTACGTCGACCTGTCCCTCCTGGCGGAAGAAGCCACCGAAACGCTCCTCCCTCTCGCCGAGAAGCGCGGTGTCACCATCGAGACCACCGGTGACATCACCCCCGCGGCCGGATCGCAGGCGCTCCTGCTGCAGCTCACCACGAACCTGGTGCACAACGCCATCGTGCACAACCTGCCCGGACAGGGCACTGTGTGGGTCCATACCGGCGTCCGCCCCGGGACCGTGGAACTCACGGTCGAGAACACCGGCAAGAAGCTCACCCCGCGGCAGGCCTCGACACTCACCGAACCGTTCCAGCGCGGCACCGAGCGCATCAGCACCGATCACGCGGGCGTCGGCCTGGGCCTGGCCATCGTCAAGACCATCACCCGCGCACACGACGGAACACTCACCCTCGCCCCGCGCCCTGCCGGCGGGATCCGCGTCGCTGTGGAACTACCCGCGGCAGCCCGGCCCGCCGAAAGGTGACGAAGCGGGGAACCGATGCCTACCGCACGTGGGGGAACGCTGGCGTGTGTGCGGCCGGTGACCTCGTACCGCTCCCACAGCCCGGCGAAGTCGGGGCTCTTGAGGAGGAGTTCACCGACGAGGCGGGTGAGGTCCGGGGCGTCGGGGGCCGTGCCGGCCAGGGCGCGCAGCCGGGCGACGCAGCCGCGGATCTGGTTGTCCCAGTCGGGGAAGATCTCGCGGGCGGCGGAGTGGAGGAAGAGATAGCGGGCGAGGTTGCGCTGGGTGGCGGGCCAGTCGGCGATGCCGGCGTAGAGGGCGAGCCCGCCGGGGTTGTGGGCGAGGGGGTCCATGCTGCGGCTGACGACAGGCCGGGTTCGGCCGTACGGCTTCCAGCAGCAGTTTCAGGTGGGGGCGCACGGTGCGGCCGGGCGCCGGGGCCGGCTGGGGCGCGTAGCGGGCGGCGCGTCCCGCGAGGTCGCGCAGGTGCTGGTGCTCGGCCTCGTCCAGCTTGAGCGCGCGGGCGAGCGCGTCGATGACGGCGGGACCGGGCCGGGTCTCCTTGCCGCGCTCCAGCCGGGTGCAGTAGTCGATGCTGACCCCGGCGAGGGTGGCCAGCTCCTCGCGGCGCAGGCCAGGGGTACGGCGGACCCTTGGCCCGGGGGTCAGGCCGACGCTCTGCGGGCTGGCTGGTCCGGGTGCGGCAGGCGCGCGGGAAGCGGCCCAGTTCCTCGCCGGTGTGCTGCTCGGGTGCCATGGTTTCAGTGTCTCTCCGCCGTCACCGTGCACGCCCGCGGAGGGGGCCCTGATACACCCCCGCTCATCACCCCCCGGCACACCTCGGGGGCGTCGCTGTTCTTCGACCACCGCGACCCGGCCGTGGTCAGCCGACCGGGCACCGTGACCCGCAAACCTGAACCGCCCGGACCTGCCGGTGAAACGGCCACGACCGCTTGGAAGGGACCGGTACGCGGTTCCGCCGACGGGGCTGTGCCGACGCCGGCGGCGTAGCCGTCCGGAGCGTCGGTTGGCACCGGCGCGTCAGTTGGCAGGCGACGTCGTCGACGGGGAATTCGCCGTTCTCGCGGAACCAGCCGACCACGCCGATCCCCTGCGGCCCGCCGGCCGCAGGGGCGGTGCGGGGGTCAGTGGGGCGCGACGACCCCCGACAGTTCGTTGGTGCTCTTCGGCAGGGTCACCGAGCTGGTCTTCTTGCCGGTTTCGAGGTCGATGGCGTGCAGGGCCTTCTTCCCGGGTTCGGATACGTAGGCGGTGTGGTCGCGGACGAAGAGGGTGGGCCGGGCCTGCTGCCAGTCCAGGGGTTCCTGCCACTCGCCCACGGCGGGGATCTTCTTCTCGATGGCGCCGCTCACCGGGTCGATCACCCGGATCGCGCCGTCGGTGCCGAGCACGAGCGCCTCGCCCTCCGGGCCGCGGGCCAGTGAGCGGAACGAGTAGCTGGTACCCAGGTCGACCAGGCGCACCTTCGCCGTTTCGGTGTCGACGAGGGATATCCGGGTCGGCCGCTCCAGCTCCGCCTCCTGGTCGGTCTTGTAGTCGCCGAGGATGACGGGCGATACGTCGCTGCCGGCCTGGTTGCCGATCCGGCCGTAGTCGTCGGGGGCCTCGGCCTTGGTGAACTCGCCGTCCTTGTAGATCAGGACGCCGTCCTCGCAGCCGACGGCGACGGCCTCGTTCCTGGCGGCCGCCTCGCCGTGCACACCGGGGCAGTTCTCGGCGCGCTTGATCTCCTTGTTGTTCTTGTCCAGTACGAGAGCCCCCGTACGCTTCTCCTCGGTGCCCAGTGTGCTGAGGAGTTCACCGTTCTTCAGCTCGATGGCGACACCGTGATGCGGTTCCGCGGAGGTGTAGCCGCGGCCCTCGGGCTTCTCGCCGCCGCCGAGATCGGCGGGGTCGAAGACGTTGACCTCACCGGTGCCGTCGGTGAAGAGCACGGTCCTGCCCGCGTGACGGACGACATGGCCGGGCTTGGCGCCCTGGTACTCGACGCCGGTGAAGCTCCGTCCGGTGGCGTTCAGGACACGGAAGCCGCTGTCCGTGGAGACGATGACATGGTCGCCGTCCCCGGCGGGGCTGACCCGGTTGAAGCCGGGCAGGGCGATGGTCCCGCCGAGTTCGAGGCTCGCGCCGTCCAGGACGTACAGGCCTCCGTCGAAGGTGGCGACCAACGGGTCCTTGACCGTCTTCGCGGGCGTGGGGCTCGTCGTGGCCTTCGCGCCGGTCGAGGGGTCCTCCCCTCCGCAGGCGGTCAGGACCGTGGCCACCGCGAGGGTGAGGGCCGTACCCGTGAGGGCTCTGGTGCGTATCGAGGTGTTCACCGGTGTGTTCCTTTCCGGGCCGCGCGTCGGCGGCGTGGAGTACGTGACGGTTGACGAACGCCCGGTCGACCGGGCGTCGGTGGGGCCGGGGGTCAGCCGCCGGTCGCGCCGGCGGTGAGGCCGTCGGTCATGGCGGTGGTGTTGGCGCGCATCATGCGCAGGTAGGTGTCGGCGCCCTCGCCTCGCGCGGTCAGTGACTCCGAGTGGAGCTCGACGACCGCGACCCGGCCGCCCAGTTCGGTACGGAGCACCTCGGCCAGCCGGGTGGGCCGCGAGGAGTCGGCGAACACGGTGCGTACCCCGGCCTCCTCCATCGCCCGGGTGAGGGAGCGCAGGTCGGAGGAGCTGGGTGAGGCGAGGGTGGTGCCGCTGGGGATGACCGCGCCGATCACCCGGAAGCCGAAGCGAGCGGCGAGGTAGCCGAAGACGTGGTGGTTGGTCACCAGGGCGCGGTGGTCCTCGGGGATGCGGTCGAAGGACTTCTCCATCCAGGTGGTGAGGTCCGCCAGGTTCGTGTCGTAGTGGCCGGCGTGGGCGCGTATCGCGGCCTCGTCCACGCCGTTCACGTGCTCGATCACCTGACCGGCGATCAGGCCGGCGGCCTTCCGTACCCGGTCCGGGTCGGTCCAGAAGTGCGGGTCGGGCTGTCCTCCCCCGTCGGCGGGGCCTCCGTCGGCGCTCGCCCGGAAGGTGAGCGGGCCGACCGCCTCGCCCACCTCGAAGGTGGCGACGCCGGAGTCGCGGGCCGCGTCGACGTGCCGCAGTACGTTCTCCTCCAGGCCCAGACCGTTGAAGACCACCAGGTCGGCACGTTCCAGTGTGGCGGCCTGTGCGGCGGACAGGCCGAAGGAGTGTGGGTCCGCGTTCGGCTTCATCAGGACGGTGATCTCGGCCTCGTCGCCGACGATCTGCCGTGTGATGTCGCCGAGGATGTTCGTGGTGACCACGATCCCAGGCCGCTCGCCTCCGGTGCCGCAGGCGGTGGCGGCAGCGGCCGTGACCAGGGCGAGCAGGCCCATGAGCAGGCTGCGCAGCCGGGTCCGCATCCGTGCGCGCCGCATCGCCCTCATCGGCCCGTCTCCGCCATCAGGGCCGGCTCGATGTCGAGGTCGAAGGAGCGCGCGACGCGCAGTCCGTCGTTGTAGTCGATCTCGAACACCCTTTTGCCGTCACGGTCGTTGACGTAGGCGCGGCTGCGGTCGACCTCGATCACGGGTGTGATCGCCTCGGCACCCACCCGCTGATGCCCCGTCAGGAGCCGCTGGGTCCGCGCGATGTGTTCGCCGGTGGCGATGTCGTAGCCGTGCAGGGCTCCGTCGGTCTCCAGGACGAGCAGCGGGGAGCCCTCCCCCGCGGTGTTGGCGGCGACGACGGGTCCGGTGCTCACCCGGGTCCAGGTCCGCTCGGTGACATCGAGGATCCACACGGCGTCCTGCCCGGCGGGCGCGGTGAGGGTGTCGCTGCCGGGGCGCTGCCGCAGGGCCGTGGCCCGTTGCTCCTCGGGGATGTCGTCGCCGTACGGGATCTTCTCGGCGGTGAAGGTACCGTTCCGTTCACGGACGAGCAGGGCGCCGTCGGCGCATCCCACCACCACTGCGCGCCGCGTGACGGCGTCACCTCGCGGGTCCTGGCACTCCGCCTCCGGGGACGCGACGCGCCTGCCCTTCCGGTCGAGTACGGCGGGCCGCGCCGTGCCGCCCTTCCCGGTGAAGGCGACCAGGTGCCCGGCGTACGGGACGACGGGGCCCGTGTAGGTGCCCGGCAGCGTCCGGGGCGACGTGATCGAGCCCTTCTCCAGTTCGCTCCGGTCGTGGAGGACCACGCGGCCGGCCTCGTCGGTCAGCGCGGTCACCGCGATGTCGCCGCGTACCCGCGCCGTACGGCCCACCGGGAGATCGCCGATGTCGCGTATCGCCGCCCGGTAGTAGTGGACATGGTCGCCGTGGTCCACCATCCAGGCGCCGCTGTCGAGTACGTGGGTGCTCTCGGCGGTGTGGAGGTAGCCGAACCGTCCGTCCGTTTCCAGCCGGACGGCGCCCGCCACCGGTTCGGTTCCCCGCACCGTGCCGCTGACGAGGTCGAGGACCCGGGTGTTCCCGCTGTCGGGGTCGTTGAGGAGCAGACGGGACTGCTGTTCGGCGGCTTCGTGCGCGCCGTCGACATAACCGTGCGGGGTGGCGGAGGAGGAACGCGCCGCCGGCCGGGGGCCGTTGTCCCGCTCTCCGGTACAGCTCGTGGCGAGCAGCGCGGGGAGCAGCAGGGCGGCCGCGGCCCGCGGGGTGACGTTTCTTTTGACGGTCAGGGCCATCGCCTCAGGTTTCCTTCAGTTGACTTCGTGGGCGGGAACGGGCGTGGTGGCGCGGTGGTGCCGCAGGCCGGATGCCCCATGGGAGAGGAAGAACAGGCCGACCGCGAGGGCCGCGACGGTCGCTCCGGCCGCGGTTCCCAGATGCCAGGACAGCAGCAGGCCGCCGAAGGTGGCGGTGACGCCGAGGAGGGCGGCGAGCACCATGACCCCGCGGACACCGCGCGCCCAGGGCAGCGCGGCGGCCGGTGGGGCGATGAGCAGGCCGAGGACGAGCAGCGTCCCCACGATGTGGAACGAGGCAACGATCGCCAGGCCGAGCAGTCCGAGCAGTACGGCGTGGGCGAGCCGCGGACGCAGCCCGAGGGTCCGGGCCTTGCGAGGGTCGAACGCCAGGGCCAGAAAGGCCCGGTGACCGAGGACCGAGACGGCCAGGGAGATCAGCAGGGCCGCCGCCAGCAGGTACAGGTCCTGCTGCCGTACGGCGAGGACGTCACCGAAGAGGAATCCGGTCAGGTCCACCGCGAAGGACTGCGAGCGCGACACGATGATCACGCCGAGCGAGAGCATGCCGACGAACAGCAGCCCGATCCCGGTGTCCTGGGACAGCTTCGGGGCGCGCCCCAGCGCGGTGACGCCCGCCGTCATGACGGCCGCGCTCAGCACCGCGCCCACCAGCAGGTTGCCGCCAAACAGTGCGGCCAGCGCGACCCCGGGCAGCAACCCGTGGGACATGGCGTCCCCGAGGAAGGCCATGCCTCTGAGCACCACCCAGGTCCCGGCCGGTGCGCAGATCGCGGACACCAGGATTCCGCCCCACAGGGCTCGCTGTACGAATGTGACCTCGAACGGGGCCGTCAACCACTCCATGACCGGCACACTACAATGAAAATCATGTTCAAAACACCGAACCATCTGACCACCGCGCCGCGAGGCCGGACTCCGCGCGTCCGATTCGCCGCTTTGTGTGCGGGATATCCCGGCCGCCCCGTCCTCCGCCAACTCGACGCCGCGATACCGGGACTCGCCATGACCGCGCTGGTCGGGCCGAACGGCAGCGGGAAGTCGACACTGCTCGGCGTCATGGCCGGTGTGATCCGTCCGACATCGGGCGAACTCCACCACAACGGTGTACTGCCGCCCGCGTTCGTCCCCCAGCGCACGGCGGTCGGCGACACACTGCCGCTGACCGTCCGGCAGACGGTGGAGATGGGGCGCTGGGGCGAACGCGGCCCCTGGCGCCGGCTGACCGGGCGCGACCACGCGACGGTGGACCACGCGCTGGACCGGCTCGGTATCGGCGCTCTCGCCTCACGCCAGCTGGGGGAGCTGTCGGGCGGTCAGCGCCAACGCGCCCTGATCGCCCAGGGGCTGGCCCAGGGGTCCGACCTGCTGCTGCTCGACGAGCCGACCACGGGCCTGGACCCGGAGGCCAGGGAACGGATCGCGACACTGCTCACCGAACTCGTCGCCGACGGGGTGACGGTCGTCCAGGCCACGCACGACCTGGAGGCGGCGCGCGCCTCGGACACCTGCCTCGTCCTGCACGACGGACGTCTGGCGGGAGACGGCCACCCCGACCAGGTCCTCACCACCGCGGCACTCGCCCGGATCCGGCAGCCGTTCTGACGCGGGTCGCTCCGCGCGCCCGGGACCGGGCGGTCTACGCTGTCCCCGTTTCCCCTGACGTTCCACGGCCGGTCCCTGATCGCTCCGACCGCCAGCAGAAGGGACAAGGCGATGGATGCTGATACGCGGACCAGGACCGCGATCGAGGAGCACTGGCGGGCATCGGAACGCGGGGACATCGAGGCGGAGCACGCCCTCTACGCCGTGGACGCGATCCTCGACTATCCGCAGTCGGGCGAACGGTTCCGGGGCCGCGCGGCGATTTCGGCGCAGCGTGGCGGGCACCCCGCCGATCGGCACTTCGCCGTCCGCCGGATCGTCGGCGGCGGGGATCTGTGGGTGAGCGAGTGCGTCATCACCTACGACGGGGTGCCCAGCCGCGCGGTGAGCGTCATGGAATTCGCCCACGGGCATGTGGTGCACGAGACCCAGTACTTCGCGGACCCCTTCGGCGCGCCCGCTTGGCGGGCGGCTCTCGCGGAGCCGATGCCGGGCAGGGAGATCACCAGGGCGTGACCCGGTGCCGGCCGGCGTCAGGAACGGGCCAGTGCCGGCGAGGAGCCTCCTGTACGGATGCCCTCGGCGGCCGCATCGGTCAGGTCGGCATCGGTGACGATCGTGTCGAAGGCGGCGAGCGGCGCGACCCGGTACCGGCCGAACGTACCGTACTTGGAAGATCCGGCGACGAGCACCGAGTGGGCGGCGGTGGCCATCGCGGCCTGTTTGACCTCCACCTTCGACTCGGAGGGAGTGGTGGCACCGCGCAGGGACCGCCGGGTCGGCGATACGGCCCAGGACGACGTCGAAGAACGCTTCGACCGCGCGCACCGGATCATCGGGGTGTGCCGCGAGCGCCCGCTCGTACTGGGCGCCGTAGATCGACGCGTAGCGGTCGAGGCACCGGGCGAACAGGGCGTCCTTGGCGCCGAAGGCTCCGTAGAGGGAACCGCGGCCGAGGCCCGTCGCCGAGCCGAGGGCATCGAGCGAGGCATCCGCGTACCCGCGCTGGCAGAACACCCGCATGGCCTGGTCCAGGGCCTCACCGACATCGAACTGCTTGCGGCCGGACACAGCAGACACCTCCCTTTTCGTTCGCCCCAGGAGCCCACCCCCCTCTTGGACCGATCGGTCACCTCACCCTTGACCGTCGATCCAGGATGGTTGGCGTGACGGGCCGTGGTTCTCGTACCCGGAGGACTCACGAAGGCCGACGGCCTCGCGCCGGCACGTGCGCGCTTCGGCCGCCCCGCCCGCCTACTCCTATACAGAGGATGATCATGAATCTGACGACGCCCCACCTGCCCACCCCCGAGGGCCCCGGTTCCGTCTCCCAGGTGCCGAACCTCCCGGCCGGATTCACCGACACCTTCACCAGCCGGTACGTCGACATCGGTGAACTGCGCCTGCACGCCGTCACCGGCGGCGAGGGGCCCGCCCTGCTGTTGCTGGCCGGCCCCAGACCTGGTACGCCTGGCGTCTCCTGATGCCGGCGCCGGCCCAGGTCTTCCAGATCGTCGCGGTCGATCCGCGCGGCGTCGGGCTCTCGGGCAAGCCCCGGGGCGGATACGACACCGGCACGCTCGCACGCGACATGGTGGCGCTGATGGACGCGCTCGGGCACCAGCGCTTCGCCCTGGTCGGTCACGACGTCGGCATGTGGACCGGCTACGCCCTGGCGGCGGATCACCCCGGCCGGCTCGACCGCCTGGTCGTCGCCGAGGCCGCGATACCGGGGCTGTCCCCCGCACCGCCGCTCTTCGGCGGCCACGAGGCCGACGAACGCCTCTGGCACTTCGCCTTCAACCGCCTCACGGACATCAACGAGCAGTTGGTCAGCGGACGGGAACAGCTCTACTTCGGCAGCCAGTTCGCCACGAAATCCGCGAAACCGCTGCCCGGCCACGCCGTTCAGCACTATGTCGACATGCTCGCCGGCGACCCGGAAGCCCTGCGGTGCGGCTTCGAGTTCTACCGCGCACTCGACACGACCGTCGCCCAGAACCAGGAGCGCAGGACACGACGGCTGTCCCTGCCCGTCCTGGCGATCGGAGGGGCGGAGAACCTGGGCGCGTCGGTCGGCGAGACGATGGAGGCGGCCGCCGACGACGTGGAGAGTCTGTCCCTGCCCGGGTCCGGCCACTACCCCGCCGAGGAAACCCCTGAGGCGATGCTGTCCGCGCTGACGGCGTTCCTGGCCCCGTACCGGGACGCGCGGCCGGCGGCCGGCGTCCCGGTACGGGGCCACGAGCCCCAGCGGTCCCCCGTACCGCCGCTCCGACGTGGGGCGACGGCGCCCGAGTCCGGCCCGTACGCCCCCTAGGACTGCCGGGAAGCCCTCGCCCGGAGGATTTCGTCCATGGACTCCGTACGCCATCGCTTCAGGAGCGCGTGGAAGGCGAACGCTCCGTGGGGGTAGGCGGTCGGGCCGTTCGGCCGGCCGCGCCCTTCGCGGTTGTAGTAGCCGGGGGTGCATTCGGCGTGGAACCACTCGTGGTCGGGGGCGTCCTCGGCCAGGGCGGCGATCCAGGCGTCCTCGGCTTCGCGGGGCGGTTCGATGACGGCGCCCTTGGCCTCGGCGGCGGCGACGAGGGCGGCGGCGTGGACGGCCTGCTCGTCCAGGATGTGCGTGAAGTTGACGCTGCTGGCGTTCTGGAGGGAGCCCATCTGGATCAGGTTCGGGAAGCCGTTGCTGGTGAAGCCGTGCACGCTGCGCGGGCCCTGGCGCGCCCAGGCGTGCAGCAGTTGGGTGCCGTCGCGGCCGTGGACGGGGAGCTTGCCGGAGTGGATGCCGGAGGTGCCGACGGAGAATCCCGTGGCGAAGATCAGGCAGTCGAGTTCGTAGGTGGTGTCCCCGACCACGACGCCGTTCTCGGTGACGCGCTCGATGCCATGGGTGTCGGCGGTGTCGACCAGGGTGACATTGCCCCGGTTGAACGCCGGGTAGTACTTGTCGGAGAAGGTGGGGCGCTTGCAGGCGTACCGGTACCAGGGCTTGAGCCGCTCCGCCGTGGCCTGGTCGGTGACGGTCTCCTCGACGCGGGCGCGGAGCTCGTTCATCTTGGCGGCGTCGGCGACCTCGTAGGCGGCCTCGAACGCCTTCCGGTCGCCCTGGCGGCGGAAGCTCGGCAGAAGCTTCTCCAGAAGCCCCGCCGACATGGTCCAGCGGTCCGCCACGAGGTCCTGTTCGGCCGTCTCACCGGAGACGATACGGAGGTAGTTGTCGCGGCGTTCGCGTGCCCACCCGTCGTGGTCGGCGCCGACATCGCCCGCGGTGGTGCGGCGGTTGGCGCGAACGTCCACGGTGGAGGGGGTGCGCTGGAAGACGTAGACGTGCCCGGCGTCCTCGGCCAGCATCGGGATGACCTGGATGCCGGTGGCACCGGTGCCGACGATGCCCACCCGCTTCTCCGCGAGACCGGTCAGGCCGCCGTCGGCGGTGCCGCCGGTGTAGCCGTAGTCCCACCGCGACGTGTGGAAGGTGTGGCCCTTGAAGTCCTCGATGCCGGGTATCCCGGGGAGTTTCGGTTCGGACAGGGTGCCGGTGGCGGTGACGACGTACGTGGCCCGGAACGCGTCACCGCGGTCGGTGGCCACGAGCCAGGTCTCGGATGCCTCCTCCCAGGTCAGCGAGGTGACCGCGGTGGAGAACAGGGCGTCGGCGTAGAGGTCGAACTTCCTTGCGACCCGTACCGCGTGGCGGCGGATCTCCTCGCCGGGCGCGTACTTCCACTCCGGCACGTATCCGGTCTCGTCGAGCATCGGCAGGTACACGTGCGACTCGATGTCGCAGTGGATGCCCGGGTACCGGTTCCAGTACCAGGTGCCCCCGAAGTCGCCGCCCTTCTCGACGACCCGGACACGCTCCACGCCCTCCTGCCGCAGCCGGGCCCCGGCGAGGATGCCCCCGAAGCCACCGCCGACCACGGCGACATCGACCGTGTCGTACAGCGGCTCGCGCCCGGCCACCTCCCCCGTGTACGGATCGGCGGCGTAGTAGCCGAACTCGGCGTCGGTGTCCCGGTACTGGAGCGCGCCGTCGGGCCGTACGCGCCGCTCGCGTTCGAGGCGGTAACGCTGCCTCAGTTCGGCGAGTTCGCCGGGGGCCGGTGCTGGGGAGGTCGTCGTCATGTGGGGGCCTCGATCCTGTGGGGTCGCTGTCGTGCCGGCCGCCCAGGACGAGCGGCCTTCCGCTACGGTAGCAACTACCGGACAATGATGTCCGGTTGGACGCGGGCGCACCGCCGCACCAGGGACGAGCCCGTCCGCGCCCCGGGCGGGCGCGCGCGAACCTCCCCGCCGGCGGCGCCCGCACACAGCGGACAGGAAGAGTGATCCCCCCATGCGACGACTCCCCCTCCGATCCCTTGCCGTGCTCGCCTCGGTCGGTGTGCTGACACTCACCGGATGCGGTACGCAAACCGCCGCCCCCGGCGGTACGGCGGCCGCCTCCGCGCACCAGGACCGGACCATCCGCGCGCAGAAGGTCATGCAACTCACCCAGGTGCACGAGGAGACCGGGATGACCCTGCTGGAGGGCCCGACCTTCGGCAAGGACGGTGGCCTGTACGTCGTCGACGTCACCGCGCCCGCCGGTGAGCCGAAGGTGATACGGGTCGACATCGCGAAGAAGACGTCGCGCGGTGTCCACACCGACGGCCGGGGCGCCTACACCTCGGCCCAGTTCAGCCCGTACGACGGACGGCTCTACCTGACCGACTACGCGCACGGCGAGATCGTGAGCCTGGCTCCGGACGGCGGCGATCCCCGCACCTTCTTCTCCGGCGGGGTCGACGGGGCGCCGATGAACCCCGACGACCTCGCCTTCGACCCGGAGGGCAACCTGTACGTCAGCGACTCACGCGGCCTGTCCGAGAACAAGGAGCAGGGCCGGGTGGTGCGTATCGACCGCGAGGGGAAGAAGGCCACCGTCCTCGCCGACGAACTGGCCGCGACGAACGGCATCTCGTTCGACGTGGGCCACCGCGGGCTGTGGATCAGCGAACTCACCCAGAACCGGATCTCCTATCTGCGCCTCGACGCGGAGGGCGGGGTGGCCTCCCGGCACACTGCCATCCGCGTCGACGGCGGAATCGCGCAGACCGACTCGATCGCCGTGGACGCGGCCGGCAACCTCTACCAGGGGCTGCACGGCCGGCCCGCGATGGTCGTGTACGACCGGCACGGTGAGCGCCTGGCGACGGTCGAGATCCCCGGCCGCACCGAAGGGCTGGAGTCGGCGACCAACGTGGCGATCAAGCCCGGCGGGACCACGGCGTACATGACCGTCAGCGGGCCCGCCGGCGGGTACCTCTACACCTTCGACGCGCTGGCGAAGGGCATCCGGCAGTCCAACGGCGGCTGACACACCGCCGCGCCCCTCACCCGCCGAGGGGCCGAACCGGTCCCACCTCGACGTCGAGCAGCCGCCAGGCCGCCAGCGCCCGGCGTTCCCGCTCCTCGCGGGTGGGGCCGGTCACGGCCCCGGAGACCATGGCGACCGCCAGCATCAGATCGTTCGCCGCCCCCAGCCGGTGACCGTCCGGCAGTTCGGCCCGCAGGGCGAGCTCGACCCGCTCGGAAAGGGCCAGGGCGTACGCGTGGATGCCGGTGCGGCCCGCCTCACCGGCGTGCAGGAGGCCGATGAAGGCCGCCGACTCCGTCAGATGCCAGGTCATCACGCCGAGGACACCGGCGAAGGTCAGTTCCTCGCTCGCGGCCGCCTCCTCGACCTGCCGTACGTTCTCCTCCAGGACCGCGGTCGCCACGGCGTCCCGGTCGGGAAAGTGCCGGTAGAGAACGCCCTGGCCGACCCCGGCGCGGCGCGCGATCGCGGAGAACGGGGCGTCCAGTCCGTGCTCCGCGTAGATCTCCCGGGCGGCGGCGACCAGAGCGGCCCGGTTGCGGCCGGCGGCCTTCGGCCCGTCGTTCGCGGGCCGCCGCTCGTTCGGCGTGGGATGCTGCGTCACCCGGGAAGGGTAGCCTCCGGCCGGGCGGTGTGTCCGGCCGGGGCCCCCCCGGGGGGGCGGGGCCGGGGCCCCCCCCGGGGGGAGGGGCGCCCGGGGGGCCGGCGCCGTTGGTGGGGGGGGAGCGGCCGGCCGCCCCCGGCCGGGGT